>NZ_JBQYLE010000004.1:233719-257666 GCF_052681095.1 Granulosicoccus sp. 3-233
AGACTCCCGAGACTCCCGAGACTCCCGAGACTCCCGAGACTCCCGAGACTCCCGAGACTCCCGAGACTCCCGAGACTCAGTATTTTCAAGACGCTGCGATACCGACACGCCAACACGCCGTAACGCCGACGCTAGCGTGCCGTGCCGCCGGTGAACGTAAACAGCGTACGTGTCCAGGCAGATTTTCCCGCATTGTTGGAAGAGCGAACACGCCAGGCATGTCGACTGGAATCCGGTAGTGACAGATACAGATGGAGGCTGCAGCGGTCCGCGGTACAGATATCAGCCGCCAGCAATCCGGTTTTCATGTAACGGCTGATATCACTGTTCTCGGCATTGAACACATGAAAGTCATAGCTTTCCGTGTCGTCGGCTCTTCGCCAGGAAAACTCGACAGGTTCCCCTGCTCTCAGTTCAGCCCCGGCCACAGGTTCCAGCGATTGCGGCATCGGCGGCGGATAATCGTAGTACGGCCTGCTTGCACAGGCACCGAGAAAGGCAAGCACAGCGATGGAGCTCGTGCGCAACATGAATGTCGAAGTGGATCCATGTCCTGCGCGCAGCAAGCGGTTTGCCATGACTGACAATGTACTCATTGATCTCCAGTGACTTGAAAGCCTTGCGGGCGATTGCAATCGCGATTCTAGCTCAGCATCTCTGTGTATAACCACGAACAACGCAATGAATCGCAAACACGTTTGCGCCTGTCAGAGGCCTCGTCTCATGGTGACAACAGGCAGAGTCCGCAATGATCGGAGCCTGTGTGCAGGCCGCCTCAGCGCAACTCTTCCAGACGGTTGCGAAAATCCGCCACTTGCTGCGAGCTCAGGGAGTTCAGTGGCAGCTCTCTCAATGCATCACGCATGATGCCCTTGGCATCACTGAGCAGTTCCAGCCCGACGGGGGTGATGATGGCTCGACTCTGACGGGCATCCCGCTCGCCCTTCTCCGTGATGAGACAGCCGATTTTCTCCAGGGGCTTCAGAGCACGCGTAACAGCAGATGCCGACAAGCCCACCGCCTCGGCCAGGACCACCCGTGGAAGCCCCTCGCTGGACGCTTCTGCAAGTGTTGTCAGCAGGCGATATTCGCTGTAGCTGACACCTCGGGTGCACGAGAGCATGCGATCAAGCCGACGTTCGATGCGAGCGGCCGTATCCAGCAACTGAGTTACGGTCGGTTCGGTGTGCGGAGCATTCTGTTCATTGTTCATGCTTGCATGATACTTGAGCAATCAAGCATTATGCAATCAATTGTTGTCGCATGAAACGTATTTTGTTTCGCAGGTACCACACTCCACACCTGATCCCACTTGCACGCGCCTCTCTTCGCACGTGACTCACCTTGCACGCCCCGCCTTGCGCAGCCATTGCTGCACGCCCCCACGCCATTCTACTGAACGCCTGTCCACACCTGTCGCTATCCGCTACAATTTCACGACAGGGTCTATAGTGCTCCCGTCATGACCGACGTGCGCCCTCGAGCATTGCCACGCCCTTATCCGGAAAAACGACAGCAACTGACATCATGGGCGTATTTCTGACCGCCGTTTTCTTCATGCTCATCACACCGGGTCCCGGCGTGCTGTCCACGGCAGGAGTCGGCTCTTCATTTGGCGCGACTGCAGGTTACCGCTATGTGAGCGGTTTGTTCATCGGCACCAACCTGGTTGCCCTGGCCGTGGTCACGGGCCTGGCCGGACTGATACTGGCGCAGCCCCTCCTGCGAACGGTTCTGATGTATGCCTCGGTTGCCTACCTGTGCTACCTCGCCTTGCGAATCGCCCTGGCCGGTTCGACGATCCGCTTCATCGAAAGCGCTCGTGCGCCAGGCATTCGCGATGCTCTGCTGCTGCAGGCCATCAACCCCAAGGCCTATGTGGTCAACACGGCGCTGTTTACCAGCTTTCCCTTTGCGGGCATGGCCATCTGGCAGGAGATCGTCTGGAAATTCGTGCTGATCAACCTGGTCTGGGTACCCATACATCTGCTCTGGCTGAGTGCCGGGATCACACTGCAACGGCTTGATCTGCCCGCCCACTGGCACCGCATCATCAATATCCTGATGGCAGTTTCACTGCTGATCGTGGTGGGTCTGGCCATCACCATGAGCTAGCATTTCGTGCTGTGCAGGCAATCAAGCAGCCAAGCGGAGATCTGATTCGACGTGACAATTTGCAACTCTGGTGACTGGCAGACCCTGTCGGTGGAAGAGGTCTACGACAATCCGTGGATCAAGCTCACACATCGAAATGTCATCGCCCCGACCGGCAAACCCGGCATCTATGGCAAGGTGCATTTCAAGACCCGCGCCATTGGCGTGGTGCCGATAGACGCTGATGGCTACACCTGGCTGGTGGGACAGTACCGCTATACCCTGGACCAGTATCACTGGGAGATCCCGGAAGGCGGCGCTCCGCTTGGCGAGTCTGCGCTGGCGGCGGCGCAACGAGAACTGCGGGAGGAAACCGGCATCCGGGCCGCTCGCTGGACCAGTCTGCTGAAACTGCATACGTCCAATTCGGTGACCGATGAACTTGCCCATACCTTCGTCGCCCAGGATCTGAGCTTCGGTGAGACAGACCCGGACGATACCGAGGTGCTGCAAGTGAAACGGCTACCACTGCAAGAGGCCATCGATCTGGCCATGGACGGAAAAATCACGGACAGCCTGGCGCTGGCCTCATTACTGAAAGTACGGATACTGCTCGACAACGGGCAGCTGATTGTCTGACGAATCAGGCAAGAATGTCGTCAAGCGCTGTCAGCAGCTGCTGCATGTCCTCCTCATCCGTGAAATAACCCGGTGACAGACGGATCGTGCCACCTGCATCCACGGTACCAGCATCGACATGTACCAATGGAGCACACTGCAAGCCTGCACGTGCACAGATCTGATGATCGGCATCCAGCTGATCGGCGATGCGTTCGGTGGACAGACCATCGACCGTAAAGCTGATGGTGGCTACTCGCGCATCGGCACGCGCATTCGCCAGAATGTTCACCGACCCGTATTCGCGAAGTTTTGCCTCGATGCGTTGCAGATGAGCCATCTCCACCTGATGCACATGCTGCATGGCAAGGCGGCATAGCGCTCCGTGATCCGCAGCAGCGTCGACGTGACCCGAGTCACTGATCGGTACGGACTGAGCGGAGGCCAGTGCCTCGACGTCGAGCTCAAGTCGTTGGCGGCCAAGCTCTCTGAACCAGCGTTGCGCTGCATGCAAACCGGCAATACCCGGCAGCGAGACCGTACCGGCTTCCAGTCGATAGGGGTAGGCATCGGGCTGATAGTGCGACAGGGAATCCACCCCGGTGCCACCGAACCGCTGCGGCGTCAGCTCCACCGATTCCGCGACAATCATGCCGCCGACCCCCATCGGACCGAACAGGCCCTTGTGCCCCGGGAAGGTCAGTACGCTGATACCCAGTTCGTCCATATCCAGAGGCAGGACTCCAGCAGTCTGCGCAGCATCCACGATGAGTGGCACACCGGCTTCCCGGGCAATGCCGGCCACCTCTGCCAGGGGTTGAACGGTTCCCATGACGTTGGATGCATGATTGAGTACGATGGCACGCGTCTCGGGTCGCAAGGCGGTCCTGATGTCATCAGGGTCGATGTAGCCATCGGCCTGCGCCGCAACGCGGGTTACTGACAGCCCGGCATCGCGCTCCAGATGATTGGCCGTTCGCAGCACGGCATTGTGTTCAAGCCGCGTGGTTACCAGATGATCGCCAGTCGAGACCAGACCACCGATACTCAGATTGAGCGCATCGGTTCCATTGAGTGTAAAGATGACGCGATCGGCAGACCCACCGAATCCGAAGAATTCGGCCAGCATTCGACGCGTCGCCGTGATCATCTGCTCGGCTTCAACTGCCAGCAGACTGCCACTACGCCCCGGATTCACCCCGTGTGAACGAAAGAAACTGTCCATGAACCGATAGACCGGTTCCGGCTTGGGCCAGGTAGTCGCCGCATTGTCGAAATAGGCGTTGTCTTTCATGGCCTCTGCCTCATGGTGAATGAATACCCCCGCCGGGTCGTGACCTTGCACCGAGATGGCCCTTCGACATCAGGCTGGTACAAGGACTACCTCTTGTCATCGTCTGGGTCGTAATCCTGCCACTCTCCGGACAGATCGAACTTCTTGTCGTAACGATCAATGTCCAGCATGTCGTCATGATCGGTGGCAAACCCGTCAAATGGCTCATCACGATCAGCGTCCACGCTGGCAGCACCCTGCGACTCTTCCTCCTGAACCTCGCCAAGATCGATATCTGCACTCATCGAGGCCGCGGCATGCAGCTCTTCATCGTCCAGCTGCCCCAGATCGATATCGGTTTCGTCCAGAGACAGGGTGTCCACTTGCGAACCGTCAAATTCTTCCGTGCCAGCGAATTCATCGACGTCATCCGAATTCGAGCTGACCACCGAATCCGATGAGTGTGACGCACCATAGTGAGTCATCAGAGCAGCGCCGCCCGCGGCACCGGCAGCCAGCGATCGACGGGCTCTGACCCGCTCCTGCGGCAGGGGTCCGAGCCAGGGCTTGCCGGGTACGTTGCCATAGGGTCGCGCACCGACGTCATCAGGCTCCATGGGCTGCGCATCGAGCGACACCAGATTGATCTGTCGCAGCATGCTGATGGGCAGAGCGAGGAAGAAGATCCAGAACAGTTCTCGGGTCACCAGAAAACGGGCTTCGGAATAATTGCTGACCAGATAGGCCGTAACGAAACCCAGCACGAACAGCACGCCCACCTGCTGTCGTTCATACTGACAGTAGAAGATCTCGATCATCTGCTGTGCCACCATCAAAAGGGCGATGACCGCCAGCGGCATACCCACTTCCGAGGCCACCTGCAGCAATCCATTGTGCGCATGAAAGACCACCCAGGTGAAATCGGTCAGACTCTGCTGGATCCAGATGGTGTCATCCGTTGGAAACCACAGAGAGCCATACCCGACGCCCGTGAGCGGACGCTCGAGAATCAGAGCCCAGACCTGTTTCCAGACCTCCCCCCGCCCGGTAAGGTCACCGGTACGCCCCACGAGCTCGGCCGTGTCGATGTTGGCAATTGCCATGCCGATGACACCGGTGAACAGAATGGCCAGAATGGCCATGCGGATGAAACCCAGCTGAAAACGCCCGGCAATGAAGAAGTACAGGGACAAGGCACCGGCAATGAGCAGCGCCAGTAATGATGTGGCGGACTGACTGAATGCGAGAACGCCCAGGCACAGCCCTGCCATCAGAAAACACAGCAGTTTCCGGTAAGCGGCCTGTGTGGAATCACTGAGTGTGATGTAGAGCAGCACACCCACAGCGGCCCAGAATCCCAGGTCGTTCTTCGAATTGAAAAGACCACGCCAGACCTGAGTTCCCTCATAGCTCTGGATGCCCAGATCCGGCAGGGCGACGGCGGCACCGACACTGCCCACGATGGCCAGCGCCAGAATGACGGCGAACACCCGCAGGGTGGTCAGCAAAGGCACCGAAAAACCGATGAAAACGGCTATCAGCGTACTGCCCAGCAGATGAACCGTCCGTTCGGCTGACACTCGGGCATCGATGGACCATGAGACCGACAGGATCGTGCCCAGCATCAGTATGACCAGCAGAATGCGATAACGCACCAGCCAGGAAATCCAGTTGATCCCCTGGGTGAACATCAGACCGCCGAGTGCCGAGAGATACAGCAGCATCCACAAGGGGGTCAGCACCCTCTCGAACGGACCGCCGGCAAAGGCTGCCAGAGACGGCACCACACCGGTACCCAGCAGAATGGTCATGACCAGCACGCACAGGGCGAAAACGGACCCGCGCGAGGGCGCACTGCGCTGGGTATACGTTGCTACACGCATACCGCACCTCTGCGTTGCTTCAACATGCCTGGACCAACCGACTTTTTCATGACGCAATGATAGCCTCTGCGCTGCGTGACTGCTTGCCCCTGCAGAAGCTCAACGAGACGGACATCTCATGTGTTCGGCGCAGGCTGAGCGTTCTGTCACGATAGGCAGCCCGGTATCATCTCAGAGTAGTGGCGTTCGTCGAAACGACAGACTTTCGCCAAGATGCTCGCAGCCTACCGAACTGTGACCGTCCAGATCGGCTATCGTTCGAGCCACTCGCAGCAGCCGATGCTGCGAGCGCAAGGACAGGTTCAACCGCTTGCTGGCCTCGCAGATCAGTGCTCGTGCCTGTCGATCAAGACAGGCGTGACGATGCAGGGCAAGCGGCGTCAGCGCCGAATTGATCACGGCCTGTCTCGCCAGCTGCCGCTCCCGAGCCAGCACCACCCGTTGCCGGATGGTGTCACTGCCTTCGCCGCCCTTGTCGTGCTGGATGCTGACTGCCTGGTTCAGCTCCCGCTGCATGTCCACATGCAGATCGATCCTGTCCAGGAACGGACCCGACAGACGTGATTGATAACGCATGATGAGATCGGGTGTGCACTGGCAGCGCACGGAGGTATCCGTGTGGTAACCGCAGGGACAGGGGTTCATGGCCCCCACAAGCTGGAACCTTGCCGGAAACTCGGCCTGCCTGGCGGCCCGGGAGACGGTGATGTGCCCGGTCTCCAGGGGTTCGCGAAGCACATCCAGAACCGAGCGTGAGAATTCCGTCAGCTCGTCAAGGAAAAGCACGCCGTGATGGGCCAGCGAGACTTCGCCGGGCATGGGGTTCGAGCCACCACCAACCAGCGCAACCCCGGAAGCCGTATGATGCGGGGCCCGAAAGGGCCTTACCCCCCAAAGACCGGCATCAAAGCCGGTGTAACTGATAGAGGCAATGGACGCTGTCTCCATCGCTTCGGATTCGCTCATCGGTGGCTGAATGCCGGGCAGCCGACTGGCCAGCATGGACTTACCGGTCCCGGGTGGGCCGGCCATCAACAGATTGTGTCCGCCCGCTGCAGCGATTTCCAGAGCGCGCCGCGCCTTGTGTTGCCCGATGACATCGCACATGTCAGCACCTGCGGTGCGGGCATCCAGTGCCAGCGCACCATCCGGCTCTCTGGCCTCGTGCAACCGCTGCAGGACAAGTGGCTCCTGACGACGCTGCTTGAGCTGAGAATAGGCCTGCTGGAGACTGTCTGCCGCAAATACCCGGGTACGGCTGCAACGCAGGGCTTCATCGACATTGACTGTCGGGATGAACAAGGAACGGGCAGAATCGGCAAAGGCATATGCAGTTGGCAATATTCCGGTCACCGAGCGCAGCTCTCCGGTCAATCCGAGCTCACCCAGCACCACCAGACCTTGCAGCGCCCCTTCCGGCAACTGCCCATCGGCCTGCAGGATACCGAGTGCAATCGGCAGATCGAATCGTCCACCGCGCTTGGGCAGATCGGCAGGTGCAAGGTTCACGATGATCTTCACCTGCGGGAATTTCAACCCCATATGCTGAATGGCAGCCTTTACCCTGTCCTTGCTCTCGCGTACCGCCGACTGCGGCAAACCGACAATGGACATGCCGGGCAGCCCTCCAGAGATGTGCACCTCCACCGTCACCGGCAAGGCCCGAACACCGGCCAGCGTGCACGAATGAACCGTGGCGTAGGACATGGAACCTCCGTGTTCCTGTAGTGGCGTCACACGACGATAGCAGCGAACTCGAGCCAGTGGCCCCGCTGACTACGGAGAAGCTGAAAATATGTACAGTTGCAGTCATCATTCCAGCAGCCGTCGCGCACGCCCGGGGTCGGACCTCGGCCGTCCATCTCTGTGCACACCCGAACACTCGGGGTCGAACCACGGCCGTCCATCTCTGCGGCCCACTCGGGGTCGGACCACGGCCGTCCATCTCTGGCATGCAGCCTGCATGTTCTGTTCGACAACACGAAGCAAGCAATTTCAACCTCAATCAGCCACCGCTTGACAAGGGTTCGTTCCCGGGCCGAATATCATCCATGAGTATGCGGGCTTGAATGTCTGCGCCCTCCCGGCAAGCCAGGCAAGGGATCAGCAATCCTGAGCCGCAGTAAGGGCTCACTTCTGATCAGGTGCCGCGACACCCGACTTCCTCGGACGAACTGCAGACCATTCCACCCATGCAGACTCACCAACCCGACAGGCAATTCCTCTTCATCTGTGGCACAGCCCGCTCCGGCACGACTGCGCTGACTCGGGTGCTCAATGCGCATGAACACATCGGCATCGGCATGGAGCGATTCAAGCAGATCACACGAGGACACACCAGACATCTGCTTACCCCCGAATTGTTCGACGAAGAGAGATTCTTCGATTTCACCGACGCTCATACCAATATGACTCCGTCGAAATCCGATGCGATGCAATACTACTACGACACCCTGCATGCCAAATGGTCAGGGCTTTCCTATATAGGCGACAAGGTTCCGAACTCGTTCCGCACGGTGTCACATGTACACCAGAACTTCCCGCGAACAAAACACGTGTTCATCGTTCGCGACATTTTCCAGACGGCCTGCTCCTGGCATACCAGGGCCAAGAAACCCGGTGATGCCTGGGCCGAACACAAGGATGCCAACTTTGCCGTCTATCCCTGGAACGAAACGATCCACTCCTATCTCGATCTGAAGCGAGAGCATCCGGACGATTTCTACCTCGTGGACTACCACCGGTTTTTCGACGCTGTGGAAGGAGATGTTGCCGAGCTTGTCAGACTGTGTGACTTCCTGGACATCACCATGGATGAATCGATGCGTGACACCTACATTCAGGCGCAATCGCATCACCACCAGAAGGTCAAGACGAAGAGCCGGGAACTGGATGCCGAGAACATGGCCTACATACTCGAACATGCCGATCTGGAAGCCTACCGGGAAGCGACAGGGCGTCTGCCCGACGAGCTGCCCTCCATGCTTGCCAGCAAGACCGGAACTGACGCCTGAGCCGCCCCGGGTTTCACACGCTGAGCGCCAGGGGCGGCCCCGTCCAACTTGCAACTGCTGTCGAATCACACCACCTGGCCGCGAAGGTCGAACTTCAGACCACAGGGGCCAGGCCACAAACTATCCATGCTTGCATTAAATAGTCGCACAAGACAATGCAAGCCTCTGCGCCACGTCATCATGAGATGGGCTTGCCCTCACCCCGAATCTCCCTGCGATCGTGCAACAGGCAGACTCTCGGCTGCCTTGCCAATACGTCATCTCCACACCCTGCCTTTCGGTAATGTCCAGCACCCGGATACTGTCATCGTTTCTTCACGAAAGAAGGCCCATTCTATGGGCGTGGACACAGCTCATCGACCAGCATGATCCGACGGGATCTGGCGGTCAGCTGTAACACGCAGACAGCATGCTGACGTTAGAAGTCATCCGTTCGCTTCCATGAAGTGAACTCACTTTTCAGTTGAATGCAGTTTTCGGAGACAGACCATGAAATTCTCTACAAGCACAATCGCTATCGTTCTTTCCATCCCCATGGCCGTTGCTGCCAGTGTCGCCAGCGCCCAGGACGATCCCGCCCAGTTGCTGGAAATGCTGGATACCGATGGCAATGGATCACTCTCGGAAGCCGAGGCTTCCGCCAATGAGATGATCATGGGCAAATGGGACACCCTGGATGCCGATGGCAACAGTGAAATCTCCGCAGAGGAACTGGCTGCACTGGCTGCCGAATAGGTTCAGGGATCTGGCCGGCGGGTCATCGGAACTGATACCACTCCAAGAATCAGAACTCCAATCCCGTCGGCGCTTTACCCGGGTGATACCCGTTACACCGGTGTATCACCCGACTTACCCGCAGCACCAGCAACAGCACCAGCACCAGCACCAGCACCCGCAGCACCAATAGCACCAATAGCACCAATAGCACCAATAGCACCAATAGCACCAATAGCACCAATAGCACCAACAGCACCAACAACAGCACCAACAGCACCAACAGCACCAACAACAGCACCAACAACAGCACCAACAACAGCACCAACAACAGCACCAACAACAGCACCCGGATCATCCGCCATCAAAAGTGCCATGCCTGCATCAACAGCAACTCGCCGTAATCTCAAACCTGGGAAAACCCACCATCCACGGCAAGCTCGATACCATTGACATACTCCGCGTCACGAGATGCGAGAAACAACGCGGCAGAGGCAATGGACTCCGGCGTTGCAACATGCCCGAGGGGAACCAGCGTTCTTGCCTGCTCATCGAACGCGGCAATCTGCTCCTCATCCCACTTGAGACCATTCTTCATGATGGGTGTTCGGGTGAAACCCGGGCTCAAGGCATTCACACGAATCTGACGTGACTTCAGATCATTGGCCCATGTTCTGGCAAAGGAGCGCACCGCAGCCTTGCTGGCACTGTAGAGACTGAGGTTTTCCATACCTTTTCCAGAGACGATGGATGAAGTCAGTACCACGGCTGCCCCATCCACCATCCTCGGCAGCAGTGTCTGCACAGTCAACAGAACGCCCTTGACATTGATATCGAATATCTCGTCATACTGCGCTTCACAGGTATCACCCAGTTGATTGGTTGCGGCTATACCGGCATTGGCAAACACGACGTCGAGGGAATCGTCACGTTTGCCGATCTCCGCGTCGAGCGTTGCCAGATCACTGGACCGCGAGACATCCGATACCACCGCGATGGCCTTCTCTCCGAGTTCAGCGGCCGCACTGGCAAGCGTCTGCGCGGAACGACCGGTGATGTAGACACGCTTTGCGCCTTCGGCAATGGCAGCTCTGGCGATGGCGAACCCGATGCCGGTGGACCCACCGGTTATGACAATTACCTGCTGATCGAATCTGTTGTTCATGACGATTCCTGCATGTGGAAGGGGCATGCGGCTGGCACAGATCTCTGCCAGTGCTCGCACAGCCGACAAGTTGCAAAATATGATTCTTGTAGTCAATCAATGGAGAATACGGCATCATATTTTGATACTCGAATTCTTGAAACGAATCGTGAACAGACATTCTCGCAGTCATGCTTTCGATGTCCTGAAGCGGGTGCTCAAGGCCCGAGGGATGACCTACGCCGACCTGGCCGATCGACTGGGGGTCTCCGAGCCCACGATCAAGCGACTGTTCGTCGAACGGGATTGCAAGTTCAGTCGCCTGGAATCGATCTGCCAGTTGCTGGATCTGTCGGTTGCCGACGTACTGGAGATTGCCGAGCGTGCAGAAGACCCGGCACTTGTGTTTTCACGCGAAGTGGAACAGGCACTGGCTGACTCACCCGCCCTGTTTCATTTCTATCTGTTGCTGAGAGACGAGATGTCGCCTGGTGAGATTGCCGCCATCCATGATCTCGACGAGGCGGATCTGCACCTGTACGCACGCGACCTCGAACGCCTCGGTCTGGCAACCATCGGTCCGACCGGCCATGTCACGCCCAGTTCGAACAATCCCCTTCGTCTTGCTGTCGATGGCCCTCTGCAATCGTTGCATGCTCAGCTGAATATCGATTTCCTGACACGCACCATTGCCGACTCGGTCGACAGCCCTGAGGCCTATATCACCCTGTCTCGCAGAATGCGCCCCGAGACCGCCAGACTATTGCAGCAGGATGTCACGGCGATGGTTACCCGCATCGCCAAACTCGCAAGACAGGACAGATTGACGTCGGGACAGGAGGAACTGCAGACCTACAAATGGTCATTCGCCCACGGCACAGCCTCTTTCGCCAGTCTGTTCAGCATAGGGCCACACCCGGCCAAAAAGCGCAGACAGCAACAATCGACTGCTGGCCAGACATGATGCCTCGGCGTACGCGGACCTCAATGCCGGAGGCCGGCAGCTCTCGACCCACGTCTGCACGAACCAGACGTCGGCCAAGGCCAGCCAGCGGTCAGGCCTTGAGTGCGTTCCGCTTGCTGTTCCAGATGATCAGTAGTACAGCAACGGCCCCCACGATATTGGCAACCCAGTGCAGTGGATAGAAAGCACCCGCCATGGCAATCAGCAGCAAGGGGTAATGCCAGAGACGTAACGGCCCTTCGGCATGGCGTTGCAACAACACATTGAAGGCGTAAATGCCGAACAGGGCAAAGCCACCGATACGCAGCAGATCCGGTAGCGGTGCGCCGATCATCGGGGTATAGGCAAACATCAGCGGTACGATATACAGTCCCTTCGCCACCTTCCAGGCCTCCACTCCCGTGGCCATCGGTTTGGAGCCGGCGATACCCGCTGCCGTGAATGCCGCCAGACAGACCGGCGGCGTCACATTGCTGTCCTGGCTCAGCCAGAACACGATCAGATGCGCCGTCAGCAGATAGGTTGTCATCAGTGCCGGATCAACCAGCAATGGACGAATGGCCACCGCCAGATCGAATGGCATATTGTTGATCAGGTCACGAGCGTCCCCGGGACTCAGACCCGCGGCAAGCCTTGCCGGCAATTCCGGATCCACCAGCATGAACATGGCCGATACCCCCGGATCGGAAATACCGGCAACCAACTGTTCAAGAATGAGTCCGTCGGCCAGCATGCCGGCCAGCGCCGGTGCCGAAAGTATCGACAGAACGATGTAGGCAGCCGTGACCGGCAGGCCCATGCCCAATACCAGAGATGCCAGTGTTACCAGTGCCAGCGCAATCAGCAGGGAGCCCTGTGACCACTGCGCAATCATCAGTGCAAAGGTATTGGCAAGTCCGGAGGTGGTCACTGCGTTGTTGATCAGACCGACTGCGACCAGCAGGATAGCTGTCATGACCGAGGTACTGACTCCCAGAGACAGGGCGCGGACCAGGTTCTTCGGACCCATCTTGTTGGGGGTAAACCAGCTGACCGCGATCAATGTGGCTATGGAGATTGCTGCTGCATAGCTGGGAGTCCTGCCACTCACCAGCATGTAGGTCATGATGGTCAGGGGTAGTACGAAATTGAGCAGACCGGCCATCATCTTCTGCCGGTCGATGGCCTCCACCTGCTCCGTGCCGATATGATGCTTCATTGCCTCGATGCGCACGATGAACGCCACTGACAGGAAATACAACAAGGCTGGCACCACGGAGACGGCAACGATGGTACCGTAGGGTATACCGGTGTAACTGGCCATGATGAAAGCACCGGCCCCCATGATGGGCGGCATCAGCTGTCCGCCGGTGGACGAGGCGGCTTCGACCCCGGCAGCGAACTGCGGCCGGAAACCGTTCGACTTCATCAACGGAATGGTGATGACACCGGTGGATGCCGTGTTGGCAATGGCCGAACCGGAAATGGTGCCGGTCAGGGCCGAGGAGATCACCGCCACGAAGGCAGCCCCGCCACGAAAGCGTCCGGCGACCACTTTTGAAATCTCTATCACGAAATCGGAAGCGCCCGAAACCACCAGAAAGGCACCGAAGATCATGAACAGGGTGATGTTGGACGACGAGATGGTGGTGATGATGCCGAACATGCCTTCGTCGTTGTACAGGGAACGAAACAGCACATCATCCAGCGGCAGACTGGCCGAGCGAAAGGCTCCCGGCATGTATTTTCCCAGGAACAGGATGTAACTCAGGGACAGGATGACCAGTATCGGAATGATCCAGCCGGTCAGCCTGCGAGTCAGTTCCACCACACCGACCACCACGATGATGCCGGCCACCCACTCCAGTGGACCGAACTGCCAGGATTGTCCGGACTGCGCCAGGGTGCGTTCATACAACCCGGTCTCGGCATGGGCAATCCACAGCGCTGACAAGGCCATGGCCACACCGAACAGGATGTTCAGCCACAGCGACCAGCGCGGCTGGGTGTCACTGTTGAACGTGCGGGTCGTGATTGCTGCAATCAGCGCGAAGCCGGCAAAGTGTATGGCGTTCTGCCACAGGCCGGGTTCGGTGAGGTACACATTGGTGGCGATATGCCACAGGGAGAACAGTGTGATCAGGGCAAGTCCCCCGGCCCAGGGCCAGGGGTTCTGCATGGCGTGATCGAGCGAAAACAGCTGCTCCTTGCGTTTGGCCATGAGTCGTTCACCGGCAGACACCGCCAAAATGGGGTCGGTCGGAGTATTCGGCACGGGGGGAACGGTATTCATGACGTTGCTCGCAGCTGCTGAAGAGGTCTTACTTGGCGATCAAACGCTCGGGAATCTCGATACCGACTTCCTGATAGTAACGGGCAGCACCCGGATGCAGAGGTACCGGCAAACCGGACAGCGCCGCATCGATGTTCATCGCCTTGGTGGCCGGATGGATGGCCTGCAGGAAGGGCAGGTTTTCGTAGATGGTCTTGGTCAGCATGTAGACATTGTCTTCATCCACATCGGCATTGACCGCCAGAAAGTTGGGCTGGGCAACGGTGTTGATATCGGCTTCCTGACCTGGATAGGTACCTGCCGGAATTGTGAATGGCGTCCACAGTTCACGTCCACCATCCATCTTTGCCGCTTCTTCTTCGGTGACGTTCAGAACGGTGAACTTGCCTTCGTTGGTTGACATCAACTTGGTGATGGCGCTGGTTGGAGTTCCGGACGGAATACCGGCAGCCACGGCCTGACCGTTGGCCATGGCATCCACCGAAGGGCCATAGCCGGCATAGACGAACTTGAAATCCTCATCGAAGTTCAGGCCAAGTCCATTGAGCAGGACACGGTTGGAACCGATAGTGCCGGAAGTCTCCCCGCCCATCGCAACAGTCATGCCCTTGACATTCATCATGTCGCTGACCGTGCCGCTCTTGACGTATTCATTCGACAGAACGAACTGCTCGACGTTCTGCCACAACATGGTGATCGAACGCATGTTCGCCTGCGGTTCGGATACCGGACCACTGCCGGTGAGCGCGTAGGAGCCATACAGTCCCTGCAGAATCGCGAACTGTGCATTGCCGGCTGACATGGCCTGGATATTGGCCGCGGAACCGGCTGAATTGACCGCCGTGAGACTGAAATTCTCGGTCGGCAGCAGCTTGACCTTCGACAAGGTGGCGATGGCCGTGCCCACCGGATGGTAGGTACCGCCCGTGGAGGCCGTATTCAGTACGTAGTCGTTGTCCTGTGCATGGACGGGTGTCAATGACAGGGTCAACGCCGCGGCAACACCTGCCACGGTAGTCGTCAGGAATCGTTTCATGATGTCTCCAAATAGGTGTTCGAGCACTGACTTGGCTCGTGTGCATAGTGTTGCGGAGAAGTCGCCCTGGCTGCAACCTCAATTAAACCGTTGTTTTTACTAATATTATGGAAATCCATCGGAACACTCCGACGTCATTCGCCCCATCAATGGGCGAAAATCTGCCGATGGTGCACTCAGTGTTGGCGTCCTTCAGGGCATTCATCTGAACCCGCAGGAGAGCGAACGTCCGCGGTGATCCCGCACCGAGCCGGAGTATTGTCAGCCAAGGCGAGCACGCAGCAAGTGGTAAAAGAATGCAGCTGCTGAACCATGAAAAGCACGCAGCAAGTGGTGAAAGAATGCAGCTGTCGAGCCATGAAAAGCACGCAGCAAGTGGTGAAAGAATGCATCTGCCGAGCCATGAAAAGCCCGCAGCAAGTGACGAAAGAATGCAGCTGCCGAACCATGCAAAGCCCGCAGAATGTGGTGCAGGAATGCCACTGCCCAGCCATGGAGAACTTGCTGCAAATGGTGAGAGAATACTGCCGCCGAGCCATGGCTCAATCGTGGATCGGTCTGACTATCCCCAGTCGCCGCATCTTGTCATTCAGCGTGCGACGGTTGATTTGCAGTTGATCGATGACCGCACCAACCT
This sequence comes from Granulosicoccus sp. 3-233, assembly GCF_052681095.1. NCBI lineage: Bacteria > Pseudomonadati > Pseudomonadota > Gammaproteobacteria > Chromatiales > Granulosicoccaceae > Granulosicoccus > Granulosicoccus sp. 3-233. Next base: position 249,369 of record NZ_JBQYLE010000004.1, read on the forward strand.
GGCCATCATGCATGCTCAGACTCTGCTCGATCAGCAGCTTTTCATAGGCCAGCACCCGATAACGAAAGGGTACGGTTTCATCGGCCAGGTCGAACGACAGTCGCTGATTGTTGATGACGCCTTCGTAGCGATCACGCAAGGTCAGTACCGTGGCCAGCATGTCCTGCGGTTCCACCGGCTTTTCGAGAAAGTCCACCGCTCCCAGGCGCATGGCGGCGACCACATCGGCCACACTGGCCAGACCCGAGAAGAACACGATGGGCACCAGCGGCCGCCGGATACGGGCATCTGCGGCAAACTCCAGGCCACTGCGTTCCGGCATGCACAGATCGGTGATGATGGCGTCGACCCGTTCGCTTTCCAGACGCAGCAATGCGGTGTCAGCGGAGTCTGCCAGCACAACCTGAATGCCCTGCAGCCGCAGAAAACGGGCGTTGGCTGCCAGCACATCATGATCGTCATCGACCAGCAGGAGGGTAAAACCGCCGTCTGACTCCATACCATCGTTGCTCATGAGATCATCCTATGCTGCGCTACTGTCCGTGCTCGGCACCGGTTGCTGGAGTGGCAGCCTCAGCGTGAAACAACTGCCTTCGGCGAGTGCCTGATACTGCAACTCGCCCCCGTGGTCCTCAGCGATCTGCCGGGCAATGGTCAGACCCAGCCCCAGACCATCGCTGTGCTGACGGGAGGTGGAAAAGGGTTCGAACAGAGACTCCTGCAAGGTCGGTTTGACACCACTGCCATTGTCACTGACCGACACCACGGCCCAGCCGTTTGCAGCACGAGAGTCCGATGGCGTCTGCGCACTGCCCGCCTGTATCTGCAAGACTACCTGAATTCTCGGGCTTTCCTGTTTGAGCACGGCGTCGAAGGCGTTGTACAGCAGATTTAGCAGGGTCTGTTGTATCAACACCTCGTCTCCCGATACCGGCACGGGCACCGTTCCCTGTTCGAACACGACATGAGCGGACAGCGTCGGACGTTCGCGAAGGATCGTCTGCCTGACCTCCTCCAGCAGCTTCTGCATGTCCACAGTCTCGAAATGGGCATTGCTGTTTCTGGCGATACTGCGCAGACTGCTGATCACACGACCTATGCGCTTGGTCGTGCGATCACTGTCCACCACGATCTGTTCGATCTCGCCACGATCGGCATCCGGGGTTTCCATCATGGTTCGCAAGGAGGCCAGGTTCAGCCGCAAACTGGCCAGCGGCTGGTTGATCTCGTGATTGATGGCCGCCGACATGCGACCGAGCATCGCGAAGTTGGCTTCCGAGATCAGGCGCTTCTGGGCCGCCTCGAGTTCCCGCGTACGATGCAATACCTGCTCTTCGAGCTCCTGAGAATTGCGCTTTTCCGCAGCCACCAGCTGTTGTTGCTGCTGAAACAGGCGCAGAAAGAGATAGGCGATCAGCAGGGCTGCGAGCAAGGCGGCAAACAACTGCAGTGCCCGCTTCTGCACACTGCGCTGGGGTATCAGGCTGATCAGCTGCCAGGGCTCGGTCGACAGGGAACTGGCATAACTCAGGTAGACCGTAGACTGTCCGGCATGGCTCAGCAGCCGCTTGTCGGGCTCACCGTCGACCGGCTCCAGCAATGGCGCCTGCAGTTCGTAACGTCGTTCTCTGAGCAACTGCACGACCTGAGCGGCGCTGACCGGCTCGGTGGGCGAATACAGCAGGTCTTCTCGCGTCGAGAGAATGATGGTACCGAAGTCATCGCTGACAACCGACTCGTAAGGTAGCTGGGCCCAGCCATCCACGAGCACGCCCAGCGCAACCTTGGCCACCACGACCCCCACCAGGCCGCTGTTGTCAGTCACGGGTTCTGCAATGAAGTAACCGGGCACCCCCGTGGTCACACCGACCGCAAAGAAGGTAGCGCCCCGTCCGCTGATGGCATTTTGGAAATAGGGTCTGAAGGAGTAATCGATGCCCACGAAGCTGACCGGATCGGCCCAGTTGCTCGACGCAAGTGTCACGCCCTGTCGGTCCAGCAGAAAGGCAAAGTCGAGTCCACTGTCCTGCTGAGTGCGACTCAGCCGTCGGTTGGCCGCCAGCAATGAGGCATCATCGCCCGCCAGCAGCGCCTGACGAATCTCGACGTCGCTGGCCAGCAGCTTGGGTATGAAGGAGAACTGGTTGAGCTGTCGATCCAGCTCAACCAGTTGTACGCCCTGCAGTCTCTGCTGTGATTGACCGGCCTGGGAACGCGTATAGCTCAGGCAGGCCTGCCACAGCAGCGCCAGCCCGACAGCAAGCAGCAGCGTGCGTAACAACCGTCGCTGCATGGCGCGTGCGGCAGTGTCAGTCAGAGTCGACGGGATTCCCGCCGGCCACCGGTTCGGGTTCGAGTTCGCGAATGCGCGCCTCGAGCTCCTTGAGTTGCTGCCGTGTCTTGCGCAGTACTTCGGTCTGCACATCGAATTCCTCGCGCGTCACCATGTCCAGATTGCCCAGTGCACCCTGCACGGCCGATTTGGCATTGCGTTCGAAATCCTCCTTCATGTCAGACACGCCCGGGGGCAAGAGCTTGCCCAGAGACTTGGAAATATCGTCAAACACTCGTGCATCCAGCATGGTCGATTCCTCTATCGATTCGGTTGATGGGAGGCGGCGGCAACACGGCTGCCGGATCGCCTGATTACGGCACAGCTTACGGTATTGACAACGACTTGCCCTGCTCCGGGAGAGTTTTCATTGGCGCACCATTATAGTGCAACTTGCAATCTGCCATGCACCAAACAAGCGCATCGCCTTGGCTTGCACGTCTACAACGTATTCCCAAGTCATTGTTTCCAATGAATTATTCCATGTGGCACGCATGATGTAACGCCTTAACCATCATTGACCTAAACGAAGGAAAAATTCGATGAAGTTAGTAACGGCAATTATCAAACCTTTCAAGCTCGAGGAGGTACGTGAAGCCTTGTCGACCATCGGCGTACAGGGCATGACTGTCAGCGAGGTGAAAGGATTCGGTCGGCAGAAGGGTCACACCGAGTTGTATCGCGGCGCTGAATACGTGGTGGATTTCATCCCGAAAACCAAGATCGAAATCGGTATCGATGACGCGCAACTTGATGCCGTGATCGAAGCCATCACCGGTGCCGCCGGCTCAGGAAAGATCGGCGACGGCAAGATCTTCGTCACTGAACTGGAGCGCGCAGTGCGCATCCGCACCAACGAAAACGGCCCCACGGCCCTCTAGAGATCCCACGACGCAAAAAGAGAATCCGAGAGAGAAACACTGATAATGGAACAATTAGCTGAACTGAGCTACGCGCTCGATACCTTTTACTTTCTGATGGCAGGCGCCCTGGTCATGTGGATGGCCGCGGGCTTCGCCATGCTGGAAGCTGGACTGGTACGCGCCAAGAACACCGCAGAAATCCTGACCAAGAACGTTGCACTGTATGCACTGGCCTGCATCATGTTCATGTTCGTCGGTTACAACATCATGTACCCGGGCGGCGACTATGAAGGCGGCTTCATGCCGGTCATCAGTTTCCTGCTGGGCGCAGAGAATGATGCTGCGACCTTCGCTGCCGGTGGAGATGACGCCCCGTACTACTCCGCACGCTCCGACTTCTTCTTCCAGGTGGTATTCGTTGCTGCCGGCATGTCCATCGTTTCCGGAGCAGTTGCCGAGCGCATGAAACTGTGGGCATTCCTGCTGTTCGCTGCGGTATTCACCTCACTCATCTATCCCATCCAGGGCTTCTGGAAATGGGGCGGCGGCTGGTTGAATGCTGCAGGCTTCCAGGATTTCGCAGGCTCTGGTGTTGTCCACATGTGTGGTGCCAGTGCAGCGTTGGCCGGCGTGATTCTGCTGGGTGCTCGCAAGGGCAAGTACGGCGCCAACGGATCCGTCATCCCCATTCCAGGTGCCAACATGCCTCTGGCAACACTCGGAACATTCATCCTGTGGATGGGTTGGTTCGGCTTCAACGGTGGTTCACAGCTCGCAGTCGCGAACTTCGACGATGCCAATGCGGTTGCCGCCATCTTCGTCAACACCAACATGGCTGCTGCCGGTGGCGTGGTCGCCGCGCTGCTGACCGTTCGCCTGATCTGGGGCAAGGCTGATCTGACCATGGCGCTGAACGGTGCTCTGGCAGGCCTGGTTGCCATCACGGCTGAACCACTGGCTCCTTCCCCATTGCTGGCAACCTGCATCGGTGCTGTCGGTGGTGTACTGGTTGTCTTCTCCATCACGTCTCTGGATCGCCTGAAGATCGATGATCCTGTCGGTGCCATCTCGGTTCACGGTGTTGTCGGCGTCCTGGGCCTCATGGTTGTGCCCTTGAGCAACGGTGATGCGACCTTCGCCACCCAGGCACTGGGTGTCGGCGCAATCTTCGCCTGGACCTTCATCACCAGTCTGATTGTCTGGGGAATCATCAAGATGGTCTTCGGTATCCGTGTCACCGAAGAGGAAGAGTACGAAGGTGTCGATATCTCCGAATGTGGTATCGAGGCTTATCCGGAGTTCGCTTCACGCAACTAGAAATCGGACTGGTGGTACGGGCAACCCACGGTTGCCCGCCTCCACCACGACGTACGGACAAGGGCGTCAGTCTTTCAGGACTGACGCCCTTTTTTCATTCTGTTTGCAGTCACATTCCACACCCGGATCTATTTCCCTCGCCACCGGCGGAAAGGCTGGCAATGAACAAAGGGAATGTACAGGCGATTGCCGGCTTGCCTGAACAACGGAACCAGCAGCATGCCGGCCACGAAACCGCCAATATGCGCGCCAAAGGCCACACCGCCTTCCTGCCCCGATGACATGACCGAATTCAACAGCTGCATCAGGAACCAGACACCCAGAACATACAGGGCCGGAATCCGTACCGTCCAGACCAGGAAGAACACGGGTATCAGTACCAGCACGCGGGCTTGCGGATACAGGAGCAGGTAGGCACCCAACACGCCGGAGATTGCCCCACTGGCACCGATCATCGGCACCTGGGAAGCCGTATCCGGCAGGCTCTGCGACAACACGGCGACCACGCCACAGATCAGGTAGAACAACGCATAGCGAACGTGCCCCATGGCCGCTTCGATGTTGTTACCGAATACCCACAGATACAGCACATTCCCGATCAGATGCATCCAGCCTCCGTGCAGGAACATCGACGTGAACACCGTCGCATACGCTGACACCGATACCAGCTCGGGCGGCAGAATGGCATGACCGAACAGGACCGCCGGAATGACACCCAGGGTATGGACGATGATCTGCTCTGCCTGGGAATCGTGACTCAGCTGCCAGAGAAAGGTCAGTATGCAGGCAATCAGGATTGTCCAGGTAACATACGGAACCAGGGACGCGGGATTATCGTCATGTAACGGGAACATGTCTTCAATCCTTCATTCTGGCACCCGGCTTGCCGCCATGAACAGCATGACTCTAATCGCGCTGCTGGGCTGTCTGATCATCGCCGCCGAAATCCGTTATCGGCTAAGCCAGGTACGGCTGCGCCGACTCCTCAGAGCGCAGGAATACCGGCTGCCCTTCTGAGGACGACGCTTCGTCATAACGATAGCCCAGATCATTGAAAGCCAGAACATCGTCGATCCCACTGGCTCTTGTCTTGAGCAGGCTGCGGGCCATCGCCCCTCTGGCCTTCTTTGCAAAGAAACTGATGATCTTGTAGTTGCCATTCTTCTCGTCCCTGAATACCGGAGATATCAAGGGCGCGGCCAGCTTGTCCGGTTGCACCGACTTGAAGTATTCATTGGAGGCCAGATTGACGACGCAGCCCGGCTCCATGGTGGCCAACTCCTCGTTCAGATGCGAGGTCAGTCGCTCTCCCCAGAAATCGTACAGACTCTTGCCGCGACGCGTTTTCAGTGAGGTGCCCATCTCCAACCGGTAAGCCTGCATCAGATCCAGCGGTCGCATGACACCATACAGACCCGACAGGATGCGCAAGTGCTGCTGTGCAAATTCGAGATCCTTCTCATTCAGGGTATCGGCATCCAGACCGACATACACATCACCCCGGAAAGCCTGAATGCAGGGCCGCGCGTTGTCACTGTCGAATTCAGGCTGCCATTCGCCGAAGCGCCGGGCATTGAGTTCGGCCAGCGAATCACTGATGTGCATCAGCTCGCTCAGCCGTTTCTGCGAATAGCCACGCAACGTATTGACCAGTTTCACGGAGTCTTCCATGAAGGCTGGCATGGTAGGGGCGGCGACGCGCGAAGGCGACTCCATATCCAGCGTCTTGGCGGGCGATAAGAGAATCAGCATGTCGGTAGATCAGTCGAATTGGCAGTAGGTAACAAGGTCGGGAAATCAGGCGGGGCTCACTCGCGCTGGGAATGATTCTAGAGAATGACCAGCGCGCCCATCAGCCACTGCGCCGCAGCGCGCAGCCAGGTGAAGATGGGCAAGCCTGCATAGCTGAGCAGCAGCAAACCGAGAACCGCATAGGCACCGTAGCGCTGGTTCAGATCACGATAGAGTCTGGACGCTGCGCGTGGCAGGAAATAGGGCAGGATGTAATGTCCATCCAGTGGGCCCAGCGGAATCAGATTGAACAGCATCAGCAACAGATTGATGTACGTGAACAGATAGAAGAACGTCTGCCCCGACTGTGACTCCACGAACGCGAATCCGTTCGCAGCCGCAAACGTGAACAGATTGACCGCCAGAAAGGCCAGTATCAGATTGGCCAGAGGCCCGGCCGCCGCGACCACGAGACTGGCCCAGAAGGACGTGAAATTGCGTGGATCGGTCGGTACCGGACGTGCCCACCCGAAGCCGACGATCACGATCATCAGCAGGCCCATGGGATCGATGTGCGCTATCGGATTCAGTGTCAGTCGCCCCTGCCGCTGCGCCGTGTCATCACCATACAGCTTCGCCGACCAGGCATGACCGAACTCGTGACAGGAAAGCGAAACGATGATGGTGACCAGCAGCAGCACAAAGGTCAGCGTCTGCCCCTGCATCAGCAAGGAGAGCATCATGAGGGCAACTGCTCCGTGAAGATCCACCAGGCCCGTGAATACCGCTCTTCGATCCGGCCCACCCCTGAAAACCGCCCCCGCATTCCCGACCTCATCCGCCTGCTCCCCGTCACACAAGCGGGGCATGTTACACGCGCACACGCCCCGATACACACCCCACCACAATCAGACACCCATGAACCAGCCGACATACCCGCCAGAAACAGACACCCATAATCACATCCAGGGCGGCAGCATCTCTTCGCGTCACGACAAGAGCAGACACCCATGAACACTCGAAGTGACAGCAGCTTTCCTATCACCACAAGTCTCATGCAGCTCCATATCAGACACCCATGAATACCTCGCCGGAATTCTCACCAGACCAGACACCCATGAACGAGGAAGCACACGATCGACTTCACTTTCTGCGAAACCCTGCAGACTTGGATTCTGGCGAACCGAGTGCATTCGGCGCTAAACTCACTCCATGAAAAAAATGCTCGAATCGAGCCTTCACGAAGGACGTGAAGGACCCGAAATCAATCCGAATGACCGCGATCAACGCAGACTCTGCAAGGCAAGCCGTATGGCCGGATGGTGCCTGGCTACGAGTCTGTCGCTGACACTACTGCCAGCGTTTGCACAAAATGTCGGTCAGACCACAGTATCGGGAGATTCGCAGGGCACCCCATCGGCCGGCGAGACCTCCTTTGACGCCTCGGATACAAACTTCAAACCGGTCGGCAGCGCCCTGGATGGCTTGGCGGAATCCGCCAGAGCCGAGTTGGAAAGGCTTTGCCTGCCGATTCAGTATCGGTCTGGTGCAACGGCTTATCGGGAATGCGTCAGCGAGCAACTGGCGCTGCTGTCGGATGCTGACTCCGACAGCCCGACTGTCAGCTCGACTGAACTGTCATTCGATGAGCAGTACGCCGTTCAACAGGCCTGTCAGAGTTCTGGTGGACTGGAGACCGACTCTTATCGCACTTGCACGGAACAGCAACTCGCCAGCCTCGCGGGAGTCCCTGCAACGCCACTCGACAATCTGACTGAAGATGAAAAATACGCCGTTCAACAGGATTGCTTCAATGCGCAGACCCTCGAAGGCGTGAAGGCCTATCGACAGTGTCTCAACAACGCTGTCGCGCAGTTGCTAGCTCTGCCACTGCCTGACCTTACCTCGTTGAGCTTGATCGCGCGCAACGAATTGCAGCTGGAGTGCTCGTCTCGCAACGCTGGCGCCATTGCCTACAGGAACTGCCTGGTCGATGCCACCGGCTCCATCGGCAATGCTGTCGACTCCACGAGCCTTGATGAGGCGTCGGAAGCT
>NZ_JBQYLE010000004.1:257764-348390 GCF_052681095.1 Granulosicoccus sp. 3-233
CTGCCGAAGCTGCCGAAGCTGCCGAAGCTGCCGAAGCTGCCGAAGCTGCCGAAGCTGCCGAAGCTGCCGAAGCTGCCGAAGCTGCCGCCAATGATGTGCTGCCCGATAACACGACGCAAGCCATCATCGAGCCCGAGCGCGTGGACGATGTAGCTACCGTAACCACTTTCCCAACGGTTGACACCAACAGTGCCACCCCGGTGAACATCGACGACGCACCCCAGCCAAACGCCGCAGAAGCTTTGGAAGAACCGGAAAGTGTGCCCGGCAACAGCGCGCAGGACATGCTGGTGCGCATCAAGAGCAGCTTTGCCGACATGAGCGGCATGAATCGTCTGATGACATTGGCAGCTGTTGCCTTGCCTCTGCTGTTGACAGGCTTCTGGCTGTTGATGCGGAATCGTGACAATGAATCGCAGGATGACTACCCGGCGCGTTCATACCCTCTTCGCGAACGTATCGCCTCCTCGGGCCATTCCCATTCATCATGGTCCGAACAGTTCGATGCGGACCCGGAGGGTGAAGCAACGACCATGCGCACGCAACGTGGCGACGCCCGTACAAGAGCCGCAGAAGAGCGCACACGACGTCGATTCAGCCAGGAGGCCGACGAATTGTTCGAGGTTGATCTGTCTGCCGTCAGGCCGACCCGAACGTCGGCACAGGCCAAGGCTGTTCCCGACACCCAGCTTCCCGACACAACATCGGGCGAGCAGCTCCCTGCTCGATCAGTGAAAAGGGTCAGCACGCGGCCATCCGATGCACAAAACGCACAAAACGCACAAAACGCACAAAACGTTAAAACAACCAATACATCAACCGAAAAACCAACTGATACAACTGCCAACACAACTGCCGAACAGCCTGATGCAAGACCACCGCAGCCGGTTCCGGAGACCACACCTGAACCGGAAATGACGACGGATACAGGCTCCGACCCGACTCTCGAAACCGAGACCTCGACAACATCCGATCAGGCTGCGGCAAGCAGCAACCCGCCAACACCCGAGTCGAACATCGACCTTTCTTCCGAAGCCCCTTCCCTGCCCTCGCCCGATCAGTCGATGGCAGAATCCCTATCCACCACAGCCGAAAACCCGCCATCGACGTCGGTGTCAGACCGGCCTACCGTCCAGACAACCGAAAGCACACTCAAGGCAGCCACCGAACGTGATGGCTATCTTGCCTGGTTGAGCGTTCAGGACGAAACTCGACAGCAGACACTGGCGGTCGAGTTCTTCATTTACTGGATGGCCTATGTCGATGAGCGGTTCGAGCCCAGTCTGCGACAGAGGATATTCCAGCAGAAGAATCCCAAGGATCATGATCTGATCAAACGCTGGGCACTCAAACAGGATGTGCATGCCTTTGCCGCCAATGTGCAGTGGGTACAGCAGAATCTGGATTCACGGCAGCATGAGCAGATCATCAGATTGCTGATGGCATTGCTGGTCAGCGAAAACGCACTGACACCGGCGCAGAACACGCTGCTTCGATTTCTGGCCGACGCCTTCGGCTTCGGACCCGACTGGCTGGCCAGATACTACGAATCCGCCTTCGGACAGCCATTACCCCGCTTGCCAAGACCCGACAAACCCCAATGGTGGCAGCAGCAATCGGCCGACAGTCTCAAACGCTGGGACGGTCGATCCGTGGCGCGTCAGACAGTGGACATCCAGTATCGCGTCAAACTGGGTCTGCCCTTTGGTATCGAGCTGGATGAAAAAGCGATTCTCGACAGCTATCACCGTGCCGCGAACCGCTGCAATCCGGAACATTTCGACCGACTCTCGCCACGAGTCCGCACCCTGGTCGAAAATCAACTGGAACGTTTCAGACAAGCCGCCGAATCACTGCTGGAGGTATCGGCATGAAAAATCTTCTGCAAAGAATCGGACTCCCGCGAAGAGCGTCGGAAGCCCAGATTACCGATGCCATTGCCGATGCCCTGGATGACGGCGGCGACAGGCAATCGGTGCTTGACGCCGAGATCGTGCTGACAAAAAGAACGACCCGTGCCTATTACGAACGTACCCATCTGCAATACGAAGCCATCAACGCCGCTGTTGACTGCCTGAAGGCGCCAATTGCGGTGGATTCTCATCATTGGCGAGAGCGGCTGGAAGAATTCGAAACAGACCGGGATCACGATCTGCTCTGACAGATTCCGACTGCTGGCCATCGGCGCGGGGAACCGCGCATCATCCAGGCAACTGCGCGCGTCGGCGCTGACTCAGTCTGATTCGGAAAGCTTGAACGGTTTCGGCGTGTGGGCCTGGCAACGCGACTCAACGGCCAGCACACTCAGACGTGAACCCAGTAGAGAGAACCTCACCGGCTCTGTCGCCGGATCATCTTCCTGTGTAATCAGGTCTTCAGCGATATCAGCCCGCTGAATCTGTAAACGGGATGAGCGATCCAGCAACAAGCGCATGTCCTGCTGTCCGTCATGGCCTGCCAGATAGGAATATTCGAGCGTCGACGAATCGCCATCGATCAAGGCCGGCATATCAAATGGCTCACCGTCAACCACTAGCCTCATCAGTTCCTGACCGGAAGCCGGTACAGGGCCCTGCTCAGGCAAAGTGATGCGCAGCAACGGTGTACACCCGAAGCGAGGGATGAATGTCACTTCAAGAACCGCCCCCTGCCTGTCACGGGAGTACGTGCGGGCACTGTATTCACTGAGAACGGATTGATCGCTCAGTGCCGTCTCGCTGAGAACGCCGTTCCAATCCTGAAAATCGGTGTCGACCAGAGGGGATGCCTGTACGTCAGCAGCACTGGCAGTCAAGGGTGCCAACACAACCGCAAGCCCCGCCAGAGCAGTCCAACGACTGTACATATCTACCTCTATGGAAACATCAATGCCGCAGTGTAGCTGCATTCGGCCGCATGACCACGGACAGATATGCACTTTAATCTGACTAAACAGTAATGGTCAAGGATCAAATCTGTTACAGGTTACGTTCTCTGGCACCTGTTACAAACATGCTGGATCTGCGGGTCAGTCAACACGGATCACTGAACAGGGCATTCATTTTGCTAACAGCTTCTCATTGATTCTGTCGTTTCCGGATACGCCCAATGATCCTGTACCTCTTCAAATACTGCTTGCCCCTACTGCTCGGCTACACCTTGTTCATCGGTCTGGCTGGGCGCATGAACCCGTTCACCAAACCAGAGTATCCGGAGGAGCGACCGTCCTGGTTTCTCGGTATCTGGACCGGTGTGACCGTTGCCCTGGTGCTCGGTGTGGGAATGCACATGGCCTACTCGATAACGCTGGAAAGCGCAAAGGCATTGCTCCCTTCCACAGCCTTTTTCATGGGTGTCTTGTCTCTGCCGGGGATTGCGGGGTATTCCCTGTATCGCAGGCATGTCTCGCGCGAACTGCGTGAGGCCTCGGTGGCGCCGGCAGCGGAACACCAAAGCCTGAAACAGCGCGTGACAGAGGATTATCCCTGGCGCGCGTACGAAGAGGCGTCCCGCGAGGCCGGTAACAGCGATGCGACACCCATACCATTCGCGACAGAGAACTCCGACCCGATTGGCGACCGGAACACGGAGGAAGAGCGACATGCCCCCATCGTCGCAACCTTCCTCGACTCGGCAGAACTGCAGGTATTGGACACCCATGAACACCCGGCAGCCAACGGCGAACCGGAGGAAGCCTTCGAAGCCTATCTCGGCCCCGACTTCGATCTCGACAACGAAACGTCGCTGAACGATTATCTTGACAACACCGTGTTCGAGGAATTTCATTATTCCGACCTGGATCTCGATGACACCCAGCTGGATGCAACCAGGCTGATCGACATGTCGGACATTGCCGGCGCGCAGATCTCCGATGCTGCCGACCACGAAGATGCCGAGCTCAGCCTGTTCGATGAAACGGCATTCGTGCAATCCGCCGAGTTTGCAGACTACGACGACGACCTCGAGACCGAGCCCGCCATTGCCGCCATGGATGCGAGCGACGATGAATTCGCGCTTGCAGAGGAAGCGTCTTCATCATTGCAGGACAGTCCGGTCGATGCATCACTGCCGCAGACTGACGTCAGTCCGACAGCCGACGATGCTGATGCCGAAGCACCGCTGGAGCACTTCGAACAACAGCAAGTCCAGGAGACTGCCGACGCGCACACGCCCGTCACCGGTAGCCACGCAACATCCCTCACCAGCCTCGACCTGAGCAAGCGCCTGTCCGAAGAACTGGCCGCGCATGAAGAGACTTCGCGACAACTGCGCATCACCCGCAAGGTCTTGGCCAGGCTGACCCCATCGGCGCAGGACAACGCGGCAACGCAGACTGCCGATGCCGAAGACAAGGACTCACTGATCAGACTCAAGGAGGAGCTGGCGGCCAGTCTTGCCACGCAGGCATCCACCCTGGCAGACGCGAACAGCGAGAAGGAAAGGCGGCTGCAGTCCGAGGAAGCCTGCGCTCACATGCGTCAGGAACTGATCCAGGCGAAACAGGATATCCGCCGCAGCTCGGCAGCTCGTGCCAAGGCGTTGAGTACGGCCAACAAGGCCATCGCCTTTGCTCGGCAAACCCTTCAGGTTCGCGCCTTGCTCGAAGAAGAGCTGCAGATGGTCAAGAACACCCTGTCCAAACGCCAGGATACGATCAGCAGCGTGATCAGGGAGCTGGAGAACGAAAAGGAAAGAACTCAGGAAGAAGTCGCCTGCATGGCGCGACAACTGGTCTCTCATGACCGACAGGCCATACTGCCGCGCACTGAGGAGACGCAGCACGATGAACTGGAGAAGAATCTACCAACAGCTGCCAATGACAAGATTGCGGAAATGCACCGGATCGGTCCCGAGCTGTAATCCCCTGATGTACTCCCCCTGCCCTGAACAGTCAGCTGTCACAGGGCAAGGGGCCTGGGTACAACACGTGTCAATCGACAGCAAGCTTTGATCTAGATACGAATCTGGCCTACTCTCTTGACTTCGACAGTATTCGAAACCTGGAGATCATTCGCACGTACACGACCGATGAGCGGCTCACGTTCACTGTAATGTGACCCGAAATCCCTTCGCGCTTCAAAGCTCTCCCTTGCTCGTCGCTGCATGCCCAACATGCACCACACAGCGAAAAGGTACACTCCCAGAAACGCCAGCAGAATGTGCACACCCTGCATGGTGAGAAGCGTCACTACCCCCGCAAATACAATCGTACAACACGCGATGATTCCCATGACTTGATAAGGACTCATGGCATCGCTCTTTATTATGACTTCAGTCCGAATATACTCGCCGATATCTAGCATGGCAAGGGTGTAACATTTGTGATTTCCCGGCGAATCCCTTGTTCGCTGAATGCGTGTGTGTTACTTCACGTTTCGCGGCTTGCACTCGACCAAAGACTCGGACGAACGAGGCGATTGCCCAGGCCTCCAGGCGTGAACGAACAGACCCGACAGGGAGTCGGGTCTCATGAAACCAGACGAATCGCGCGGCCTTGCGCTCCGCTTGCAAGACCGACTCTCAGGTCAGCCCCTCTCCTCTCTCAGTCGCCTGCAGACCGCTCCGCATCATCAGCGGTGGCTGACGACTTCCTGCGATGTTCGTGTATCAGGAAGTCATAGGCCACCAGCAAGAGTGTCGCCCCGATGATCAGCCCCAGATCGAGTCGCGGCACATAGACCACCAGAATCACCAGATAGGCCGTCAGTACAGCCAGCGCCAGCAATGCCATCAGCTTGTCAGTCATATCGCTATCCTCGGTTGGCGTCGGCAATCTGCGCTGCCAGCCAGCGCGCGGTTCGCAGCAGTCGCCCATCCTGATGTCGCCTGCCGACCAGCTGCACGCCCATCGGCAGACCCTGTTCGTTGTCGAATACCGGCAGGGTGATGCAGGGATTTCCACACAGCGTCCACAAGCCATTGAAAATGGAATTGCCGGTCGAGGCCAGTCCGGCAGGCGCAGCACCGGGCGCGGCCACTGTCAGGATGACATCACAGCGTTCGAACACCTCTTCCAGCCCGGCATTGAGTACCTGCGGAATATCCATCGCCGACAGATAGTCCCGCGCCGGTATGCGATTGCCTCGCTGCAAAGCGTCCTGCATCTGGCTTGAAAGCCGATCGACTCCGCGTGCTTCATAATGGTGGTAGTTTCTCGCCATCTCGGCAAGATTGATACGCTCTCGAACGCTGCTGGCTTCGGCAAACAGGCCGGCCAACGGCACCTCGAAACACTGTTCGCCCAGAAACTCGACAAGTTCCTCCAGCGCCTGCTGCATATCGGCATCCGCCTGATCCCAGAACGGGGTTTTCACGAAGGCAAAGGTCGGTGTGACCGGCACCTGGGCAGATGCGGTTTCCAGCAGTCGTGGAAACGGTGCCAGTGATGTCGCCGGATCGCCCTCATCGTGGCCGTACAGAACCTCGGCCAGCATCGCCGCATCCTCACTGGTTCGCGCAAACACGCCTATCGTGTCAAGCGATGGCGACTGTCGCAACACACCGCTGCGCGGTATGCAACCGAAGGTGGGTTTGAATCCGACAACGCCACAGAAGGCAGCAGGACGAATGATCGATCCTCCGGTCTGGGTACCCACAGCCAGCGGCACCATGCCGGCCGCCACCGCGGCCGCAGAACCGGAGGAAGAGCCGCCCGGCGTATGCTCGGGGTTGACCGGATTCCGCGTCTTGCCAGGCCCCAGATAAGCCAACTCCGCGCTGACCGTCTTGCCCATGACAAGAGCGCCCGCAGCCTTGAGCCGGGCCACGAGAAAGGCATCGCGTTCAGGCACCCTGCCCTCGTCCAGCACCGTGCCGTTCGCGGTGGGGATACGCGCCGTGTCGATGACGTCCTTCAAGGCCACCGGCAGACCGTGCAAGGGACCGATGGGCGCGCCCGACAGTCTGCGCTGATCCAACTGTCGCGCCTCGGCCAGTACCTGCTCGGCATCCAGCCAGGCCCAGGCCTGAACATCGGGCTCGCGCGCCGCGATCTGCTCGAGATACAGGCGTGCCAGCGCTTCGGCCGACGAGGCGCCACTGGCCAGCCGATCGCGCAGCTCCAGCGCGCTCACCTCATTCAATGCCTTGTTGTTCATCTGTACAGGAGTCACCGATCAGCCGCCGTAGAACAGTTCAGGCAGGTGGAAAACAATCTGAGGGAACTGGTACATCAACAGCATGCAGACGATGACCATGAACAGAAATGGCATGACGCCGCGGAAGATCTGCGTGAGCTGCAACTCCGGCGGTGCTATCCCCTTCAGATAATAGGCCGACATCGCCATCGGCGGCGTCAGGAACGAGGTCTGCAGATTGAGCGCCACCAGAATGCCGAAGAACAGGGGATCGATGCCGAACATGGGCAACAGCGGCAGAAAGATCGGCACAAAGATGATGATGATCTCGGACCACTCCAGCGGCCAGCCCAGCAGGAAGATGATGAGCTGCGCCAGCAGCAGGAACTGCAGCGGCGTCAGATCGAGGCTGGTCACGAACTCGGCGATCACCTGTTCTCCGCCAAGATAGGAAAAGACCGAGCTGAAGGTGTAGGAGCCGACAAACAGCCAGCACACCATGGCCGTGGTGCGCACCGTCAGGTAGACCGATTCACGCAGGCGCTGGAACGACATGGCGCGGTAGATGACCGCCAGCACCATGCCTCCCAGCGCGCCGATGGCTGCCGCCTCGGTTGGTGTCGCCAGACCGAAGAGAATCGAACCCAGCACGGAAAGGATCAGGACCGCCAGCGGAAAGAACGAGGTCAGCAGCATCATGAACAGCTTGCCTCTGGGCACATGTGGCACTTCTTCGAGTGTCGGCTTGGGTGCGGCGCCGGGCTGCAGCAGTGCGCGACCGACGATGTAGAGCAGATACAGTCCGACCAGCGTCAGGCCCGGCAGCAGGGCGGCCGCATACAGTCGCACGATGGACACGCCGGACGAGGCCGCGTAGACGATCAGCATGATCGATGGCGGTATCAGGATACCCAGGGTGCCACCGGCGCAGATGATGCCGGCCGCAAAGCTGGGGTTGTAGCGCGCCTTGAGCATCGCCGGCAGAGCCAGCAATCCCATCAGCGTCACCACGGCACCCACAATGCCCGTTGCGGTGGCAAATAGCGCACAGGTGATCAGCGCAGCCACCCCCATGGAGCCTGGCATGTTGCGCGAGGCAATGTTGAGTGTGCTGAACAGGCGACTGACAATGTTGGCCCGTTCCACCACATACCCCATGAACAGGAACAGCGGTACTGCCGTCAGCACCTCGTTGGACATGACCGTGTAGGTCTGATTGATGAAGAGATCGAAGATCCGGTTGTTGAACAGCCCCTCGATCCACAGCGATATCTGATCCGACAGGGCAGCGTCTTCGGCCAGACGGTTGAATCCACGCCACATGCGACCCGCGTCGAAATAGGCGTAATAGCCGAAACCGATGCCCATGGCCATCAGCGTGAAGGCAATGGGAAATCCGAGAAATACCAGGCCGATGAACAGCCCCAGCATCATGAGTGCAATTTGCGGTTCAGTCATGGGTGTGCATCCTTCTCGGCCTTGGCAGCTTCGGCCATCAACAGGTCTTCGGTCTCGACAACGTCTTCTTCTGCCGTGCGCCAATAGCCTTCGCGGATGCACAGAATGCAACGAAAGACCTGGGCTACGCCCTGTATGAACAACAGGATGCCGGCCAGCACGAGGATGCTCTTGAACTGGAAGATGGGAATGCCGGCCGGGCTGTTGACGCTGACTTCGGTGTAGCCCCACGAACGTGAGGAATACTTCCATCCGGAGAGCACCAGGGCGGTGATGCCGGGAAAGAAAAACAGGATATACAGCAGCAGGTCGACCTTGGCCTGAGTCTGTGGCTTCCACAGGCGATACAGGAAATCGCCTCTTACATGACCGTTGCGTGACAGCGTGTAGGCCCCGCCCACCATGAACAGCGTGCCATACATGATGTAGGAGACATCCAGCGACCATGGCGTCGGCGAATTGAAGACATAACGCACCAGCACCTCGTAGCTGACCCCGAAGGTCATCAGCACAATGAGCCAGGCGAAGGCCTTGCCGAACCAGGCGGACAACTTGTCTGCAAACGTGATGAATCCGATCATGATCACTCTTGTCGATTCAGTGAAAACGAAGGCATCGGGCAAGCAATGCTTTGCCCGCCAATCATCGGGAGCGACACTCGTCGCTCCCGAACACGGCCAGTGTTCGCCGGCAACCGACCGGTAACCGGCGACGAGTGAACTACAGTTTCAGTTTTCCGGGGAAATAATGATCGTAGGCCAGACCGTAGTCCGGTGAATTCATCAGTTCGTAGTAGGTCACACGCTCTACCCAGGCACGCTGGCTGTCCAGCACCTTCTTCATGAAGGCATCCTTTTCCAGTTCCGGAATCAGCGCATCCCAGGCACTGATCTGGGCATCCAGAATATCCTTGGAGGTGCGATGTACCGTAACGCCTTCCTCTTCCTGCAAGGATTTGAGGTCGGCCGAATAGTTGTCCATGGCACTGGCCGTATTGGCGGTGGATGCCGCTTCCACCCCATGTTTCAGGATGGCCTGCAGATCGGGCTCCAGGTCTTCGAAGAAATCCCGGTTGAAGATGAACTCGAACGACTCGGAAGCCTGATGGTAGGAAGACAGGTAGTAGTTCTTCGCCACATCCTGCGCACCGAACCGTTTATCGGAGGAAGGATTGTTGAACTCGAAGGCATCGATGACGCCACGTTCCATGGCCGGCACGATTTCTCCACCGGGCAGCTGGGCCACGGACATGCCCATCGATTGCAGCAGATCGGCTGCCAGACCAACCGTGCGGTACTTGAGGCCATCGACATCGGCAACGGTATTGACCTCCTCCTTGAACCAGCCGAAGGGCTGCGCGAACATCGGAAAGCCCAGATAACCGATGACATTCATGCCCAGGATGTCCTGAGTCAGCTCACGATAGAACTCCTGACCGCCACCGGCATAGAACCACGACAGCATGGTGGTGGCCGAGCCCCCGAATACCGGCCCGGTACCAAACAGGGAGGCAGCCTTGGATTTGCCGTACCAGTACACGGGCACCGAATGGGCGGCATCGATGATGCCGTCGTTGCAGGCATCGATCACCTGAAAGGCCGCGACCACAGCGCCTGCGGGCAGCAGATCGACCTTCAGGCGCCCACCCGACATGGCTTCGACGCGTTCGGTGTACTGGCGGGCAAAGTCCATCCAGATATCCGATGCCGGCCATGAAGTCTGCATCTTGACCACCAGTGGTGCCTGCCCGATGACAGCAGGAGCTGCAAAGGTGCCTGCCGCAGCAACCGTGCCGACAGCCGCGCCTTTTTTCAAGAACGAGCGCCGCGTGGCGCCTTCCTCTTTTTTCACGTCCATAACGATGTGTCTCCAAATGACAAGGTTTCGTCGGCCAGCGAAGTACGATCGGATCGCGAATCAGTGACCGGTGGTGTAAGCCACGGAATGAGACTCTTATTATTTCTGTTGAATCATGACGTCTATTCCCTCAGCTCGAAAGATAGTACATCCGTTAACTGACAGGAACAACTCGGGAAATCCTCAGGAGCGCAATCGGTCTCTGGCACGTATGCCCCAATGGGTCAGCAGATCACTGCTGAAGCATGTGCCGCTGGTAGGTTTCGAAGTCGATATTGCTGCCGCAGGCGATCAGGGCCACACGCCGGCCGGACAACTCTTCAGCCAGTGGACCACGCAGGGCGGCCAGTGCCGCGGCACAGGCCGGCTCGGCTGCCAGCTTCATGTCGTTGAACAGGATGCGCATGCCCTGCCGCAACTCGTCGTCGGAGACGCTGACCACACGATGCACGTATTGCTGAATCACCGAGAAGGTGAACGGTGCGTGCATCGGAGCCCCGAGACTGTCAGCGATGGTATCCACCTCGATCTGCGGCAGTGCCTGCCCTGCTCGCAGAGACTGTTGCATGCCATCAGCGCCTTGCGGCTCCACCCCATAGACCTTGCAATCCGGCTGACAGTGATGAATGGCCGCCGCAATGCCCGAAATCAGGCCTCCGCCCCCGACCGGAACGATGACCGCATCCAGACCGGGCACATCATCACTGAGTTCCAGACCTGCAGTGGCACAACCTTCCACGGTCCGCGGCCCCTCGAAGGGGTGTACCAGGACACGCCCCTCCTCCTGCCGGATCTGCTCGACCAGGGCATACAGATCACTGATCGTATCGCCGAATACCAGCTCGGCTCCCAGAGCCCGAACGCGCTCGACTCGCACAGGATTGGCCGTTCGCGGCATGACCACCTTGGCCGTGGTTCCCAGTCGGGCGGCAGCATAGGCCGTGGCAATCGCATGATTGCCCGCCGAGAAAGCCGTGACACCGGGATGAGGTCCGGGCCCTTCATGCTCGGCCAGAATCTGCATGATCGTGTTGATGGCGCCACGAGGCTTGAAGCTCCCGGTGCGCTGCAACAGCTCGAGCTTGACGAAGCACTCACCGCTGGCATCACTCGGTGCAGGCCAGCTGACAGTCGGCGTGCGCAGCACATGAGCCCCGATCCGCTCGGCCACCTCACGCAAGCCCTGCTCTCCCCTCACCCCCGCAAAATCCGACATCCCACCCATCCAGTATCAATAACAGGCGCGCACGATACCAGACACCCATGAATCATCGCACCACGAATGCCCCCCATCCCCTTCCCCGGTGAGACCAGACACCCATATACCAAGACCAGACACCCACACACCGAAGACCAGACACCCACGAACACGCCAACTCCACACCACACCAGACACCCATATACGCCTCTCCCGCAACATACCCGTCACCCACTATTCATACCTATCCCCTACTCTGTCGCCCCCCGCACCGCTGACGGCAAGCCATGAGTTTTTCTGCCGCATTCGTCAACCAAGCGGCCCCATTCCTCGGCCAAAGTCAGGAAGTGCCGACACGCACACACATCAATTCGTACTATTCTTTCACCCGCCCCTGCTTCTTCACCTCGCGTGTCTGACAACGACGCCGCGGCAGCACAGTTAAAACTGATGAAAAAACGAATAGCCCTCTCTCTGTTAGGCCTGCTGGTCGTGATCGGAATACTGGGTGGCGTGAAAGCGCTGCAAATCAAGGAGCTGATCGCAGCCGGTGCGGAAGCCGTTCCCCCCAAGACTGCCGTGACTGCCGTTGACGTCAGCAACACGAGCTGGGAAACCACCTTCAAGGCCATCGGCACCCTCGAAGCGGCACAGGGGGTGGTCATCACCGCCGACCTGCCAGGCCGAGTCTCGCAATTGTTCTTCGATGGCGGTGAGCGCGTCTCTGCGGGCGATGTGCTGGTGCAGCAGGAAACCAGCACCGAAGATGCCCAGATGAAGGCTGCCGAATCGGATCTGGTGCTGGCCAACAGCAACCTTGACCGAGTCAACCGCTTGTTCAACAGCAAGGTCGTGTCGCGCTCGGAGTACGACTCTGCACGTTCCCAGGCCAGTGCGGCACAGGCCCAGCTGGACAACATCAAGGCAAGTCTGGCCAAGAAGCGCATCGTGGCCCCTTTCGACGGACGACTTGGCCTACGCCTGGTCGACATCGGTCAGGATCTGGCACAAGGCGTCGGGATCGTCTCGCTGCAGGCCTTCGACCCCATGCGCGTGAACTTCTCCTTGCCGCAGCAGGCATTGGCCAGCATTGCAGACGGCCTGCAGGTGCGTGTCACCACCGATGCCGTCCCTGACCGGGTCTTCAACGGCAGGATCACGGCCATCAACACCGAGATCGACAGCTCGACCCGAACGGTTCGCACCCAGGCGACGCTGGATGTCACAGCCGATGACGGCACCTCGGCACCCGCCTTGCTGCCGGGCATGTACGCCAGCGTGGAAGTGGTGCTGCCGGCCACCCGAGAAGTGCTGACCGTCCCATTGACCTCCGTGAGCTTTGCCACGTATGGCGACTCGGTCTTCATCGTGGAAAACGACGAAAACGAGCAGACCGTCGTCCGCCAGCAGTTCGTGCAGTTGGGTGAACGACGCGGGGACTTCGTGGAAGTCACCAAAGGCCTGGAAGCCGGCCTGCAGGTGGCCAATGATGGTGTCTTCAAGTTGCGCAATGGCGCCCCCGTGAATGTCATGGAAGGAGGCTCCGAAGCGAGCACCAAGCCGCAACCCGACAACTCCTGAGAACAGCGATGCGATTCACCGACCTTTTCGTCAAGCGTCCGGTGCTGGCCATCGTGGTCAGCCTGTTGATACTGATAGCCGGCATCCAGGCCATCAGCAGCCTGAGTGTGCGGCAATACCCTCGGAACGACAATGCGGTGGTCACCGTGACCACCGCCTATGTGGGTGCCAGCGCGGATCTGGTCCGCGGCTTCATCTCGACACCACTGGAGCGTGCCGTATCAGGCGCCGATGGCGTCGATTATGTCGAATCCTCCAGCCAGTTGGGCCTGTCCACCGTGCGGGTGCGGCTGGAACTCAACTATGACCCCATCAAGGCTCTGTCCGAAATCAGCGCGAAGGTGAACCAGGTGCGTGGGGATCTGCCCCCGGAAGCCGAGATACCGGTCATCAACGTCGAATCGGCAGACAGCGCCTTTGCCTCGGCCTACCTGAGCTTTACCTCCGACATTCTGCAGCCGAACCAGATCACCGACTTCCTGACTCGTGTGGTGCAACCTCGCCTCAGCGCGCTCGACGGCGTGCAGCGTGCCGATATCCTCGGTGGCCGCAATTTCGCCATGCGCATCTGGCTGGACCCGGAACTGCTGGCAGCCCATGGCATCACGCCGCTACAGGTTCGTCAGGCGCTGACTGCCAACAACTATCTCGCCGCTCTGGGCAAGACCAAGGGCGCCCTGATCGAAGTCAACCTGGCCGCCAATACCGATCTGTCCACGGTCGAGGAATTCGAAAACCTCGTCTTGCGTGCCGCCGATGACGCCGTCATCCGCATCCGCGACGTCGCCACGGTCGAACTCGGTGCCGACAATTACGACATGGAGGTTCGCTACAACGGTGCCGAGTCGATCTTCATGGGCATCTTCCCGCTGCCCAACGCCAATACGCTGGACGTGATCAAACTGGTCCGCGCCGAACTCGATGACATCAAGAGCGCGCTGCCGACCGGCATGACGGCCAATGTTGCCTACGATGCATCCGAATACATCGCCAGCTCCATTCGCGAAGTCATCTCCACCCTGACCGAAACCCTGATCATCGTGATGCTGGTGATCTACCTGTTCATGGGCTCCGTGCGATCTGTCATCGTGCCCATCGTCTCCATCCCCATCTCGCTCATCGGCGCCGTATTCCTGATGCAGATGTTCGGCTTCAGTGTCAATCTGCTCACCTTGCTGGCGGTGGTGCTCTCGGTCGGTCTGGTGGTCGACGATGCCATCGTGGTGGTGGAGAACGTCGAGCGACACATCAGTGAAGGGCTGTCGCGCATGGAAGCGGCCCTGCTGGGTGCCAGGGAACTGGTGGGCCCGGTCATTGCCATGACTGCAACCCTGGTCGCCGTGTACCTGCCCATCGGGTTGCAGGGCGGTTTGACAGGCTCCCTGTTTCAGGAATTTGCCTTCACCCTGGCAGGAGCCGTGACCATTTCAGGCGTTGTGGCACTGACACTCTCACCGATGCTCTCCGGCACTCTGCTGCGTGAAGGTGCCGCGGAACGTGGCTTCCAGAAGAAGGTCAACACCGTCTTCTTCGCGGTGCGACATCGCTATACCCGGCTGCTCGATGGCACTCTCAAGGCTCGGCCAGCGGTCTATATGGTGTGGATCGTGATCACATTGCTGTGCATCCCCATGTTCAGCATGTCGGCCAAGGAACTGGCCCCCACCGAAGATCAGGGGGTACTGTTCGGTATCGTCGATGGCGCCGGTAACACCACCATGGACAATGCCAGCCGCTTCGCGGCACAGGCCGACGAGGCCTTTCGCAGTGTCGATGAAACCACCTTCACCTTCCAGCTGACCTTCCCCTCCTCGGGCTTCGGCGGCATGGTGCTCGAGGACTGGGACGCACGCGAACGATCGGTGTTCGAGATCAAGCCCGAGATTGCACAGAAGCTCAATGACATTCCCGGCATCAGCATGATCCCGGTCACGCCACCGGCCTTGCCGGGTGGTGGGCAGTTCCCGGTGGAATTCATCCTCGCCTCCACCGCCGAACCGGACGCCATCCTGGAATTTGCCCAGCAGATCCAGATGCGCGCCATGCAGTCCGGCCTGTTTGCCTTCCCGCCCATCATCGACACCAAGATCGACAAGGCGCAGTCGGAACTGATCATCGACCGCGACAAGGTCGCCGATATGGGACTCACCATGCAGCAGGTCGGCGCCGATGTCGGCACCTTGCTCGGCGGGGGCTTCGTCAATCGCTTCAACATCGACGGGCGCAGCTACAAGGTCATCCCGCAAGCCAACCGGGTGGATCGTCTGAATCCGGAACAACTCGAGGAACTCTATGTCACCGGACCAGAAGGAGAGATGATCCAGCTCGGCTCGGTGGCCAGCATCGAAGACAGTACGGTGCCACGTACCCTGAACCGATTTCAGCAACTCAATGCCGTCAAGCTCAGTGGCGTGACCATCTCGACCCTCGACGAAGCGCTGAGCTTTCTGGAAACCACGGCCGCGGAAATCCTGCCATCGGGCTATACCGTGGATTACACCGGAGAATCCCGGCAGTTGCGCCTGGAAGGCAACAAGTTCCTGCCGGCCTTCGGCCTGGCCGTTGTCCTGATCTACCTGACTCTGGCCGCTCAGTTCAACAGCTTTCGCGACCCTCTGGTCATCCTCGCAGGCTCGGTACCGCTGGCCATGTTCGGCGCGCTCATCTTCACCTTCCTGAAGATGCCGAACCCGGAGATGCCCTACTGGACCAACAGCTTCACCACCACCCTCAACATCTACTCGCAAGTGGGTCTGGTGACACTGGTCGGACTGGTCGCCAAGAACGGCATCCTGCTGGTGGAGTTTGCCAAGCACATGCAGGAACAGGGCTTGCACAAACTGGCTGCGGTCAGAGCAGCGGCCTCAACCCGCTTTCGCCCGATCCTGATGACCACCGTTGCCACGGTTGCCGGTCACTTTCCGCTGGTTCTGGTTTCCGGCCCGGGAGCCGAAGCGCGTAATTCCATCGGCCTGGTTCTGGTGGGTGGCATGGGAATCGGCACCTTGTTCACCCTGTTTGTCATCCCGTCCATCTACATGCTGATTGCCCGAGACCTGGGAGGCAGCCTGGAGGAACTCCCCGCTCAGCAGCCAGCGTGATCAGCGGCTGAGGACATCGTACGGCTGTGTGTCCTGCCTGCCGAACATCTCCGTCAGCAGGCAGGGCAAGCAGACTGACTGACTGACTGTCAGTATGGTCAGCGGCGGGTGAAATCGAACAGGCCGGTGTAATGGCCCTTGACCAGCTGACCATCCTCCAGCGTCACACTGAAATGCAGTTCGATGTACGGCAGGGTGCCGGTGAAGTCGATGGTGCCACCAACAACCATCCGTTTTTCATCATCCTCGACATCGCCGCTCAGGTCCTCATCCACGCCGACATGGGCATCGGCGAAAAAGGCATTGCCGGCCAGCACGCCGCCCCCATCTCCAAACGGCGAGTAGCTGTAGGTGACCAGTGAGAACTGGTCGCCGGGGCTGTACATCCTGGCGTAGAACAGAGCGCTGGTTGCCACCGGCGTCAGCACATCGTACTGGCGTCCGCTCACCTCCAGCACGTCCGGCTGATACATGCCGTTGGCAAGCGTGAAGTTGACATTGAAGTGCTCACCGGTCTCCCCCCAGATATCCCCCAGCGCCGACTTCAACGGGTAGAGCCGACCATCGACGGACAGATTGCTGTCTCCTTCCGGCCCGACACTCTCAACCGGAACCGGGTCTTCATCGGGCAGGCCATCCACAAGAGGTGCGACCCCCTCCCCGCGCTGTGATCCATCGCCGTCATCCGCCGGCGCACCGGGCTCACTGACGGGATCAAGAGCTTCACTGTTACCATCCGTGGCCGAGGAATTCTGGCAGCCTTGCACCGTCACTGCGCAAAACAGAATAGCCAGGCTTTGATGTCTGAGGCTCACTACACATTCAACCAGTAGGACGTTTGGGAGAACAACTTACCGGAACAGAGAATTTGCTGCCACCTTTCTGTGGCTACATGGAGGAAAACAGGTTTCAGTAGCTACTGCAGTGTGCGGTAACCGAAGTAGATCCGATTGATGGCCGTGATCAGACAGATCGCGGCAAAACTCCAGGCAATGGGCGCAAACCAGGCCGGTAGCAAGCACATCAAGACAAAGCAGAGAATCGTTTCGGTACCCTCGGCCAGGCCGTTGAGATAGTACAGGCTCTTGTACGCAAAATCGGGACTCTCCAGGGAGTGCTTCTGCGCCTGCGTGGCGAAGGCCAGAAAACTGGCCCCGGTACCGACAAAGCTGGCGATCAATACGGCGGCTGGCAGAGCAAAGGCTGCCGGATCCGCCAGGGCAAAGCCCAGCGGAAACACGGCATAGAAGATGAAATCCAGAGTGATATCCAGATAACCTCCGGCATCGCTCGGCTCATCCAGTCTCGCCAGCTCCCCATCGAGCCCATCCGCCAGGCGATTGAGCAACAGACAGATCAGGGCCAACCCGTTGTGACCGGTCGCCAGCAGCGGCACACAGGCCAGACCGGCCACAAATCCGGCGACCGTGAGATGGTCCGCCTTCACCCCGCGCCGTTGCAACTGCCGGGCAACGCCGCGCAACGCCGGTTTCAAGCGCGGCACCAGATATTTGTCCAGCATGTCAGGCCTTCCTCCTCATTGTGCATGGCCCAGATTCAGGATATTCGCCTGCGGTGGAATATCCGCCTCATCATGTGTCACCAACACCACCGGCAGCTCTTTCGCCGATTGCCAGGTGAACTGCCTGATCTGTTCTCTCAAGGTGGCGTCGAGACCGGAGAAGGGCTCATCGAGCAACAGGGCGCAGGGATCGGACAACAGGGTTCTGATCAAGCTGACCCGCGCACGCTGTCCGCCCGAAAGTGTGGCCGGATCGCGATGTTCCATGCCGGCCAGGGAAGCCTCGGCCAGAGTCTGGCTGATACGCAGACGACGCTCCTCCCGACTGCCGCCGCGCAGACCGAAACGCAGATTGTCGCCAACACTCATGTGAGGAAACAGGTAATCCTGCTGCAGCATCAGACCCAGACGCCGCTTCTCGGTTGGCAGACAGGTCAGTTCTCGTGGCCCGAGCCAGACCTCGCCCGTGGCGCACAGTTTCGGCGCGATGGTGCCGGTCAGCCAGCTCAACAGACTCGATTTGCCACAACCACTGGGTCCCATCAGGGCCAGTACCTGCCCGGGTTCCACATTGAATGACAGATTGCGTACCAGCCATTTGCCATTGGGCAATTGCAGGCTCAAGTCTCTTACGCAGAGTTCGTGCATCAGCGATCAGGGGCTCGTGAAGATGAAGGCACTGCCTCGCGGGACACGCGGGAAGAGCGCCAGACAGGATAGATCAGGGCCAGGACAAAGGCCATCAGGGGCAGCAGGCTCTGCAATACCGCCAGTGCCGCTATCACGCGCCGGTCGACCCCGCCGAAACTGGTGACCAGTTCGGTTGCCAGGGTCGAATGGCGTCCCGCCCCCATCAGCAGCGTGGGCAGATACTGCGCCACACTGACCGCCACCGCCACGGCAGCGGCCTGACACAGCGGGCGCCGCAACAGTGGCAGACGGATGTGCAGCAGCACTCGCCAGTAACCGGCGCCCAGAACATGCGCCGCCTGCCCCCACTGCGGAGCCAGCTCACGCCAGGCTACCGCCAGAATCAGAATCACATACGGCAGGGTATACAGCCAGTGGGTGTAGACCACGCTCCACCATTGCCCGTCGATGCCTGCCCAGAGCGCAACCGCCTGCCAGCCGAACAACAGACTGACCTGAGGAATGAGCAAGGGAACAAACCAGATACTGTCCATTCGCGGCACGATGGCACGACGCTCGAATTCCAGCCAGATGATGGCGGACAGCAGCGACAATACCGTCACGGTCACCGCAATGCCAAGCGTGGTCATCGCAGGTTGCAGCAGCATATCGCTTCTGGCTGTCCAGTTGGCCAGCGTCCACTGGCTCGGCAGCGCATCGGGAAAACGCCAGCGACGCGTGAAACTCCAGAGCAGCAGCAACAGCAGTGACGACATGCTGGCCATCAGGATCACCATCACCGCGCTCATGCCAAGGCGGCGGAACAGTTTCATGCCATGGCCTCGCTCACCACTTTGTCGACGCCTTGCCGCAATGCGTGCAACAGCCCACTCCACAACCATCATGGCGATGAAACACAGGGCCACCAGCACCCCCAACAGCACAGCGCCAGCCGATGCTGCAGCCCGCGACCCCGGATCATTCACCAGCGACATCAGCAGGACAGCCAGGGTCGGCGGATTGCCTGGTCCCAGCAGGATGGCCATGTCCACCACGGTCAGGTTGAAAGCCAGAATGATCAGCAGGGTCAGACGGATGCGAGGATACAGTCGCGGCAGGATCAGACGGCTCCAGCAGCGCGCCGGGGCATAGCCGAGGGTGCGTCCGATGCGCAGGGAGGCCGAGACATTCAGGGCCGACAATTGCGACACCGCGGCCAGCAGCAGAAAGGGCGTTTCCTTGATGACCAGACCGATGATCAGCGACCAGCCGACGCTGTCCGGCACCACCCAGGCCTGCGGAGGACGTTCCCAGCCGCTGAGGCCCGGGGAGATCAGACGCACCAGTTCGCCACTGGGCGCCAGCAGAAAAATCAGACCGATGGCCAGAGCTGCGTGCGGCACGGCAAGAACCGGTGGCATGAGAGCGCTCATCCACGACCACCAGCGCGTGCCATGCACACAGACCAGTGTCAGTAGCGTCATCGCCAGAATCAGCACCGTCGAGACAATGCCGGTGAAGACACTGAATGACAGGGCTGGCACGAACCGCGGGTCGTTCAGTATCTGTGCGAAGCCGTTACCCGGTGCCAGCTCGGGAGTCAGCCCGAGGGCCGGCAGCAAGGTGCCCCCCAGACCCAGTACCACTGGCAGCAGGAACAGGACCATCAGGCACAACGCCAGGATTCGCTGCCCCCAGCGACTTGTCGGACTCATGCAACCCGCTCAGGCATACGGCATTCCTGCCGCTTGCAGCTGACTATTGACCGTATCGCTCCAGCCAGGCCGCTTCCAGCGCCTGAGCCCAGGACGCGTGTGGTTCGGGCAGGACCTTGCCCGTGCCGATGGGCAATGCCCAGACACCCGGATCCACCGTATCGAACAAGGCTCGCTGTTCATCGTCCAGGCGTTGCAAATCCAGTACCGTCGGCTCGCCCCAGTATTCCGGATCTGCCTTGCGAGCCTGAGCTTCGGGGGAAATCAGGAAATCGGCGACAACCATCGCACCGGCACTGGCGCTGGCATTCCAGGGTATCGAGACAAAATGCGTATTGCCGATCGTGCCGTTGTCGAACACATAGGTACGTACCGATTCCGGCAGCTGCCCACCTTTGACTGCGGCACTGGCCTCATTCGGATTGAACGATATGGCAATATCCAGTTCACCATCATCCAGCAGCTGACGGGTCATTTCACCACTGGTGGGCCAGCTCTTGCCGGCACCACGCAGCCGAGGATGCAGCTGATCCAGATAAGCCCACAGGGGTGCCGTGACGACGTCGAAATCTGCCTCCTCGACCGGAACGGACAATGCGCTCTCGGTCTCACTACCCGCCAGCAGTTCGATCAGCAATTGCTTGACGAAGGTGGTGCCATGAAAGGCAGGAGGCGCCGGGTAGGCAAAGCGTCCATCCCCATTCACGAACTCCAGCAGGGCCTGCGCGGAACGCGGTGGCTCGGCGACCGTATCCGTATCATGAATGAAGACCAGCTGCGCACCACCCCAGGGGGACTCCAGCCCCTCTACCGGCACGGAAAAATCGTACTTCACTGAGGCCGAATCCTTCAACAATCGGGCGTTCGGCAGATTGTTCGCGAAACTGCCCCACAGCAGCCCGGCTCGTTTCAGCGCAGCGAAGTTCTCGCCGTTGATCCACATCAGGTCGACATTGCCGTTCTCATCGCGTCCTACCAGCTTGGCTGCTTCCAACTGGCCCACGACCTCGGCGATGTCTGCCACCTTGACGTGCTCCAGAGTGACGCCATGCGCTGCCTTCACTTGCTCCCCGACCCAGCCCAGGTAGCCGTTGATGCGATCACTGCCGCCCCAGGCATTGAAGTAGACCGTCTGGCCGCGTGCCTCTTCCAGAACCTCACTCCATTCGCTATCCGGCTCCACCGCAAACGAGCGGCTGACGGCGGCGAACAGCAGAATGCCGACGGCGAATGGCATGCCCTTTCTCGCCCGTCGTTGCGCGCGCCGTTGCACTCGTTCTTGCACTCGTTCTTGCACTCGTTCTTGCACTCGCCCTTGCTGGCGCCCTTGCACTCGCTGATTCACACATTGCATGATCGGCTGAAGCCAGCTGGCGGCAGTGGAACAGGGATTGCGTGGCTGACCGCCATCAGCAGACGAGTCAATGGAATGCGAGTCAAGGATCGACATGCGGTAGAGCGCTCCATGGTTGCGAGGGTGAGAAGGATTCTGATGCACCGGACAGGTGCAAACCATCAGGCAGATACTGCAAACGGTCAATGCGGCGCTATTCTGGCATTGAATTTCGGAAAAGGTTCCAGTATGACTCCGGAGAGGCCTCGTGACAGGTTACGGCGACCCGGTAGCCATTGCTCGCAACCATCGACAGCTGAATCGTACTGCTAGACTCATCACAGAATCGCTGACAATCGTGGAGTATCAATGCTCGACATGACCATGAAATTTCCTTCCTCTCCTGCCATCACTCGCCTGAGCACTGCAGCAGTCCTGCTCCTGGCAGCGGTGGCTCAGCCGCTGCTCTCCACGGCCTGGGCGAACGAGCAATCAGGCGACATCACCCGCAGCTGGAGCATGGCGGAATTCGGAGAACCACTGTACGACGAGAGCATGACGCACTGGCCCTATGCCAACCCGGAGGCGCCTGCCGGCGGGAATATCGTACTGGGCGCTTTCGGCAGTTTCGACAGCCTCAATTCCTACATCCTCAAGGGTGAATTTCCACGCAGCCTCGGACTGGCCAGCGACACGCTGATGGTCGGCTCCGGTGATGAACTGGCATCGGCCTACGGCCTGCTGGCCAGCAGCGTCGAATACCCGGCCGACAAGAGCTGGATCCTGTTCACGCTGCGCCCCGAAGCCCGCTTCGATAACGGTCAACCGATCACGGCAGCCGATATCGAATTCAGCTTCAGGACCATCCGAGAACATGGACGCCCCTTCCTGAAATCCTTCTACAGCGAGGTGGACAGTGTGGAGCTTGTCGATGACCACCAGATCCGCTTCAATTTCAATACCACCAACACCATGAAGCCGCTGATGAAGGTGGCCGGCCTGTCGCCACTGTCGGTCGACTACTGGAAGGACAAGGACATCAGCAAGACCTACCTGACACCCGGACCATCCAGCGGGGCCTACTACATCAGCAATATCGATGCGGGGCGCTCGCTGACCTACACGCGAGTGGAGGATTACTGGGGCAAGGACCTGGCAATGAACAAGGGGCTGAACAACTTCGATTCGATCCGTTATGACTACTATCGTGACCTGGAGGTCATGCTCGAGGCGTTCAAGGCAGGAGAAATCGATTTCCGCGCCGAGAACAGCTCCAAGCGCTGGGCCACGGCTTACCAGATCGAGGAGGTGGACAATGGCGAGATCGTGCTCGATACCCCACCGGACAATACGCCCGGCGCCATTCAGGGTTACTTCTTCAATCTGCGGCGTGAGCCCTTTGGCGATCACCGCGTTCGTCAGGCCATCAACCTGCTCTACGACTTCGAGACCATCAAGCGCACGATTCTCTACAACCAGTACGAACGCATCAACAGTTACTTTCCCAACTCTGACTACGGCAGCTCCGGGGCACCCACTGCCGAGGAGATCGCGGTGCTCGAACCGTTTCGCGAGCGACTGGCCCCCGAGGTAGTGAGTCAGGAATTTCGCGCACCGGTCACCGACGGCAGCGGCCGCAATCGGCGCGAGATGCGCCAGGCTCTGGGCCTGTTCAACGAGGCCGGCTGGCAACTGCAGGAAGGCAAACTGATGAAGGATGGACAACAGATGCGCATGGAGCTGTTGCTGGTCCAACCCGATGGACAGCGTACCGCTGCGCCCTTCATCCAGAATCTGAAGAAGGCGGGTATCGATGCCACGATTCGTATCGTGGACAGCGCACAATATCAGGTACGTGTCGATGACTTCGATTTCGATCTGATCTCGGTACGGCTGAACTTCTTCCCACCTCCCGGCCCGGAACTGCGTTCCTACTACGGCAGTGCTGCAGCCGATGAGCGGGGGTCTGCCAACATGGCTGGTATCAAGGACCCGGTGGTCGATGCTCTGGTGGAACAGATCGTGGCGGCGGAGTCGCTGGAAAAACTGCAAGTCACCACACGCGCCCTGGACCGGGTATTGCTGTGGAACCATTACGTCATTCCGCAGTTCTACAACGCCGAGCACCGCATTGCCTACTGGAATCGCTTTGGTCAACCCGACACGCTGCCCCGCTACATCAGTTTCACGGCCACCGGCTTTCCGACAGGCTGGTGGCTCGACCCGGCGCTGGACGGCAAACTCGACCTGGATCGTTGAAGCGGTTTTCCGCGATGTCGGAGAGCCGTATCCGGCAGTCCGGCAGTCCGGTACTCCGGTACTCCGGTACTCCGGCGGTTCGGCGGTTCGGCGGTTCGGCGGTTCGGCGGTTCGGCGGTTCGGCGGTTCGGCGGTTCGGCAGGATGATTGCTCCTCGCCCGACATGGATCGCCTGATGTACCGTGCTGCTGCGAAGCGCCTGCGCCTGGCCCGCGAATTGTTCGAGAGCCGGCAGCGCGCCCTGTCCGGCACAAACCACTCGGGAGCACGTCGCCTCTGATGCTGGCCTATATTCTCAGACGCCTGCTGCTGATCATCCCGACCCTGCTGGGCATCATGATCATCAACTTCGTGGTCATCCAGTTCGCCCCGGGCGGGCCGGTCGAACAGGTACTGGCCGAAATGCAGGGCAACGCCGCCGATGCTACCTCGGCCTTCTCCGGCCAGGCCGGTGACTTGCAGGAAAATACCCAGAGTGGTGGCAGCCTGCAGTCCGGCAATACCAGCAAATACCGCGGCGCCCAGGGGCTGGATCCGGCCATCATCGAGGAAATCGAAAAACAGTTCGGATTCGACAAGCCGGTGCACGAACGCTTTTTCAGCATGCTGTGGGACTATGCGCGTTTCGATTTCGGCAGCAGCTACTTTCGCGACGAGACCGTGATCAATCTGGTGCTGGAAAAGATGCCCGTATCGATCAGCCTGGGCTTGTGGACCACCTTGTTCGTCTATCTGATTTCCATCCCGCTGGGCATTCGCAAGGCCGTCAAGGACGGCTCGAAGTTCGACATCTGGAGCAGTGGTGCCATCGTTGTCGGCTACGCCATTCCCAGCTTCCTGTTTGCCATCCTGCTGATCATCCTGTTCGCCGGCGGACGTTATCTGGACCTGTTCCCGCTGCGCGGACTGACGTCTCCAGGCTGGGAACAGTTGAGTGCCGTGGAACGCGTACTCGACTATCTGTGGCACATCACGCTACCGGTGACCGCCATGGTCATCAGTGGCTTTGCCAGCCTGACCATGCTGACCAAGAACTCCTTTCTTGACCAGATCGGCATGCAGTATGTACAGACGGCACGAGCCAAGGGGCTCAACGAGCGCCAGGTGCTCTACGGTCACGTGTTTCGCAATGCCATGCTGATCGTCATTGCCGGCTTTCCCAGTGCTTTCATCTCTATCCTGTTTACCGGCTCCATCCTGATCGAAGTCATCTTCTCACTGGACGGGCTGGGCCTGCTGGGTTGGGAGGCGACAATCAACCGCGACTATCCAGTGGTCTTCGCCACTCTCTACTTCTTCACGCTGCTCGGCCTGATACTGCAACTGGTGGGCGATGTGATGTACCACCTGATCGACCCTCGCATCGACTTTGAACGCCGTGACTTCTGACATGCGACTCAGCCCCCTCAATCAGCGCCGCCTGCAAAGCTTCAAACGAAACAGGCGTGGCTTCTGGGCCTTCTGGATCTTTCTGCTCCTGTTTACTCTGTCCCTGGGTGCCGAACTGATTGCCAATGACAAACCCATAGCCGTGCACCATGACGGTGCCTGGTATTTTCCGGTCTTCAAGACCTATCCGGAAACAACCTTTGGTGGCGATCTGGCCTTCGATGCGGACTATACCGATCCCTACATCACCGAGCTGATCGAGGAAAAGGGATCACTGTACTGGCCGCTCATTCCCTTCTCGTATCAGAGCATCGATTTCGAACTGAGCACCAGCCCTCCCAGTGCGCCGACTGCCAGGCACTGGCTGGGCACCGATGATCAGGGCCGCGATGTGCTGGCACGCATCATCTACGGTTTTCGCGTGTCCGTGAGTTTCGGTCTGCTGCTGACGCTGTTCAGCACCGTCATCGGTGTCGCAGCCGGTGCTGTCCAGGGCTACTTCGGCGGGTTGCTGGACCTGCTCGCACAACGCTTCATCGAGATCTGGCAAGGACTTCCGGTGCTGTACCTGTTGATCATCATGGCCAGCGTCATCCAGCCGGGCTTCGTCTCCCTGCTGGTCCTGATGACCCTGTTCAGCTGGACCTCTCTGGTCGGCGTGGTACGGGCCGAATTCCTGCGCGCCCGCAATTTCGAATACATACGCGCCGCCAGGGCACTGGGCGTGGGCGATACCGCCATCATGATCCGGCACACCCTGCCCAATGCCATGGTGGCGACAGTGACCTTTCTGCCCTTCATCCTCAGTGGCTCCGTGACCACACTCACCGGGCTGGATTTTCTGGGACTGGGCTTGCCGCCCGGCTCGGCTTCGCTGGGCGAGATGCTGAAACAGGGCCGTGACAATCTGCATGCCCCCTGGCTGGGACTGACCGCATTCATCGTGCTGGCGGTCATGCTGAGCCTGCTGGTATTCATCGGCGAGGCCGTGCGTGACGCACTGGATCCGCGCAAGACCTTTTCCGGCGGTACGACCCATGACTGAACGTCTGTTGGAGATCGAGAATCTGCAGGTTGCCTTCGGCCAGGGCCCGGACCAGGCACTGGCGGTGGATGGCGTCTCATTGCATATCGACAAGGGGCAGACGGTAGCACTGGTGGGTGAAAGCGGCTCTGGCAAGTCGGTAACGGCCCTGTCCATATTGCAACTACTGCCCTACCCCTTTGCGCACCATCCCGCCGGACGTGTGAATTACCGTGGACAGGAGATGATGGGAGCCGGCCCGAGTGTGTTGCGAGCCGTTCGTGGCAACGAGATCAGCATGATCTTCCAGGAACCCATGACGTCCCTGAACCCGCTGCACAGCATCGAACGTCAGGTGGGTGAATCCCTGAAACTGCACCGTGGCTTGACCGGTGCTGCCGCACGAACTCGCATACTCGAGTTGCTGGAACTGGTGGGCATTCGCAACGCAGCCAGTCGATTGGGCGCCTATCCGCATGAGCTGTCCGGTGGCCAGCGACAACGCGTCATGATTGCCATGGCGTTGGCCAACGAGCCGGACCTGCTGATCGCCGACGAACCCACTACCGCCCTGGATGTGACCATTCAGGCACAGATTCTCGAACTGCTGGCGGAGCTGCAGACTCGCCTGGGCATGTCGCTGCTGCTGATAACCCACGATCTGGGGATCGTGCGCAAGATGGCAGACGAGATTCATGTGATGAAGGCCGGCAAGGTAGTGGAACGCAATCGAAGCGAAGCACTGTTCGCCTCTCCCGAGCACCCCTACACCCGGCAGCTGCTGTCGGCAGAACCCGGACAACTGCCGAAGCGCGCACTCGATGACACCGAACTCATTCTGCAGGGCCAACAGGTCAGTGTGCGTTTTCCGATCAAGGGCGGGTTGTTCGGTCGGGTCATCGATCATGTCGATGCCTGTGTCGATATCGACGTCGAATTGCGAGCCGGTCGCACCGTGGGTGTGGTGGGTGAGTCCGGCTCAGGCAAGACAACATTGGGCCTGGCACTGTTGCGTCTGATCGCCAGTGAAGGCGAAATCCGCTTCAGAGGGGCGCCGATCCATGACAGGTCCGGCAGCGATCTGCGCAGCCTTCGACAATCCATGCAGATTGTCTTTCAGGACCCCTTTGGCAGCCTGAGCCCGCGCATGTCCATCCTGCAGATCATCGAAGAAGGACTCAAGGTACATCAGACGACCATGAGTGCCGATGAACGACGTCAACGGGTCAGTGAGGCACTGCAGGAAGTCGGCCTGGAGCTCTCTGCCCTGCATCGCTACCCGCATGAATTCTCGGGAGGTCAACGTCAGCGCATCGCGATAGCGCGCGCCATGGTGCTCAAGCCCGCACTGGTCGTGCTGGATGAACCGACGTCGGCACTGGACATGTCCGTTCAGGCGCAGATCGTTCAGTTGCTGCAGGATCTGCAGGAGAAGCACGGCCTGGCCTATCTGTTCATCAGTCATGATCTGAAAGTGGTCAGGGCATTGAGTGACGACATCATTGTCATGCAGGCCGGCAAGGTAGTGGAAAGCGGTCCGGCGCAGCAGATTCTGGATCAGCCCCGGGAACCCTATACCCAGGCCCTGATGCGGGCAGCATTCGACATCGAGTCCGTGAACCGAGGTGTGAGTCAGTAACAACAGGCGTGACCGCGTGGCGGTCTCTGTTTCACTCGTCGATCATTGCGGTATGGAGAACCGGGGAACTTGTCAACAGATCGGGCTCTAAGTGGCCTCAATCCATTACCCCCTGGAGTCCATCCCATGTCCAGTGCCCTGATCAAAGGAGCCATCCTCTGTACCAGCATGGCCACCGCCTTCATCAGTGGCTGCAGCAGCGACGACGATGCTGATACAGACACCACAGGCGGTGCAACCGCCTCTGTTGACGGCCTGGTCGCATTCGATAGCGCACGCCCCGTCGGCGAAGCCATGGGCGCCTTGCTGACAGCACTGAACAACAATGACGCGATCACGGCCTTGCCACTGATCGATCATCAGGCCAATGCCGCCGGTATCGGTGAGACTCTGCGCCCCACCTCCGTCCAGCTGTTTGGCAATCCGGCTCTGGGAACACCCCTGATGCAAGTCAACCAGCTGGCAGGTCTCGACCTGCCGCAGAAGATTCTGGCCTGGGAAAACGAAGAGGGTGACACGCAGATCGCCTACAACTCGGCCGATTATCTGCAACAGCGACACGCCATCGTTGGCGATGACTCGGCTGATGCTGCGCTGCAGACGATAGCCGGTGCCCTCGATGCGCTGTCTTTCAACGCATCAGGCAATACCGAAGAAGACAGCGATGCGGAACCGCTTGCCAGCACGAACGTCAGCGCCGGCGAAGGCATCATCACCGTCACCAGTACCCAGGACATGGACAGCACTTACAACACACTGGTGAGCGCCATTCAGAACGCCGAGCCGCTGCTGCTGGTACGGGAACTGGACCACGCCGCCAATGCCGAGAGTGTCGAGATGGATCTGAACCCCACCCGCCTGGTCATCTTCGGCAACCCGAATGCCGGCACACCACTGATGCAGATCGAGCAGAGTATCGGTATTGATCTGCCGCAGAAAATGCTGGTATTCGAAGATGACGGTGGTGTCGTGACCATTGCCTATAACGACCCTGCCTACCTGGCGGAACGCCACGGCATTGAAGGTGAAGACGCACGACTGGCCACGATCAGTGCGGCACTGGCAGGGCTTGCCAGCACTGCGGCAGGCACAGCTACCGCCGAGTAGTCTGCCTGTCTCTCCGGCCTGTCACCAACGGTGTCGCCGAACGACACCGACGTCAGGGCAGGATCACGCTCGGCGGCGCACGAAGCTGCGCTGCCGAGCAGGTTTCGCTGGCAGCTTCCTGCCAATCATGAGCGCTTCAGCTGCACCAGCACTCTGCCAGCCTCGACCTTGACTGGATAGGTTTTCAGGGGCCGGGTCACCGGCGCGAACAGAGCGCGCCCGTCACGGATGTCGAATCCGCCCTGATGCAGCGGGCATTCGATGACATGTCCGTCGAAATAGCCATCGCACAATGGCGCACCGGCATGTGTGCACAAGGCCGCCGTGGCGTACAGACCATCACTGGCATCGTAAATGGCCAGTTTCAGCCGGCCGTGTTGAACCGGCGTGACATCACCGGGCTCCAGCTCCTCGACCGCCAGCAGGTCAACCCACTCACTCATGAGACGGGCTGCCTCTGAGGGGCTGCCGCCATGCTGTCGAGAATGCTGCGATGAGCGTGCAGATAACCCTGCTCTTCCACGTATACATGATCCTTGATGCGCTCATGCAACTGACCCAGTGCATGAAAGGGCACCGATGACGCAAAGTGATGCTCCGCGTGATAGTTCATGTTCCAGGCCAGAAAACGCCACAGGGGAGAAACCTGATTGCTGCGTGTATTGACCCCGCGATCAGTCACCATCGGACGACCGACATGCTCGGTCATGCGAACGAAGCGCATGACCGGCTCGGCCAGCAGCATCGGCAACCACCAGTAGAACACCGGTGCCAGGGAACCACTCAGCCACATCAACAGAACAACCAGGCCATACCCTGCCAGCATCAGACGCGACTCCCGTACCACGGCAGCCTGTTCGACACCCGGAATGAAGCGCTTTTCCTCCTTCAGGATTCTGCCCGTGGCGCGGCGCAGCAGACCACTGAACTGTGAATACCAGTAGGGCAAGGCCGAGAGATACCACAGATACTGCCAGCGGTTTTCCGGCAGCGGAATCAGTTCGGGATCACGCCCTTCGAGATTGGTATAGGTGTGATGGTCGCAGTGCTCGTAGCGAAAGAAGCGTGGCGGGATGAACAACAGGAATCCGCAGACGGTAGCCAGCACATTGCACAGACGACGCGAGCGAAAAGCCGTGTAATGGCTGCACTCATGCTGGAGCGCGAAGTGGTGCACCATGACGATGCCGTGCATGAACATGGCAGGCAGCAGCAACCAGAGAGTCTCCCGGCTGAGCCAGACCAGTGTTGCGGTGAACCCCAGCAACAGGATCCACAGGGCCAGATGGATCAGTCCCGGACGATTGCTGCGTTTCATGAGGGCCTTGAGTTCGCGACGGCTGATGATGGCGGTGCCATCGGCAAGGACGTCGCTCATGGGAGTCAGAACTTCGGACATTGTCAGTACTCGAAAAGCCGGTGCAAAGAGCCGTTATACCCGAGCATTCGTTGTCGGGCTCGGTATGCAGTGTAAACCGAAAACCGGGTCGATTCTGCATACCGACAGCCGCCAGCGGCCGACTGACGAGCAGGCAGGCACCGCTGCTTCGGCGGCGGCGACATCGACATCGACATCGACATCGACATCGACATCGGCATCGGCAGCGGCAGCGGCAGCGGCAGCGGCGACGGTGACGGTGACTTACATTACAGCGTCAACCGCACAGATAGGGTATGGTCACTGCGATCATGAAAGACATCACTCTGGCCACCATCAATGCCCGCTATATCCATGCCTCCCTGGGGCTGCGATATCTGTACGCAAACATGGGCGAGCTGCAAGCACGCACCCGTCTGCTCGAATTCACCCTGCAGCAGCGACCGGAAGACATCGTCGAACTGCTGTTGTCGGCGGAAACGAGGATTCTGGGATTCGGGGTGTACATATGGAACGTGCTGGAGACCACGGAAGTCATGCGGCTGATCCGGATTCTGCGACCGGACATCACGCTGGTGGTGGGAGGCCCGGAGGTCAGCTACGAAATCGACCAGCAGCCCATCTGCAAACTGGCCAATCACGTCATAACCGGCGCTGCCGATACCGCCTTTGCCGAGCTTTGCCGGGAGCTGGACCGAGGGGAACGTCCGCATCAGCTGGTATCCCCCCTGCCCCTGAAACTCGGCGAACTGGCCTCTCCCTATGGCTACTACAGTGACGAGGATGTCGCCCATCGCGTCATCTATGTTGAAGCGTCTCGCGGCTGTCCGTTCAAATGCGAATTCTGCCTGTCATCACTCGACAAGACAGCGGTCGCCTTCGATTTGCCCGCTTTTCTGCAGGAAATGCAGTTGCTGATCGATCGTGGCGCGCGGCAGTTCAAGTTTGTCGACCGGACCTTCAACCTCAAAGCCGATACCAGCCGCCAGATTCTGGAATTCTTTCTTGCACATATCGACAAGGGCCTGTTTCTGCATTTCGAACTGATTCCGGATCGGCTGCCGGACGTGCTGCTGGATCTGCTGCCACGCTTCCCCGAAAATTCCCTGCAATTCGAGATCGGCATTCAGTCGTTCAATCCGGAGGTGCAGAAGCGTATCAGTCGGCGTCAGCAGCATGAGCGCACCTGTAGCAACATGAAGTGGCTGCGCGAACACACTACCGCACATGTGCACGCCGACCTGATCTTCGGCCTGCCGGGGGAAGACCTGCAGAGCTTTGGCGAAGGCTTCGATCTGCTGCATTCTCTCGGACCGCAGGAAATACAGGTAGGCATTCTCAAGCGTCTGCGAGGCACCCCCATTGCCAGACATACAACCGACTACGACATGCGCTACATGAGCACCCCGCCGTACCGCATCCTGGCACACAAGGATGCGGATTTCGACACCGTACAGCGCATGGTGCGATTTGCACGCTACTGGGACCTGGTCGGAAACTCCGGGCGTTTTCCAGCCACTCTGCCACTGCTGCTCGGCACCTCGCCGTTCAAGCACTTCATGGGCTTGAGTGACTGGTTGTTTCGTACCACCGCGCAGACACACCGTATTGCGCTGCCCAGACTGTTCGAGCTGCTGCGCAGCCACATGGTGTCAGAGCTGCATCTGGATGATGAGAAAGTGGAAGCGCAGCTGCTCTCCGACTTCAGGCACAACCGCCTGAAGGGACTACCGGCCTTCGCTCGAAAGCCGGACCCGCTGGTGGTCGGAAGCGCCCGTCGAGACAACGCTGCGGTTGCACAGCGCCAGCAACGACATCTGTAGATCTGGCCTGTCAGGCTTGGCTGGTTTTTGCGGGGAACGGTTCGTGGTGATCGTGGTCATTCGCAGTGATTCGCAGTGATTCGCAGTGATTCGCAGTGATTCGCAGTGACTCGTAGTGACTCGTAGTGACTCGTAGTGACTCGTAGTGACTCGTAGTGACTCGTAGTGACTCGCGGTGACTCGCGGTGACTCGCGGTGACTCGCGGTGACTCGCGGTGATTCTCAGTGACCAAGGTGAGCACGAGCTGATGACACGACTCCGAGCTCGCTCAGGCAAACCACTGACCTCTGCAGACAGACACCGCAGACTTTGCCTGCTCAGTACCCCAGACCTCTGCCTATGCCGCTGGAAAAACTGCCACCGATCCCGTCCAGCCCACCGGAACCCTGCATGACCGTCAATGCGACGATCAATAGCGCAATACCGGCAATGGCGGCCAATGCGATCTTGATCATACTGTAGGGGCGCTCACCTTGAACCTTGCCGGTTCGTCCATTGACCACGAAACGATAGGTCTTGCCACGGAACTGGAAGCCGGCGGTCCACAGTGGTAGCAGTACATGCTTGAAGGTGGTATCGCTGTGTCGAGTACTGATGCGAGAGATGCGCTGCTGGTCGCCGCCAATGGCATGTCGCACATCACTGCGTATCACCTTGTCCATGATCTGCTGTGCGATATTGAAGCCTTCGTCCAGATCCACCTGATAGACCTCGCTGCTGAATCCCGCCAGATAATCTTCCGTATAGGGCACCAGGTTCTCCAGATCCCAGGGTGCCAGCCAGTCGGTTATCTTGCGTGGCAGCGTCCGGCTGGCACCAACCAGAACATCATCGAAATGCCGGGATGTGCGACCACTGGCGGGATACCAACGTATCTTGGGCACTTGCCGACTGCGCGTGACACGACGCCCGTTGACGGTCGTGGAATAGCGCTGCGTCACGTAATAGATTTCACCCCGTTGTCCACTGTATGCCGTCGCGGTATCGCTGTCATAAGTCCAGTACGGGATGTACACACCGTTGAGGGACGCGTCGCTGCGTGCATATTTCTTCAGTGCATTCGGTGCGAACCAGCGACGCTTCAACCAGTTGCGATAGGATTCACGGGCTTCGTCATCACTGATGGAGAACGGCAGAAGCCCCTTTGGCTTCAAGGGTCTGGAATGACTGGTTTCTGTGACCACACTGGTGCCGCAGAAGGGGCAGTCACCCGCATGAATGTGTGCATCAAGAGCAAACTGCGCCGCGCAGTTCGGGCAACTGATGATATTGGTTTCGGGCTTGACGGTAGGGGAATCTTGCAGCTGCTTCAGAACGCTGTGAAAATCCAGTTCTTCCAGCTGCTCGGCACTCTGCTCGATGGCATTGCTGTGACCGCAGTACTGACATTCCATGGAACGAGTCCCAATGGCATACTGCAAGACGGCACCACACTGTTCGCAAGGGAAACGCTTCTCGGTCAAGGCACGTGTCGTGGCTTCCCCGATGCCTCGTGCCGGCGATGATTCATCCGGCCAGTGGTAGCTTTCCACCGCCGGTGAATCGGCATCCTGCCTGGCCAGTCGCTCATTCAACCGAGACTGCAAGCGCTCAACGAGACTCATGCCTGCTCCGCTTGTCGCTGTGCTGCGAAATCAGGATAATGCAAGTCTGAGGTCACCATGATACACCTGAGTGAATTGTCGTTAATCGTCACGGCAGTCTGCCATGGCGTCTTGATCCGCGGACTGTGGTCAGGCGCCCGGGATGGGCGGCGGCGAGGCAGCCGACTGTTCCCACAATTCGGACAGCGCTGCCACACTGGCGGCCGGCTGCCATTCCGCCATACCCTGGGTCCATACCAGCGTATCCTGATCAAGCGTACCACTGGCTTTCTGCTGTTTCAGAAGGTCAAGCGAATACGGCCCACGAGAGGTACCGTCTATCGCCAGATGATAGACAGCATTGACAGCCCCCGGCAGCGGAGGCGGGCTTGCATTGGAAGCTGATGACAGATTATCATTCATGCGATTGGCCATGGCCAGACCAATCCCCATACCGATGCCATCGGAGGCCCCGCCTCCGGGATTGCTGGCTCCCGCCTCCATCGCTGCACCGGTCTGATACTGCAGATAGCGATCGAGATTGCCAGTCATTCCCATGCTGGTACGCTTGTCCAGCGCTTCGGATACCGCCGGCGGCAGAGAGATGTTTTCCACCAGGATACGGGTCAGTTCCAGACCGTATTCACCGAACTCCGGTGCAATGCGGCGCGTCAGAAATTCGCCCAGTTGATCGTAGTTGCCGGCCATGTCCAGCACCGGTATGTTGGCACTGCCAATGATGGTGGCAAAGCGTGACGTGATCAGATTGCGCAACTGCGAGCTGATCTCATCGGTCGTGAACAC
The DNA here is from genome assembly GCF_052681095.1 of Granulosicoccus sp. 3-233. Classification (NCBI taxonomy): domain Bacteria; kingdom Pseudomonadati; phylum Pseudomonadota; class Gammaproteobacteria; order Chromatiales; family Granulosicoccaceae; genus Granulosicoccus; species Granulosicoccus sp. 3-233. The sequence goes on from NZ_JBQYLE010000004.1 coordinate 292,222, forward strand.
ACCGTCGGTTCCCACGATCTCCCGGATGAATGTCAGGGCATCGGTAATGCGGACACCGTAGGTCCCGAAGGCACGAATACGCAACCCTCCGAACTCACTGTCCCGCAGCATCAAGGGGTGCTTGGTCCCCCATTTCATATCGGTGAAGCGCCGGGCATTGCAGAAATACACCTCGGCCTTGAACGGACTCTGGAAACCGTGATGCCAGTTCTGCAAGGTCGTGAGGATAGGCAGATTCTTCGTTTGCAGCTCATAGGTGCCGGGACCGAGCACATCGGCCACTTGTCCCTCATTGACGAATACCGCAATCTGCGCTTCACGCACGATCAGCTTGGCACCGTACTTGATCTCGTTGCCATAGCGCTCGAAGCGATACACCATGGTGTTGCTGCTGTCATCCACCCACTCGATGACATCGACGAACTCATGGAAGAGCTTGCTGAACAGTCCCATGATCAGACTCCGGCAACCGGGGCGCTCTGCGTACGAGCCGAGGCCGCTTTCAGGGTCTCCTTCAGTTCGGCTTCCATGCTGGCCAGCTGCACTTCTGCCTCGGCACGCCTACGCTTGCCTTCATCGGCAATCTGCAGACTCTCCTCGACGGTTGCGATGAGGTTTTCATTCGCCCGTCGCACGGCATTGACGTCGAACACTCCGCGTTCCAGCTCCTCGCGAACTGTCTTGTTTGCCGTTCGCAGGTTCTCGGCGTTCTTCTCCAGCAGCTCATTGGTCAGGTCACTTGCAGCCCTGACGCTTTTCGCCGCTTCCGCCGAGCGGAAGATGGTCACGGCCTGCGCCAGTTGCTGACGCCACAACGGAACGGTGTTGACCAATGTCGAATTGATCTTGTTGACCAGGCCCTTGTCGTTCTCCTGAATGAGGCGAATACTGGGCAGTCCCTGCATCGCCACCTGGCGCGTCAGGCGCAGGTCGTGAATGCGTCGCTCCAGATCATCGCGACCACTTCGCAGGTCTCGCAGTTCCTGAGCCTGCAGGACATCATCGGCATTGGCTGCCTTCTGCTCTGCAGCCGGCACCATGTGCTCATCGATGTGCTTCAGCTTCTGCTCACCGGCCTGAATGTAGGCTTCCAGATTATGAAAATAATCCAGATTGGCACTGTAGAGTTTGTCCAGCGATTTGATATCTCGCAGCAGCAGGGTCTTGTGCTTTTCCAGGTCATCGGTCACGGCATCGACCTGACGTCTGACGCCTTCGTATTGCTGGATGAACTTCGCCACGGGTGTCACACCGCCGAACAGTTTTCGGATCAGCCGCATCAGGAAACCGGGGCGATTGTCGGGGTCGAAATCCTCTACCTCGAAACCACGCAGTACCGACACCATCTGATTCAGGGAAGCACCGGCCGACCCCAGATCCTTGTTGCGTACGCCTTCGAGCATATTGTCCGATATGCTGGTCAGCTCCTGCTGCGCCTTGCTACCGAAGAAGATGATCGAGTTGCTGTCACCCAGGTCGATCTCGCTCATCAGCTTGTCGATACGGGCACGTTCCGCCGGTTCGACTTCTTCATAGGTCGCAATATCATGCTTCAGGTCTGGCAGCAGCTCGGTACCTGGCAGCACATCCAGTTCAGTGGCAACATCAGTGGTATTCGCGGGCATCAGTAGTCTCCGTCATTTGAAATCGGTACAGGCCGTCTACCGGCTTCGGCAGTGGCGGTCGGGTGTCATGCCCGGGCACGGTCGGCAAGGTCTTGCCAGGTGTCGCGGATCAGGTGACACCCTCTTTCTCGATCTGCATCTGCAGCACTTCGATAGTGACATCAAGGTCGGACAGATTGTTTTCCCTGAGCTTCACTTGCTGCTCTGCAATCACCGTCTCTATGGTGGTCAGCACTCGCCGGAAGTTGTCTTCCAGTGCATGTTCTTCACCCTCCTGGTGAGTCCTGGCATAGCCTTCGGTAACCTGTTGAGCACCGTCGAGATAGACTTTCAGAAACTTGCGCGCCCGTCTTGCATCCACCGGGTCATTCTCGATGGTATCCAGAATCACCCGAGCCTCCTTGACGATGCGGCGCAATCTGTCCCTGAATTCGACATTGTTGATGCGGCGACTGGCACTTTCGATACTCTGCAGGCGGCCTTCGGCCTCGTCCAGCAGATCGACAAGTTCCTCCGTGGTTATGCCCACTGCTGCAATGTCCGGGTCCTTGCGCGCCGGATCGAAGTCGTAGTACAAGTAGCAACCAAGCAGCACCGCCAACGCCCAGAGTATGCTTTCGAACAGACCGTACTGATTGGACACGCCCAGCCAGGCAACCAGAAACATGCCGACCGATACCAGCACCGCACCGATCATGCGGTACTGGATGGTACTTGCGCGACGGCGCAGTCGACGTCTGCGTGCCTCGTTGTCCAGGCGAATGCCCTTGCGGATGAGTGTTGCAGCGGTCATGGTCAGCACCAGGCCGGCACCGCGAGCAATTGCCTGCAAGGGGTTGCCATCCATGAGTGACAGGAAGGTGGCCGGCAACAGCGGCAATGCCAGCACATACAACAGGAATCCGCGCCACAGTACCTTGGGCTTGGCGTTCGGATCGATGCGAGTAACGGCAGCCATGATCAGTTCAGCAGTGCCTGGCAGGACACCATTCCGACCGCAATCAGCAAAATGAAGAAACCGATGACTCGTTGCAGGGCTTTGGGCATGTCTCGTCGCTCAAGTAATTGACTTTTCTAGGGATTACGGGTCAGTACATAGACCCGTTCATCCAGCGTTTCAAGTCCTCTGTCGGCCAGGTTGCCCAAACGTTCGGGGCCGCTGTAGTGAGCCAGTTCGCCGATATCGAAGTGCTCTCCCAGCAATTCGTGCACGTTTTCCTGCGGCACCGAAAAGGGAGGGCCTTCCATGCGGCCTTCGTCGTAGGAGATAGCCAGCAACAGGCCGCGGGTGCCTGGTGCGAGCAAACGCCCCAGATGAGCCGCATAGGAACTGCGCATGTCCTGATTCATGGCGATAAGCGATGCGCGGTCGTACAGGGCCTTGCAGTGGTGCAGGTGATCCGGTGTCAGTGAAAAATAGTCACCCACCAGTATCTGGATGCCTTGCGCTTCGGCGGTGCCGGTGAACACGAGAAAACCGTCCGACTCATGCTGTTCGCAGGTCAATGCGTTGTCACTGAAGAACGACTGAACGGCCTTTTCACTCAGCTCCACCCCCAGCACGGAAAGGCCCTGCCGGTGCAGCCACAACATGTCCAGTGATTTTCCGCAGAGGGGGACGAACACGGTTTCATCGCCAGCCAGTCCCAACTCGGGCCAATGGTGCTCCAGGCGCTTGTTGGCGCGTTCCTGATGAAATCCGATCTTGTTATCGGCCCATTTCTGATGCCAGTAATCCGCCTGCATTGTCGCCCCTGTCAATCAAGACTACTCATCGCCCGAGAGCGGCGGTTGCCACTCCCGCCATGCCTTCAGCAGTGGAAAGTACAATCCCACGCGGATCGGACGCCCATCCATGCGACTGATGATATCAGCATAGCGGTTGAGCTGAACGGCATAGCGCTGCTGTTCATTGTCAAGAAAGGTTTCCAGCTGCCCACCCTGATGCGCTCCGGTCTTGAAGTCCACGATCCAGCGCGTCCCATTCTCATCCACAAACGTGCGATCAATCACCACCTGCCGCACCTCCCGGTTCCAGACACCCACATCGCCACCAGACCGGACACCCATGTCTTCCGCCGTCCCAGACAAGACACCCATATCTTCTGCCACGGTCAGGGCCCATTCCGAACGGGCTTCCAGGTGATTCTTCAGCACCCAGCGCCCTCGCGGATCATCCAGTGTGTTGCGCACAGCCTCGCTGACCGTGGCGACGGCCTCCGGCAAGGCTTCGTTCTGGACACCCATATTCTGCAGCTGAACGCGAGCGATCCCTGCCAGCGATGCCATATCGACGTCATCGAGGCTATCGGCCCTCTCGGCGAGCAGCTGTAATTGCTGGTGCACAACAGTCCCGATATCCCGTGCTGTGCGCCCTGCCCAGGAAAAAGTCAATGAATCTGCTCTGGAGTCTTCATTTTTTTGCTTCCTTTTCCAGCTGAAGCAGTCGAATGTCGGAATGGAAGTCGCCAGAGGCAGCCTTTCCAGCAAAGGAGCAGGCTCAGTGGCGGTGATCGCTGGTGGTTCATGGGTGTCTGCTGATGAACCAGTGACAGATTCATGGGTGTCTGCTGAAGGTGCTACAGGTTCATGGGTGTCTGCTGACTGCGCTGTCTCGGCTTTGTGGGTGTCTGCTGGTTGTTCCCGGGATGGTTCATGGGTGTCTGATCTCAGGAAATCGGATTCGAACAGGGGCCACAGAGGCTTGAGAAGGGAGGAATTGATGGGTGTCTGGTAGTCGCCGGTGGTGGAGCGGGAGATGCGGGCCAGGAGGTGGAGATGGCGCTTGGCGCGGGTGCAGGCGACGTAGAGCAGACGCAGTTTTTCCTGTTCGTCGCAGCGTTCGCGGGCCTTGCGCACCAGACGATTGATGCGGTCGCGGCGGCCCGGCGGCAGACCGGACTGCTCCAGTGGCGCCAGCAGCATCTGTGGCCTGCCATCGAGCGTGCTCTCGAACCAGTTCAGCAACTGCGTGGTATCCCCACGAGGCTGCCGATCCAGAGCCGGCAGAATGACCGTATCGAACTCCAGTCCCTTTGCCTTGTGCAATGTCATCACCTGAATCCGGCACTCGCCCTCCTCGGCATTGGCCGCGTACAGCTTCTGCATGGTTTCCGCCAGAATGCTCTTGTCCCACAAGCGCCCCTCGGCCTCCAGTGCCCCCAACCGCGCCAGGGCCCTTTCAGCGGCGTCCCGATCCACGGCATCCCGACACACCGCCGGACCACCGAGCTGCAACCACAGCGCCTCCACCCAGGGCAGCAGGCGACTGCGGGATGCATGCTTCAAGGCAGGCTCCATCAGCGGCATGAATCGCTCGATCCGCTGCCGGCCATCGGCCGACAACGCAGCCACACGATCGCTTTCGCGCAGCAACTCGATGACCGCTTTCCGCGAATCGTCACAATCCATCAACACATGCAGATCCTTGAGCGTCAGCCCGACAAATGGTGCACGCAATATCGACAGCCAGTGCAGACGATCATGCGGATAGCGCAGAGCCAGACACAGTGAGATCAGGTCACGCACCACCCCGCGTTCGCCCACCAGGTCCATGTCGATGGACTCATAGGGCAACGAACGGGCGCGCAGCGCATCGAATATCTCTCCCGCCTGCGAGCGAGTTCGAACCAGGATGGCTACCGTATGCTCCGGGTCCGTTGCCAGTGCATCGGCAGCCAGAGAGGCGACCCGGGCAGCTTCATCATCCCGGCCTCGATCAACCAGGCCGTGCAACTGCACGTTGCCTTCGCTGGTTAGGTGTGCCCGGGATTCCGAATAGGTGATTGCCCCGGTATCCGCATCCGCCCGCTTCGGAAAGATCGCCGAAAACGTCTCGTTCACCCAGGAAATGACATCCGGCGCTGCACGGAAGTTGACCTCCAGTACCAGCGATTCCAGTGCCACCGGACCAATCCCCTGATCACTGACCTTGCCGAACAAGGCGACATCGCCGTCTCTGAAACGGTAGATCGACTGCATCGGATCACCCACGGCAAAAAAGGTGCGGCCATCGTCAGGGCTCCAGCCACTGACCAGTCGTTCGAACAGGCGAAACTGGGTCTGCGAAGTATCCTGGAACTCATCCACCAGAATGTGCTTGAGCGACAGATCCATCGCGAGGGCCAGATCGGTTGGCGCCTCTTCGGTCCCCAGCGCCCGCTGTGCTCGCTCGGACAGCTCGGCAAAGTCCACTACCCCCCGCTCGGCAAACACCAGCTGCAATTCCAGCAACAGATCCGGCAACACCTTCAGCAGTTGCGACAGCAGATCCCACTGCTCATCGGCATAGCGCGGATACGGCAGATTGCAAACCTCGATCAGAGCATCGATGAATTCCGGGCAGAGTGCCACCCCTTCCAGCAGATCCTGCATCTGTTGTTTGTGAGACACCAGTACGGCAGCCTCGACACCGCGCTTCCTGGCATCGGATTTCGCCGGAAAACCTTCCGCCCGGGTCAGACGTTTGCGCAGACTCCCGCCCTTGGTGAGCAGGGCGGCACCGATACAGCACCAGCGATTCAGATCTTCCACCGAGGCACCGGGAAGCTCTTCGAGATCCAGCCAGCCTTGCATTTCCCAGGGCAGCTCGTCCAGATCGCCTTCGGCATCCTCCAGCAGAAAGCTGCAAGCCAGCCGCAATCGCGCGGTCAACGCCTCCTCGAGACCGTCAGGAAGCAGCACACACAGATTCTCCAGGCGTGACTCGATCAACTGCCCCAGCATGCCCTCCAGGTGTTCGCGCAAGGCATCATGGTCTTCGTCATGATAGACATAGCGTTTCCATTGATCCCGGTTTGCCAGCAGACTGGCCAGCAGGGAACGCACCTGTTCCAGGCGATTGCCAACCTGCAACATCACCAGATCGAGCGACTCCATGCTGGACTCGATGAAACGGGCAGCCACCTCCCGATACAGGGCACTGGCATCTTCCACGATCCCGGTGGGGGCCCCCAGCGCGGAGGTGACCGGCAGACGATGCGCCAGTTGCGTCGCGAGTGAATCAATGGTGCGCAGGTTCAGACGCTGTGGGTTGCGTATCAGCTGCCACTGTCTCTCGGCATCGCGTTGCAGCACATCGTGCGCCAGCGCCAGACCCTCCTGCTCGTAGTCATTGGCAGCCTCGACGCCGCTGGCGGCTCTGACCAGTGTTTCCACCACACGCTGCCGCATTTCACTGGCCGCCTTGCGAGTGAAGGTGATGGACATGATCTCTTCAGGCTCATCCACACTCGTCAGCAGCGTCAGTACCCGCCGGGTGAGCAGCTCTGTCTTGCCCGAGCCTGCAGGCGCCTGCACGATGAAGGACTGGCGTGGGTCCAGAGCACGTTGACGAACGTCCGCATCAATCGGCTTTCTCATGATGACACCTCCATCCCGTCCTCTGAATCCAGCTCTGGCACCACAGCCTGTTCGTCGATTCGGCACAGGGATTTCAGATCACAATGCAGACAGGCCGTCTTCATCGGCGTCACTGTGGCCAGTCCCTGGCGGACCTCGCTGGCCACCCCGTCCAGTGCTTCGCGCCAGTGCGCACGCCAGTCGCTCCAGTTCTCCAGTGGTCGATCCGTTGCCTGCCCGCCGCGTGAACGAGTGACGCTGGTCTTGACCTTGGGTAACAGCGACGAATCGCTGGCCACTCCCTTGAAGGTGCACTGGTGTCGCGCGACCTGCGCAAAACCGGCCCCTTCGATCTCATCATTGGTCAGTACATACAGGGGCAGCTGTGGGTTGACGATACGCTGATCAGCCCAGGTGTTGATTCTGCTGGAGGTGCCGGTCTTGTAATCGATGACGACCAGTGCTTCACCTATCCGATCGATCCGGTCCAGCATCACGTTCATGACGACGCCACCGTGCTCGATGCTCTGTCGTTGTTCCAGTGATACGACCTCGAACGCCTGGCGTGGCATCTCGCATTGCACCAGCCATTCGTCAAGCAAGCCCTTGAGACGAATGGTTTCCAGCCTGCGCAGCGAGTCCGGTACCTGATATTCCTCGACAACCGCGTCAATCACCCGTTCCAGCTCCTGCAGGCGCTGCTCGTCACTCAAGGCCAGCAGTGCGGCATGACTGCCCACCGTCTGCCAGAACTGCTCCAGCGCGCTGTGCAGCAAGATGCCGTGCTGGCGAGGATCCAGCCCCAAACCGGCTTCCTCCAACGGCCGGATGGCCAGCCGGTGCAAGGCAAACGCACGGAAGGGACACAGCGCCTGATCCTCGAACAGGCGCGCCCCGCCACGCACTTCACTGCCCTCGGGCAAGGCCGGCCCATGATCATCCACGATGGCCTCCAGACGCAGAGAGGCCTGCAGTACCGTCGCAGGATCGATCAGTGGTGGCAGGTTCTCGAGTCGTTGCAGGCGTTCGGCAGCCGCCGCCAGACTGGCCGCCGAGGCTTCGAAGTCGGGTACCGATGCCACATCCAGTGACTTGCCGTCGCGCGCCCTGGCATGACTGGCAATCAGCAGCGGCGCCTGCGAGCCCCACAGACGGAACTCACGCTCTGCCAGCGCCAGTCGCGCCGTTGCAGAGGCGACGGGCACCCCTTGAGCCTTCTGCGAATCGATGGAGACAAAGGGACTGGGAGACCCCGTGGGTGGCCATTGCTCGGTGTCCAGCCCGGCGACCCACAGGCAGTCGAAGTCGATGCCATGGCTCTCGAGCCGCCCCATGATCTGGATGGGTGTGCTGGGCGTCTCCAACTGGAAGATGCGGTCGCGTGCCAGGCGCTGGATCAGACGCAGGGCGTCGCTGACGTTGACGCTTTCCCCGTCATCGAGCAACTGCATGTCATCGAGACACTCCATCCAGGCAGAGACAGCCTGGTACTCTTCGGTGTCGATCGACTTGCCGGGCCAGCCCAGCAGGCTGAGGCTGTCGCTGAAGCGTCGCGCCCATTCGCTCAGCGTGACACTGCTGAAGCGCGTGCGCTGCAGCAGCTGCTCGACCGGCTCTCGCAGGCGGCTGCCAGCGTACAATCTGTTCCTGAATTGCTCCAGCGTCAGGGACCGCACTCGCTCATCACGCAGACGGCGATCAAGTTGCTCGCGACGCCGGGCTTCACTGGCCGAGGCTTCCGTGTACGGACTCAGCAACACCGCTGACAATTCACTGCCCTGGATGCTCCCCAGGCTGAGCCTGATCAGAGACAGGGCGGCGCTGACCACCGCGGTATCGCGCAGCGGCGTGCCCAGTGACAGATCATAGGGCCGGCCCTGCTGGCGTATCTGTTCCGGCGACATGCCCGGAAAGAACACGCGATCGAAAGCACGCATGACCGACGCCCTGCGTTGTTGCAAGTCTGACACCACCAGACCCAATGACTGCTCGACATCGTGCTCGAGTTCGGCGCGCATGTGATTCGCAATGGACAGTATTTCCTGTTCATCGTCCACGTACTCCCGGCTCAGCACCTGCGCCCGCGGCTGGCGCTGTGCCAGCTGCACGTTGACACCGGCCTCGCTCAGCATTCGGGTGAACTGCAGCAACTGTGGCGGCAGTTCGAGGAAGCCTTCGAAGATCACGGTATCCGGCAACAATGGCGCAGCCGCCGGCTGACTCAGCACCTCGCAAAGATGATCGGCGAGCGATGCCTCATCGATCCGACTCTGCGCCTCCAGCGCGTCGGTATAGCTGTGACACCAGCGCTGCCAGGTATATTGATCGTGCGACAGATAGTCGTCTTCCGGGTTGGCACACTGCCAGGCACAGGACATCTCCCAGGCCGACCTTGCGGCCACGGTGGCGGCATCCTTGTCCAGCAGTTCCAGATGCGCATCATCCTCGATGCATTGCCGCCACAACTTCTGCTGCAGCAGATCGGGCAGCAGCGTGCGCTCACTCAGCCCCGCCGCCAGAGCCGCATCGTGCAATGTGCGCAGCCAGGCGCGAAACGGCAGAATGGCAGGCGTTTCCCACCACTGACGCCCCTGCTGCAGCTGCCACCGGCTGTAGCGCGACAGATGATGGCGCGCAAGGCGCTGGTTGACGGTGAGCAGCAAGGCACCCTCAGCTACCTGTTCACTATGATCAATCACGATACGGTCTAACCCGGATAGTCTGCAGCACAGCGATGATGGCACAGCTCCGGCTGAATTAATCGGCATCGAACGATACAATACCGATCAACCCATATCGCAACTGCAAGGCGGCCAGTGTCAACCATGAACAACAAGCCCATACTCGTTACCGGCGGAGCCGGTTACATCGGCAGCCATGTCGTCAAATTACTGGGAGAACGCGGCGAATCCGTGGTCGTACTCGATGATCTGTCAACCGGCAACGCCGATGCCGTACTGCACGGTGAACTGGTCGTCGGCAAGACCGGGGATATCGAACTGGTCAGCCAGCTCATCGCCGACAAGGGCATCGACACCGTGATGCATTTCGCGGCACACACCATTGTTCCCGAAAGCGTCGAGAACCCGCTCAAGTACTATGCGAACAATACCTGCAGCACCCGCAACCTGCTGCAAGCCTGTCAGGACAACAAGGTCGCGAACTTCATCTTTTCCTCGACGGCCGCCACCTACGGTGTGCCGGATCCGAGCATCGGTGCCTGCCATGAAGAGCTGCAGACCGCCCCCATCAACGCCTATGGCACCTCCAAGCTGATGTCCGAAGCCATGCTTCGCGACCTCAGTGCCGCCACCGACCTCAAGCATGTGGTGCTGCGCTACTTCAATGTGGCGGGTTCCGACCCGGATGGTCGCATCGGCCAATCCACCCCCAATGCCACTCTGCTGATCAAGGTCGCCGCGGAAGTCGCCCTGGGCAAGCGTGAACAATTGTATGTATTCGGCACCGACTATCCGACGGAAGACGGCACGGGGGTCAGAGACTATATCCATGTGTCCGACCTGGCAGCCGCCCACCTCTCGGCGCTGGATTATCTGCGCAAGGGGGGTGAGTCCACATTACTCAACTGCGGCTATGGGCATGGCTTCAGCGTACGCCAGGTCATCGACGCGGTGGAGCGCGTGCACGGAGCGCCCCTCAAGGTCATCGAACAACCGCGCCGAGCCGGTGACCCGCCGGCGCTGATTGCCGCTGTCGACAAGATCCACCAGACCCTGGACTGGAAACCGCAATTCGATGAACTTGACACCATTGTCAGGACATCACTCGACTGGGAAAAGAAGCTGATGGCACGCCGCCACAACAGTGACAGCGCCAGCTGATCCCTGCGTCAGCAATCAGTCATTCACAGCAGGACATCGCACTCGGCCGTATCGGCGAGTGCGTTGCCTGCCCTGAGCAGCTCGGACACATGTCGATAGAAGTGCAAATGGACTTTCGACGGCAGCTTGCTCAATGAACCCGCAGACAATTCCAGCGCCTTGACATCGGTCAGTGCCACGACATCATGCGACGCAGGAGCGCCGCTGATGAAACTGGCTTCGCCAAGACTGTCGCCTTCCGACAACAGTCGCAGATGGCGGTCCTGCGCCCGGATACTGGCAAGCCCGTCGGTGATCACCAGCAGACGACGTACCGTTGTCCCGCACGCTGTCAGCGTGTCCTGTGGACCAAAGCGGCGCACCTGCACACGATCGAGCAACTGACTGATCTCGGCCTCGGAAAACGGCCTGAAAAAGGACTGCTGCCGAAGCCTGCGTATGAGCCTCTGCCGGGCCAGGGGGCGGCGACTCTGCACGCCGAATTTCTCGATGAACGGGCGCAGGGCACGCGCCATGTCCTGGCCTGTCTGGTAGCGAACCTCGGGTTTCTTTTCCAGCGCCCTGGCCAGCACACTGGACAGTTCCGCAGGCAGGTCCGGACGTATCTGACGCAGACGCGGTGCAGGTCGGTGAACGACCGTGCGGAACAGATCCTTCACCTTCTTTGCCTTGAACAACTGACGCCCGGTGAGCAGTTCGAACAGCACAGTTGCCAGCGAGTAGAAATCGCTGGGTGGCCCCAGATCACGCCCCAGAATCTGCTCAGGCGACATGTAGTTGGGCGTGCCCAGTGTCGGCCCCTTGCGATTGAGCTCACCCTCATCTCGCAGGCCCACGGCAATACCGAAATCCAGCAACTTCACCACGCCATTGTTCGCCAGCATGATGTTCGCCGGCTTGATGTCTCGATGAAGAATTCCCTGCTGGTGCGAGTAGTCCAGCGCCATGCAGCACTCGGCAATCACACGCAAGGCCTCATGTACCGGCAACAGGGTCTTGCCCTTGCCGTATTCCTTCAGGGACTTGCCTTCAACCACCTCCATGACCAGGTAATTGAGCTCTTCGAATTGTCCGGCATCGTGTACGGTGACGATATTCTGGTGCGTCAATCGACCGGCGGCAATGATCTCGGTCTGGTAGGCACGTTGGGCCCCGGGTACCTTGCCAGTGGACACATGCGCCTCACCCATTGGCGATAGCTTGATGGCCACTTCCCGTCCCAGCAGATTGTCCAGCGCCTGATGCACGACGCCGCAGGTACCGGAACCGATTCGTCGACCAATGGTGTAGCGACCGATCTGATCAGGCACCACGATATCCAGCGGCTTGATCGAGACCGGCGCCAATTTATCGTCGCCCTCCGGCTTCACAGCCGAGCCGTTCTCGCCCTTGCCGCCGGCAGATGCCGCATCGGCGCTGGATCGGGGCGTCTGTCTGGAAGCGGCAGGCTTTACCATGCCCGCATCCACTGCTCGTTGCTGCAACCGAGGTTCATTGCAGGCAAAAGCACGCCGGGCGAGACGTGAGGACGCTGAGGAGCGTTGTCGAACAGGCACGGACACGGGTGACGTTGTAAACCTTTGGCACGACGAACGAATCGCGGATCATATCATTCTCGCATCAGTATCGAACAAGCCTCTCATTACCTCAGACTCCTGCGAAGCCAGACGCCAAGGTCATTGGCCGTACATCCGGGCCACTCGGCAGCGAGATCTTCTCCCTGTCCGTGCTCAGCTCGGGTACCGGCCAGATCGAGGCCACCACGGCCGACAGCACGATGAAGAATGCCACCGACATCACGACGCTCACGAACATCCTGACCTCGAAGGTATGCCTGATGACATGCGCCATCAGTGACAGCCCCCAGACCAGCAACACGAAATCGGCCACCGTACTCGTTGCCATGGCCGCACCCGTGGCATCGGGGCGCAAGGCGAACAGCGGCAGGGCTGCAAGGTTGATGAAGGTGGATGCCCCGCACAGACCACCAAACGCCTGCTCGAAGCGGGCCGTGCGACCGACGATACTCAAGGCTATCCAGATTGCAACTCCGGTGCAGCCCAGATCGATCACAGCCTGCAGAAACGCCCGCTCCACACCGAATGGCACAGCCACGGCCATGACGTAACTGACCAGCGCCAGTCCAGTCCCTATCTGCATCTGCTCACGGCCAGGCGGCAAGTCTTGCGGCTTGCCCATGAGAAACGCAATGTTGAAATACTGCTGAAGCAGGTTACGCACAGTGCAGAACGTCGCGTATTCGGGAAAGGTTCGATGGTATCACTACACCGGCGTGTATGATTCTCCGCTAAGTTAACCTCCCTATCCTTTAATCCGCACCGCTCAGGAGCGCTTGGCGTATATGTATCAACCCGGAAAAGCCTATTCCCTCAGTGAACGTTTCAGAGGCTATCTACCCGTCGTCGTGGATGTCGAAACCGGGGGCTTCAACGAGCGCAATGATGCCCTGCTGGAAATTGCCGCCGTTCTGCTGGACGTGGACGATCAGGGCAAGCTTCGCCCGGTCAAGAGCTACACCACCCACGTCGTCCCGTTCGACGGCAGCAACATCGAACCCAAATCACTGGAGATCAACGGCATCGACCCCTACCACCCGCTGCGGGCCGCCCGCGAAGAGCGTGAAGCTCTTGCGCACATCTTCAACCCGGTGCGCGATGCGGTATCGGCGGCCAACTGCACACGTGCCATCCTCGTGGGGCACAACGCCTTTTTCGACCTCAAGTTCGTCAATGCTGCCGCCGATCGCTGTGGCATCAAGAAGAACCCGTTTCATCCCTTCAGCTGTTTCGACACGGTATCCCTGTGCGGCCTGGCCTACGGGCAGACTGTACTGGCACGCTCCGCCGTGGCGGCAGGGATGGAATGGGACACCTCGGAGGCACACTCCGCCATTTACGACACACGCATGACCGCCGATCTGTTCTGCTCGGTGGTGAATCGCTGGGAAGAACTGCATGCAGGCATCGACGCACCCATCGCGGATGGGTCCTACGTGCCCCGCTGAGGACCCGCTGGAACCGTGCTGAAGATCAATGACACCTTGTCCATACCACTCGAGGAAATCGAGTGGCAGGCCATCCGTTCACAGGGAGCAGGTGGCCAGAATGTCAACAAGGTGGCATCTGCGGTGCACTTGCGATTCGATATCAGCGCCTCGAGCCTGCCGGATCACATCAAGCAGCGCCTGATGAACATCAAGGACAAGCGACTGACCAAGGATGGGGTGATCGTGATCAAGGCGCAACAGCACCGTCGGCAGGAACAGAATCATGCCGATGCTCTCGAACGATTGGCCGAACTGATTCGGCTGGGGGTGCATGTGCCGCAGAAGCGTCGACCAACCCGACCGACACGCAGTTCGGTGAAGCGACGCCTGGAGCACAAGACCCGCCACTCACGGCTCAAGGCCGGACGCGGCAAGGTCGATTTCGATTGAGATGAGGAACTGCCGGATGCAGGACAATCAGCCTGCCCGGCATGTTCTCGAACGCTTCAGTCTGAAGGTCGGGCCGCCTTGTCGATCATCTTCTGCAGCTCACCACTTTCTGCCAGCTCCATGACGATATCGCAGCCACCGACCAGTTCCTGTTCGATGTAGAGCTGCGGGAAGGTGGGCCAGTCGGACACCTGAGGCAGGGTTTCGCGAATGGCGGGGTCGGCAATGATGTTGACGAATGCAAATTCCTTGTTGCATTGCTTCAGCGCTTCCACGGTACGCATGGAAAAACCGCACATGGGCAACTGCGGTGTGCCTTTCATGTACAGGATCACCGGGTTCTCGGCAATCTGCTGCTCGATACGGGTACGGACGTCGGACGCTTGATCACTCATGGTGCTGCTTGCTCACGGTCAGATACGAATTCATGGACAGACACGACAGTGTACGCCCGCCGCCTGGCAGGTACACCGGAATGAATCGTAATGTGGGGAATCACCGACAGAACTGCAAGAGCCCGACAAGGGACTGCAAGGACTTTTTCCGTGAAAAGTCGAGGTCGGCAGGGTGATACAGGGACAGAACCCGCCAGGTCGGTCAATGCCGACCCGGCAGGCAACAGCGAAGCCGAATGATCAGCTGGCTGCTGCGAAACGCTCGGAGGTCTTCGCCCAGTCGACCACTTCCAGCCAACCGTCGATGTAATCAGGACGCTTGTTCTGGTACTTCAGGTAGTAGGCATGCTCCCACACGTCCAGCGCCAGAATGGGCGTACCCTGCTTCTCGGCCACCTGCATCAGCGGGTTGTCCTGATTGGGAGTGGAGGTGATCTCCAGTTTGCCGTCCTTGACGATCAGCCAGGCAAAACCGGAACCGAAACGACCGATACCGGCCTGCTTCAGACCGGATTTCAGCTCATCCATGGATCCGAAGGCCGAGTCGATGGCAGAGGACAGCTCGCTGCTGGGAGCACTGCCGCCGTTGCACATGGAGTTCCAGTACAGGATGTGGTTGTAGTAACCACCACCGTTGTTGCGGACTGCAGGCGATGTGCTGGCGTCCACCATGCCCATGACTTCTTCCAGGGACTTGTCAGCCATGGGCGTGTCGTCGACTGCGCCCGTGAAATTGTTGAAGTAAGTGCGGTGATGCCGGTCATAATGGATTTCCATGGTCTGGGCATCCACATGTGGCTCGAGAGCCGTGAAGTCGTAAGGCAGGTCTGGAAATGAAAAGGACATGTAAATCTCCTGAAGGGTTGACCGATAAGACTGCCGCCGCCACGCTGCGCGTCGGCTCTACTGGTGACCGAGAGCATACCAAGACACAGCCGCAGGTGGCAGTCTGGTGTAAATCGGCATCTCCCGGGCGCAAATACAGCGGTAATGACCCGCATATGGTCTCACCGGAGTTTCCGCCTTGGCAAGCGTGGGGACCGACGAAAGCATATTCTGTATCGATCAGACTCATCGCCCCGCCATTTCAAGGGCCTCAACAAGCCCTGATGGGTTGGACTGCGGCCGCAACTGTAATAGTATCAAGCGCCTGTTTCCCATAATAACCAAAGGCTTTTTCCAATGGCTTCACTGATGGCCGCTTACGGTCGCCTGCCTGTCACCATGCAACGCGGTGAAGGTGCTCGCCTGTGGGATGATCAGGGACGTGAGTACCTGGACGCCCTGGGTGGCATTGCCGTGTGCGCGCTGGGTCATGCCGATCCCGCCATCAGCGAAGCCATCGCCGAGCAGGCGCGCGAACTGATGCATGTCAGCAATCTGTACCACATCCCCCAACAGGAGGCTCTGGGAACAGAACTGTGTCGCATAGCCGGCATGGACAAGGCCTTCTTCTGCAACTCCGGCGCCGAGGCCAACGAGGCCTGCATCAAGATTGCACGTTTGCATGGCCATGCCAAGGGCATTGAGACACCGACCATCCTGGTCATGGACACGGCGTTTCATGGTCGCACCATCGCCACCATCTCGGCCACGGGCAACCAGAAGATCAAGGCCGGCTTCGGCCCCATGGTAGAAGGCTTCGAGGTCGTGCCATTCAATGATATCGACGCCATCAAGGCGGCAGCGGCAAGTCGTGACGATATCGTGGCCATCATGGTGGAGCCGATTCAGGGCGAAGGCGGTGTCAACATCCCGGATGAAGGCTATCTGCAAGCGCTGCGCAGAGTGTGCGACGAGCACGACTGGCTGCTCATCTGCGACGAGATCCAGTCCGGCATGGGCCGTACCGGTCACTGGTTTGCCTTCCAGGCGGAAGCGATCCAGCCCGATCTCGTTGCCGTTGCCAAGGCGCTGGGCAACGGCATGCCCATCGGTGCCTGTCTGGCCCACGGCACCGCAGCCGAGCTGATCCAGCCAGGCAGTCATGGCACCACCTTCGGTGGCAATCCCATTGCCTGCCGCGCAGGACTGACTGTCATTCAGCAAATGGAAACGCGGCATCTGGTGGCCCGTGCCGGCGAACTGGGGACACGCATTCTCGACGGCTTCAGCAACAGCCTGCACAACCAACCCGGTATTCGCGACATCCGTGGTCGAGGCATGATGCTTGGCATCGAACTGGATGTTCCCTGCGCCGAACTGGTCGGCAAGGCGCTGGAGGCCGGCATTCTGTTGAACGTCACCGCCGGCAATGTCATTCGCCTGCTCCCGCCCTATATCCTCTCCGACGCCGAAGCCGATGAACTGGTGCGACGCATCAGCGATCTGATCATCGACTTTCTGCAACAATCCGACCTGCCTGATGGCAGCGACGCCGCTGCCCACGCCTGAACACCCCAACGACATGCGACACTTTCTCTCAGAAAACGACCTGACCGCGGACGAATTCCGCGCCATCATCCAGCGTGGCAGCGAGTTGCGCAAGCAGTGGGAATCCCACAGCTGTGAAGCCACTCTGCCGCGTCGCGTCCTGGGCATGATCTTCGAGAAATCCTCGACTCGTACACGTGTCTCCTTCGAAGCCGGCATGACACAGCTGGGCGGCCACGCCATCTATCTGTCACCCGAAGGTACGCAGCTGGGACGTGGCGAGCCGCCCGCCGATACCGCGCGGGTACTGTCGCAGATGGTCGATGTCATCTCCGTGCGCACCTTCTCGCATGACATGCTGGAACGCTTCGCCGAGATCGCCACCGTACCGGTCATCAACGCCTTGACCGATCTTCTGCATCCCTGCCAGTTGCTGGCCGACATGCAGACCTACCTCGATCATCGCGGCGACATCCGCGGCAAGCGGGTTGCCTGGATCGGTGACGGCAACAACATGTGCAACTCCTACCTCAATACGGCAGCCCTGCTCGGCTTTCACCTGACTTACGCCTGCCCCGACGGCTATGAGCCTGATGCCGGGATCCTGGCCAACGCCGGCAATCATGCCAGCCGTGCCGACTCACCGGCCGAAGCCTGCAAGGATGCCGATCTGATCGTCACCGATGTCTGGGCCAGCATGGGCCAGGAAGCCGAACAGAAAGCCAGGGAGGCGGCTTTCGAGGGTTATGAAATCACTACCGACATGATGGCACTGGCGCAGAAGGACGCCCTGTTCATGCACTGCCTGCCGGCCCACCGTGGCGAGGAAGTCTCGGCCGAGGTCATCGACGGCGCACAGAGTGTGGTCTGGGAGGAAGCAGGCAATCGTCTGCACGCGCAGAAGGCCCTGCTTGAGTTCCTGCTGCTGCGGGAAGAGTGAACCGTTTGCGCACACAGACCAGCACGCAAGCCGACACTGCCATGACCATCACGCAAGCCGAGACTGCCATGACCATCAAGGATGCCTTCAACGACGACGAATGGTTTCTGCTCAGCGCCATGCCGGGCATGATCGGCGCGGCCATGAGCAATGCAGCCCCCAGCGGCATCATCGGCACAATCAGGGAAATGAGCGCCGGTATGCGTGCCTCCGTGCACGCACGCGAAACTCATCCGGACAGCGAGTTGATCAACGCATTGTTGAGCAAGGCCGACAACTGGGATCAGGCCAGGAACAAGATGGCCGATTATCGTGAGCGGGCCCAGCAGCGCGTCAGTTCAGCCAACATCAGCAGCCGCGAGGAACTGCAGGCCATGGCCATCGAGGATTGTCGAGCAGCCACGGCGCTGGTTGGCGAACGCTGCAGCGAAAGCGAGGCCCATGCCTACAAGCAATGGACGATCGACATCGCACTGGCGGTAGCCAAGGCCGCCAAGGAAGGCAGCATCCTCGGCATTGGCGGGGAACGAATTTCAGCCGCCGAACGCGAGCTGCTGCATCGTATCGAATCCACGCTGGGTGTGCAGTCCGGCATCCTGTTTGCCTGAGACTCGGCCCTGATCGATCAGGGCGCCTCGTCTCGAATGGCCGTTCTCAGCGGTCCGCCTGCCCCTGGAACATGGTCTTCAGGTCCACCGTGTTTCTCTGACCGATGTCATCGTAGTGCTGCTCCAGCCAGGTGCTTGCACTCTGCCGACCGATATCGCGCAACAGACACAGAAAACCCCACTCCGCATTCAGCTTGGAAGAGGCTCCCAAAGGTCGCAGGGCCTCCTGATTCTCGATGATGTGAATGAACTCCCGTCGATATTGATGCCCATCCACCTTGCCGGCCTCGAGCAGGCGATCCACGAATTCTATCGACCGAAGCTCCTTCAACAGACTGGCATTGAAAGTGATTTCGCTCACCCGGTTCTGGATCTCCATGGGCGTCCTGGGAACTCCCTTGCGCTCGATGGGATTGATCTGCACCACCACGATATCCGCCGAGTCCGTGTGGTGATGAAAAGGGAACAGTACCGGATTGCCCATGTACCCGCCGTCCCAGTACGGCACGCCGTCGATGACGACAGCCTGTGACAGTTGCGGCAGACAGGCGGATGCCATGACCATGTCCGCTGTCAGATTGTTGCTGTCGAACACCTTGACACGACCGGTCTCCACATTGGTCGCCGAGATGTACAGCTGAATATCCGTACAGTTCTGCACACAGTCGAAGTCGACACAGGACTCCAGTATCTTCTTGAGGGGATCGATGTTCAGTGGATTGAACTGATAGGGCGACAAGGTGCGAGTCATGGCGTCCATGGCCTGATACCCCACGGAATTTTCCATGGACCAGGTCCCCATCAGATAGTCCAGCGGGGCTCGTTGAACGGGGCTGCAACGGGCTGCCTCGCTGACCGCTCGCCAGAATTCTTCCAGCTTTTGACGCGCCTGTTGCGCCCCCCCGTTCACATGACCATGGGCAAGTACCACGGCATTCATGGCTCCCGCCGAGGTGCCGGAAATAGCCGCTATTTCCAGTCGCTCATCTGCCAGTATCCGATCCAGTACTCCCCAGGTGAAGGCGCCATGCGACCCTCCCCCCTGCAGGGCCAGATTGATTCGTTTACGTGGTGCAGACCTGGGCTTGTTCATGGATAGGGAGAGTCTTTCCTGTTGCCTGACATTCGGTTGATCCGGCAAGGATGCCGGGTATGGATCGTGGGCGCTACCGTTGCATGGACCATCAGACTCGCTTCGAGGTTTCATGAAGATGGCGTATTCGTTGCTTGGCAGTGCGTTGGTTCAACGCATCATCGAGGACGCAAGCACATGACACGCTCTCTCCCCTGGCCCTCCACAGGCCCGACGAAGGGTGTCGCATTTGCCATTCACCTGACGCTGAGTCTGCTGGTTTTTTCCGTTCTGGTCATCGTCATGCTGCTCTACTGGTTTCCCGGCGAGCTGTTCTTTCTCGACGGTGGCTGGCAGGGCCTGAAACTGGTCGCAATGATCGACCTGGTACTGGGGCCGGCTCTGACCCTGATTCTGTACAAACCCGGCAAACCCAAACTGTTGCTGGACATGTCTCTGATTGCTCTGTTGCAGATCGCAGCACTGGGTTATGGCTTCTACACTACCCACCAGCAACGTACCGTGGCCATCGTGTTTGCCGAAAACGGCTTCAACACCGTCTCGGCCAGTGACAACCGGACATCCGATCAGCAATTGCTCGCCATGAACGAGGAACCTCGCCCCCTGCCGCCGGCAAGCCTGCTGCATTTGCCCCTGTTGCTGACCCCGGAGCCTGACGATTTCGGTCAGTTTCTGGCAGACATCCTCAACGGTTATCCCGGCCCGCAGGGACGCAGTGACCAGTACGTTCCGCTGACACAACATCATGCGGCCATACAGAAGGATGCGCTGGACTGGCCGGCGATTGTTCAACGGGGCGCAGACGCCGCCGTACAGAACGCACTGGAGAAGCGCCAGCTGCAGGCCGAGGATGTCGAGTTCTACACCTTCAAGGCCCGCTATGCCAATGGCATTGCCCTCTTTGATCCCTCAAGCATGACGATCCTGGATTACGTACCGGACGAAGCCCCACCAATTGCCGCCGCTGCACCTGCCTCCGATGAGACAGAGACAGGGACGGCGCAACCGCTCGACTGAACCGCCTTACAGCCCGTTGGCTTCAGCGGCATCCCGGACTTCCGAGGGTGGCGTGTATTTCAGTGCCAGCAATATGGCATTGCTCTCGGCCGATACCGGATCGATCTGCGCCTTCTGTCGGCGGTAGCGATAGGCGGCCGACACTGTCCAGTTGCGTGATGCCTTCCACTCGATCTTCGGCTGGAAACTGATGAATCGACGGGCAAAACGGTCATTACTGATGGCTCCCAGGCGATCCGGCTCGTACGCTCTGGCACGCACGGACAGGTTCAGGCGTGGCGAGAGAACCCGATCCAGCGTACCGGTCAGCTCATGGGTTTCCACCTGTGTACCGGAACTGCTGGGCTCCACATCCACGGCAAACTTGCCTGCATAGCGGGTCACGCCGGCATCGTAGGTCAGCGAGACACTGGCCAGCCAGCCGTCGGTTTCAGTCTCGAGTGCATCCAGGCTCTCCTGGGGGATCGGGCTGCCACCTTCGGGGATGTCCGTGGCACGCAGCGTGTCACTCAGGTCGGTGGTATTGGTGTAGACACCGCCATCGACACCCAGCAGCAGCGTGCGCGTCAGAAAGCGTTCGATACCGAGCTTGAAAGTCGCCGTGGTCGAGATGGAATCGCGTCGCGCCTTGCGCCGGATGTCCTTTTCATCCGGGTCCGAGATCAGATCCTCGAACGGAATGAAGGCCAGGGTATCCGGCTCTACCTCAGCCGTGTAGTGGCTGTAGGATGCGGTGACGCTGAACGTGGTGATGGGCGTGTACTTGTAGCGGAATCCCATTTCCAGTTCGGCTTCCTCGAAGTCATCCAGTTCGCCGCTGGGGGTGAAGACGCTGCCGACATCATCGATGGTCACCTCGTTATAGGACAGGGGAACACCGTCGAAACTGCCATCCGCCGACCGCGGAAAGGTATCGATATACCGCCGATAGATCGCATCCTGAGGGTCAGGCAGGTCGTGATCCACCGTGGTGTAGGTAAGCTGCGAATCAAACGCCAGTCGACGTGTCAGATCGTACTCGAAGGACGGCTCGATCACCCATTCCTGCCGCGCCACATTGCTCGATTGTGTCAGATCGAGGCCGGTATCCGACGCCAGACTGCTGCTGTCACTCAGATCGGCTGCAATATCGCGGCTCGGGGTATCCTGGGTGAAGGTCACCAGTACGCCGTAGCGTGAGCGAGCCGTGCGATGCACCGCTTCGGCCGCGGCAATCTGATTTGAATCCAGGCCTTCATCACCGTTGTCGTTGCTGGTCGTCAGCAGACCATCGACCCTGACCAGACCGCGATACGAAGTCGCCTGCGATTCACGGCTGAGGCCCAGTTCACCCACGGCGCGCGTGGCGCTCAGCGATCCATCACCGGCCGGAATGAGGTAGTAGTTGTCGTCGAAGCGCTGATCGAGAGAGATCGAGGGCTCGAAGACCCAGACATCCGCCACCGCAGGCAGCGAGACCAGCGAGGCCGACAGACTCAATATCGTCAAGGTACTGACGCAGTTGTTTCCGGACCTGTTGAACAGTGCCATGCGTGTAATCCCGATGCGTTAGGAAGCCGAAATTGCCGGAGACAGACGATCTCCGGGTTCCACTCAGGCGATGCCTTTCCCGAATCGGCGGAAACGGGAAACCATCAGCTAGGGAACGAGGACGACATCTCCACTTTGCAGGATTATATTCTGTTCCAGGTTGCGACCGCGCGATACATCACGGAAGTCGAATTCATAGGTCACTTCGCGACCGTCCTGACGACGCAGCACCTGAATGTTGCGGTTGCTGGCGTAAGGGGTGAAGCCGCCGGCCAGGGTCAGAGCCTGAACGACATCCACATAGCGTCCCAGGGTGAACTGACCCGGCGCTTCCACTTCACCAAGCACGAATACGGTGTAACCGGAGATCTTGTCGACAGAGACCGTGACCTCGGCATCGGGGACATAGCGCTGCAGACGTGAGCGGATCTCGTCCTGAACTTCCAGCGGCGTCCGGCCGGAGACCTGGATGTCCCCCGCCAGAGGGAAGGAAATACCGCCATCGGGACGCACAAGTACCTTGCGATCAAGGTCCTCTTCCCGCCACACCGAGATGTGCAGAACGTCCTCTGGACCGATGCGATACTCCAGGCCATTGCCAGCCTGGGCATTGACCAGTGTCGGCACTGCCAGCAGCAGCGACAGCAGCGCACCTGCGAACATGGACAGACGGGACTTCATGGAACGGGTGGTGGGCATTGGAAGGAGCTCCTGAGCGTGGACAGGCACCGTGGGCCACGAGAGCCCACTCATCTGTCGAAGATTCAATGCCGAGCAGTATAGCCGATCAATCAGAACTGCAAGTGAGAGCGGTAGCACCTTACTGCATGATCTGCGTCGCCGTATCAATGACTTCATCGCGCAATGTGGTGTTGTCGTACATGGTGCGGAACATGTCGACCTGATCGACCCGGTCGCCCTGAGTCCACAGTTTCTGCAGGTGACCATAGCTGAGCGACTGGTATCGCAATTCCGCCGACACGGTATAGACCTCGTTGCTGCCAACGGCGATTCGATAGCTGACGGTGTCCTCACCGTTGTTGAAATCATCGTCGGTCAGCGCCGCCCCGAAGACGCCAAAGGTGTCCGGCAGAGAGTCGTCATTCAGGATCGCCCCCTTGTTCATGCCAGCGGGCGTCAAGCGGTTATCCTTCAGGTAAAAGCTGCTGGCCAGTAGCGAATGGGTACGATCTCCGTCGGAATTGCCGGTAATGGCCTGATAGACCTGCACCTGGGTTTCCGAGGTGATCACGTCATGATGCGGCTCCCAGGTAGCCGAATTCACATCCTCGGCCACCCCCACGATACTGCCATCGGGGCGGATCCGGCCGCTCTCGAAGATCAGCTCGCCACTGCTGTCCAGCACCTGTACATGCAGATAGACACGACGTGAATGATAGCCGGATGGCAGGCGATGGCCGGTCTGGTTCCTGACGTGCACATCGAACTGCAGCTCGCCGTTGACGACACCATCACCACTGATGGTCACGTCCGCGGAAGTTTTCAGAAATTCACGATTGCGCTGGATGGATGCCTCGAAATCCATGCCCGGTTTGAGGCCCAGCTCTTCGCTGTAGTTCATCAGCATGGTCTGCACGACCGTATTGGCACCCAGGAAGGTATGTTCGGAAAAGTCCGGACGTTTATCGGGAGCACCCTGTCCGATGTAGACATCCTGATCGAGCCTGGGCATGTGACAGCTCTGGCAAGTGGCTTCCTGCGGCCCACCGATAGCGTATTCGCTGTTCTGCCATTCGGTGAAAGTGGCTTGCTCGGCAAACAGCACGTCTTCCAGCGGCTCACCGTCCTGGCTGATCGAGTGCACATTCAGATTGTGGCAGGTAGCGCAGCTTTCGGACGTACTGATATGCAGACCCTGCTGTGCCAGATAGCCCACCTGCTGACGCATGTAACTGACCTCCGGATCGGCATACTGACCATAGGCCGGTCGATCCATGGGATCACCGGTGGGTGAACCGACGATTTCGAACCCACCGGACATGCTCTCTTCGGTGCCCAGATTGGTACCGTCCATCTGATGACACAATGAACAGCTGACACCATCCATCGCATGGTTGAAGACTTCATTGCTGTCATCCATGGAATACAGTCCCGGATTGATCACCGTGACACCATTGGCCGACAACTGGTCGTAGAGACGCAGGTCCAGTCCTTCCTTTTCGGTCAGATCATGAGCCAGCGGCGCGTGACAGACGATGCACTCGTCATTGATCACCTCTTCCAGATGCGGGTAGTTGTCCAGCTCGGAGGCCACGACGGCGTGCCAATACGGATCACGAGTCGAATTGGCCATCATGCTGGTTTCCCAGGCAGTCCCTATCGAGACATTGCGGGTTTCACCGGCAATGGGGGTCGTGATCTCCATGGACGCATCGTTGTGACAGGTGGAACAGGCCTCACTGCCTGCATGGTGCTCGCCTTCGAAGCTGGCAATCGATGGTGACAGTGATGGCAGCAGTCCTCGAGCTTCGGGAACCACATCCTTCTCGATGATATCGACATCTCCACCATCATCTCCGCCTCCATTCACGGAGTCACCGCCACTGCCGCCACAGGCACTGAGCAGGAACATGAGCAGCAGCAGACTGGCCTTGCCCAACGTGCGCGTCGACACGGTTTTTTCGATATCCATAAGTAGCTCTTGATGAAAACCACGATCCCGGCATGTACCCGGCCGGAGCGTCTATAGCGAAAGGCCCTGCTACGTGCAGGGACTCCAGTTCTGTTCAGGCTCTGTTATCGGCCCGGATCGCGCGGACATTGAGTGCTTCAATAATCACTGGGCTCGAGAATCCGAATCTTCTTGTCGATGTTGTCGACGATCCAGATCGTGCCTGGAAAGACATCGCCATCGCCCTGGGTAGTGAGATCCAGAGGGGTGGTGCCCTGGCCTTTCAACAGCAGGGATTTGGAGGTTATGGCTGTCCCGTTGCCATTGAGCTGGACGCGGAATATCTGTTTGCCGAATGCCGCCGCTATCAGATCGCCTTTCATGGCGCCACCAAAGTTGCTGGCAGTGTATTCATCCAGGCCATTGGTTGACGGGTCATTGGTCACCAGCGCACCATCGTTCTGGCCGGGCGTCTTGTAGATGCATTCCTCCTCGTTCGCAGGCCCCTCGATGGGCGACTGACCGCCAAACTTGTTGCCCTTGTTGCCTCGCGTCGGGTTGGGATGCCCCCCGTAATAGCCCTCCTCGATCAGGTGCAGACCATCTTCATGAGTGTCTCCATTGTTCTTGATCGCATTCGAGCAATTGGCACCCGGCTGGGCGCCCCAGCCCGCGTTCGGCCCGTTGTCCCAGACATAGAAGCGACCGGACTCGGTGTAGACAATGTCATAGGCGTTGCGAAAGCCGGGAGCGAAGATCTGCACCGGTCCGTTTGTCTCCAGAATGGCCTGATTCAGGCCGTCATGCCCGCCGAAGGGGTCGTGCTGATCGGCAGGTCCGTCCAGCGTTGGCAGATCGTAGGTTGAGTTGCCGATTGCATCCAGATCGATGACCAGCACGGCGGCGGAGAGTGCAAACTCGGGGAGCTCGGCAAAGTTGTTGGACGGTGAGCCCATGTTGGTATGACCACCCACGCTCACATACAGCTTGTTGCCTATCTTGACCAGACCATTGGGACCGTGATTCTCCTCGGAGCGCGGCAGACCCCGTACCAGGTCCTGCTTGGTCCACTTGTTGCCGTTCAGAGTTAGCTTGTGCAGCATGCCGGAGTTGGTGTCGAGGTTCGAATCCGTGCCCGACGGTCCGGCTGCCTGCCGCGGATCGCTTGACGAGACATAGATCACCGGTGCCGCTGCCGTTCCTTCCACGTACAGCCCCGTCATGGTGCGGGTGTTCTGGTTGTTGTTGGGTGTCCCATCATCGTCGTGGTTGGGTACGTTCTTGACCAGGTTGATGGTCTGTTCCAGATTGCCGACGTAGTTGTCCTTGCCATTGCGTGTGATATCGAACACGTGGATCGGCCCGGCCATTTCACCGACGTACAGCTTGCCGTCCGGCCCGAACTGCAGGGTCGTGCCCCGGGTGATCTGCTGGCTGGTGTTCAGTTCACTCAGGGAGAAATTCACCGGCACCGATTGCGGCGTGACCACGGTACCCTCCAGATCCAGCTCCAGCGCGCCGTTGTTGCCATCGTGGAATATCTCGACTTGAGCCGAGCGGAAGCCGACCGTATCGGTAGCCATGTCGATCTTGACATCCAGGTCTTCGCCGGGACTGAGCGTGACCGGAGAGAAGTTGATGGTAAAGGCATCGGCGTTGGTGCCACTGAGCTGCATGGCTGACACATTGATGGCCGGGCCATCCGCATCACCGTTATTGCTGAGAATGACGTTCTTCTGCGAGTCGGTATCCTGCAGGGCTTCACCGAAATCGAGTTTCTGGTCAGACTGCCCCAGATCCGATGTCAGGGGGTAACGGGCCGTACCGGTGAAGAGCACCACATAGGGCGATGTCGAGCCACTGATGTCGAGCCGCAATCCAGCCGATTTATCGCCTGGCGACAACGGGACGAAATCGACCGTGACCTCGATGGACTGACCGGGTCCGAGCGTCTGGTAACCCCCGAAACCCGCTGCGAACTCGCTGGCGCTCTTGCCGAACAGGGTGGCCTCACCGATCTCGATGGCAGCGGCATTGTCGCCCCCCTGATGAGAGAGCACGAAAGTCTTGCTTTGCGACTGACCGACATCGACCAGGCCGATCTCGACCTGGCTCGGCGATATGGACAGATTGTCGATGCGACTGACAGTGGCCGTGCCCGACAGAGGCACCGTGATGCGCCCACTCCCGTCACCTTCAGCCACTGACGCAGCCTCATCCCCCGTATCCTGAGCCCAGCAGACACCCATAGACGCAAGCAACAGCACAGTGCTCGCCAACGGCGCGCGACCGCGCCTGACCAGGAACTTGTTCGCCATCTGTATTCTTCTCTGACTTGATTTCATGACTGCGCCGAGCGCAGCTTTCATGGCGCAAGGTCCTGCAATATTCGTGACAAAGTCGATAAGTTCAGCTCACACCTGCCTGCCTGTGAATGAATAGCCAGCCAATCCGGTCGCTATCAGCCATACTTGACAGTCATGTCTGTTGTCCGATATCCATCCATGCCTCGTTCGATCTCGCTGTTCATCGCCGCCCTGTTCCTCCTTGCACCTCTCGGCAATGCCCTGGCAGATACTGCCGAGCTGGATGCCGGCCCACTGGATCGACCGCTGTCGATCGATGGTGAGACCGGAGTCACCACCTCACTGAGACCATCAAGCGTATCGGTCGATAATCCGATTCAGTCGCAGGAAGCATTGCGAGAGGCCGTGGTAGAAGAGCAGGAGATACTGGAGAAGCTCCCTCGCGAAGAGCTGGAGACCAAGGCTGAACAGGGTGAGCGCGCTGCCCAGGTGGTACTCGGTGCCGATTTTGCAAGAGAAGCGACACTGCTCTCATTCGCCCCGGCGGCCGCCAATGATGCGCTGAGTGACGCCGCTCGCTGGTACTCGCTGGCCGCCAGTCGCGGTTTCCCGGGCGCTCCCTCACTCGATCAGTCAGGCATTCGCTTCTTTCCGATCCGGGTGCAGCGCGACCCGGCACCCTGATTGATCATCGGGCTCCAACAGCCCGGGCGCAGACCAGTGCGGCAATTCGCGCGCGCTGCCGTAAACCGTTGCGACCGATCCGGGTCATGCTCAGCGCGGCGGCACCCTCATCGCCTTTGACCGTCGCAAACCGGAGCCTTCAATCGTTCAGCTGTTGATACACATCCTGTAATCGCTGCTGCAGGATCGGACTGTCCGGCTCCCAGCCACGCCGATGCTCCAGAGTCTTGCGAGCCGCCTGCCAGTCACCCGCCCGCAGGCGCGCATCCAGCAACACCTGCTCGAACAGGTCGCGTTGCGCATGGCTACCTCCGATGCGCCACAACTCATGCCGTACCGACGCCAGCTCGCGCGCGGCCCGATCATGCTCTCCACGTGCATGCGCCACCATGCCTTCGGCCGCAGGAATGGCCACATCGCGCCACAGGATGCGATCCTGCTTCACGACAGGCTGCTCTGCCTGCGCACGAATGAGAGTCAACAGTTCGTCGGTCAGCGCCGAGCCGGCTCTGGCCAGGCCATACAGATACTGCAGACTCAGAAAGGGCTGAATGACATCGTCCCGACGCGTTTCGAGAAACGGCAGAAGGTCCTGCCAGCGATCCCCGACGTCCACGGCAGCCAGTTCCAGTCGGGCCAGCAACGACACCGCACCGATCTGATCCTGACTGTAATCCGGCTGTATCCCCCAGCAGCGCTCATCATGGATGCGCAAGGCCGTCACGACCTCTCCTCTGGCGATCTCGAACAGGGCGACATGCCACCAGTTGTGTGTGAACATGAACGAATTGAGTCCGTCCCAACTCGGCGCACTGGCTTCCAGCAAGGCCAGACCTTCCTTGCCGGTGCCTCGCCCCAGATGCACATGCGCCAGCGCATGATGGGCCCAGGGCTCGTTCGGATCGATCGCCAGCGCCCGATGGGCGGCAGTTTCAGCCTCGGCAAGGTGGTGTGACTGTTCATGCCCGAAGGCCACCATGCTGTGCACGGCGGCCAGATGACCATTGTGCGGCTCTGCCGCCAGCGCCAGCCGCAGCATCAGCGCTGCATCGCCGGCATTGAAGGCGTGATACTGCACCACTTTGAGCAGTGGCAGATCACGTGGGTATTCGGCGCACAATTGCGTGCCGATCGCCAGCACCTGCTGATGATCGTACTGTTGCCAGGCCTGCAGCAGGGCCAGCATGCCCCGTTCACGGGCGTTCAGCCCACCGACCCGTTCAGCCCGCTGCGCGTAGGGAATCGACTTCTCCGGTGCTTCGGGTCGTTCCAGAAACATCCACAACATACCTGCATAGATATTGGCCAATGCGCTGTCCGGATGGTTGTCGGCGCATTCCAGCACGTTCACGGCCCGAGTCTGATACGACACGAAGCCTTCAGCGAAATCGTTGATGCCGGGCAGTGCGGCCTGTGGACTGGTGGTCGTCGAACCGAAACTGTCCGTGGATTCGCCGGAGCTTGTGTTGTGCTTCATGAACATTTCCGTTCCGAGTTGTCTGTCATCATATTGCCTTCCATCATCGAATCTGCACAGCCATGCCGTTTCTCGACATCAATGATATCTGCCTGCACTTCGAGCAACATTCCGCTGCTCGATCAGAAGCGCCTGAACGACCGCCCCTGCTGATGCTTTCCGGCATGGCCAGTGACAGCGCCAGCTGGCTACCGCTTGTCGATGGTCTGAGACAACAACAGTCGCTGTTGATTCCGGACAATCGCTGCACTGGCCGAACTGGTTCGGGCTCCGTTGCCAGCTCACGCGATGTGATGATCGCCGATATCCTGGCGATGCTTGACGCGCTGGGTATCGAAAGAGTCAATGTGCTGGGGCATTCCATGGGTGGCATGCTTGGCTGGGCGCTGGCTTGTCAGGCACCTGAGCGTGTGTCGCGACTGGTCTGCGCTGCGGCCCTTCCACAGATCATTCCGGCGCGTATTGCTCTGTTTCAATCACTGCTGGCCATGCGTACCGAAGACAACGAAGCACACTGGTTCGCGCTGTTGTACCAGTTCCTGTTCAGGCCTGAATTCTTCGCGGATCCCGACGCTGTGGCCGCGGCCCTCGAGGCGTCCCTGGCCTACCCGTACAAGCAGAATCTGACAGCCTTTGGACAGCAGGTGGACGCACTACCGAGTTTTCTGCCGCCGCTGCCATTGGCGCAGCGACGCTGCCCGGTCACCCTGTTGACCGGCAGTCAGGACATGCTGATGACACCGCAGATGCTGTTCGACTTCCGGCAGCAGCACCCCGACGTGACGGTCCAGATCGTTGACGGAGCGGCCCATGCGCTGCATTGGGAGCAGGCCGGTCGCGTGCTTGCCATTGTCGAAGATGCCCTGAGTCGCCCCCTCGATTGAGACCGCCTCCTGAGGAATCGATCGGTTCCGGTCACGGATTCGCGAAGCTCTGCTGCCAGGTCGGCAAGGTGTCGCCCGCAGCCTGCTGCGCCAGATAGACGCCGCGGGCGATGGCTCTGGACAGGCATACCGCTGCCGCGTGGCCCAGGCGCATGGGATCCTCGGCCGGCTTCTGCATCTCGACCTCGGCTATCGACAGGGCGAAGATCAGATCTCCATCATAGGGTGTATGCGACGGCACGATGGCACGTGCCATGCCATCCTGGGCCGCTACCGCCATGCGTTGCAGCTGCGCCTTGTCCAGGCGCGCGTTGGTTGCCACGATGGCAATCGTCGTATTGCTACCCGCAGGGCTCGGCTCTGCACCATCAGGCAGACCGTGCATGGCGGCGTAGGCGCGCAACTTGTCATTGCGCGGCAACAGGAACGGGTCGGGAGCCGGAGCCATACCCACGCCACCGAATTCATCCTGCATCTCGAACGGTGCAGCCCAGAACGAGCGACTGCCAGGCACCACGACACTGCCATGCGGATTGGCCACCACAAGGGCCCCCACGACGATGCCGTCGGGCATGACCAGAGAAGCGGATCCCAGACCTCCCTTGAGCACTGCCGTGGTCGCACCGGTACCGGCACCGGCCGTGCCGAGCTCGAACGCTTCATCGGCCGCAGAATAGGCTTCACGACCAAGCCTTGCGTAAGGGTTCTGCTGCCAGTCGGATGCGCCGCCGTTGAGCAGATCGAAGATGATGGCCGTCGGCACGATCGGCACCTGCACAGGCCCGATGGTAAACCCCCTGCCCTGTTCCCGTAATGCCGCCACCACCCCGGACGCCGCTTCCAGTCCCAGCGCCGAGCCGCCAGACAAGACCAGCGCATCAACCTGTTCGACCAGTTTGTCCGGTGCCAGACAATCGGTCTCCCGGGTACCCGGAGCACCGCCCATGATGTCGACACTGGCGATGAAGGGCTGTTCTGCGGTGAGCACGGTAACACCGGATTTCACCAGGGGATCAGCCGCATTGCCGACCCGCAGGCCCGGCACATCGGTGATGAGATTTCGTGGTCCGACCTGCCAGCGCAGCTCGGGAGGCGTGTTTTCCATGGGATTCTTCACAGCGGTTGATGTCCGTTGATCGCAGATCTGCCTGGTCTGGCAGGTCTGGCAGGTCTGGCAGGTCTGGCAGGTCTGGCAGGTCTGGCAGGTTGACATGATAGGTCGCGGAGGACTCCGTCCGGTTCGACCGGATAGCAAGCGGTCACGACGAGGCAATCCGCAATTGCGGCGTGGCAGCCAGCAGCTCCCTGGTGTAGGCATGCCGCGGACTGGCAAAGACAACAGCTGTGTCCCCCTGCTCAACGATCTGCCCCTGTTGCATGACCAGTACTCGCTCACTGACTCGACGCACCACGGACAGATCGTGCGAAATGAACAGATAGGCCAGACCCTGTTCACTCGCCAGCGTGTCCAGCAACTGCAGCACCTGAGCACGCACGGATACATCCAGAGCAGACACCGCTTCGTCCAGAATGATCAGGGAAGGCTGGACGATCAATGAACGAGCAATCGCGATCCGCTGACGCTGACCGCCCGAAAACTCGTGAATGAACTTGTCAGCGTCATCGGCGTGCAAGCCGACACTCTCCAGGACCCGGGCCACGCGCTGCTTTGTGTTTCTGCGTCCCGCTGATGTGTCCAGCAGATGCAAGGGCTCACTGACCAGTCGGCCGACGCGATGACGCGGATTGAACGATCCGTAGGGATCCTGAAAGACCACCTGCATCTGACGTCTGGCCGCCCGTGAAACCACCTTCGCCGCGCTGACCTCTTCCCCGTTGAGGCGGATACGACCGCCCTGCAAGTGCATCAATCCCAGCAATGCGCGGGTCAGGGTGGATTTTCCACAACCGCTTTCACCCACCAGACCAACGCTTTCGCCCGGTCGAATGTCGAAACTGACCCGGTTCACCGCGCGAAAGGCCGGGGCATGGGAAAGCAGACCGGTGCGCCGGCCGGGGTACTCGCAAATCAGGTTCTCCACCTGTAACAAGGGTGTGGCAGCAGCCTGGGTAGAGGGTAGATTCCGGGGCGCACTGCCTGGCGTGGAAAGCGCCGAAGCCTCGAACAGCATGCGCGTGTAGGCATGCGCAGGACGAGCGAACACGGCCCCCAGATCGCCCTGCTCGACAACACGCCCCTGACGCATGACCACGACATCGTCGGCCATGTTGGACACCACCGCCAGATCATGACTGATCAGCATCAGCGCCAGCCCTTCATCCTGCTGCAGCGATTTCAGCAATTCCAGGATACCGGCCTGGGTGGTCACGTCCAGCGCCGTCGTCGGCTCGTCGGCGATCAGCAGACGCGGCTGACAGGCAATGGCGATGGCAATGACGACGCGCTGACGCTGTCCACCCGAGAGTTCATGCGGATAGCGGTTCAATGGAAACTCGGCATTGGGCAGCCCCACCCGCTGCAGAGTCTGCCGGGTCAGCGCCTGCGTCTCATCGCGCGACAGGCCTCGGTGCAGGCGAATACTCTCACTGACCTGCTCCCCGATGCTCTTGACCGGGTTCAGTGCCGTCATCGGTTCCTGGAAGATCATGCCGATATCACTGCCGCGCAGTTCACACAGCTCGGCTTCGGACATCGCCTCCAGAGCCTGTCCCTGAAACCGGATGCTGCCTGATTGCACGGATCCGCGTGGCAGCAGCTGCATGATGGACAGTGCCGTCATCGATTTGCCCGAACCACTTTCACCAATCAGCCCCAGTGCCTGACCCGCCTGCAGCTGCAGCGAGATGTCCTGCAATATGGGTGTCTGGTGTATGGACAGGGTCAGCTTGTCCATGTGCAGCAGTGGCGACTCAGCGTTCACGGCGCAACCTCGGATCCAGCCAGTCCCGCAGCCCATCGCCCAGCAGATTCAGTCCCAGCACGGTGATGACGATGGCCAGACCGGGAAACAGCGCCAGATGGGGTGCCAGGCTGATCAGTGTCTGGCTCTCCGCCAGCATGCGGCCCCAGCTGGGAATGGGTGGCTGCGCTCCCAGACCGACATAGGAAAGACCCGCCTCCGCCAGAATGCCCAGCGAGAACTGGATGGTGCCCTGCACCACCAGCAGATTGCTGATGTTCGGCAGCAGGTGCTCCAGGGAAATGCGCAGCGGCCCCTTGCCGGCGACGCGTGCTGCCAGCACGAATTCCCGGTTCCACAGACTCATGGCAGCCCCCCGGGTCAGACGGGCAAAGACCGGAATGTTGAAGATGCCGATGGCAATGATGGCGTTGACCGCTCCCGGACCGAAGACAGCCGTGATCATGATGGCGATCAGCAGCGCCGGAAAGGCGAACACCAGATCGTTTCCTCGCATGATCAGTTCATCCAGCCAGGAATGGGCGCGTGCCGCCGCCAGCAGACCCAGGGGCACGCCCAGGCCCATGCCGATACCCACCGCCACCAGAGCCACGGCGATGGAGGTGCGAGCCCCCACCATCAGCATGGAGAGAATATCCCGGCCCAGATGATCGGTACCGAGCCAGTGCACGGAATCGGGCGAGGCAAACTTGTTGCGAATGTCCAGGGAGGTGACGTCGAAGGGCGTCCACAGATAACTGAGCAGTGCTGCCGACACCACCAGCAATACAAGCACCGCCCCCGGCACAAGGGATCTCAGCTTCATCGTCGCTGCTGTCGCAGACGTGGGTCGACCCAGGCATAGGCCAGATCGATCACGAAGGTCACCAGGACAACCGCGAAGACCAGCAGCATGACGACACTTTCCACCACGATCAGATCGCGCTGCGCGATGCTCTGAAAGATCAGACGCCCCAGCCCCGGCAGAAAGAACACGTTCTCGATGATGATGGCGCCGGCGATCAGAAAAGAGAACTGCAGTCCCATGATGGTCAGCACCGGAATCATCGCGTTTCTCAAGGCGTGTCGCAGCAAGGCCTGTCGTGCGCTGAGCCCCTTGGCTCTGGCGGTGCGCATGAAATCCTCTCCCAGGACATCCAGCAGGGATGAGCGCATGACGCGTGTCAGTATGGCCGCCTGTGGCAGCGCCAGCGAGATTGCCGGCAGCGTCAGGGACTTCAGTCCAGCGAACAGTCCGCTCTCCCAGCCGGCAAACCCTCCAGCGGAAAACCAGCCGAGATTGACGGCAAACAACATCACCAGCAACAGGGCAAACCAGAAATTGGGAACGGCGATTCCCAACTGGGTAAACCCCATGACGGTGGTATCGGCCACCCCGCCACGATGACTGGCCGCCCAGATACCTGCCGGAAAAGCCAATACCGTTGACAGCAGCAAGGCATACAGGGCCAGAGGCAGAGAGACCCACAGGCGATCGGCCACCATGTCCACCACGGGTGTCCGGTAGGTATAGGACTGCCCGAAGTCACCCTGTACCATGCCGCCGATCCAGTGCAGATAGCGGGCCGGCCCGCTCTGGTCCAGACCTAGCTCGCTGCGCAGCGCCGCGACTGTATCCGGCTGCGCATTCATCCCGAGCATGTAGGACGCCGGGTCACCCGGTACCACCTCGATGACGAGAAACACGATGAGACTCGCCACCAGCAAGGTGGCCAGCAGGGAGCCCAGTCGCCTGAAGAGATAATGCAACATGTCAGTCAGCCCTGCGCGCCGCCAGACGCCACCAGCAACGCACAGGCTGAATCCCTAGTCTTCCCAGTACACTGCCGTCAGGTCGTTGGCCTGCGTGGGGGAGTTCGGCCACAGACCCTTGAGCTTGCTGTTTGCAACTCCGGTACGAGCCAGTTGAAACAGATAGGCGTTGACATGATCATCGGCGATGATCTGCTGCGCCTGCTGCAACAGAGCCAGACGCTTGTCCGGATCGGTCTCGCCGCCCAGTGTTGTCATCAGCGTCTGCAGTTCGGGGTTGTCATACTGGAAGTAATATTCGGGATTGGCATAGATGCCGATATCCATCGGCTCGGTGTGCGAGACGATGGTGAGATCGAAGTCCTTGCCCTTGAAGACCTGCTCCAGCCATTGCGCCCATTCCAGATTCTCGATCTCGGCCGTGATGCCCACATCGCGCAGCTGGGCAGCAATGATCTCCCCGCCACGTCGCGCATACGCCGGCGGCGGCAGTTTCAGGGAGACTGTCAGGCCCTCTTCCAGACCAGCCTCCTTCAACAGGGCTCTGGACTTGTCGGGATCATAGGCCGACTGCCCGGTCAGATCGACATAGGCCGGATTATGCGGCGCGAAATGCGTGCCGATGGGAGTGCCGTACCCGTACATCGCACCGTCGATGATCTCCTCTCGATTGATGGCATGCGCCACTGCCTCACGGATGCGGATATCGTCGAACGGTGCAGCCGCATTGTTCATCGCCAGGATGGTTTCGCCTTCGGTGGAACCGAGCACCACCGAATAGCGTGGATCGGCGTCAAGCTGTGCCAGATTCTCTGGTGCCGGATAGTTGGGGAAGGCATCAAGATCGCCGGCCAGGATGGCGGAATAAGCGGCAGTCGGCTCACTGATGAACTTGAACGTGGCCTTGTCCAGCCTTGCCTGCTCACCCCAGTAATCGGCGTATCTGACGATCTCCACGCGATCACCCTGCACCCACCGTTCGAAGGTGAATGGGCCGGTACCCACCGGCGAGGTGGCCGCATCGGCGGCCGATGCAGGATCGAGAATGACGGCATCGCCCCAGGCCAGGTTGAACAGCAGATTGCCGTCGGCCTGCGTCAGATTGATCGCCACAGTGTGTGGATCGATGACGTCGACGCTGTCGATATTGGCAAACAGCTGCTTCTGCGCATTGGTGGAGTCTTCAGCCATGGCGCGTTCGATCGAGAACCTGACATCCTCGGCCGTGAACTCGGCACCGTCATGAAAGGTCACGCCGCTGTGCAATGTGAACACATAGCGTGCCCCGTCGTTCTCGATTTCCCAACTGCTGGCCAGTGCCGGTATGACACTGCCGTTGGCATCGAAGCGCGTCAGACCTTCGAAGATGTTGGCATAGACCACCTCGTCGATCGCCGCAGCCGCACCCCCGGTCGGATCCATATTGGGTGGCTCCAGCTGCATGCCCAGAGTCAGATCGGTTCTGGCCGCTTGCGCCTGGTTGACTACCGTGGCCAGCAGCAGCATTACCGGCAGGCGAAATCGATTCTTCATAGTCTCTCCATCAGTCGGAATCCGTCAGCAGCAGGGCCTGTAAGGAACGCCCCATGACCTGTGCGGCAACAATCATATCCTGTATTCCGACATACTCGTCAGGTTGATGCGCCAGATCCAGAATGCCGGGACCATAGGCGATGCAATTGTGCAGGCGGCCGATACGATCGACATGTTTCTGATCGTAAGTTCCCGGCGAGACCACATATTCCGGCTCCTGTCCCAGACGCTGGCGAATGGCATCCGACACGGCGTTCACCACCGGCGCATCTCTGTCGGTCATGTTGGGCAACACCGAAAACAGCTCACGCACCTCGTAATCGAAGCTGTTGCGCTCCGACTTCACGCGCTCCAGCAAATCATGCAGTTCGGCCTGCACATCCTCCAGGTTCTCTTCGATCAGGAATCGTCGGTCCAGCACCAGGCGGCAGCGATCCGGCACCAGCGCCGAGGGCATGCCGGTGTAGTCACTGGCGGCCTCGGCCAGTCCGCCGTGAATGGAATTGATGTTCAGAGTCGACTGGCGCGCCTGTTCGGGTACCACCGGCATGGCCGTCTGGCGAGTCGCCAGCTGCGGTATGAGGGTGTCCTCCAGCGCCTCCAGTACGGCCCCCATGTGGCGAATGGCGCAATCACCGAGAAACGGCATGGAACCGTGTGCGATGTGCCCATGGGTCTCGACCTCTGCCCACCAGACGCCGCGATGACCCAGGCAGATGCGCTCCTTGTTCAAGGGCTCGGGAATGATCACATGCTGGACCCGCTTCGGATTGAACCATCCCTGTTCCGCCAGATAGGCCACCCCGCCAAAGCCTCCGGATTCTTCATCACAGGTGCCGGAGATCTCGATGGCACCGGCATAGCCGGGGTGTTCCGCGATGAAGCAGACTGCCGCCACGATGGAGGATGCCAGACCGCCCTTCATGTCACAGGCACCGCGCCCATACACCCGGCCATCACGTACGACGCCGGCGAACGGGTCGACACTCCAGCCTTCCCCCACCGATACCACATCGGTATGGGAATTGAAGTGCACGCATTCTCCGGCATGACGCCCTTCGTGTCGCGCAATCAGGTTCCAGCGAGGGTACTGCTCACTGTCACCCAGTGCGCCCACGGCTCGCACTCGTTCGATGGCGAATCCGTGTGGTGCGAGCATGCGCTCCAGCAGGTCACAGATGTCCGCATAACCCTCGCCTGGCGGGTTGATGGTCGGCACGCGAATCAGCTGCTGCGTCAGTTCGACGAGCCATGACTCGGCATCGGCTATGCGCCTGTCCAGAGCCGATTGCGGCCCCGGCTGCTGACCTGCGTCGCTCTGTGTTTCCTGCCCGGCGTCAGTCACTGACGATCCTCGCTGATGGTGGCCTGTTGAATCCTGCAGCTCACTGTTGTGCCTGTTGCCGGCAAACTTGTCAAATGGGACTGAGCGTGATTTCCCGCAAAGCGGTAGAATTCAGCGGTTAACGATGGCTTGTCGTTTTTCCGAACCAGCCTATTGGCAGCTCTTGAGACATGAACCAAAACCTGCGCGACCTGTTACCACAGGCTTCACACGCTACTCGCTTCTGGTGGATCCGCCACGCCCGTGTGCCAGAGGTCTCGCACCGCATGTATGGCAGCCTGGATGTAGACTGTGATACCTCGGATGAGGCCTTGTTTCAGGGAATTGCGGCGAAGCTGCCCAGTGACGCCCTGTGGGTGACCAGCCCGCTCAAGCGGACTCGGCAAACCGCCGAGGCGTTGATCGGAGCCGGTGCCAGCGCTGCGGACTGGGCTCAGGATGCGGATATCAAGGAGCAGGATTTCGGGGACTTCAACGGCATGACGCATGAAGAACTGTTTGCCATGCGCGAGGATGCCTACCTGGGCTTCTGGCCTCTCCCCCCCGAACAGCAGGCACCCAATGGCGAGAGCTTTTCCATGTTACGCAGTCGGGTCGAAGGCTTCATCGAGCGCATGAACAGCGAGCACCAGGGCAAGGATGTCGTCTGCGTTGCCCATCGCGGCACCATACTCGCCGCACTGCAGATCGCGCTGGACCTGCCACTGCGCAACAGCGTGAGTTTCGATATCGGCAACGTCTCCCTGACGCGCCTGACCCATCACGCTGATGTGCCCGAGGGTGGACCGCAATGGCGAGTGGTGGACGTCAGCTGGCTGCCTTGATTTGTCACCTGCGGCAGTAGAGACACCGAAAGCCCCGGCCCCTGCAGAACAGGCGCTCGGGGCATACCGGCACTATTGAAGCGCGGTCCTTTCCTTACTTCAAGCGTTCGAAGACCGTGGCAATACCCTGCCCCATGCCGATACACATGGTGGCCAGACCCAGCTCTCCATCATTCTGCTGCATCACGTTCAGCAAAGTGGTGCAGATGCGCGTGCCGGAACAGCCCAGGGGATGACCCAGTGCAATGGCACCGCCATTCAGATTGACTTTCTGATCCATATGCTCGATCAGCCCGAGGTCCTTCAGCACCGGCAGGGACTGTGCGGCAAAGGCTTCATTGAGTTCGACGTAATCGATGTCGTCAATGGACATGCCCGCCCTTTTCAAGGCCTTTTTCGTCGCAGGAACCGGTCCGTAACCCATGATGGCCGGATCACAACCACTGACGGCCATGCTGCGGACGCGGGCTATCGGCTGCAGGCCCAGACTCATGGCCTTTTCGCCTGACATCATCAGCATGGCGGAGGCACCGTCGGCAATGGCCGAGGAACTGCCGGCAGTCACGGTGCCGGTTTTCGGAATGAATGCCGGCCGCAAGGATGCCAGGGCTTCCAGCGACGCATCACCGCGAATGACTTCATCCTTCTCGATCAGGGTCAGCGCACCATTGGCATCGTGTCCTTCGATGGGCACGATCTCGTTGTCGAAGCGCCCCTCATCGGATGCTGCCTGAGCGCGTTGATGAGAGCGCAGGGCGAACATGTCCTGCTCTTCACGCGAGATGCCGTGGATCTGGCCCAGCATCTCGGCTGTCACGCCCATCATCATGGAGGCCTTGGCCGCGTACAGACTGACCGATGGATTGATATCAATGCCGTGCATCATCGGTACATGCTGCATGTGCTCGACCCCGCCGACCACGAAGACATCACCATAACCCGTCATGATGCCCTGGGCGGCCGTGTGCAGGGCGCTCATCGATGAACCGCACAAGCGGCTGACCGTCTGTGCTGCCACCTGCTTCGGCAAGCCGGCCAGCAACCCCACACTACGAGCGACGTTGAATCCCTGCTCCAGAGTCTGGTTCACACAGCCCCAGATGATGTCCTCGACGTCACCTCTATCCACCGACGGGTTACGCACGAACAATGCATCGACCAGTGCCGCGGACAGGTTTTCAGCGCGTACATGGGTGAAACCACCACCCTTGGATCGGGCCATGGGTGAGCGAACGCCATCGACGATGACGACATCGCGTGCCTGATAGCTGCTCATGACTGTGCTCCTGAGTTGTCAGCTGCACCTGCGGCAGCCTTTGCGTGATACGTCTCCCCGTTCTGTGCCATCTTGCGCATGGTCTCTGTCGGGTGATACAAGGCACCCAGCTCGGCGAATTCATCGGCCCGCTGGCAGAAGGCGGCCATGCCCATCGTATCCACATGATGCAGGGCACCACCGCGGAACGGCGGAAAACCGACTCCGTATACCAGGCCCATATCCACTTCGAACGCTGCGCTGACTATGTTGTCTTCCAGGCAGCGAGCAGCTTCGATGCACAGGGGAATCATCAGGCGATCGACGATATCCTGCTCATTGAACTCGGCACTGGCCGTCTGCACACTGGCGACGATCTGGTCGACATCCGGATCAGGCAGCTTCTGCGGCTTGCCACGCTTGTCGGCTTCGTAACGATAGAAGCCCTTGCCGTTCTTCTGACCGAGGCGATCGGCTTCATACAGCGCATCGACGATGGTCTTGGTCTCGCTGGCCATGCGGTCGGGAAAACCTTCGGCAATGACATCAGCCGCATGCTTGCCGGTATCCATGCCCACCACATCCAGCAGGTAGGCGGGTCCCATGGGCCAACCGAACTTCTCCAGTGCCTTGTCAATGGCCCGAAAATCCGCACCATCGGCAATGAGCTTGTTGAAGCCGGCAAAATAGGCAAACAGGATACGGTTCACCAGAAAGCCCGGACAGTCATTGACCACGATAGGTGTCTTGCGCATGGCCTGGGCATAGGCCACGGTGGTGGCAATGGCTTCTTCCGACGAGGTGCTGGCACGAATGACCTCAACCAGAGGCATCGCATGCACCGGGTTGAAGAAATGCATGCCACAGAAGTTCTCGGGGCGCTTCAGCGCAGAGGCCAGCAGATCGACCGAGATGGTGGAGGTGTTGGTGGTGACGATGGTGTCGTCGCTGACCTGCTCTTCCACTTCGGCCAGCACCGCCATCTTGACTTTCGGATTCTCGACCACGGCTTCGACCACCAGATCCACCGCACCGAATTCGCCATAGCTCAGCGCCGGTTGAATGGCGTTGAGTACCCCGGCCATGCCCTCGGGCTTCATCCTGCCACGACTGATCTGCTTCTTCAGCAGCTTGCCCGCTTCATCAAGACCTGCCTGCAGGGCCTCCTGGCGAATGTCCTTCATGATGATGGGCACACCATTGGATGCTGATTGGTAGGCAACCCCACCTCCCATGATTCCGGCTCCGAGTACTGCCGAGTGTTTCACGGGTCGTGCATCCTTGCTCTGCTTGCGAGCCAGTCGCTTCAGGGCCTGATCATTCAGGAAGATGCTGACCAGGCTGGCGGCGACGTCGGTCTTGCCCAGCTTCACGAAGCTGGCGCTTTCGATCTGCAGCGCCTCATCACGTGACTTGCCCGCATGCCTGGCCACGGTGCCGACAATCGTCAGGGGCGACGGATAATGTGGCCCGGCCTTGGCGCCAACCACGCCCTTGGCCGATTCGATGGCCATATTGAATTCCAGCTCCGAGAGTTTCAGAGGAGACTTCTTCAGGGCGCGGCGTGAGGCCACTTCGATCTTGCCGTCACGCACCTGCTCGATGATGGAGATAGCGGCGGCGCGAACATCACCATCATGAACGACCGCATCGATTGCACCATCCTTCAAGGCATCAGCCGCCTTCTTCGATACACCGGTGCACATCCATTCAAAGGCATTGTCCACACCGATGAGCCGCGGCAAGCGGATGGAACCACCCCAGCCCGGCATGATGCCGAGCTTCACTTCCGGCAAGCCCATGCGGGCGCCGGGAGCAGCGACGCGAAAATCACTGGCCAGACAGATCTCGAAACCGCCACCCTGGGCCTCACCGTTGATGGCAGCCACTGTCGGGAAGGGCAGATCCTCGAAGCGATTGAACATGCCGTTGACTTCATCGAGCATGGTCATCAGCACTTCATCGGGTGATGCGAAGTAGCCGAGAAACTCGGTGATGTCCGCGCCTGCAATGAACACACCCTTGGTGCTGGACAATACAAGTCCTGCCACTCCTGATTCCTTTTCGATCTCGGTCAGAACCTGACCGAATTCCGTCAGGGCATTGCGATTGAAGACATTGACCTTCTGCCCTTCGCTGTCGAAAGACAGCTCGAGGATGTCATTGTCGCGTGTCAGCTTGAAGGCTGCGCCGT
Organism: Granulosicoccus sp. 3-233; assembly: GCF_052681095.1. Taxonomy (NCBI): domain Bacteria; kingdom Pseudomonadati; phylum Pseudomonadota; class Gammaproteobacteria; order Chromatiales; family Granulosicoccaceae; genus Granulosicoccus; species Granulosicoccus sp. 3-233. The sequence goes on from NZ_JBQYLE010000004.1 coordinate 334,210, forward strand.
TGAAAAGCATGAGCGAAAGCTCCTACGGTTATTGTACGAATGGGCAACAGCCCGGCGCTTCGTGAAAGCATACGGGCTGCTGCAGAGTGATTGCCTGCACCAGAGAGTGAATGTTACGCCGACCCCGAGCTGGCAGACAACCGAACATTCCTGCCATGTTACGTGCATGGCAATGCTGCTGGCTACCCGGGCTCGCCGAGCGCCGCGACGATCAGAGCGCGAAGTGGGCCTCGTCCAGATCCATCAGATTATCGGCACCCGAGCTCATCGTGATGGCCAGGGTGCTGGTGCGTGGCAGCAGGCGCTCCATGTAGAAGCGCGCCGTGAACAGCTTTGCTCGCAGGAAGACCGCGTCTCCCTCACCAGCTTCCAGCTTGCGTTCGGCGGCGACGGCTGCTTGCGCCCAGAAATAGGCCATGACGACATAACCCGAATACATCAGGTAATCCACCGATGCTGCGCCGGCTTCCTCCTTATCCTGAATGGCGGCCATGCCGATGCGCTGAGTGATGTCTCCCCATTGCCTGTTGGCCTCGGCCAGAGGGCGGATGTAACGCTGCAGCTTCGGTTCATCCTGATATTGCCTGCAGAACTTGTGGACCTGCTTCGTGTAAGCGCTCAACAGAGCACCTCTGGAACCCAGTACCTTGCGTCCCAGCAGGTCGATGGCCTGAATACCGGTCGTGCCTTCGTAGATCATCGATATCCGCGCATCGCGAACATTCTGCTCCATGCCCCATTCCTTGATGTAACCGTGTCCGCCGAATACCTGCAGGCCGAGATTGGCGGCTTCAAAACCGGTTTCGGTCAGGAAGGCCTTGGCGATGGGCGTCAGCAGTGCCAACTCCTGCTCCGCTGCGGCGCGCGCCTCTTCACTGCTTGACTGGTGGGCGATATCGACCAGCTGTGCACAGCGATAGATGAACATTCTTCCCCCTTCGGCCAGGGCCTTCTGGGTCAGCAGCATGCGCCGGACATCCGGGTGGACAATGATCGGATCGGCGGCCTTGTCGGGCGCTGCATCGCCGGAGAGCGAACGCATCTGCAGACGCTCCCGGGCGTAGGCCAACGAGCCCTGAAAGGCCAGTTCGGTGTGCGCCAGCCCCTGTATGGCTGTCCCTATCCGGGCGGTGTTCATGAAGGTGAACATGCAGTTCAGGCCCCGATTCGGCGGTCCGATCAGAAACCCTTTCGCCCCATCGAAGTTCAGCACACAAGTGGCATTGCCATGAATCCCCATCTTGTGCTCGATCGAGCCGCAGCTCACCTGGTTTCGGACACCCACATCTCCCTCGTCGGTCAGAGAGAACTTGGGGACGATGAACAGAGAGATGCCGCGAGTGCCCTTCGGCGCATCCGGCAGACGGGCCAGTACGATGTGCACGATATTGTCGGCCATGTCGTGCTCACCGGCAGAGATGAAGATCTTCTGCCCGGTAATCGCGTAACTGCCATCCTCATTGGGCTCGGCACGTGTCTTCAGCAGACCAAGATCGGTACCGCAGTGGGATTCGGTAAGGCACATGGTGCCTGTCCACTCACCGGAGACCAGGCGTGTCAGATAGGCTTGTTGCTGGGCTTCAGTGCCATGGGCAGCCAGCGTGTTCATGGCGCCGTGGGACAGGCCCGGGTACATGGACCAGGACCAGTTGGCCGTGCCATTCATCTCCGACAGGACGGTGCCGAGCGATTCGGGCAAACCCTGACCGCCAAGCGCTTCGGACTGTGTCATGGATGGCCAGCCGCCATCGACAAATTGCTGATACGCATCGCGAAAACCCTCGGGCGTCGTGACTTCTCCATCCTTCCAGGTGCAGCCCTGCTGGTCACCAATCGCGTTAAGCGGGCTGAGCACCTCGCGAGCAAATTTCGCCCCTTCCTCGAGAATCGCATCCACCACATCCGGCGTCGCATCCTGTCCGCCCGGCAATCCGGCGTAGTGCTCATCGAAACCCAGAACGTCCCGCATGGCGAAGCGCATATCCTGCATCGGCGGCTTGTAACCGGTCATTGGCAGACACCCATTGATTCGTACCCACTCATTGGCAGACACCCATAAATTTGAACTACCCGAAGTGTCGGCCGATCTCGGTTCGAACTCAATGACGAATAGAGGCGAATTTACTGACAAAATCGTTCATTGATGGAATTTACCGCTGCCAGATCACGCCAATTCAGCTAGTTACGTGACTTTCTGTCGTGACGGAAAATTGACTTTATCGGGCAAGGAAGGCTGGCTGGCGTGTGGGTGTCTGATGGTGGGCGGATATGGGTGTCTGGTATCAAGGGGGGGGGAGCCGGGAGCGCATGGGTCTGTTCGCACGGGGATGGGAATCAGGATGCTGCCGGCCGATATGGGTGTCTGATATCGGCCGATAACCGTACTGGATTCATGGGTGTCTTGTGGCGGCCGGGTACTGCATTGGATTCATGGATGTCTGATACCGGCACGAACCTGCATCCGGTTCATGGGTGTCTGAAATCAGCCCGAGCCTGCATCCGATTCATGGGCGTCTGATATCGGCCTGGAGCTGCATCCGGTTCATGGGTGTCTGTTCTCCAGCATGGCTTTCAGGGTGGCGATTTCAGCAGACAGTGCGCGGACTTCGGCGCGAGTCTGATCATGCTGGTCTTCGACGTGTCTGGCATTGTCGACATCGTGTTCGGCCTGCGTGGCGTTGACGATGACCGCGATGAACAGATTCAGCATCGTGAAGGTCGTCACCAGAATGAAGATCACGAAGAACACCCAGGCAAACGGATAGGCCTCGATAACCGGCCTGGCAATCCCCATCGACCAGCTCTCCAGAGTCATCACCTGAAACAGGGTGTAAGCCGTTTCGCCAAGGCCACCAAACCATTGCGGAAACTGCCCCCCGAACAAGCCGGTGGCAACCACAGCCGCAACATAGAAAATCAACCCCATCAGCAGCACAACCGAACTGAGACCGGGTATCGCGCTGACCAGACCACCAACCACACGACGCATGGATGGCATCAGAGTCAGAATTCGCAGCACACGCAGAACTCGCAACGTTCGCAGCACGGCCAGTGGACCACTGGCAGGCACCAGCGCGATGGCGACTACGGCAAAATCGAACAGACTCCACGGATCTCGAAAGAAGCGACCACCGTGAGCAATGATACGCAGTGCCAGTTCGACCACGAAAACCGACAGTATCAGCATGTCCAGCGCCTTCAACCAGCTTCCGTGTACCGCCATGATGCTCGGTGACGTTTCCAACCCGAGAATCACGGCATTGATGATGATCAACGCAATCAGCGCACGTTCGATTCTCGGCTGTGCAATCCAGTCACCCAGCTGTTGACGCCACATTGGTCGAAGTCGGGATTCGGAAGTCATCGGTCTGAAATATCGCCAGGTTGGAAACGAACGCAGATGGTAGATCAGCGCCACTCGCAATGGCACAACCGATAGAAAAAAACCCTACAGGCTGGCCCTGTAGCCTGACGGGGTCGTGCCTGTCCAACGTCGAAATGCCCGAAAAAAGGCACTGACTTCATCAAAGCCCAGCAAACCCGCAATTTCGGTGTAGGTCAGCTCACCCGTGGCCAGATATTGCATGGCCGCCGCTTGCCTGCATTCATCCTTCAGGCGCTGGAAAGAGGTCCCTTCGTCGAGAAGTTGGCGTCTGAGCGTACTGACGGACATGCCAAGCTGATGGCTGACTTGTTCAGCACCAGGCAACCGTCTCGACAGATCATCGCCAAAGATCCCCAGCACCCGATCACTCAATCGTTGATCATGATAGGACGGCACAATCAGACGATAAGGCGCCGATTTGAGGAACACGGACAATGACTGCTCAGACTGCACGTTCGGCAGATCAAGAACTGACTTTTCAAACCTCAACAAGGATTGTTCGCAGGAAAACTCCACCGGGCAGCGAAAGAGCTTGCTCCACTGTGCCCCATTCACGGGCTTGTCGAATTCGAATTCGACACGCTTCAATGCCAACGAACGGCCGGCGAACCAGCTGAGCAAGTTGTACCACATGAATAGTGACGTCCGGACACGCATGGGCCCATCGGCTTCCAGTATCTGCTTCAAGGTCCGACTTTGTCCTTCGCTCACGGTAGCAAAGCCCACCGCAACACTGTCGTAGGTAGGCAGAATGCAGGGTTTGATCGCCATCCCGTTACAGATGTCCAGAAACTCACCGGCGCGCTCGATGACGGCTCGCAAAGTGGGCCGGTGGATGACGCACAAGCACATCATCCGAAACGTGCCCGTCGCCACACGCCCTCCACTGACCATACCCAGTGACTCATCCTGCAACAACAACATGGCCCGCTGATACAAACGACCAAACAACTGCGCAGGCAGCTCATCACAACTTTCCAGCATCTCCAGTGTCACACCTTCATCGGCAGCAAACTGGCGAGGATCGTGTCCCTGGTCGGTTACGGCGCGCAACAAGGCACGCACATAGGATCCTGAAATGAGACTACTGGATATGGAGGATCGGACAGTTGCCACGCTGCAAGTCAATCTCTGGAAAAACCTGAATCCTGCCAGCATAACGCTTCCCATGAACTTGCGCGCAACAGGAGCGAATCGATGCCCGTATCTCCACGCAGCGCTTTCACCGACCGATGATCGTTTCGGTAGAAAAACATGGCGCGTGCCTGCCAGTGTCCCGACAGTCGATTCAGCCGGTTAGCAGCGTTGACAGTCACTCGAAGAAACGGCGGAGCAAATCGCCAGCACTTTTCTACTTTGTCAGTACCGGGCTTCGCATGATCTTGTTCACGGAACCCTCACTTGATCGGCAATCGCTGCCAGGTCAGAGCGACAGCGATGAGCTCGAAGAGACATCAGGCTACGATAGTTTCAGCCAATTTCCATTCAATTCATCCTTACGCCTGCCGATGCCTTGGACATGCAAGCCAGACAATGACGTTCACCGACCGGTCAAGCCAGCAGACTCATATCAGGAACATGCCGCACGGGGAGCTCTTGGGAGGCCAACTCAGCAGTGAGTTCTGAATCACAAGATCAATCGGATCACACAGGAATCGCTCTGGATGTCTCGTCCACGGCCGTTTGCACCGCTGGACCTCTTCTGGCAGAAACGGACTCCTCGCTGCACTCTCTGCAGAACGACAACACGCTTCTGAAGACAGCACTCGCCTTCATGCCACTGGGCATCTGCGTGTTCGACAAGCAGGATCGCCTGTTACTGTGCAATCAACAATACCTCGACATCTGGAAACTGCCCAGGGAACTGGGGCAACGCGGAACCTCGTTCTCTGACATCATGGCAGCGAGCCGGGGACAGGAAATGGAGCTCCCCGATCAGCCTCTTCCCGGAACAGCCGGACATCGGCGACGAGAGTTCGTAACCGAAGCAGGCGCAAGAATTCAGGTTCTGGTACATGTTCTTGATGATGGCACTGTCGTGGCACTGCACAGAGACATCACGGAGAGTCATCAAGCCCAGGAAAGAATCTCGTTTCTGGCAATGCACGACACCTTGACCGGTCTCTGCAACCGAGCAACGCTTTACGAAAGATTGAACGATAGCCTGTTACCCACGGCAGTACCTGGCACCAGGATACTTCTGTATCTCGACCTCGACGCTTTCAAGCAAGTGAACGACCGCAGAGGACATCCGGCCGGAGACGAGCTGTTGCGTCAGGTAGCGGATCGATTACGGAACTGCTGTCGATCAAACGACCTTGTGGCGCGCCTGGGCGGTGATGAATTCGCTATCCTGATGGACCCAGCGGAGACACAGGATGAACACGGGGCGCAGGCTCTATCGGAAAAGATAATAGCATCTCTTTCCAGGCCATTCATCATCGAGTCTCACCCAACACGAATTGGTGTCAGCATAGGCATATGCTGTAGCTCTGAAACATGCACTACAGCTGCACATCTCCTGAAAAATGCAGACATGGCACTCTACAGTGCCAAGTCGAAAGGTGGAAATCTACTGGAATTCTTCCATGCCGATCTCGACTGCAAAGAGCGCGAACGCCAGGCTTTCAACGCCGACTTCTGCCAGGCGCTGGAGAACGAGGAGTTCGAACTGTTTTATCAACCCCAGCTCGATGCATCCTCGATGGAGATCTGCGGAGTCGAGGCCATGATACGCTGGAATCATCCCGTGCGCGGCTTGATCGGGCTCGAAGAACTCATGCCGATTGCAAAAGCCACCGGATTCATCATACCCATCGAACAATGGGCACTTCGCCAGGCCTGTCTCGAAGCAAGCCGTTGGCCGAATCACGTCAAGATTACGATCAACATATCAGGCATTCAACTCCCACCACCCATGCTGCTCGATGATGTCGACAAGGCACTTGCCTCATGCAATCTGCCCGCACACAGACTGGAGCTTGAAATCACCGAGCCAGCCATGATGGAAGACATCAATGCTACCCAGGCCCTCTTGCACGAATTCAAGCTGCGTGAAATCAGTATTGCCATTGACGATTTCGGATCCGGAGCTTCCTCATTGCAGCACCTGCACAAGTTCCCGACGAACAAGCTCAAGATCAATCGCTCTATCGTCTCCCTCATGGATACCGAACCCGCGATCAATCCTACCGTGCGAGCAATCGTCGATCTTGCGAACCGTACTGGAAGGCAAGTCACGGCGAAAGGCGTCGAAACCCGAGCTCAGCTCGAGATAGCCCTGGAGCTCGGTTGCCATTTGGTTCAAGGAGACCTGATTTTCCCGCCCTGCCTTGCTACAGACATTCAAGCACTCATGAGATCCTCACGTCCTTACCGCAAGAAACACGAAACAAGTCGAAGATCTTGACTGACACTCGGAAACTCATTACGAGGAAGGACGGGATTCGTGCCATTGGCCACGAGTAGCTCCTATCAACGCCCTGCCCTGTTGATGCCCGACGGTACCGTGCTGGCGGTGACAATCTGAGCGCATTACCGTCAGGCATCAACGACGACAGACACCAACTCCGTGACAAGGCCCAACCTCGAGTTGCGCTCCAGTCGATTGCAACCCTGCTTCTTGCAAGTGCCGCACAACTGCCTGGATGTCGAATGACACAGGAATCTGCTCATCCGGCAATCGACGAGCGCTCGGCTTCATCGCCTTTCTGGCAGCGATCTGCCAAACGTGTTCATTGGTAGTGATCTGCTGCTGAAGTGGTGAGCTGATTAGTGGGTGAGTGCGTGAGTGCGTGAGTGCGTGAGTGCGTGAGTGCGTGAGTGCGTGAGCTGATGGTCTTCGTGCCTGCGCAATGTTTCAACACAGGCTTACCCGCCTACCTGCGCTCGCCATTCTGCATGAAATACGAACACGAGGGGGTCGAGGAAGCGCCAACAATCGCAGCAGCTCGGGTTGCCACCACACCGTTGTCACACATTCATGCAAACAGGAAGAATTCATTGTCGAGAAATACGCTGGCACTGTGCCAGGAAAACCGAGATTGACGTCTGTGGATGCCTCGAGATCCGGCCAGCCGGTCTTGACTGATGAGCGTGGCAAAGGAATGCAACAGATCGCTAGTCACTGAAATATGGTGCCGGCACCAAGAGTCGAACTCGGGACCTACTGATTACAAATCAGTTGCTCTACCAACTGAGCTATACCGGCACTGCGTCTTGCTGAAGTACTTTCTGAAAGTACAACTGACGACTGATGTCGCTGACTGAGATACGCCGCTTGACATCAAGGCGCCAAGTTTATGCACTTCAGAACGATTTGGCAACGGACTAGCGGCCTGAATTGAAGTTTTTTTTCGTTCCGGAGGTAGAACAAGAGTTATTCGGGGAGAAATGGGTGTCCAGTCTGCCCCTGACGCTGAAAAAGCATGTCTGACATCTGCCTGATCTTCGCCACCAGGGGACCTGGCTGTCTGCTACCAATGCCGACTCATCCGGGTGACTACCGGGCTGATGATGATTGTCTGCCTCTCCAAACATGTGGGTGTCTAATCCTGCCCAACAACACAGTGCATATTGGAGTCTTCTAGCCCTCCCGCAGCGCAATGTTTACGGGTGTCTTCTGAGCCCTATGACGCAACGCATATGGGTGTCTGCTGATACCCGCCAACGCAGGAACATGGGTGTCTGCTGATCCTTCAAAGGACGCGCCCTTGGCGGGAATATGGGTGTCTGCTGGGTATCAGCTGTACATGACGTTGTCGCAGCAGGAGGCGAGGCCTAGCTCATCGGCACTGAGCTGGCCGCCCATGACTGAAACGCCCTTCAGAACCAGCAGCGGATCGCGTTTGACTGGACTTCGCATGAATGACTCGAGAATGCCGGACTCCCCGCCGGTAATGACCGTTGTCAGCGGGCTGACGCGTCGCGAAGCTTCGAAGACCAGGCGCTCCATGGCTCCGATCGAGGCAAACCCAGTGCCTCCGGCAATGCCGCCGGCCGTGTTGTCCGAGAAAGGGCTGATATCACCATCGGCAGCAAACAGGGCTGAGGTGTATTTGCCCAGTGATCGACGCATCGTGTAGATCCCCGGCAGGATCGCTCCCCCCAGATGCATCCCGTCTGCATCAATCAGATCCACGGTGGTCGCAGTACCCGAATCAATGACGCACAGCCCACCGCTATACAGTGATCGTGCCCCGATCATGGCAGCCCATCGATCAACCCCAAAGGTTTCCGGTTCGGGATAGGCATTTCTGAGCCCTTGAAACTCGGCAGACGACTGGATTGCCACGGGCTTTACACCGAAATTCTTGCAGCACCAGGCTGACATGTTGGGAAGCAATCGTTCACCGGCCACATTCGACACATGCACGCTGTTGGGTCGTCTGTTACCCAGCCCCCCCAGCCAGATGTCATCCAGCACTTCATTCAGGAATATATCTTTCCAGGCAAAGGTCTCCAGAGGATGTAGTCCGTCCTCATCCTCGATCGCCGACTTGCAGCGAGAGTTGCCTATGTCTACCAGAATTCTCATACGGTGGGCCTTATGGATACGTTGCCGCTATAAACAGGAGTGATTTCACCGGCGCGCTCCACAAGTAAAGCGCCCTGTTCGTTGACTCCTCGGGCGACGGCTTGTTCCGTCGATTTATCTCGATGAATCAACACTTCCTTACCCCGAAGCCAATCCAATGCAGCCCAACGCTGTGCAAATGCCGACCATCCGGCTTCCTCGAAGCGATGATGTGCCGTCAATATGCCAGCAATCAGCCTCGCCGCCATTGCATCTCGATCCATTCGTGAACAAGCCACACCGGCGGCCTCCAGCGAAGTCGCACCAATACTCAACCGGAGGATTTCTTCGTCATGCAGCAGGTTGATGCCAATGCCTGTCAACAACTGGGTGCCCTGCATACTTTCCGGCAACGACACTGGCGAGAGCTCGGTAATCAGGCCGCCCAATTTGGCATCAGCAAGGATGAGATCGTTGGGCCACTTCAACTGCACCCGAATGTTCGCAGTAGCCTGCAGAGTCTCTGCAACCGCGATGCCGGTTACCAGGCTCAAGCCGATCAGCTCCCGCGCAGGCTTGTCGGAATGAGCAAGCAACGAGAACATCAGGTTTCCCGCCTGCGCCTGCCAGGCTTTCCCTCGGCGCCCCACGCCTGCACTCTGCCAGTCAGTAATACACACATGCAGGGCTGACTCACTTGCCATGACCAGATCTCTGGCATGCTCTCGTAACCAGACACTCGTGGAGTCGAGCTGCTCGAACGCGTGAACTTCCACATTTGCAGAGCAGAGAGCCCTTACCTGCTCCTGTATCAGGCTGGCATTCGGCAATTGCGTGTTCATCGGCACTTGACCACCAGTCATCAAACAGCGCCCGCCTGCAGTCGAAAACATCCGGCACCTTCCTCGACAGATGCTGCGCTCATACTGATAACCGCGCGTCTTTCAACCAACTGTCAAGACGAGCCCCATCCACTATCCGCAAATCGGCAGTGTCCTCGGGAGGGGGCTCGACGGGCAATACGGAACGATGCAGCTGGCCAAGCCTGAAGAAATGGATATCGAATTCTGCGAGATCGGCATGCCGAGCCAAGTGCCTGTCCACATCAGCCACACTGACCGACAGATTGTTCATGGCAATCAACAGATCCCCACCAGCCAATCCGGCCCGTTCCGCGGGCCCGCCCTTCATTACCTGAACAAGCCGCACCCCTCCTGGCGCATCCGTCACGGTGGCCCCGAGCCAGGGGGCGACGGGCGGCACCGGATCAGCCGACTCCTCCGACGACTCAGAGACTCCTCCCGCATCCGTGCTCGATGTTCGCGAGCGCCATTGTAAACAGACACCCATAAAGCTCAATGCCTTTTCAACCGGCAGCTCCTGCGTGGAGTACAACGCCCGATCGAAGAACTGCGACAGATCCGTTTCAACCAGGGACGCTGCCAGGCGCTGCGGCTCATCTTCTTCCAGCCCCCGACCTGTTTCCTGCCAACGCGACCACATCAACCTCATCAGGGTGTCCAATGTCTGTTGGTCATCGGACGATTCGCGTAACAGGGCATCCAGACAAAGGGCCACCAAAGCGCCTTTCGCGTAGTAACTGACTATGGCATTCGGTGAATTTTCATCCTGCTTGTAAAACTTGTGCCAGGCATCGAAACTGGACTCGGTGACACTCTGAACAAGGCGACCGGCTCCTCGCTGGACACGAGTCAACGTCTTCGCCAGTACCGTCAGGTACTTCTTGCGGTCGATGAGTCCCGCACGCACCAGGATCAGATCATCGTAGTACGAAGTCATGCCTTCAAAGAACCACAGAAGCTCCGTGTACGATTCTTCGCGCAGCTCGAAAGGAATGAAACGCGCGGGTTTTATGCGCTTGACGTTCCATGTATGAAAGTACTCATGGCTGCACAGACCCAGAAAGTTCAGATAGGCATCGCTGATTTCCGCATCGCCAACGACCGGCAGGTTCTCTCGGGTAATCATCAAGGCGGTTGACGAACGATGCTCCAGACCGCCGTAACCGGCATCAACCACCATTACCAGAAACAGGTAGCGGTCCATTGGTGCCGGCTGTCCGAAGAATTCGATTTCGTATTCGCAGATACGCTGCAGATCATCTACGACCCGCTGCTCATCGAAATGACAGGCTCCCGTGAAGATGATTTCATGTGGCACGCCGCCCGCTTCGAAACGCAAGCGCTTGAAGGTGCCCAGTTCAACCGGGTGGTCGATCAGTTCATCATAGTTGCCTGCCACATAGCGGCCGAAACCGGTTTCATCCGTGTTCGCTGCGGGCAATGACGTGGCCAGCTCAAAGCTTTTCCGGGTGTCGTGAACGGGGCGTTCGAAATCGACCTCATGAGGAGCTTCTTCCTGCCCTTTCACCGCCAGAAAAACGCTGGTGCCATTGAAGAAAGCATGTGTACTGTCGACATGGGCTGCTCGAACCGATAAATCCCAAGCGTAAACACGGTAGCGAACGGTCAATTGGGTCAGACCTGCCGGCGCCTGCCAGCTCGACTTGTCCTGCTTTGTCAGCACGATGTCTTTGCCCATACTCGAGGCATCGATCTGCACGATATTTCTGGAAAAATCGCGAATCATGTAACTGCCCGGGATCCAATTGGGCAGCGTCAACTGCTGACCGGCAGGATCCGGCGTATCCAGCTCCAGTTGCACATCGATCAGATGTGCCACCGCATCCGAAATGCTCACCCTGTAAGTTATCATGCGTCGACTCTCAAACAAGACTCCATGGCCTGATGCCACCCCCAACCGACTGTTGCCATACCGTTCATCTCCAACCACTGCTGCGCTGCTGCCCCGGCAACGTTCATACCACTGCCATGGGACACCCATGAACCTCATTGTAGCAACGCAACATCGGACATCCGCGTAACCAGACACCCAAGTCACAGCCAATCAGTTGATCGCGTCCCAGTATCAGACACCCAAGTCACGACCAATCGGTTGATCGAAAACCGGCATTCAGACACCCATGTTCTGTCACGCTCAACGACCCACCCCAACTTCACGTAAACCGGACACCCACATCCGTTGAAAACGGTCCTTAACTGGAAACCAGCCCCTCAGCTCCCAGTATCAGACACCCACATCGCGTGACGCAGCGACACCTCACGCCAAGACCAGACATCCACATCCACATCCACAGCCACAGCCACAGCCACAGCCACAGCCACAGCCACAGCAACAGCAACAGCAACAGCAACAGCAACAGCAACAGCAACAGCAACAGCTACACATGATCTCCCCAGACGCCTCAACCCCGCCCGCACATTGCCGTCAACAGGGAAAACGAATCAACAGGAGCGCGTGAAGGCTATACTTGCGCACCTCTGCCAATTTTGCGTTTCCTGCCCCACAAACATGTCCAGATCCGAGCCCGTAGAAGCCAGTAACTTCATTCGAAACATCGTTGACAAAGACGTCGCGGCCGGCAAGAACGACGGACAGGTAGTCACGCGCTTTCCACCGGAGCCCAATGGTTATCTTCACATTGGACATGCGAAATCCATCTGCCTGAATTTTGGCACCGCAGGGCGTTACAACGGACGTTGCAATTTGCGTTTCGACGACACCAACCCGGTTCGAGAGAGTGAGGAATATGTAGATGCCATCAAGGAAGATGTCAGTTGGCTGGGCTTCGAATGGAGCGAGCTGCGCCATGCGTCGGACTACTTCGACGAGCTGTATGAATTCGCCCGCGAGCTGATCCGCCAGGACAAGGCTTACGTTGACAGCAGTACCGCGGAAGAAGTGCGGGAAATGCGCGGAACGCTGACGGAACCCGGCACGCCCAGTCCGTATCGGGACCGCAGTGTCGAGGAGAATCTTGACCTGTTTCAGCGGATGAAAGAGGGCGAATTCGACGACGGGCAGCACATCCTGCGTGCGAAAATCGACATGGCATCGGGCAATATCAACATGCGTGATCCCACCCTGTATCGAATTCGCAAGGTTCACCATGTTCGTACCGGTGACAAGTGGTCCATCTACCCGATGTATGACTACACCCATTGCGTCTCGGATGCCATCGAAGGCATCACCCACTCGCTCTGTACACTCGAGTTCGAGGATCACAGACCCTTGTACGACTGGGTTCTGGACCAGTTGCAAACCAGTTGTCACCCGCAGCAGATCGAATTCGCGCGTCTGTCTCTTGAATACACGATGCTCAGCAAACGCCGCATCATCCAGCTGGTGGAAGATGGTCATGTCCACGGCTGGGACGATCCACGCATGCCAACGATCATCGGCATGCGTCGGCGAGGCTATACACCGGCCTCGCTGCGTGATTTCTGTGAGCGGATCGGCATCACCAAGAACGATGCATGGATAGAGATGGCCGTACTGGAAACCTGCATTCGTGATCAGCTGAACAGGGAAGCACCAAGACGCATGGCAGTGCTTGACCCCATCAAGGTGACCATTACCGATTTGCCGGAAGATCATGAACAGATTTTTTCGTTCGCCAATCACCCACAGGACGACAGTGCCGGGTCACGGGATGTGCCATTTACTCGCGAGGTTTTCATCGATCGGGACGATTTCGCCGAAGTACCTCCCCCCAAGTATCAGCGACTGGTACCTGGTGGCGAGGTTCGACTTCGCGGCTCTTACGTCGTCAAATGTGAAGAGATCATCAAGGACGACGCAGGCCAGGTCCTGGAGCTGCGCTGCACGCACGATCCAGCCACCCTGGGAAAGAAGCCTGAAGGCCGTAAGGTCAAAGGAGTCATTCACTGGGTGTCCGCAACACACGGCGTTGCAGCCGAGGTGAGACTGTACAACCCTCTGTTCACTCTTCCCGACCCAACCAAAGCGGCATCTCTGGAAGAAGGGATCAACCCTGAGTCGGAAGTTGTACTGAGTTCTTGCGTTGTCGAGCCGGCCTTGCAGCAGGCTTCCGCAGAGCAACACTTCCAATTCGAGCGAATCGGTTACTTCGTCGCCGATCGACATGATCACGGTAGCGACAAACCGGTGTTCAACCGTACGGTGACATTGCGGGATACCTGGGCAAAGTAGTCACCGCGGCCATGCGCTGCAGACGAGCGTAACCTGAATAATCTGCTGGTCGTAGATTCTTCAGGGCGGAGCCTGCTCTACCAGTCTTCCTGATAATGGCTTGCGAAAGTCACTTTCAGGAAGGCCCTGGAGGACTGACAAGCGCTTCCTGGAACACCAGACACCCATGAATCGAGGAGGCAGTGGACTCGACTCTGTGGCTCTGTGGCTCTGTGGCTCTGTGACT
>NZ_JBQYLE010000004.1:348488-348899 GCF_052681095.1 Granulosicoccus sp. 3-233
CTCTGTGGCTCTGTGGCTCTGTGGCTCTGTGGCTCTGTGGCTCTGTGGCTCTGTGGCTCTGTGGCTCTGTGGCTCTGTGGCTCTGTGACTCTGTGACTCTGTGACTCTGTGACTCTGTGACTCTGTGACTCTGTGACTACTGTGACTACTGTGACTACTGTGACTACTGTGACTACTGTGACTACTGTGACTACTGTGACTACTGTGTAATTCAGCGTACCGTGACCGGTCATTTCGATTCATCGCGACCGCCTGTTTCGGCTGATCGTGACCGACAATTTCAACTGATGGTGACCGATCGAAGTCGAACCACACCTCCAGTATCGAGGGCAGCTGCAAAGCGGTCACGATGACCAAAACAGCCGGCCACGATCACTGAAATACACAGCTCCCTGGCTCCCTGGCTCCCTC
>NZ_JBQYLE010000004.1:348996-373058 GCF_052681095.1 Granulosicoccus sp. 3-233
CTCTGGCTCCCTCTGGCTCCCTCTGGCTCCCTCTGGCTCCCTCTGGCTCCCTCTGGCTCCCTCTGGCTCCCTCTGGCTCCCTCTGGCTAAAGCAATGTTTGAGCATCAAATGTCATCAAGAACATCTTTTTCACGGCATGAGATGTGCTTCTCAATTATGAAATTAAAGTTGGCAGAAACCTCAAGTCGTTGCAATTGAGCCATTTCGCATTGACGGACCTTGATCTACCGACTATTTAATTTAGTGTCATGTTCGTCGGTAAGCTGACACCTGTCTGCAAATAAACGCGAAAATCAGACTTGCGATGAACATCTATCTGATAATCGAAAGTCCGCCGGTGAGAGAATTCATGTCCAAAAGCAACTCTGTTCTGTTCAAGAAAAGCTTGATCGCTGCAGCGGTCCTGTCTCTGAGCGCATGCTCCAGCACTCCACGCATCGGTGACTACGATCTGAGTCGCGTCGGGGAAGGCATTGCGAAGGCGGGTCGCACGACTGCGGACGTCAGTGGACGTGTCTGGAACAAGACGACGTATCTACTGGGATTCAGTGACGATGACGGTGAATCTGTCGCGGACGAAGGTCTGCTGATGGATGCGGAGGATGTTGCCTTGCTCGACGAAGAGTCCAACACGTCTAGGGACACAGTCGTTCGGCCTATCGTGATACGCAGTGCCATACCGACCGGCCAGGATCAGCAGACACCCATGAACACCGAGGTGAACGCAGCTCAAGTGAACACTGGCCAGACCGATCAGATTCAGACACCCATTGAAACTGGACAAGTCGACACCACCGTCTCGGCCACCACGGCACTTGAACAGACACCCACAGACGTTCAGCTCAACGAAGTGGCTGTCGACCAGACAGTACCGAGCCAGGACCTGATTCACGAAGTCGCAGTCAGCGAAACCCTCTGGGACATCGCGAAGAAGACCACTGGCGATGCGAACAACTGGCATATCCTGGCGGACACCAACAATCTGGGACCTGGCGCCTCCGTATTCCCCGGCCAGGAGCTGATCATCCCCGCCGACATGGTGAAGCCGAACTACGAACTTCAAGCTGACGTGGACGAAAACCAGCAAGCCGCTGCAGATCTTTACGTCAATACGCAGAACCTCACGGAATCCAGCGACCAACCGGCACCAGAGGCGCTAACCGAATCGGCCGATCTGCTCGCAAGCCAGCAAATCAACGGCAAACCTTTCAAGGTGAATCCGGGTGAGACACTGTGGGACTTTGCGAAACGCATAACCGGGGACGCCACCAATTGGAAAGCCATTGCCGGAGAAAACAACTTCTCCGACAAGCAAGCATCCTATGTAAGAACCGGTCAGACGATTTACGTGCCAGAGAGTCTCGTCAAACCGGAGCTGGACGCCGCGCAATCCGACCCGCAAATCGAACCAGACAACGCGCGACTGTCCGTGCCAGTACCTGAGCAGAAACCTACACAAGCCACGACGCAACTGGCGGAACAGCAATCCCCCGAAGCAGATGAAGAGGAATTGGCTATTACCGTTATCACGACCGCTTCTGCGGCTGCTCGGAAATCCAATGAGTCGACTACCACTGACAACCGTCTGGATATTCTGAACGAATCAAGCAATATGCTCGATGAGACTCAACCGATCAAGATTGTCGAGGCGACGTTCAAATCCAGCAAATCCCCCGCTCCTGCTCTGCCTGAACCAGTAAACGAATCTGCAGCCGCTATCGCAACGGACAAGAACACTCAGTCACCGGCTCAGATCATGGTCAGCGGCACCTACTATCCGAAGGCTGTCTACAATGAGGCAGATTTCTCCTCCAGCCTGCTCATGCGTGTCTCTCCTGGCACGACCCTTCAGGTTTCCAAGGCGATGGGCAGCTGGTATCAAGTGAAGACAGACAAGGGCCTGGGTTACGTGCACCAGCGCGACATCAAATAGGCAGGCACTGCACAGCCCACAAGTTATCTGGCATGTTCGGCGTTTGGCTAATCTGTCTCACATGAAGCTTGCACTGCGTTGCAGCTGACCCCGCGTCAATCAACAGAGAAGCCAGACGGGACGAGACTGGACACCCACATTCTCATGGCAATCAGGCTCTAGAAAATTGTTGGCGCCTGTGATCGATCCTGACGCCTTGAAGCTTGCCTGATAGCCATTTGTCTATCATTGATCTCCATGTGGGTGTCTGATCTCGAAGCTTTTTGCTGATTTTCGCATTGGTTCCCAATAGAGATAGTGGCATCTGCCGACAATCTGATTGAAGATTGTTCATGCCGGCATCGGTAAAATCGGGCACAGTCTTCAATTGAGGAGACTCAGGCCCCTTCCACGGGCATGGATCAGGCAATGAGACACGACTGGGACAAGATGCAGAAAAACAGCTGTTTATCCATCGTAGTTTGCTTCGCAGCGTCCATCTGTGCTGGATGTGCGACTCCGTTTGCCCAGCAGGAGGCGAGCACGCTCGATGACTCAACACCCAGCGAAATCCGCCATATCATCGCACCAGGCGACCGGCTCAGCGACATTGCGCTCAAATACACCGGCAAGGTAAGCCAGTGGGAAGCCATCGCAGCCTATAACGACATAACCGATCCAAGAACCCTCCGAATCGGTGACTCCATCACCATTCCGCCGTCCATGATCCCTCGACAGGACAGCATCAGGGACAATGCGACGGATCTGGCCATCAACGCCAACGCCAGCACCAATGTCAAAACAGGTTCTCTGGCACTTCAGAGGGCCCGTGATACCGAAGCCGATGCAATTGATGTCAAAGTCGTGCCAGTCACGACCAATCGTACGTTTCAGATGGAACGCTTGGATGAATCGGATATTGGCACGACGCAAACCCAAGGCGTAAACCCACCCAGAATAAAGGTAATCGGCACCTATTACCCCAAAGGGGTCTATCAGCAACCGGCAAGCTACTCCAGACTGATGATGCGAGTCGCTCCCGGCACCGTTTTCGAGCTCGATCGCGAAGTCAATGACTGGTACAAGGTCATTACCAGTGAAGGCACGGGGTATCTGCGCACGATTGATGGAAAGCTCATCGTCGAGGAATGAACCGTTAACAGGTTACCGACCCACTTCCCCTGAAACGGTGTGATCATGCATTCAAGGCTACAATCTTCTTGAACAGCATTCAAGAAATGGCAGGGTCCGAAAATGAGTCAGTATGTGACGCTTGTGCGCCATGCAAAATCAAGCTGGAAGAATCAGGGACAATCCGATTTCGATCGCCCCTTGAACGACAGGGGCAACAGCGATGGACCAGTCATGGCGAAGCGCCTGGTTTCACGCCAGTGCATCCCGGATCTGATGCTGGTCAGCTCAGCCAGACGAGCACAGGAAACCTCTGCCTACTTGCAACGAGCATTCAATCTTTCGCCCGAGCAATATCGGCTGGTTGACGACCTTTACATGGCGGAACCCGAAATTCTACTGGATGTCATGGCAGAGATACCCGAAGACGTGCAGCACCTCATGGTCATTGCTCACAATCCCGGATTGGAACAATTGAGTGAATTGCTGGCCGGTCGCACGCTCCCACCGATGCCAACACTGGGCATCCGCCACTTTGCCTGCCCATCCATCCGCGCACTGGCCCCTCCACGCTTTCCGGAGCAACACACATCAGACACCCAGATCATGCGGAGCATCAAGAAACCAGACACCCACAGAAACCTGAGCCACAATGGCGCTAGTTTGCTATTCGACGATTACCCGAAACGTGAAGTTGATTGACCTTTCACCCTGAATTGCACGCAAGAAACGAGTTTCTGATTCAATCGTCCGACGCAATCTTGCTCAATCGAATTGACGGAATGTCGCCGATCCGATAGTTGCGCGGCTGACTGAGCATGTCATCAAATGCCAGATCACGTGCTGCTTCAGTGTCATACCAACGAGTTCTGGACCAGTTCTCCCCCAGGAGATGCGGTGCACTCATCGGGTCATTCTCAGGAATCTGCACCATAATTCCATAGCGCTTTTCGGGCATATCAGTAATCATCTTCGCAGTCGAAAGGTTTCAGACACCCATTATCCTCTGTCTACCATCAAATTTGCCGACCCGAGCCCCGAGGAAATCGAGAAACTTCATATCAAAGCATCCCAGGGAGTTGGAGCGCGCAGTGGATGGCCATAGCGTATAGATGGGTGTCTACTGTTGAGGAGACATGGTCGTTGTCAGACAAATCACGAACACGGAACAGGAACTCGAGAACATGAACGGTTATCGGCGTACGGCAATTGCTTTGGCTACGGTCACATCACTTGCAGCCTGCACACAGGAGTCCCAGAACAAGATTGGCCGCTCTATCCAGAACTGGACGGGCACGGATGGCATCATAGAAATCTATGCGGGCGACAAGTTGGTCAAGCGCTTCATGAAAATCGACAAGCTTTCAACCGCCGCTGGCACAACGGATGGTACGGATAGACCTTACCGCTTCGGTTACGGAATCCTGGATGCCAACCTCAATGGCGAGGTAGACAATGGTGAGAAGAAAGTCTACTTCGAATTTAGCGACTACTCTACTTCCTACGTTTTCTTCGAAAATCCTGCCTGACCGTCAACAATCCGTCGAACCGATCACATTATTACCAGTTATTTCATGCGTTTATTTGACTATTTTAATGTAACTACTAAAGTCTTCGCACGTGTCCCAATCAACAGTTGGCGTCACGTTCTCACCCCCAAGTCGGGCCCGCTTGTCGGGCCCTTTTTTTTGCCCGCATTTCCCGCGCTATACTGCGCGCCTCAACAGAGGTGAACACTATGCGGATGGACTACTTCAGTGACTTGGTCGAAAAGTCGATTGCCGGCTCCAAGGCAGAAATCACGGGCGATGGCAGTAAATTCGAAGCTCGCGTGGTCAGCGATGCTTTCGAAGGTTTGTCGACGGTCAAAAGACACAAACTGGTTTATGCAGTGCTCGATGAGCATATCAAGTCAGGCGCAATCCATGCGTTGACTATCAAGACTTTTACCACAGACGAATGGGCTGCCGTCGAGTGAGATAAATCTGTAGGGCCGTCATGTCAACATCTGCCCGAGCAGCCGAGCTGCAATGCAGTGCCCGTTTGACACATGGCTGTCAGCGTAAACCTCCGGAGCGCTCATCTGGAGTCTGGCCCGAAATTCGCTTCTTCCCCGACATATCAGTCATGGCCTGACAGGCCTGTCCAGGCAAAGGGCCCAACTCGATACGTCGTTTGAAGGTCCGTGGCAAACGGGGTTGAACAAGATGACGAGTACCGCCGAAGCTGAAGATACCGACCACCACGCCAATACTGATCAGTGCGTGTCGGGTAGCAGAGCGAACCGTACCTGGGTTCAGCCACTGGCCGATGTCATTCGCATGTCCAACGGTGCTCAGGACTCGCGTCTGCGAACACCGCTGACGTGTCACAACGCAACTGCCGCTCCCGTACTCTACCTTCCGCTGGAAACAGCGCCGATGCATGCTCGCAGCACCCGCTACATCCGAACATTTGCCCGGGAAAACGGCTTCAAACTAGGCAACGATCGCCGAAACCGTACCGTTCAACCACTCAGCGAGCAACGCGATCGAAAACCGCCAATGATCGCGTTGGGCTTGAGCCTTTTGCTCAAGCAAACGGGCCTGCCGGGGGCTGCTCGAACACTATCCAAACCCCACACCCTGTCGCCAGAGAGCGAGCCCATACCCATGGGTGATTTGATTCGCATGGCTGCCTATGCGACACCCAGATCCAAGCGCGTGGTGGTCCTCCCGAACAGAATACTCATCAATACACTACAAGACACCCAACCGATCTGTGCTCATGCCTGCAAGCTTCAGCACGGCGGACAATCCACGATCCTCAGCCATTTCGACTCTCCGTACTTTCGTGCAGTCGGCTATTCTTCGAAAAATCAATATGTTGTACACATCTGTCTGGCAGGTGGACCCCGTGAGCATTCATCGCTATGGACACGAATCCCCACCCTGACCAACACCGATTTCAACTTTCAACTGTTTCCAGGGCAAAAACCCAAGGATGATTTCGGGTTGTTCTACATCACCTTCTATCTTGACCTTGCAGCAGCCCCATTGCCCTGGTGGCTACAGGATGGGATCTCACCGGCATCAGGAGAGTCAGAAGACACCCATGAATCCGGTGTCATTCAAGATCAGCCTGAAGAACATCGTAAAGCGAGCTAGGACCTCCCAGGCGATAGGCAATTAGTTGAGAAAAGCTTCTTCTGACCCGGTGTGACATTGCTATCCGTGCACACGACGAGAAGCCTCGCACTGAAAAATATTCCCGCATTTGAGCGAGTGCATGGCAGCTGACCACGCTCGCCAATGCCCAGCCTGCCAGCTTGCACATCGCGGTTTCGAGAAAAATATGGGTGTCTGCTACTACAGGGCCGCAGTGGATGCTCATAGGTCTTGCTACACTTGCCGACCATGCCGTCATTCGCCGACATGTAGCTGAGTAGCGAGCAACGGGACATCCATCAGCATCCGTCCTGATCCTTGCTCCCGAATTTTATTTACGGTGCCTTCGCAACAGAGCACCTATCTGATCATCACATTCCCAATATGCCCCTGATTCGCGTTCAAAACGCCTCTATCGCCTTTGGTCCTACGACTGTCCTGGACAAGGTAAACCTGACGATCGATAGCGGTGCTCGAATGGCTCTGGTCGGACGAAATGGTGAAGGTAAATCGACCCTACTCAAGATCATCGCTGGCGAAATAGTTCCTGACACAGGCGACATCATCGCTTCCACCGGACTCAAGACGGCATACCTGCCACAGGCAGTTCCCGTAGATTTCGAAGGTACCGCTTATGAAGTCGTGGCTTCGGGACTCAGCAAAGTCGGACAAGTGATCGCCGAATATCACAAGGAATCTCAGAGACTGGGACTGGGAGAAGAGCTATCGGAGACAGGAAAACCACTTATTGATTATCTTGCCCTCCTTCAGGATCAGATAGACGCCTCCGACGGATGGTCACTGGTACAGAAGGTGGAACAAACTCTATCCAAGATGCAGATCAGTCCGGAAATCGAGGTGTCGAGCCTATCGGGAGGAATGAAACGTCGTGTCGTTCTTGCCCGAGCACTTGTCAGTGAGCCGGATATCCTTCTGCTTGACGAACCTACCAACCATCTGGATATCGGAGCAGTCGCCTGGCTGGAAAAATATCTTGCGACGCTCAATTGCGCGCTGATTTTCGTCACTCACGACAGAAAGTTTCTGGATTCCGTGGCCAACCATATCTGTGAAATCGATCGAGGCAACCTTACGGAGTGGCCTAGCGGTTTTGCCGAATATCGCATCAACAAACAGAAAATGCTGGAAGTCGAGGCGCAGCAGAACGCCTTGTTCGACAAGAAACTGGCCCAGGAGGAAGTCTGGATACGCCAGGGAATCAAGGCTCGTCGAACCAGAAATGAAGGCAGGGTTCGCGCCCTCAAGAAACTCAGAGAACAACAGGCAGCTCGAAGAAAAGTTGTCGGGCAGGCCAGAATGTCTGTCAATCAGGCGGACAACTCCGGAAAAATCATCTTCGAAACCGACTCCATGAGCTTTTCGCATGGTGACAGGGAAATCATCAATCGTCTTTCGACTGTCATCATGCGTGACGATCGTGTCGGCATCATCGGTCCGAATGGCTGCGGGAAATCAACCTTGGTCAAACTTCTGGTCGGTGAGCTGACACCCACATCCGGCACCGTGAACAGAGGTACCCAACTCGAAGTCGCATACTACGACCAGCTCCGTGCAACTCTGGACACCCAATTGTCTGCAGCAGACAATGTCAGCGGAGGCCGTGACACTGTGGAAGTCAACGGCACCCCCCGCCACATCATGAGCTACATGCAGGACTTTCTGTTCGAACCATCCAGAGCTCGCGCGCCGATAACAGCGCTCTCTGGGGGCGAAACCGGGAGGCTCATGCTGGCCAAGCTCTTCCTCAAGCCGTCTAACCTGATGATTCTCGACGAGCCGAGCAATGATCTGGACATTGAAACGCTGGAATTATTGGAAGCGCTGCTTGCGGATTACAAGGGAACTGTAATTCTGATCAGCCACGATAGGCAACTTCTCGAGAACGTCGTTACCCGAAGCTTCGTTTATCAGGGCAACGGCAACTTCATCGACGTCGCCGGTGGATATGAGGATTTCGAACGCGAGCGACTCACCTCCAAGACGTTGAAACCTGTATTCGAGTCTGAACTCAACCAGACACCCACAAACAAGGACCAGAAAGCAGGTGTCACAAATGCTTCCAAACAGACAAAAAGCGTCAAATCCAAGCAGAAGAGCAAATTGACTTTTACCGAGTCGAAGGAACTGCAGCAATTGCCCGCACATATCAGCAAACTGGAAACCGAGCTGTCGTCGCTGCACCAGGAAATGAACAAATCCGATTTCTATTCAGACAAGGTCGCTGCGGACAACGCAATCAAGGAAGCTCAAGATCTGCAGTCTCGACTTGATGAGGCCTATTCACGTTGGGAAGCACTGGAGCAAAAGGCCGAAGCGTAAAGTTGATCCTGCGATCCGCTTGATGTGGGTGTCTGATGAATTCTTACAAATCTATAGAAGACACCCACCGGGCCTGTTACCCCTGTTTCTCAGAACGTCCAACAGGAATATGGATGTCCAGTCTGCTTCCATAAAAATATGGATGTCCGGTCTACTCGGGAATTCTCGATGGATTTGATCAAGGTTATTGACGCGACAGCTTGCTGGCGCTAAGGTTGAACGCCCTACTGCGCAACGGAATGCTCAGATGGCTACTGCAAGGAAGCTTGAGGCCACCCTCCAGGTCACTCCCTATTTTCACTGTACGAGCAGATGCGTTCGTGGCGCCTATCTATGCGGCGTGAACAGGGAAACCGGAGAAGACTTGACCCACAGAAGATGCTGGCTGAAAGCTCGGTTACTGAAACTGGCAACCGTTTTTTCCATCAAACTGGCAGCCTTCGCCATCATGGAAAATCATTTCCACGTCGTGCTGAAAGTGGAACGCGGTCAGGCTGAAAAATGGTCAGACACCGAGATCATCCAGCGATGGCACCAGGTTTTCAAGGGCACAGAACTCAGTCAACGATTTCTGGCCCAGGAAGCACTTAGCATTGAAGAACAGAAAATACTGTCACACAGTATCGGCCGCTGGCGTTTGGCACTGACCGATATCAGCTGGTTCATGCGTTGCGTCAAGGAACCACTCGCTCGCCAGGCCAACAAGGAAGACGGTTGCAAAGGACGCTTCTGGGAAGGTCGCTTTCACAGCCAGGCTTTACTCGATGCACGTGCCCTTGTGGCATGCATGACTTACGTTGACCTCAATCCCTTGCGTGCCAACCTGGGAAAATTTCCGGAGTCCGACCCATTCACCTCTCTCCATCAACGAGCGGCGGCCGTAGCACCCGACAACGCAGCACCACAAGCACTTCATTCCGGATTGATGCACATCGATGCTCATGCAGAACACACGGCGAGTATCACACTACCTTTCAATACCCTTGAATATCTTGAACTGGTTGATATAGCAGCTCGACATGATCGTCCAGACAAGAAAGGCACTCTGAACACTCATGCCCAGCCTGTCCTGGAAAGGCTGGGAATCAGCAAATCTGCCTGGCAGGACCTCGAGATCTGTTTCAAGAAACACTTTCATGTGCTGGTCGGGTGCAGCGATTCCTTGAAGAACGCCTGCAGAATACTCGGACAAAAAGGAGCCTGGGGACAACAGCACTGCCAGAGTTTCTTTGACGAATCCCAGGTGGCTTCTCAATGACATTGAGGCCCAGAAGAGCCTCCTCCGGAGCCACTATGCGTTCTGCAAGTTGTTCAGCTACAAGGTCGCAAGAGTAGAGACGTGCCTTTCATCGAATCAGGTTGAGCAAGCCCCATCAACTGCAGAATCGTTGGCGCGATGGATGGCAGGCCATTGCCGTTACCCAGCTCCCACGAAACGGTATCATGAATGGTACATGCCACTGGAAACGTCGTGTGCTGAGTATGGGGCTCGCCACTAACGGGATCGACCAACATATCGGCATTGCCGTGATCTGCAGTCAGAACAATGGAGTACTCGTTTTCGACAGCGGTTTCCCACATACGACCGACCATGGTATCCACGGTCTCCACCGCCCGAATTACTGCTTCTGGAATGCCTGTGTGGCCAACCATATCGCCATTTGCCAGGTTGACAACGATCAAGCCAGCAGTCTGATCCTCTAGCGCTCGAAGTATGCCTTCGGTAACCTCTTCAGCGCTCATTTCCGGTTGCAAGTCGTAGGTTGCGACTTTCGGCGAATTGACCAACAGCCGTTCCTCATTGGCAAGCGGCTCATCCTGGCCACCGTTGAAGAAAAAGGTGACGTGCGGATACTTCTCAGTCTCTGCCGAACGAATCTGTTTGATACCCGCGTCTGATACGACCTGCCCCAGCGTCTTCCCTGGTTCGTCACGCGTAAAGGCGCAAGCGAACGGATAAGAGCTTTCGTAACGAGTCATGGTCGTAAGGGTTACCGGTGTAAAACTACCGCGGTCAAAATCGTTGAACTCATCCAGACCAAGGGCTTCACTCAGTTCCCGTGGGCGATCGTTGCGGAAATTGAAAAAGAAGACTTCGGTTTCGGCATCCATCGGCTTATGGATGTCCAATACCGTGGGGGAAACGAATTCATCAGTCTCGCCTGCATCATAGGCCAGCTGAATTGCTTCGTCGGTCGAAGAAGCCTTTCGCCCCTTACCCATCACCATTGCCTGCCAAGCCTGCTCCACCCGATCCCATCGCTTGTCTCGGTCCATGGCGAAATAACGTCCGGATACGGTTGCAACGTGCCCCTTGGCTTCTTCGAGCACCGGCAGCACCTTGCTCAGGAATTGGCGTGCACTGGAAGGAGCTGTATCGCGCCCATCCGTGATCACATGCAATATCGGCAGAATTTGACGACTGGCACACAACTGGATCAGCGCAATCAGATGATCAGTATGGCTGTGCACCCCTCCATCGGATACGAGTCCAACCAGATGCAGTTCCCCACTTTTCTCTGCCGCTCTTGAAAGCGCACCGGTAACGGCAGGGTTCTGGGAAAAACTGTCATCGTCAATTGCATCGCCTATCTTGACCAGATCCTGTCGCAGCACGGTCCCCGCACCCAGCGATAGATGACCTACCTCGGAATTCCCCATCTGCCCTTCCGGCAACCCGACAGCACGCCCAGACGCCTCCAGCAGACAAGTTGGATGACGGGAGTAAAGCCGATCGAGGTTTGGCGTCTTCGCCAATGCAACGGCATTGTCGAGTTTTGAAGGATTGACACCGATGCCGTCCATGATCATCAACAAGACGCGTCTGCGTGGTGGTTGCTTGTAGTCGGTCATGAGCTGACAAATCCTCTGAGGGTTGGAAAACGACGTGAACTTCACTTGGCAAACAGATCTGCGTTGCAATCAAGGCAGCATCTACCTGGTCAATCAAGCAGACTGGACATCCATATCATGAATGGGCTTCCAGATTGGACACCCATATCGCCAGTGAACCGCCTGTCAGATACTTGAACAGTCATTCACCGAAAACAAGATTGCAGGCGCATGCCGTGCGCATCATTTCTTTGGATCGTCATCAGACGAGTCCGTCAGACTGTTGCGATACCGCCCCTGGGAATCCGGTTCTTGTACCTGAGAAGCATCCAGGTGATCTGCTGCTGATGATTCATGGGTGTCTGATGGGGCAGCAGTGCTGGAACCCGTGGCAGTTGTGGAAGTATCCGGTTTATGGGTGTCTGCTGGCGCAGATGAGTCGTCTTCATTGTAACGGCGTTCGCGCTCCAGACCGGCATCGGTGATGCGCTGCTTGTAGGTGCGCGAGAAGATGATCCCGACCTCGTACAACAGCCACATGGGAATGGCGAGCAATGTCTGGGAGATCATGTCAGGCGGCGTCAGGAACATGCCGATAATGAACGCTCCGACAAAGACATAGGGCCGAATCTTGACCAGATTGTCCGGCGTCGTGATACCAACTGCGACGACCAGAACCGTCGCAACCGGCACTTCGAAGGCGATTCCGAATGCGAAGAACAGCGTGATGACAAAGTCCAGGTATCGACCGATATCGGTACTCACCGTGACACCCTCAGGCGCTACGCTGGTGAAGAATCCGAAGACGAGCGGGAACACGACGAAATAGGCGAAACTGACGCCCAGATAAAACAGGCCCGTACTCGAGACCAGCAACGGTACGACCAGTTTCTTCTCATGAGAGTAGAGACCGGGGGCAATGAAAGACCAGATCTGATACAGCAGGTACGGCACTGCGAGAAACACGCAGAGCATCAGCGTGAGCTTGAAAGGGATGAAAAATGGTGCAGCCACATCGATTGCAATCATCTGGCTGTCTGGTAGATGCTTGAGCAATGGCGCAGCCAGCGCCGTATAAATCCTGTCGGAGAACCAGAAGAGGCACAGGAACAGCAGTCCGACGGAAAGCAACATCTTCAACAACCTGTCCCGCAACTCGACGAGATGCGACAGGAAGCCTTGTTCTTGATCTACGGCTGAATCTGACGTGGCCATGAATTGGGTGCGCTACCAGTCTGACAAT
Organism: Granulosicoccus sp. 3-233; assembly: GCF_052681095.1. Lineage (NCBI taxonomy): Bacteria > Pseudomonadati > Pseudomonadota > Gammaproteobacteria > Chromatiales > Granulosicoccaceae > Granulosicoccus > Granulosicoccus sp. 3-233. The sequence continues at coordinate 361,602 of NZ_JBQYLE010000004.1, forward strand.
GCGTTTTCAATCAACTACCGGACTCTGTCCCGGTGCGATTCGGGGCTGCCGTATCGTCTTTCGGGATTGAGGTCTCGGAGCGCAATGTGGGTGTCTGATGTCCACCAGAGTTCTCGGGTGGGGTGGTTGGGCCGGACTCGACAGGCTTGTCGTCGGTCGTGACAGCCGGTCTGATGCTCGATGTCGAGGCTTGCGGATCGGGAGTCGAATGCGGACCGGAGTTGCCTGCGGCAACAGTATTCTTCTCTGTGCCTGTTGCCTGATCTGTGCTTCCCGTGTGACCTGACATGCGGGCAAATTCATCCTTGCTCACTACAGAGTCGTCGGTTTGATTGGGGGCGGCGCTCTTGGCCAAGCTGTCTATACCATCGTTCTCGTCATCACTGCCGACAGGGGCCGCGTCCAGTTCCTTGACGCTGGTCTCCAGCTCTCCCAGACTCTTCCTTGCGCCTTTCACCACATCTCGCGTGCTGCTTTCGAAATCCTTTTTCGCCGTATTGACCATGTTCTTGAGCTCGTTGATCTGTTCACGCTGATCACCAATGAGCTTCTTCAGATCGCCAGTTTCCAGTTCGGAGGCAAGATCGGTCTTGACGCCGCGCACGAAGCGCTGCAACTTGCCAATCCACTGACCTGCCGTTTTTGCCACAGCCGGCAGCCTCTCGGGTCCGATCACGACCAGAGACACGATGCCAATCAGTAGAATTTCTGTAAATCCAACGTCAAACACGTGCTATCTATCCAAAAGTTGCATAGCCTGAATCAGACAGATTTCTGATCATCGGTCTTCTGCATGACGGGCTCATCGGCCGGTTTGGTGCCATCTTCCAGCTTCTCCGTCGGAGTCGACTCCTCGTCCTTGACAGCCTGCTTGAAGCCCTTGACTGCCGAACCGAGGTCTCCACCAAGATTCTTTAGACGCTTGGCACCGAAAATCAACACGACGATGACCAGAATGATCAACAGTTGAGGAACGCTTGGCATACCCATAAGTTTTCTCTAGATTAGCTATTTACTGGCGCGTGAGGCCTTTTCGGCATGACCCGAGACCCCTTCGCGACGCTGTAGTTCGTTCAAAATATCCTCTGGTCCCAGCCCCTTGGCACTCAGCATGACCAGCATGTGAAACCATACATCGGCAGCTTCAGACACCAGATGTTCCGGTTTGTCTCCCTTGGCCGCGAGAATGAATTCGACAGCTTCTTCACCCACTTTCTTCAATATGGCGTCATCACCGCCCGCAAACAAGCTTGCGGTGTAGGATTCTGCCGCATCGCTCTGTCTTCGGGCATCAATCTGAGCGCCCAATCGCTCAAGAATGTCGCTCATACCTGTGTCTCGCGGATGATCCATGGATGCATAGTGTATCCGCACTGAGGCATCCTACATGTGTTCCGTGCCCAATAATTATTCATACCTGCCAAGGCAGCGCCGACCGGTTGACCCGAACGTTCATCCGTGCAGGGTGCTGCCGACACCCGGGCTGCCTATTATCTCACGACAAGTCGAACCGATGGCAGCGACTCTTGCAGAGCATTCCGGGATCACCTGAGAGGCGCGGAACGAAGCCCGGACCATCCACATCACTGCGCCCGGCAGCCGGTGATCGGCGGTGATCGAGCGACCATTTCCCGGCATCTCCGGTCGCTGCGGCACTCTGACCAGCTTGCGGTACGCCTGCATTCTCCCTGAAGTTCGAACGATTACTGCCGAGCTACCAATCCACCCGCTCAATCATCCGAGAGTTGGTAGATGTCCTCCGGCGACTTCAGCACAGGTTCGCAGTCTTGCCATTCTCCCTCGTCATCAAGTCGTCGAAAAAAGCAGTGTTCCCGACCGGTGTGGCAGGCAATCCCACCAATTTGAACAACCTTGAGCAGAATGACATCACCGTCGCAGTCCAGGTGGATATCCTCGACCTGTTGTACATGCCCCGACTCCTCGCCCTTGCGCCACAAACGCTGGCGCGAACGTGAGAAGTAGACCGCTTTCTTCGAGCTGATCGTTTCGAGCAGTGCCTCCTCATTCATCCAGGCGACCATCAGAACCTGACCGGTACTGGCATCCTGGGCAATGGCGGGAATCAATCCAGCGTCGTTGAAGGAAATGGCTTCGATCATCGTTTTTCAATCAGTTTGGATGGAACTCAATGACTGGTGGACCGAACCCCGGGCGCTGCCCATGCCGAGTTCGGCCGATCCGGGACAAACCCGAACAATGAAATTCAAGCGCGTACCTCGATACCCTGCGCCGCCATATGTGCCTTTGCTTCGGCAATCGTGTATTCACCGAAGTGAAATATGCTGGCCGCCAGAACAGCATCTGCGCCACCCTCAAGAACACCTGCGGACAGATGATCCAGATTTCCGACACCCCCCGAAGCGATGACCGGTATCTCGACTGCATCGGATATCGCACGGGTCAATGCCAGATCGAAACCGATCTTCGTTCCATCCCGGTCCATGCTGGTCAGCAACAGTTCACCGGCGCCATATTCCGCCATCTTGACTGCCCACTCGATGGCATCGAGACCCGTCGGGGTTCTGCCTCCGTGCGTGAAGATCTCCCAGCGCGGCGGCTCACCCGGGGCGCTGACCGACTTTGCATCCAGAGCGACAACAATACACTGGGCACCGACCTTGTCAGTGGCCTCGCGCACCAGGTCCGGACGGTGCACAGCTGCCGTATTGATACCAACCTTGTCTGCGCCTGCGTTCAGCAAGCGGCGCACATCGGAGACTGCGCGTATTCCCCCACCGACTGTCAGAGGAATGAACACCTCTGAAGCCACCTCCTCCACCACATGAACAATGGTATCCCGGTTATCCGAGCTGGCCGTGATGTCGAGGAAGGTGATCTCGTCCGCGCCTGCCTCGTTATAGCCTCGTGCAACATTGACTGGATCGCCCGCGTCGCGAATGTCAAGAAACTTGACGCCCTTGACCACGCGTCCGGCATCTACATCCAGGCAGGGAATGATTCGTTTTGCCAGCCCCATGATCAGCTCTCCGGATTGCCCGCAGCATAAGTGTCGGCCAGCGCCTGGGCGGTAGCCAGATCAATGGTTTTCTCGTACAAGGCTCTTCCCACGATCGCCCCTTCGATACCCCGATGCCGCTGCCGACCCAGTGCTTCGATATCGTTGATATCGGTCACCCCACCCGAGGCGATGATCGGGATGTTCACAGCATCCGCAAGAGCCGCAGTCGCTTCCGTGTTCACGCCCTGCATCATGCCATCACGACTGATATCGGTATACACGATCGAGCAGACACCCACATCTTCGAAGCGCTGAGCCAGAGACACTGCAGTGACACTGGAAGCCTCCGCCCAGCCTTCCGTCGCCACGAAACCGTTATTGGCATCCAGACCGACAATCACATGGCCGGGGAAATGCCGACAAAGCTCGTCAACGAATTCCGGCTGCTTCACTGCCAGCGTTCCGATGATCAGGTACTGGACACCCACATCGAGATAGGCGCTGGCTATCTCCATCGAACGAATACCGCCACCGATCTGTACAGGTACCTGACCGCAGGCCTTGCAGATCTCCCCCACCACGGCCGCATTTCGGGGCTCCCCTGCAAATGCTCCATCCAGATCCACCAGATGGATGCGGCGCGCGCCTTCATCGAGCCAGCGCCTGGCAACGTCCACTGGATTCTCGTCGAACACCGTGTCGTCATCCATGCGTCCTTGCCGTAATCGCACGCATTTACCGTCTTTGATATCTATGGCTGGAATGATCAGCATCGTACCGGGTCCATTGTCTTGTTGATTGATGTGGGTGTCTTGTCTTTCCCTGTCTTGCCAGGAGACATCGCACCCGTGGATGCCTTGCTGTGGCAGAGATCAGAGGTAGAGATCAGACACCCATGTCCAGCCAGCAACGGGCATTCAGCTGGCTATCGAACATTCTCGCGACTAGCGTCCGTCCCAGCTGGCAAAATTCTTCAGCAACTGCAAGCCATCTCTGGCGCTCTTCTCCGGATGGAACTGGCAGGCAAACAGATTGGGCGCAGCTACCGCTACCGCGATGTCATGACCGTAGTGGCATGTGCCTGCCACCGCACCGATGTCTTCCGGCACACAATAGTAACTGTGAGCAAAGTAGAAACGGCTGGCATTCTCGATACCGGCCCAGAGCGCATGCTCCCGAGCGTGGCGGACTTCGCTCCACCCCATATGCGGGACTTTCAATCGCGAACCAGCGTCTTGCAATGGCTCCGCGAAACGGGTTACTTCCCCCGGCACAACGTTCAGACACGCCACACCGCCGTTTTCCTCGCTATGCGTCAACAGAACCTGATACCCCATGCAAATGCCGAGAAAGGGCCGGGTACCCGCGATGTTCAGGATCGTCTGCGACAGGCCGCTGTGCTGCAGTGCCGCCATGCAATCCTTGGCAGCACCCTGCCCCGGACAGACGACACGATCAGCCGATTCAATAACGGCTGCATCAGAGCTGACAACGACCTCAGCGTTCTCGGCGACGTGCTCTATGGCTTTGGACACCGATCGCAGGTTGCCCATGCCATAGTCGATGACGGCGATTCTTTGCATTTCCATGCTCAATTTCTATCAAGGTTCCCGGACGTCGGCTGAAGTCGATCAAGATTCATCGAAGGGCAACCTACAGGGTTCCCTTTGTCGAGGGCATTGTATCGGCCGCTCGCTCGTCAATCGAACATGCCATTCGCAGCGCTCTTCCGAAGGCCTTGAACAGAGTTTCGATCTTGTGGTGATCGTTGACACCACGCAAGACATCCATATGAATGGTTGCTCGGGCATGATTGGCAAAGCCCTGGAAGAACTCGGATGTCAGATCCACATCGAAGTTGCCCACTTTCGCACGCTTGAAATCAGCATGAAAATGCAGACCCGGACGCCCTGAAAAATCGATGACAACGCGTGAAAGCGATTCATCCAGCGGGACATAGGCATGTCCGTAACGAACGATACCCTTGCGATCACCCAGCGCCTGCGCAAAGGCGTCTCCCAGGGTGATGCCGATATCTTCGACCGTGTGGTGATCATCTATATGAGTGTCACCCTTGCACGCGATATCCAGATCAAACAGGCCGTGCCTGGAGATCTGATCCAGCATATGTTCGAGAAACGGCACCCCGGTCTGGAACTTGCCATTACCCTGCCCGTCCAGGAGCAGTTCCACCGCTATCTCGGTTTCCAGCGTGCTTCGCTTTACCTGCGCTCGGCGATTGGACACCCACATATCTCCCGCAAAAGCGCCGGAGCATACACCCTCCGCCCATGACTTGACACCCACAATCTGGCCAGATGCGGAATTAGCGCATTCGATTCGCCACGGCATTCACACTGACCGACGTGTCTCAAGCCAGAACGTCACCGGGCCATCATTGATCAGGGCCACCTGCATGTCCGCCCCGAAAGTCCCTCTGGCCACCGTTATCGACTCCCTGGACACGGTGCTCACCAGCGTATCGAACAGCTCATTCGCCTGTTGCGGAGACGCAGCGCTGGAGAAACCGGGCCTACGCCCTTTATGGGTGTCTGCTGCCAGGGTGAACTGAGGCACCAGCAACAGCTGTCCGCCGCCTTGGCGAATATCCCGATTCATCTTCCCCTGATCATCTTCGAACACTCGATAGCCGAGCATCTTCTCGGCGAGCTGGACGACCGATTCATGGGTGTCTGGTCTCTGGACCCCGATGAGGGCGAGCATGCCGGCGTCGATCCGGGCGGTAATCTGGTTGTCGATGGTGACTGAGGCGCGGGTTACGCGCTGAATAAGAGCGATCACTAGATAGACGAAACTCGGTAACAGGACACGTTTTAATGCAAACTAGGAAAATTCCTACCCAAATATCGGAATTTTCTGACGCAAAAAGACGGAACTTCCGATAGCAGTTCCGCGTCGATGCGCCGATAATGAATTTGTGGTCAGGAACACCACACACAGGGAAGTATCACGGAGGATGTATTTCAACAAGGAAGTTCGATTCATTGGATGAATTGCACGTTTGATGACCACATCAACCTGAGGAGCCAGGATGGTTCAGCCCGGCCACCGGATGGCCGGGTGTTTTGGGTCGATGCGCAGCGGTCAAGCGCTCCCCTAGCACTGCTCCCACGGCAAGCCTTCGAAGCGCCAACCAGCCACCGTATTCCGGTGATGCTCGTCATCCAGCGGCCCCTCGAACCCGCAAGCGATGATCCTGACGTCGGCCAGACCTTCTCGCAGCAGCACCTCTGCCGCATCGTGCGACCGATTGCCACTGCGACAGATCAGCAACAGCGGTGAGGAAGAACGCCCCTTGGCCGACACCTTGCCCAACAGGGCCTTTCTGACATTGGCCACGAAATGCTCGTTCACCACCCAGTCCGGCGCATCGATCCAGGGCACATTCACCGCTCCCCTCGGATGACCGATCATCAGGAATTCCATATCGGATCGAACGTCGATCAGCGTCACACCCGGGTCCGTTTGCATCAGAGACCACGCTTCCGTGGGTGAAATGGTGTCAATGGAATCAGCGTTATCGCTCATCGGAAGAATCTGTGGCAGGCAGAACATTGCCCGGAGAAGATTCTAACGATTAAGCTCGCACAGTTACACACGCTAAACTAGAGATTCGTCACAACCGGTTTCCCGATGTCCGTGCAGCTCACTCGCCTTCTCGCCAGAATCCTCAGCTGGCTTCCACTGCGCATGAATCAGACAATCGGGGCCACTCTCGGACTGTGCGTCTGGGCGCTCAACGGCAAATTGCGCCGTATCACCGATGTGAATCTCGACATGTGCTACCCGGACATGAACGAGGCACAGCGTCGCCGTCTGAGCCGCCTCAGTCTGATGGAAACCGGCAAGCAGCTGACCGAATGCGCCTGGATCTGGCACCGGCCCATCGCTCAGACCGAACAGCTGATAATCGACATCAATGGCGAAGAGCTGATGCTCGAGGCCCGGAAATCCGGCAAGGGGTGCCTGTTCGTCTCCCCTCACCTGGGCAACTGGGAAGTTTGCTCAGCCCCCTTGTCGAGCGACGAACCATTCACCTACTTCTACCGCAGTCCGCGCAATTCCCGGCTTGACAGCGAACTCATACGCTGGCGGGCGCACCTGCGAGGACACCCGGCCTCTCTTGATGCCGGTGGTATCAGACGTGGCTTCAAGATCCTCAAGTCGGGCGGCAATGTCGGTATTCTGCCCGACCAGGAACCCGACCAGGCCAATGGAGTCTTTGCCCCTTTCTTCGGCAAGCCGGCTCTGACCATGACCCTGCTGTCCGGCCTGGCGCGGCGCAGCGGTGCTACCGTACTCTACTGTGTGGCGGAGCGCCTGCCCAGAGGCAAGGGCTGGCGACTCCACATCCTGCCCGCCGATGAGGCGGTGTCCAGTAGCGATGCAGAACAGGCCGCCACTGCTCTCAACAGCGGTGTCGAACGGTGCATCGCATTGTGCCCTGAGCAGTACCTGTGGAGCTACAAGCGCTTCAACACGACGCACGATGGCTCTCCTCGACCCTATGCACGATAGCTCCTGTGGGCACGATGGCTTCCCTCGGCAACAGCCTGCTTGCAACCATGCCTCTTATACGAGAAACTGAGCGCGGTCCACAGGACCACACGTGATGACTCAACGGGGTGCCGCAAGGCTGAGAGTCCGGCTTGAACGTCAGCCGGGACAACCCGCAGAACCTGAACCGGCTAGCACCGGCGTAGGAATTGAGTTGCTGTACCTTCGCCAGGTCATCATCCCCGACTCTTCTGTCCACGATGAGCATGACAAGCGTACACAAACCCATGCGTATGAATCCGTTCGCCACACAGCCCCGCCGATACCTGCTCTCCACCGTACTGCTGGTCAGCACCACCCTGCCCCTGACGCTTGCCAATGCCGCCGATGAACCGCGCAAGCTGACCGTCTACACCTACGAGTCCTTCACTGCCGAATGGGGACCAGGGCCCGCCATCAAGGCCGGTTTCGAAGCTCAATGCGGCGACTGCACCATCGACTTCGTCGCCCTGGACAGCTCTGCCGGCATTCTCAATCGCGTTCAGCTCGAGGGCAAGTCCAGTCCGGCGGATGTCGTGCTGGGTCTTGACACCAATCTGATGGCGATTGCCGAAGACACCGGACTGTTGGCAACATCCGGTGTCGACACCAGCGCGCTGGAATTGCCCATGACATGGACTTCCGATATCTTCGTGCCATTCGATTACGGCTACTTTGCCTTCGTCTACGACACTGAAGCCCTGCCTGAACCACCAGCCAGCCTGGATGAACTCATTGCCGCGCCCGAGGACCTGAAGATCATCATCCAGGACCCGAGAACCAGCACTCCGGGCCTGGGACTGCTGCTGTGGATGAAGTCGGTGTATGGCGACAAGGCCGCCGAAAAGTGGCAGGCTCTGCAACCGCACATCCTGACCGTCACCAAGGGCTGGAGTGAAGCCTACTTTTCGCTGTTCCTCAATGGCGAAGCACCGATGGTGCTCAGCTACAGCACCTCACCGGCCTATCATATGGAGATCGACGAAACCGACCGCTACCAGGCTGCCGCATTCAGCGACGGACACTATCTGCAAGTCGAGGTCGCCGCGTTGCTGGCCCAGTCTCCTCGACAGGCATTGGGTCGGGAGTTCCTGAACTACCTGGTCAGTCAGGAAGCCCAGACCAGCATCCCGCTCGGCAATGTCATGTACCCCGTTGCGGACCTGGAAGAACAGCTGCCAGCATCCTTCGAGAAATTGATTTCACCGACACGGACCTTGCAATTCACTCCGGAAGAAGTACGCGATGGACGCAAGTCGTGGATCGACGAATGGCTTGAAGCTTCCACCGGAAACTGATCATGTCGATACGCTGGCCCTGGTGGGCCAGTGGCGTGGTAGCACTGTTCCTCATTGCCGCCATGACACTGCTGCCACTGGGCGCCATGCTTGCAGAAGCAGGCAGCATCGACTGGCACGCTGTGGTGAACGATACCTATTTGCAGCGCGTGATTCGTTTCAGCCTTTATCAGGCGCTCGCTTCGACGATACTGGCGTTGATCACCGCCATCCCGGTGGCACTCGCGCTGTCTCACAAGCCCGCATTCCCCGGTCGCTCCCTGATCGTCTCCCTGTTCAGCCTGTCACTGGTCATACCCACTATCGTTGCCATTTACGGCATCGTTGCTGTATTCGGCCGAACTGGTTGGCTGAGCGAGCTGCTGGCAATGATGGGCAACGAGCCACTGGCGTTCTACGGATTGCCCGGTATTCTGATTGCCCACGTGTTCTTCAATATGCCCTTGGCCGCCCGTATTCTCCTGAACGCCCTGGAGAGTATTCCCGCTGACAACTGGCGCCTGTGTCGACAACTGGGCATGACGCCCTGGGCCATCTTTCGACATATCGAATGGCACCGCATGAAACACCAGCTACCGGCTCTGGCACTGTTGATCTTCACTTTGTGTTTCACCAGTTTTGCCATTGTCATGACACTGGGCGGTGGCCCACGATCCACAACCATCGAAGTTGCCATCTACCAGGCCTTGAGATTCGATTTCGACATAAGCACGGCAGTGGCTCTGGCCTGCATTCAGCTACTCATCTGTCTGTCACTGATGGCCATGAGCACCCTGCTGCGCCACGACGGCAGCATGGGTTTCGACATTTATGCAAGCCCGGTCAAAGGCAGCACCGGCGCATACCGGAACGATGTCCGAGAAGGCCTCTGGCCTGGCGCGGGATGGAACATTGCTCATGTCGGTATACTGATGCTCGGCATCGTCTTTGTGCTGTTGCCCTTGCTGGCACTGATCATCTCGGCAATCAATGGCAAGACGCTGAGTGTCATGTTCGATTCCGCGACGCTATCGGCCCTTGGCAACACCCTGGCCGTCTCCCTGACCGCCGCCATTCTGTCGGTGACACTGGGACTGGCCTTGCTGCGAAGTACGCGCTACTTGCGCATCCGCCTGGCACGGGAACGCATGGGTCAGTGGATACAACTCACGGGCAATATCATTCTTGTCCTGCCGCCTCTGGTACTGGGCACCGGCCTCTTTCTGCTGCTTCGCCCGCTGGCTGACGTGTTTTCCATTGCCCTGATTCTGGTCATCATGATCAACAGCCTCATGGCATTGCCCTTTGTGCTACGAATCCTGGAAGCGCCGATGATGAATGCTGCCAGTGCGCAGGACAGGTTGCTACGTTCGCTGGGCATCCGGGGGTGGAATCGCTGGCGTCATGTCGACTGGCCACAACTTCGCAAACCGCTCGCCCTGTCTCTGGCTCTGGCCGCCACGCTCGCCGCCGGTGATCTCAGCGCCATCGCCCTGTTCGGTTCCGAGCGCGTAAGAACCCTGCCACTGCTGCTCTATCAGCGCATGGGTAGCTATCGTCTGGAAGAAGCTGCCGTAACGGCTGGCATCCTGCTAATGACCTGCCTGCTGCTGTTCGCGCTCATACAGAAGCTTGTCGGAGGAAGAGAGCATGCTGGAACTCGATGATCTGACGCTGGCGATCGGACCTCGTCATTGGCAATTCGACCTGCGCCTGGATACCCATGGCGTCCATGCTCTGCTCGGACGCAGCGGGTCAGGCAAGAGCACTCTCCTGAATCTGATTGCCGGATTCATGCATCCTGACCAGGGTGACATACGATGGCAGGGACAATCACTGTTACCAATGGAACCCTCGGAACGGCCGGTAACCAGTCTGTTTCAACAACGAAACCTGTTCAACCACCTCACTGTCCGGCAGAACGTGGGCCTCGGCATCGACCCTGGATTGAAACTGAACGACAAACAGATCATGGCTATCCAGTCGGTACTCGATGACGTCGGTCTGAACGGGCAGGAGAACAAGCTGCCGGGCGCACTCTCCGGCGGAGAGCAACAGCGCGTGGCGCTGGCTCGCTCCCTGCTGCGACGCCGCCCCATCCTGCTGCTCGATGAACCGTTCAGCGCATTGGATGCATTGACCCGACAGGAAATGATTGCCCTGCTGCAGCAACTGATCGAAACCTATCAACCCTGCGTCATCATGGTCACCCATGACGAAGAGGATGCGATCGCCATGCAGGCGGAAGTGCTTCGGTTGAGTGAAGGGAGAATCATTCGCCAGGGCTAACCTCGATGAGACATGAATTCACGCCCAGAAATCGCTTTCGGTCGGGCGGCGCTCGGCTCACGCCATACCGGTGCCTACAGTCGCGTGTTCGGTTTTTGCCAGCACTACTTGGAGTGACCAAGCCACGGCTTGCGGAAGGCCGTCCCGAAAAAACTCCATGCGCGACTGTATCCACCGGTCTATCGGGCTTCTGCTTCGCGTCTTGATGTCTCATTGAGGCCAAGGCCGCCAGTCTGGAGGGCTTCACAGGAAGGCGGACCGAAAGTCTTCAGGAATGACACTCCCAAGCCATTCAGATTCTCGCTTGAAGCGCGTAAATCACACCTCACGTCTCATGCCCCAGGCTTCACGCCT
>NZ_JBQYLE010000004.1:373155-503427 GCF_052681095.1 Granulosicoccus sp. 3-233
CCTCACGCCTCACGCCTCACGCCTCACGCCTCACGCCTCACGCCTCACGCCTCACGCCTCACGCCTCACGCCTCACGCCTCACGCTTCACGCTTCACGCTTCACGCTTCACGCGCCTGCAGATCATTCATTGCAACGCAACGTCAACACAAGAGATCAGGCAGCAAACAACTGCGAGTCATCTGCAAATGCCTTGAACTCCAGTGCATTTCCGGACGGGTCGAGCAAAAACATCGTGCGTTGCTCACCGACCTCTCCTGCAAACCGGACCCGAGGCTTGATGACCCAGCGTGTGTCCTCTCTGGATTCCAGCCGAGCCCGCAATTCATCAAACTGTTGCAAGGTCAGTACGACGCCGAAATGCGGTACCGGCACGGCATCTCCATCGACTGCATTGTTGATCCTGCCACCGGCAGCACGGGACTCATCCAGGTGTGCCACGATCTGATGGCCGTAAAGGTTGTAGTCGATCCAGTGGGTGTCTTCTCGCCCTTGTGGACACGCCAGAACCTCGCCGTAGAAAGCGCGGGCGGCTTCCAGATCATGCACGGGAAAAGCCAGGTGAAACGGTCTGATTGCACTCATCGATTGTTACCTCTCATCAAATGCCAATGATACTGCATCGCTGAAGAAAGCAGCCTTCAATCCACTGCCTTGGCACGAGGATGAGCCACACTCTCCCGCGCAGGGAATTGTCGGATGACTTCCACCACCCGATCAAGATCTTCTCGGTCGACATCACAATGAGTCACCAGGCGACAGACGCGTCCGTAGGCGGACAGGCGAACACCAGAATCCCTGGCCCAGGCGGTCAAGTCCGCACCGCAATCCTGATCGAAGTCCAGCCAGACCATATTGGTCTGAGTCCAACCTTCCCTGATCGTGATGCCCGAGAGCCCGGTCAGACGTGCAGCCAGGTACTGTGCATTGTCATGATCCTCGTGCAGCCTGGCCAGCCCGTCGGTGAGGGCTATCTGCCCGGCAGCCGCCAGCATTCCGACCTGGCGCATACCACCGCCGGTGACCTTGCGCCAACGCCGAGCCTCTTCAATGAAAGCCTGATCACCCAGCAACAGGGACCCGACTGGCGCACCCAGCCCCTTGGACAGACACAGGGAAACGCTGTCAAAGCACTGCGCAATCTCTCTCAGCGAGACCCCGAGACGCACCGCGGCATTTCCTATCCTGGCACCGTCCAGGTGCAACTTCAATCCATGCTCCCTGGCGAAGCTTGCAGCGGCACGCATACTGTCCACCGTCTGCACACGTCCGTGCTGCGTGTTCTCCAGGCACAGCAAACGACTTCTTGCAAAGTGAATATCGTTCTCTTTCAGTACCGACGCCACATCATCCAGATCGATACCACCGTTCTCGCCGAAGGGCACAGTCTGCGGTTGTATGCCACCCAGCGCCGCTGCACCACCACCTTCATACTTGTAGGTATGAGCATCCGCGCCAACGATGTACTCATCGCCTCGCTGACAATGAGTCAACAAGGCGACCAGATTGGACTGCGTACCGGTTGGCATGAACAGGGCAGCCTCGTGACCGAGCAGCTCCGCGGCAAATTCCTGCAAGGCATTGACAGTCGGATCATCCCCGTAAACATCGTCACCGACCTCCGCATTGGCAATGGCCGCCCGCATCCTTGCACCGGGCCTTGTCACAGTATCGCTTCGCACATCGATCATCTTGCTGGCGTTCATTCTCGGTCTCTGGTTTTCTGTCTCGACACAAATGCGCTTGCGCACGACTCATGGATTGTCACTCACCGCGACCTGTCAGTCTTCGATGAACGCCGAATCCCTGTTGATCAAGACCAGCAAGGTACCACTGGAAATACTGACTCGCACCTGCTCGCCATCAATCTCATTGCTCAAACCCAGCGTACTGCCGATCTCCAGTGTCGCATCTTCCAGTGCATATCGAAGGCCCTGCGTAGTAACTCCGGTGGAACGCGCCTTGGCCAGCAGGCTGAGAGTCTGGCCTCGACGGGTCTCCAGCTGGCATTCATCCCGCCCCTGAAGTACATGACAGCAAGTCGTGCCATCGAGAAGCACCAGCCTGAACGGCCATTGACGTAATGCCGGTAACGACCAGTTGAACAGCATGTGATCAGTCCGCCCACCCGAGACTCCGAGAATGTTCACCTCCGACAGCGACTCTTCCGCCAGCAACTGCAGAGCAAGCTCCAGATCACTGGCAGCCTTGCTCGCTGGATAGACGTGTCGTGGAATATCTGCAAGCCTGGATTGGTTCAGCGTTTTTTCGTCGACACTATCGAAATCACCGATCAGCAGTGAAGGCTCCAGACCGGCGGCCAGACAATGCTCCAACCCGCGATCGACACAGATGATGCGGTCATGAGCACCGGGGGCAAATACCGGCAAATGCTCTGTTGAAAATTCACCACCGGCGAACACCCAGGCACGTGCCACATCGCGGGCCTGTTCCTCGATGACCCTGTCGCAATCGTTGTACTCCGGCATTGCATTATCAGACAAGATCACAGCCCGCCATTGCGAATGAAATCATCGGCAAAGGTAATGGCCTTGGTTACGCCAAGCAGCGAACCGCTATAGCGATCACCCACTTCATCGTCCAGTGACGCCAGCACTTCCACGCTCAGCTCCGTCCCCTTGATCATCGTCGGCAATATCTGCTCATCGAGAAAGGGGCTGGCCGGCACCAGCTGACGTGTACCGGTCTGATCAACCCGAATCTCCGAGCCGACGATATCACCGAACTTCATGCTGTCAACCGACCAGAGAATACGTGCGGGCTGATCGATCTCGCGTTCGCTGAAGAATACCTCAAGCGTCGTTGCCTGTTCTTTCTGTCGAATCATGGACAATGATGCAACAGGCAACGCCTGTCCACCATCGAGGTCCACCTTCAGACGACATCCACGGATGCCGCCCGAATCAGCGCAGTCGACCAGCCAGTCACCAAAATAGGCAATCAACTGCTCCTCGGTATCGTCGGGTGCTGCCGGGGGCAACTGCACCGGCAGATCACTGGCTGTCGACACGGTTGCAGCGGGGGCAGGCTCCGCTGCAGTCTGCCGCAGAGCCTCGCCAGGCAGCTGGCAATCGGACTCGGTAGGAACACGCAGATCGACAACCGCCTCGAGCTCGAACACGCCCTGATGACCTTCAGGGCCCTGAGCCTCTTCATCCATGGTTCCTGCAAACGTGGCATACAACACCTGCAAGTCACTACTGGCAACCGACAGGTATTGTTGCTGTGCCAGCCCCACCTGATTGTCATCACCTTCCAACCAGTATCGACTGGCTGACCCACAAGGCTGAAAGGAGTTGCGCTCGGCCCCGTAAACATAGAATCCGTTGACGATCGGCTGCTGCCCATCATTGCTTCGCAGCAGCGCCTGCAGCTCCGACAATCGCTGCTGAGACATGTTGGACAGGCAGTTCTTTGCGATCTGTTCCGCCTCGGCACGAGGCGAGGAGAACTCCAGATACCACAGACAATTCTGCCGCCGGTATTCAACGAAGGCTGCCTGCGAAGTCTCCAGTCCGGCTCGTGCCTCCCCATCCAGCGAGCTGGCAACATACTCCGTTATGTTTCTCAGACTGCTGTCCATCAGGTCGAGGTAATTGTCCATGCAATTGTGGATGTCGTCATAACGGGGCGACAGGGCAATGCACTCTTCCAAGGCATTGTATTCCTGTGCCCGCGATTCACTGCCACCAGCGAGCACCAGCAGGGGGATGCTCAGAGCGACAAACAGTCCTCGGTAAAGCATGGGCGTCTCGACTATGGCCTGTGAAAGGTTCGATCCTACCGAATCGCAAGACGGAATGCCTCACCGGCACACGGGTGTGACGAAAAACAGGCACTGTCATGCCATATGCAGTCTGTATAATCATTTGTCTCGATAACCTGATACTCGACCTGGATCGGCTCTGAACTCGTGATCAACCGGACACATCTGAGAGCCCAGCACGGCTCGACAATCGCCTGGGTCATATTCTGGCTGGCAGGAATGTCCGCTATTGTCTGGGGCAGTGCAACCATCGCCTTGCCGCGCTTCGAGCACAAGGTTCAGGGCAATGTGGAGCGCTCCATCGCCGCATTGGATGCCTCCGCGGTCTCGGTCAAGGTTACCGGACGGCAAGCCAGCCTGAGCGGGACGGTGAACGATGCCGAAACCAGAGAAGCCCTGCTGCACGCGGCCGCTGAATCCCCTGGCGTCAACTCGGTCAATGATCTGCTGACCGCGCCTGCCGACAACGGATCGTCGCAGCCTGCAACCAAGCCTCTCGCCCCCGATGCAGACAGACTGGCGCTCATGCTGCCACCGGAAGATGTGGGTGATGATTCAGACAACGTACAGCATGAGCGGGCTGATCTGCCAGGTGAAGAACCAGAGAACCTGAGCAGCGACACCTCTGCCCCAGTGGAAGTCATCGCAATGAATGCCAGTGACGACGCAGCAACTCCGGACTTGCTGTCACCATCCTCGGCGGAACCCGACAGCCTGCCTTCCATGACCCTGCGAGTCGCCGGGAACATCCTGGCGGTCAATGGCACCATGTCGACCAGTGACAACCTCACGGAGCTGGTACGCCAGGCCATGGACGCCTTCGATCTGGATGTTGTCAGCAACAGCATAGAAACCAGTCCATCGGTCGGCAAGGCCGAATGGGTCGATTCCATCTTGCGTGTTGCCCCACTGATGCGGGTGGTGGACAATCCGCAGATCGAGGTGCTGGAACGACAGATCACGCTCTCCGGCACGGCCCATAACCGTCAGGATCACGACGCCATCATCAGTGAAGCGCTGGCATCACTGGGACAGTTTTCGTTGGTTGAACGAATTCGTATCGATGAAAGCAAAAGCACGGAAACAGTAGCATCCGCGGAAACGTCGCCAATCGACCCACCTGCTGCGTCAAATCCGGTAGAACCCGAAGTCCCCGCTGAGCCTGAAGCCCCACCGGTGCCTGAAGCCCCACCGGTGCCTGAAGCCCCGGCAGAGCCCGACGCCCCGCCAACGCCTGACGCCCCGGCAGCGCCTGAAGCCCCGGCAGCGCCTGAAGCCCCGGCAGCGCCTGAAGCCCCGGCAGCGCCTGAAGCCCCGGCAGAGCCTGAAGCCCCGGCAGAGCCTGAAGCCCCGGCAGAGCCTGAAGCCCCGGCAGAGCCTGAAGCCCCGCCAGCGCCTGAAGCCCCGGCAGCGCCTGAAGCCCCGGCAGAGCCTGAAGCCCCGGCAGAGCCTGAAGCCCCGGCAGAGCCTGAAGCCCCGGCAGAGCCTGAAACCCCGCCAGCGCCTGAAGCCCCGGCAGAGCCTGAAGCCCCGGCAGCGCCTGAAGCCCCGGCAGCGCCTGAAGCCCCGCCAGTGCCTGAAGCTCCGCCAGTGCCTGAAGCTCCGCCAGTGCCTGAAGCTCCGCCAGTGCCAGAAACCCCGGCTGAGCCAGAAACCCCGCCAGCGCCTGACGCCCCGGCAGCGCCTGAAACCCCGGCTGAGCCTGAAACCCCGGCTGAGCCTGAAGCCCCGGCTGAGCCTGAAGTCCCGGCAGAGCCTGAAGCCCCGGCAGCGCCTGAAGCCCCGGCAGCGCCTGAAACCCCGACAGAGCCTGACGCCCCGGCAGAGCCTGATCCCGCCAGTTCCGATGACAACTTGCAGCAGGCTATGGCGGCCTTGCCCAGCCTGCGCATCCTGTTCGAGTCACAATCCAATATCCTGACACCAGACAGCCGCGTGGTGCTGGATCAGATTGCGGCCACTCTCATCCGCTTCCCCGACAGCCAGGTGACCATCGAAGGACATACGGACGCCACCGGCGACAACGAAGACAATCTTCGCCTGAGTCTGCTTCGCGCCACCACGGTTCGCGACTATCTTATCGATAGAGGCGTCTCGGTCTACAATCTGCGCGCAATGGGCTTCGGAGAAGAACTTCCGATTGCTGACAACAGTACAGCCGAAGGTCGAGCCGCCAACCGCCGAATCGACTTTACCTTCTGATGCAACCGATATCGATACTCATGAATCAGATCCTGCCCCTGCTCAACCTGTATTCGGAATTCATCGCTTGTCTGGTTGCAGCTGGCGTATTGAGTCTGTTCAGCGGCTGGATGATGCACAGATCGCGAGCCTCGAAGAAGCTTGCATCCACAAACGACTCCTGGGAAAAGCGCTATCGTGCGCTGGAAGAAGTCTCGCGGGTGGATTCGGAGAATCTGGAAGAACAGCTGCAGAGCCTCGCCGGTGAGACTCGTACCCTGCAGGCGGACAAGAAGCTGCTTGCGGAATCGCTGAAGAAGAATGAAAGCAGCATTCAGAAATTTCGCGCTGAAACCATCGAATTGAATCGGCAACATGCAGAAACACAGGAACGTCTGCAGCGAATCATTCAACAGAAGGATCGTGAACTTCTGGAACTGGGGAACCGCCTCAATCAGTCGCGGACCACAAGCAGTCGGCAGCAAGGCAGAACCCCGGATAGCGGTGAACTGACTTACGCCGATACGGTTGCCATCAACAGTATCGACATGTTCGATGCCACCGTGCAGATACCGGCAGAGGACATGCTGGGAAAACGCGACAAGCCCACCTCCAGCTGGAAACCCGGCCGCGGACGCCTTGCGGAATTCGAGCACGAGTCCGACGCCACCCAGTCGCTTGACATGGAAGAGTCCACCGTCGCCCTCGATGAGGAGGCATTGGCGTTCGCCCGACGATCAAGCAAATCCGGTCACTGAAGCAACAACAACCATCAAGCAGACCATGAGCAGCACTCTATATTATGTTCACGATCCCATGTGCAGCTGGTGCTGGGGCTTCAAACCTGCGCTGGATGAACTGTTGAAGGGCCTGCCCGACTCGGTACGGGTGCAACGCATACTCGGTGGACTTGCCCCGGATAGCGACCAGCCAATGCCGGAAGCCATGCAGCAGATGCTGCAACAGACCTGGCAGCAGATTCAGTCGGTGATTCCGGGAACGTCATTCAACTACGACTTCTGGACCAGAAACCAGCCACGACGTTCAACCTGGCCCTCTTGCCGAGCCGTACTGGCAGCACGTCGGCAGAATGAGGCATTCGAAGTGCCAATGATCCTTGCGATACAGCGCGCTTACTATCTGGATGCACGCAACCCCTCGGACACGCAGACACTGATCGACATTGCCACTGAAATCGGTTGTGACGCTGATGGTTTCTCCGAGTATCTGCACAGCGAAGCAGCTCACCGGGAACTGGAAACCGAGCGGAACATGGCTCAGCAACTGCAGGTCCAGGGATTTCCCAGCCTGATCTACAGGAATGATCGCAATCAGTTGTACCGCATCCCGGTAAACTACAACCAGGCAGCCCAGATGCTGGAACAGATCACACAGGCAAACGCTGCCTGAGTCACATCACGGCTGCAACTTGGCCAAACACTTCACAGCGCTGCCATACATGATCAGCGATTTCCTCTGCCCTGCCGCTAGTAACATCGTAACTGGTGTAGACCGCGGGCATGAGAATAACAAGAAAAGGCGTCCTACTCGTCAGCAGCCTGTTTCTGCTGACTGGCTGCGGAGGTGGCAGCGGTACTGAGGCACTGTACAGCAAGGAGCCGGCGAGCGCGCCAGCACTTCCTGCCAGTGAAGTGGCCAATGCCGTGGCAGATGGCCCGCTGAGTCCCACCGAAGCCTTTCGTTTGCTGGAACAAGGCACATTCGGGCCACAGCTGGATGACATCATGACAGCCGGTGAAGAAGGTCCGGAATCGTGGATCAACCGACAGATGCAGATGCCCGCCACCTTTCTCGGCGACGGACTGCGCAAGGCCAATAGCGACCGCTGGAACGAATACGTCAACGTCTGGTGGCGACATGCGATCCAGGCCGACGATCAATTGCGGCAACGAGTTGCATTTGCACTGAGTCAGATACTGGTGGTATCAGCCCACGATGGCCTCAGTGAAGAGCAGTTCGGACTGGCGAACTATTACGACATTCTGCTGCGACATGCCTTTGGCAACTACCGTGACCTGCTCGAGGAAGTCACCTTGAACCCCGTCATGGGTGAGTATCTGAGCATGAAGGGAAATCGCAAGCCCGACACTGCCGAGAATATTCATCCTGACGAAAACTACGCCAGGGAGCTACTACAGCTGTTCAGTATCGGGCAGGTGCTGCTGAACAACGATGGCAGCGCACAACTCGATGCCGATGGCGTCCCCTTGCCAGCCTATGACCAGCACACCATCGAGGAATTCGCGCGAGTCTTCACTGGCTGGCATTTCGCCAATGCGGAAGACTTCCGCTGGCCGAAGAACAAGGACTATCTCTCTCCCATGGTGGCCTGGCCCGACTACCACGACACCGACCCCAAGACTCTGCTCAACGGCGTCACCCTGCCAGCTGGCCAGAGTGCACGGCAGGATCTCGACGGCGCGCTGGACAATATCTTCAGTCATCCCAATGTTGCCCCCTTCATTTCTCGTCAACTGATACAACGCCTTGTCACCAGTAACCCCAGTCCCGGCTACGTCCGGGATGTCGCCGCGGTATTCAACCGTAATGCAGCCGGGGAACGCGGGTCGCTTGGCAGTGTCGTCAAGGCCATCCTGATGCACAGGGAAGCCAGAGAAGGGCATCTGGACAACCCTGCGACCTTCGGCAAGCTCAAGGAGCCGCTGCTGCGCGTAACACAATTGTGGAGAGCATTCGAACCCGACACCATTCACTATGACTTCAACTACGGGTGGGTCGGCAATGAACTGGGGCAGTCTCCACTGAATTCCCCGTCGGTCTTCAATTTCTTCCGGCCGGATTTCAGCCAACCGGGGGAGATCAGGAATCTGGGCATGGTATCTCCCGAATTCGAGATACTGGATGAATCCTCGATCATCACGGCAACCAATCGCCTGCTGGCCAACACGCTCTGGTCACACAACTACAAGAACGATGCTGATGCAACCCGTATCGCCATCGACATCAGTCGGGAAATGGTTCTGGAAGTGGACTTCGACCTGCTGTTGGACCATCTGGATCTGCTGTTGCTCGGCGGCAGAATGACTGACGAGCTACGCTCGGAAACCGTGCAACTGATGAATCAGCGGAATTACAACGGCGCTGCATCGCAACGCGTTGTGGAGGCCATTTTCCTGATTGCCTCATCACCGGAAGCGGCCATCCAGCAATGAGACAACAAGACAAGGCGTACACCCTGCCAACTACTCGGGAGCTTTTCCAGCAGCCATGAACCACTATTCTCGCAGACGATTTCTCAAGCTGGGCTCGCAGACACTGGCTGGGGCCGGCCTGGCTCTGGGTGCTCATCCGGCCCTGACACTGGCCAAGGCTGCCGATTCCGGTGCGCAACCATACGAGGATTATCGCGCACTGGTCTGCGTCTATCTGGAAGGGGGCTGCGACGGCTTCAGTCTCATGGTTCCAACGGGCTCCCATGAACATCAGGAGTATGCGGCATCACGCGGTCAGCTTGCCATACCTCGCAACCAGCTTCTCGAGCTGCAGGGTGGTCAATCCGCTCTCGGCCTGCATCCGGCTGCCGAACGACTGCAAGCATTATTCGACGATGAGAAGCTGGCAATGATTGCCAATGTTGGCACTCTGGTTGAACCGACATCCAGAGAACAGTATATGAACAATGAAGTCGATGTGCCGGCCCAGTTGTTTTCTCACAGTGATCAATCCATACAGTGGCAACAACTGCAAGGCCGTGACCGATCCACCGAAGGCTGGGGTGCAAAGTCTGCGGAGTACCTGTCCGGTTCGCAAGAACGCGACTATCTGACCTCGATCTCTCTGGCAGGGTCGAACTACTGGCAATCCGGCGCTGGCCAGCGCCCCTTTTCGCTCACCGAATCCGGCGTGCTGCAATACCAGGGCATGGACGGCAGCAACGACTGGCAGCAACCTCGACGCGACGCGTTCGAGCGAGTGATGAACATTCCAAGGCATCATGTCTTCACGAAAGCCTACGCGGACTTGCAGAAACGCGCGATGAGTATCACGACCGAACTTGGCCAGGTGCTGGACGGAAATGCCGGTCTTTTCAGTGATCAGCCTGCAGACAACACACTGGCACAGAAGCTGAACATGGTGGCACAGCTGATTGCGGCACAAGACCAGCTTGGCCTGCGACGGCAGATATTCTATGTCAGCATGCGTGGCTTTGATGTTCACGATAATCAGAGTCTCGAGCAGCCCAGGCTGTTCTCGGAGCTGACTGAGGCTTTGTCATTTTTCCAGAACAAGATCGACATGCTCGGCATGGGCCAGCACGTCACTACATTCACGGCTTCGGATTTCGGCAGATCACTGCTGTCCAATGGCGATGGTACAGACCATGGTTGGGGTAACCATCTGATGGTCATGGGAGGTGCCGTGAAGGGCGGTTCCATCTACGGTCAACTGCCCAGCCTGGAACTTAACGGTCCCGACACAGTGCATAATGGCCGTATTCTGCCCTCCACCTCGGCAACTCAGTATGCAGCCACGCTGCTCCGCTGGATCGGCCTCGATGATGCCGCCAGGCATGAAGTGTTGCCCACACTGAGAAATTTCTCCGAACACGATCTGGGGTTCTTCGCCTGACGTCTGACAGGCTGTGTGACGTCGACAACCGACAGCCCTTTCGCCGACCAGTCGTGATTCGAGAGTCATGCCGTAATGGCGTCGATCTGCATTCACGGGTTTGCTGGTGTCGGCTGATGTGTTCTTTCTGACCTGCACTTTCTATCCTGCACTGTCTAACCTGCACTGTCCGACCTGCACTGTCCGACCTGCACAGTCCGACCTGCGCTGTCCGACCTGCACTGTCTGACCTGCACTGTCTGACCTGTTCTGTCTGACCTGTTCTGTCTGACCTGTTCTGTCCAACCTGCACTGTCCAACCTGCACTGTCCAACCTGCACTGTCCAACCTGTTCTATCTGACGTGTTCAGGCTGACCATGCCTGGCGACCGCCCTGCACTCGACAACTCTGCGCTCCAGCCAGCAGTGCTGAATCGCCCGCCGGAGTTGCAATGTCAAGATCAGGCAGGCCGGCCTTGACTCTGTCTGCCAAACATTTGACTCCCGTTGGGTTCGCCAGTCCGTTTGATCCAATCTTCGCCATTTGAATCGGTTTTCCCAGCCAGACAGTGCGAAGGAGCTTTGCCTGTGTGGATACGTTACATCGCATGGCATCCCGGACAGTGACGTGACAGAGTGTTACATGGAACCGACTGTACCCTTGGATGTCAAAGGTCATGCTGTCGGCGAAAATCGGTAACATGATCTGGCTGCAGGATAACGCGCGAGCCTGACCTTAGGAACAGGAATGCCCGGAAGTTCCACATCCCCGGACGACTGGATTTACAATACAGAGGGTCCGCAAGCGTTTCCGCACCTCACCGGGTTCGGATGCACCAGGATCGGATCCCGGCTTCGGCAAGTCAATCGGAAGAACAAACCTGACAATTCAGACGCAATGACGAACACAACCAGGCAGACAATGAAACGACCAATGCGCCAGACCTGGCATGCAATGGCCGTAGTCTGTCTGCTGGTATCCAGCCTTGTTCCGGCAAGCGTTCATGCTCTGGAATTCCAGTGCGAACTCAATGGCGACATCCGCTACCTGAGGGTCGACATCCCCGGCGAAAATCACCTGTGCGAAGTCAGCGTCAAATACGAATACACCGGCGAACGCAAGGTGATGTGGAACGCCCAGAACGACTCTCTCTTCTGTTCGGCCAGAGCCTATGAACTGAGTGAGAAGTACCAGAATCAGTGGGGTTTCAATTGCGCGAAGTGGCCGGACCATGACGGTATCGACAACCTCTCTCCCTCGCAGCGGGCCATTGTCGACGTTCAGTTGAAACAGCTCATCAGTGAAGGCGAGAATGCCGAGGAGCCCTTCACGGTAACGGCGGTCAAGGCTGTAACCAGCACACTGCTGGATCAGGTACCGGGCACTCTGGCGCTGCAGTACTTCCTGTCCGATGGCAGTGACAGGACTCAGGTAATCGCCGATGACAAGAGCCAATGGACCGTGTTCGCCACCATCGACGATCTGGCTGCACACATTACAGGGAGTGCGACAATCGACAATGCGCTGATTTCATCCATCAGCGATAGCGGGGCGCTGGAAGTCCTGACCACAGTCGCCACCAGCACACCGGGTCAGACTTGTCATGGCAAGCAGATTCTGATGACCAGCAACACGGGCACACTGGAGCCTCGTTCAACTCACCGGTTTGTCTGCAAGGCAGATACAGTGAGCCTCAACCAGAACGACTGACACCTTCGCACACGACAGACTCAGCTGAGTCGCGTGCCATTGGGGACTGCCTGCTCAGGTGAAACCAGAACAATGGCTCCATCTTCTCGTGCCATGCCGGTCACCAGACATTCCGACATGAAGGGGCCGATCTGCTTTACCGGAAAATTGACGACTGCCATGATCTGCTTGCCAAGCAGAGATTCGCGATCGTAAAGCTCGGTGATCTGTGCACTCGAACGCCGAGTGCCGATCTCGTCACCGAAGTCGATTGTCAGCTTCCACGCAGGGCGCCGTGCTTCCGGAAACGCCTGTACGTCGATGATGGTGCCGGCACACAGCTGCACCCGTTCAAAATCACCCCACTGAATCTGTTCCATCTCTCCATCAATCTCATTGCCGTGCGCAACGCACATCACAAGACAGATGATAGCAAGCGCACGCTGTGCTCACGTAGTGCAGAGCAGCTCAAGTTTTCCTTCAACAGCCGGGCTGCAGGGCTCGACTTCACCTTCCCTGTGCCGACATAACCCCTGTACACCGAAGAACAGCGCCCTCTCTCCAGGCACCGCGATCTGGTAGATCCGGACGGACTCCGAACTGGAAGTTCCGAGGCTACCCGGCCCGCCTGGCAGGCTCCAGCGCATGCTCGATTGTCGATCTCCACAAGAACACGAATATCACGAGATAACGCACATGAAACCATTCAACGCCACACTTGTCGCAGCGACAGCATCCATCCTGTTGATCAGCGGCTGCGCTACCGATGATCCAAATCGCCGTGCCAAGGCAGGTGCAGCCATAGGTGCTGTTGCGGGTGGTGTACTGGGCCACCAGGTCAATGACAAGAATGGACGCTACGCCGGAGCCGTCGTTGGCGCGCTCACCGGGGCTGCAGTAGGCAACTACATGGACAAGCAACAGCGCAAGCTGGAAGAGAGCCTGGAACAGGAGCGTCGCAACAAGCAGATCGAAGTCACTCGCATCGACGAAGACACACTCAAGCTGGAAGTACGTAGCGAAGCCTCGTTCGACGTCAACAGTGCCCGGGTCAACGACAAGTTCCGCAGCAGCCTGGAGGCCATGGCCGATGTCATCGGCGAGTATGACAAGACAGCCGTCCACGTCATTGGCCACACCGACAGCACAGGAACCGAAAGCTACAACCAGTCGCTGTCGGAAAAGCGCGCAACATCGGTCAGCCGCCTGTTCAGCGCCAACGGTGTGGATCGTTCGCGAATGCGCTTTTCCGGTCGTGGGGAAACCCTGCCTGTGGCAACCAACAGCACCAGCTCGGGCCGCAGCATGAATCGCCGGGTCGAGGTCTACCTGAAGCCGATCGTCGAAGGTCGGGAAGACGACGCGTTTCGTTCCCCCATCTGAGTCTCCACAGTGATCTGATTATCCCGACGCGTCGTCTGTCGGGTCGACGGGATGAATCACGGTGACCGGCATTCGCTGATGAGTCAGTCAGTGAATGCCGGTCATCGGCCTGCTCGTTCCTTGGCGAATCATTCGGCGAATACCGGTGATCGATCTACTCATTTCCTGAAGAAACACTCGGCGAATGCCGGTGATCGCTCTACTCATGTCCTGACAAATCGGTCAACGAATAGCGATCATCGGCTCGAAACCCGGCTGTCAGGACGGACACCGATGAGATTCCGGATTCCAACCTGGCACGCGAGGAATGCGCTGTGCAGTCTGCTCAACCGTGCAAGGGCCAGGCCCACAGAATGGCAGGCACGCTGATGACGGTGATCAGAATTTCCAGCGGTAGCCCCATGCGCCAGTAATCACTGAACTTGTAGCCACCGGGCCCCATCACGAGCGTATTGCATTGATGCCCGATGGGGGTCAGAAAAGCGCAGGAAGCCCCCACGGCCACGGCCATCAGAAAAGGGTCGGCATTGACACCCAGCGTGTTGGCCATGGCAATACCCAGCGGCGCCATGACAAGTGCCGTAGCTGCATTGTTGATGACATCCGACAACAACATGGTGACTACCAGTAGCAAGGTCAGAATCAACGGGATCGACAAGCCTTCGGTTACCTGGATGAGACTGTCCGCAACCAGCTGTGTCGTTCCCGACGTGGTCAGCGCATTGCCAACCGGAATCATGGCGGCAAGCAGAACGATGACAGGCCAGTCGATGTCATCATAGATCTGACGAGTCGTGAGAATACCGGTCAGCACATAGGCGCCGACGGCGAGTATGAAGGCGATCGGCAGCGTCACCACGCCGGCGATGCCCAGACCAATCGCCAGGGCGAAAATGCCACTGGCCAGGGCTATCTTGCGAGTACGATTCAGGTTGATCGGTCGTCGCATCAGCGGCCAGAGCCCGAGGCTGCCGAATTGCTGATCAACCGACTCACTATCGCCATGCAGCAGCAATACATCACCGGCCCGAAAGATCTGCTGCCGCAGCCGCTGTGTGACCGGACGACCTTGCCGGGCCAGCCCCACCAGAGCCAGCGTCCGCCCCGTCTGACGACGAATGAATTCCACACCCCGTCCGATCAGTGGCGAGTCATTGCGTACGACCCCTTCAGCCATGATCTCGTTATCCGGACTGGGCTGGATGAATGTCGGGGTTGCCGTGCTGCGAAGTTCCAGCCCATGCTGGTCCAGAAAGGCCTTGAGGTCGTCCGATCGGGCTCTCAGGATCAGGATGTCCTCTTCGGCTATCTGGTAACCGGCACGCACGGCTCGGGCAAAACGACGCTTGCCGGCAACCCCAATGACCTCCACATTGTCCTCATCCAGGCCGTCGACCTCTCCCAGCGTCTTGCCCAGCAAGGGCGAGCTGGCCGGCACCTGGGCCTCGGTGAGATAGACTCCGGCTGCCAGAGCACTGGCATCCTCCTTGTATTCCAGCCGCGCACGGGGGATGAGTCGCCAGCCCAGCAAGGTGATGAAGGCAAAACCGATGATGGCCACTGGCAGTCCGACCGGCGAAAAATCGAACATGCTGAAAGGTTCGCCGGACTCCTGAGCCCGGATACTGGCCACGATGATATTCGGGGGCGTACCAATCAGCGTCATCATCCCGCCGAGCAGACTGCCGAAGGCGAGCGGCATCAGTATCAGCGCCGGGGAGCGCTCGCGTTCCTGAGCCGTGGACAGGGCAATGGGCAGCATCAACGCCAACGCACCGACATTGTTCATGAACGCAGAGGCCACCGTCACAACCCCGGTCAAGGCGGCAATGTGCAGCACTGGCGTTTCGGTCAAATGGCTGATGCGGCTTGCCACCTCATCCACCACACCGGCGTTGCGCAATGCGCTACTGATGATCAGGACCGCCGCTACGGTCACGACGGCCGGATGACCGAACCCCTGAAAGGCCTCATCGGGCGACACGATGCCTGCCAGCACGGATGACATCAGGGCGAACATGGCAACAAGATCATAGCGCCAGCGGCCCCAGACAAAGGCCAGAAGCGTTACCAGCAGAATGCCGCTGATCAGGTATTGCTGACTGCTCATACGAAGAACTCGTTATTCAAGAAGATCAGATAGCACAGCTTTTGCATCATTCACTAATCGCGCCGGTTACTTGCGATTTGTTCCATAGAGTAAACCAGGTTCACACCCAATGACCCAAACAAACACGACCCTGCACGCCAGCGAGCTCGATGTAGATCTTTCAGACACCCATATCTTCGCCGGCCCCGCCCTCCTCGGGGTATTGGACACCCATATGACGCTCGACCCGAGCCAGCCGGGCAAACAGCATGGCCATCTGGTGCTGCCGTACTCCGTTGGCGCGGGGCTCGATCACCTGCGCCTGCCGGTGTGTTCGATTCGTGGCACGCGGCCAGGTCCGACCATCACGCTCATCGGCGGTGTGCACGGCGACGAATATGAAGGTGCACTGACACTGCAGCGTCTGGCGCGGGATCTGACGCCGGAATCGGTACATGGGTGTCTGCTGATCGTACCGGCACTCAATGGCGCTGGAATGGCAAGCGCTACGCGCTCGCTGCCCCAGACGGGGGAGGATCTGGATCTGTGTTTCCCCGGCGATCACCAAGGCACGTTGGGCGAGCGTCTGGCCAGGGAGGTCTTCGAGCGACTGATCCGGCCCGCCGAACTGGTCCTGGATCTGAGATCCGGCGGTCAGCGCCTGCAATTCGCGGCCTCTGCCGCAGTACGATCCATGGGTGTCCCAAACGGCAGCGGTGACGGGATCGGCGAAGCTGCCATGATTGCCTTCGGCGCCCCCAACAGCGTGAGGCTGCCAGCCAGCGCCGGGCGTGGCTGCCTTCAGGCCACGGTGGAAGCGGCTGGCAAGGCCTATGTGCAGAGCGAGCTCGGTGGTGGTGGTGGCTGCACTCGGCAGGCGCTGGAGATTGCCAGTGTCGGTTGCCGGAATGTGCTCCGCCATATGGGTGTCTTGAATGAAGAGGTGCAGCTGCGGGCCTCTCGCATGCTGGAGGTGCGTGATCATTCATTTTTCGTACATGCGCCGGTGGGTGGCCTGCTGGAGCCATTCACCCAGCCGGGCGGTGATGTCTGGCAGGGTGATACCCTGGCCTGCCTGGTGAATCTGGAGCAGTCAGCCGACGAACCCTGCCGCATTGCAGTTCCTCGAAACGGTGTCTTGCTGGCACTGCACCACGGCGGTCCAGTCCGGGCCGGCGAATTGATCGGCATTCTGGCTGACGAAGTCCAGCGCTGAACCGCCCCTGCTCGACCGGCATTCCACCCACGACCGGTCAGAATTGGCGGCAGATCCGCAGGAGGCCGTACACTAGCCCCCTTCCGCCATAACCCCGTTCTCCTCATGCCATCAGTCGCGACTACGCCCTCTTCGCGAAGCGTTTCGGTCATCATCCCTACCCACAATCGCTGGGAAAGCTTGCCGACGGCCATCGACTCTGTGCTGGCGCAGAGTGATCCGGTGCATGAACTGTTCGTGGTCGATGACGGTTCCACCGATGGCACCGCCGACAAGGTGAGGCAACACTACCCGACCGTGAAATTGATCTGTCAGCGCAATCACGGTGTGTCGCATGCGCGTAACCGGGCCATCGAACAGGCCAGCGGAGCCTGGATCGCATTGCTCGACTCGGATGATCGCTGGTACGCCGACAAGATAGCGCGTCAGCTGGATGCCTTGCAGGACTCTCCCCAACTGCGCCTGTGTCATTGTGACGAACACTGGTTGCGCAATGGCAAGCGAATCAATCCACGCCACAAACATCGCAAGCGCGGTGGTGAGATATTCGAACATTGCCTGCCTCTGTGCTGCATTTCGCCCTCGGCGGTACTGATTCATCGTAGCCTGTTTGCCGAGGTCGGGCTGTTCGATGAGGACTTGCCGGCGTGTGAGGACTATGATCTGTGGCTGCGCATCTGTGCCCGCGAGCCCGTACTCTACGTGGATGAGGCGCTGCTGGAGAAGACCGGTGGTCATGCCGACCAGCTGTCACAGCGCTACCCTGCAATGGACCAATACCGTCTGCAAGCACTGGCCAGTCTGCTTCGCAGTGCCCCACTGACACAGAATCAGAGACAGCAGGCGCAAGACATGTTCGAGCAGAAGCTGCGAATATTCTGCAACGGGGCACGCAAGCGTGGACGCGATGAAGCGGTCGCGTCCATGCTGCACATCTATACCGATCTGCTGGACCCAGCGCAGTTATACTGACCCCTGGTGAGCACCGTATTCGCCACAGGACTCATTGCAACCCTCCACGCTTCCATCAATCCACCCCATCGCCCATGTCAGCTCTTGTATTCCGTCTGCGCAATGTCCCCGAAGATGAAGCCGATGAGGTGCGCGCGCTTCTCAGTGAGCACGCTATCGACTGGTACGAAACCTCGGCGGGAAACTGGGGCATTGCCATGCCGGGTCTGTGGGTCAATGATGATTCGGACCTGCCTCGTGCCCGAGAGCTGATCAGTACCTATCAACGCGAACGCACTGAAACGCAGCGCCGCAACCATGAACTGGCAAAGCGCAATGGCGATGAGACCACACTGATACAACGCATCACCGAGCAACCGTTGAAGGTCGCCGGCATCGTTCTGTTCTGCCTGTTCATTCTGTACATCTCGATCAATCCGTTCCTGCGACTGATCGGCTACGGACTGTAGTTTCACTTTAATGAGCGCCCAGGCTTCGCCACACTCGGTACTTCCGACGGTCCCCGTGTAACCTCCGGGCGGCGCCCTTTCGGCGCTGTAATACAGGTCGACAACACCTTATCGCAAGTCCTGCTCTGCATTGATGAATGCCCCACACCGTATGGCTCCCGGCCCGGTGGAGCAAGGATGGAGGGTACCCACTGACAATCCCGATGAACGACGGCGAGCAGCCTCAGCGCATCCGGATGCGCGGTTTTTTAAGGTTCGATTCAGCTTTCCCCGACTAGTCTGGCCCCGCTTCTGCAACGCGCAGCTGCAGCTCCGGCCATCGGGAATCCTCTCTGATTGTTCCACCTGTCCGGAGACAGGGACGACGCAGCGGTGCCAGGACAGCCCCTCCTCGCCATCATCACGTTCACCAGCAACCATCAAGAATGCCCATGAGAATTCCGTCCCTGGCTCTAGCGCTTCTCGGAGCGCTCAGCACGTTTGCCCATGCCGACAATCAGCGCCCCTCGACGGTCAGTAACGTCCAGGCCGGTGCAGTATCGACAACAGCCATCAGACTCACCTGGAACACTCCCTGGGACAACGTGGGCGTTGACGGATTCAACATCTATCGCAACGGCGACTACTACAACACGATATTCAACGCGACCAATTTCATCGATACGAATCTGTCGCCAGGCACCCGTTACGAATACTCCGTGGTGGCCTTCGACAAGGCCAGAAACTATTCCACCCTGTCCTTGCCTTCCGCGGCAACCACCAGCAGCACCGGCAGCAATACCAGTCTGGCCACTGGCGCAGCGCCCCCTGCCAGCGCACGGGAAACCGGGAATGGTACACCTGCTGCACCTGCCAACCTGCGGGCCGAGGTGCAGGGCTCTGACAGCGTCAGACTGGAATGGAGCGCCCCTGGGGGCAGCGTTTCCGGATACAACCTCTACCGTGACGGGCGCTACCACAAGACTGTCAGAGGACGTACCGACTATGTGGATTCCGCGCTGAGCCCGGGGCGTGAATATCGTTGGCGGGTGGTGGCATTCCTGGGGCAACGCTTTTCCCTGAAGTCGAATGAAGTGCGGGCCAGCACCGAGAGTGAATCCGCCGTCGTGGCGGTCGCAGCCACGGCAGCCGAAGCCCATTCCGGCGTGCCTGCCGGTTATCAGCTGGTGTTCAATGACGAGTTTCGTGGTAACAAGCTGGACGACTCGAAGTGGTCAAGTCGTTATCGATGGGGACCGTCGCACACCATCAACAACGAGCTGCAGTACTACGTCGACTCACAGAGTGACTCGGGTTTCGGGTACTCGCCCTTCACCTTCGATGGCGAGAACCTCATCATCAGCGCCATACGAACTCCGTCCCATCTGAAGAGCAAGGCCAACAACAAGAGCTACCTGTCCGGCGCCATGACAACCTACGGCAAATTCAGGATGCGTTATGGCTACGTCGAAATGCGCGCCCGTCTGCCAAGGGGCCAGGGTCTGTGGCCTGCCTTCTGGCTGCTGCACAACCATGACAACGGCATTCGTCCCGAGATTGATGTCGTCGAGATGCTGGGAGATCAACCGGCTGTCGTGTACCAGACTTACCATCACTACAACAATCGCAACCTGCGATCCACACCCAGCCATGAGGTCTGGGGTACGGATTTTTCCGCCGGCTTTCATACTTATGGCATGCGCTGGGAGCCGGGACGCATCACCTGGTATGTCGACGGTGAAGCCCGTAATGCCTATGCCAACAACAACGTCTCGGCCGAGGACATGTACCTGCTGGTCAATCTGGCCATCGGTGGAGCCTGGGCAGGCAGCCCGGATGCCAATACGCCTTTTCCTGCCAGGCTCACCATCGACTACATTCGGGCCTACAGTGGCGACTGAGCTCCTGTAGCCAGACGGACCGGGGGGAAGCTGAAACAACCGAGGGACTGACGCAGGCCCGGCGAGCGGTCACAACCGAAGGACTGGGGGCTCGAAAATTGGAAGCAATGGAGCACCGATGCAAACCGAGAGTCCAGTGAGGGATGGCCGCTGACACGGACCGGATGAGGAGAGGCAACCGGAGGGCTGACGCAGGCGGGGTGCGCCGCAAGGATTGACGAACTGACCTGGACAAAGCCCGGCATGAAACGCGCAAGTCAGGCACGATACTTCTGATCTGTGACATCGATTCAGAAGTTAAGGTACGGTAGCGATACACTGCAAAGAAAAAAGACCCTCAACATGTCGTTGCTGCCTTTGCGTCTGTTTCAACCAATACCGGTCCTCACCCCGGCCTGCCTGTTGCCGGCTGCGGCCCCTGCCCGGCGACATCAGTCGAACAGGCTGATTCTCTCTGTGTGCGCAGCCCTGTTACTGGCCGGTTGTCAGAGCGCCCGGCAGCCTGGAACCCCTGGCGACATCTCCATCGACCGAACCAGCAGAGATGCCTTCGCAAGCTCGGCGTCCGATACTGCCTTTCATCATTCAGGACAGGTTGACCAGCAGACGGCCCTGTTGCCCTGGACGGATACCATTCATCCCTTGTATCTGAAAGCCCGGGCACTGGTAGAACGCGAGCTGGATGCCGATCTGCGCAATGTGCAGTTGTTGCTGGTGGACGATGCACCGATCAATGCAGAGGTCAATCGGGAAACTCGCCGACTGGTGAACGAGCAGTTCGGCACCTCCACCTTTGCCGATCACTTTCTCAGTCGTGTCATGGACACACAATCGGGTACCTACGCTGCCCTGTTCACGGCTCGATTGAAGGCTGTCATGGTGAGCCGCAGCATGCTCGCCAGCTATGAGAAATCACTGCCAGAGGATGCTCGAATTCGCCAGGCGGCTCTGCTGACATTGCTGATACATGAACTGGTCCATGCTGCCGATGACCAGCGTTACCGCATTCACGAAAACCGGGCCCTCAATTTCAGAGCCTCCTTTGCGCAATCCGCCACCTTCGAAGGTCACGCTCAGTGGGTCACTCGAAGGATCTGCTCGTACAGCGACTGTCTGCAAGGGCTCGAAGCGCTGGACAACTTCATGTTCAGTCGCGTCGAGCAATCCAATCAGCTGACGCAGCCGGTCGAGGCCATCAGTCGCAATGTGCTCGAGTATTCCTATGTCGAGGGCGAACGCTTCATCACCAGGCTGGCCGAGCGCGAAGATGGTCATCGTCTGATTGATGCCTTGCTGAGCAAGCCGCCCTACGACCCCATCCAGATTCTGGCGCCGGAAACCTACCCCGATCTGCTGCGCCAGCAACGTAACAGTCGCCTGATACGAGCCAGCCTCGACGTCGACCACCCCTGGGTGAGGGATCAATGGATCGGCGTGGAGACATCACCTCTGAAGGGCGTCAATCTGCGCGCCGACCCTTCTCGCCGACAAGCAGCCGTTGACGGTTTCACGCGCCTCATAGAAGCCATGGTAGCCATGCAGCTGTACGATCGTGGTCGTCCGGACTCCAGCCCCATGGAGGTCACCTTGCTGCAGGCAGAATCCGCCAATACGGCACGGCTGTTTGCCCGCACCCTGCACGAGAACAGTCAGCTGGCGGGCACCCATATCGAAGAGGAGCCCTTGCGCATCAATACCGGCGCAGGGAATGTGCAGTCACAGATGAGCATGCATGTCTTTCGCACCACGGTAGACAGCGACAGACCATTTCGAACAACGATTGGTGTCTCCGGCAACTATGTGGTTCAGATCGCGGGCGTGGCAACGCATTCAGAGCCCCTGGATGACTAT
The DNA here is from genome assembly GCF_052681095.1 of Granulosicoccus sp. 3-233. Taxonomy (NCBI): domain Bacteria; kingdom Pseudomonadati; phylum Pseudomonadota; class Gammaproteobacteria; order Chromatiales; family Granulosicoccaceae; genus Granulosicoccus; species Granulosicoccus sp. 3-233. The sequence continues at coordinate 395,243 of NZ_JBQYLE010000004.1, forward strand.
GCCATCCGCGTGTTGCTGAACCTGCAATTACCGCGTTGACGACCTTTCATTGCCGAATCAGGTACGGCGGCGCAATTTTCCCGGTTCGATATCGCCAGCAAAGGCACTGCCATTTGCCGAGAACCTGGCCTTGAGAAACTCCATCTGGTCAGCCAGTACATCCCTGTTGGACAGATAGAAGTATTCATGCCGGTTGGGGGCGAAGGGCACAGCCAGCAACTGCATGTTGGCCTGCTCGGGCGTCAGGTCTCCCTTGCGGTTATTGCAGCGTCGACAAGCCGTCACACAGTTTGTCCAGAGGTCCCTGCCACCTTTCGACGTCGGTATGACGTGATCCCTGGACAGCTCCCTGGCAGGAAACTCGACACCGCAGTACATGCACATCATCTGATCGCGGGCGAACAGCAGACCATTGCTCAGTGCAGGTGTGAACTGGTGATTGTCCACCTTGCCATCGCAGGCAATGATGCTTGGCAATTCCAGACTCGAGCGAATTCCGGACTTGTTATACCCCCCTCGGACAGTGTGAATGGTTGCTCCGATACTCCAGATAACCTGTTCCTTTACAAGCAGTGTGGCAGTCTCCTGCCAGCTGAGCCAGGCAATGGGAGTACCGGCCTTGTTCAGGCGCAGTACTTTGCTGTTCATGGTCAGTTCGTCGTGGCCGTCGTCCTCCTGTTCGTCTTTGTATACCACAATCGTTGTTAACAGGCGATGACCAGCGAACCTGCTTCTGTACGTCGCTGAGTCCGGCATCAACGAGAGACAACGCCGTGGTGGCTGCATGAGGTGCCATCGCAAGTGGGTGTCTGGTGATGATCAGCGGGGACCGGATGTGGTGTCTGCTACCAGTGGCCGGATTGGTTCATGGGTGTCTGGTTGTGCCTGGTGGGAACCGAGATGTGGGTGTCTGCCAGGAATTACTGGTCGCCGAGGAAGCCGCCGGACTGGCGGTTCCAGAGGCGGGCGTAGAGGCCGTTCCGCGCGATCAGGTCGGTGTGGGTGCCGGTTTCGACGATGCGGCCGTGCTCCAGTACGATCAGCTTGTCGAGGGCGGCGATCGTCGACAGGCGGTGTGCCACGGCGAGTACGGTCTTGCCTGTCATCAGCTCGACCAGCTTTTCCTGGATGGCCGCTTCCACCTCGGAGTCCAGTGCCGAGGTGGCCTCGTCCAGTACCAGAATCGGCGCGTCCTTGAGCAGGACCCGCGCGATGGCGATACGCTGGCGCTGGCCTCCGGAGAGCTTGACGCCACGCTCACCGACGTAGGCATCCAGACCGCGACGCCCCTGTGGATCGGTCAGCCCCGGAATGAAGCTCATGGCCTCCGCCTGTTGCGCCGCCCGCACGATCTGCTCATCCGTGGCACCTGCCCGGCCATAACGGATATTGTCGCGAATCGAGCGATGCAGCAGGGAGGTATCCTGAGTCACGACGGCAATCGATTCACGCAAACTGTCCTGCGTGACCGTACGGATGTCCTGCCCGTCAATGAGAATCCGTCCGCTGTCCACGTCATGAAACCGCATCAGCAAATTCACCAGCGTCGACTTGCCTGCCCCTGAGCGACCGACCAGGCCGACCTTCTCTCCTGGCAGGATCTCGAAGTCGAGCCCCTCGACCACGGAAGCCTGTCGAGCCTCCGGTTCATAGGCGAAGTCAACCTTGTCGAACACGATACGACCCTGTGAGACCTGCAGTGAGACCGCATCGCTGGCGTCGGTCACTGCCAGAGGCTGCGATATCGTCGGAATGCCGTTCTGCACCGTACCGACGTTCTCGAACAGAGAGGTGATGGTGCGCAGTACCCGCCCCGACATCTGATTGAGTCGCAGCACCAGACCATTGGCCACGGCAATTTCGCCAACGCTGATCATCCCGTGCATCCACAAGGCGATCGATGCGATGGCCATGATGCCGATCAGCAGGGTGTTGAGCGTGGTCAGCGTGACGGTCATGGTCAGGATGGCCCGCATCAGAACCCGAAAGGCCAGGGTATGACGCTGCAGCCGTTCACCGGCATGTTCCGACTCCAGCGAATGGTGGGCGAACAGCTTGACGGACTGGATGTTGGTGTAACTGTCGACCACGCTGCCCATCAATGCCGCATTGGCTTCCGACAGGCGTGCCGACTTGCTGCGAACCGGCGGCACCATGAACACGACCACGGCACCGTAGGCCACCGACCACAGCAGCATCGGGATCAGCAGATAATGGTTGATGTCGGCAAACAGGATCAGGGTACCGGCCAGATAGATGAGCAGTGTCCAGGCGCCGTCCACGATGTTGACAACGGTCTCGCGCACCGCATGACCCGTCTGCATCACTTTCTGCGCCACTCGCCCGGAAAAGTCGTTCTGGAAGAAGGTCATGCTCTGCTTCAGAACGTAACGGTGGTTCTGCCAGCGCGTGGCGTTGGTGATACCCGGTGCCAGTGCCAGATTGATGATGGCGCGACTGCTCAACTGGGTGAGCGGACGCACCAGCAGGGCCACAATGGCCATCCATAGCAGAGCCGTGCCATGTGTGTCGAGAAAGGCCGAAGGCTCGGTACTCCCCATCCAGTCCAGAATGCGTCCCAGATAGATGTACACATACAGTTCACTGAGCGCCGCCACACCCGACAGTGCAAGTGTGGCCAGCAGCACATGACGCACGGGATACAGAAAGAAGCGGAAGAACGCCAGCGTTTCCTCGGGCGGACGCGATGCCTCCCGGGCTTGCAAGGGGTCAACCAGCGATTCGAAGAAGCGGAACACGGTGTCGATTCTGTCAGGGCAATGCAACAGGGTAACGCTACAGCTCTGCCTGCCGATACCCTTGTCAGGGTGTCATTCGAGAAAAAGCCACCCAATATTGCCCTTGGCAACCACGTTTATTCGTTCTTCTCTCATGTCTTGTGCCTGTGTCCGGTATGCTAGGGCAATAAGCGAGAATATTGGCTTGACGATCGGCCGCAATTCTTGATAAAAGACAGACAACTGTGAATATTTAGCACAAATCAAGTATGGATAAATACACTGAGATGTTGGTGTTCTCGAAAGCTGCCGATATGGGCAGCTTTTCTGCAGCCGCACGAGAGCTCGACTTGACCCCTTCCGCCGTCAGCAAGCTGATAACCCGGCTTGAGGATCGGCTTGGCGCACGCCTGTTCCAGCGCACGACCCGCAAATTGAGCATGACGGCCGAAGGCCATGCCTTCAACGACCGTTGCGGGGCCATTCTGGATGAAATCAAGCAGGCCGAAGATGCGGTCATGGCCTTGCATGACAAGGTCAGTGGCACCCTGCGCATCACCACTGTCTCGGCCTTCGCCAGATTGCAGATGATCAAGCTGATGCCCGAGTTCATGGCGCAGTTTCCGGATCTGCGCGTCGAACTGGAGTTGACCGAACGCGAAGTCGACCTGGTGGGAGAAGGTGTCGATGTGGCGCTGGTACTCAGCGATGGCCTCACCGATGAATCACTGGTTGCCCGGCGTCTGACAGTCAACAAACGCGTTATCTGTGCCTCTCCCGAATATCTGTCGAAGCATGGCACACCACAGACACCGGAAGACCTGTTGAACCACAACTGCCTGACTCACTCGGCCATTCATCACTTCAATGACTGGGAGTTCTCCACACCGGACGGCGTTCGCGTGCAGCGAGTGAAAGGCAACTTCCACACGAACAGTGCCTCGGCACTGCACGAAGCGGTCAAGGCCGGTATCGGTATTGCTCGCCTGGCCTCCTACGTGGTTCAGCCATCTCTGGAAAAGGGAGTGATCGTGCCCCTGCTGCAGGAACACACGGTCGACAGCTCGACCATCCAGCTGGTCTACCCGCACCGCCGTCACCTGAGCAACAAGGTTCGGGTCTTCACCGACTTCATGGTCGCCAAGTTCACACCCAATCCACCCTGGGAACGCTAGACCCTCACGTCAACACCACGAGCCCCGGAATGGAGTCCGGTGGCCGTGTCGCTCGGATCAGACCGACCTCTTCGCGCCTGTCACCGGACGCGGCAGTACAGACACCTGCCGCAGCCAGTACCGATTCACTGTCTACAGAGCCTGCTCGCCTTCCTCACCGGTGCGAATGCGGATCACTCGATCAACCGAATCGACGAATATCTTGCCATCGCCGATCTTGCCGGTATTGGCCGCCCGGATGATGCCTTCGATACAGGCATCCAGGATACTCTCCGCGACAACCACTTCGATCTTCATCTTGGGAATGAAGTCGATGACGTACTCAGCGCCCCGGTAGAGTTCCGTGTGACCCTTCTGCCGGCCGAACCCTTTGACCTCGGTGACGGTGATACCGGCTACCCCGGCCGCAGCCAGCTCTTCGCGCACGGCGTCCAGCTTGAATGGTTTGATGATTGCGGTAATTCTTTTCATGCCTTGGGCCTTCGTTGAAACAGAAGCGGACGTTGGTTCGGTTCGCCGGCAGTTGAGCAATCGCCACTCTCCTGTCTCGGCACCTCCGAATTCTTCACTCTAGCGATAGCGGATGTCAATGACCGCTCCGACGAGCGGCGCCACTGACAAACTAACGTGTACTCTCCCTCGGCGCTGCCAGTCTGTCGTGCCGAATCGATGCCAGCCGCTGCATGGCTAACGATTCTGCTTGCACGCCAGAATGGAGCGTTCCAGTGAATGCAGCAGGCTGATCAGGCGATTCACCTGCTGATCGATGTCAGCCAACTGCTGATCAAGCATGGCAACTGACCGATGCCGTTCAAGCTCTTCCAGAAACTTCAGACCACTGCCGTGAACCTTGCGCAATGGTTCTTCGATCTCGTTGAATACCGGGTGGGAAACCAGCCGCTGGCCAATGCCGAAATACCACAATCCGAGCCGTGTACTGACCACATCGGATTGCAGGCCGGGATCAGCCACCGACTGCAGGGCAACGCCTTCCCCGACTCGACTGCAGAAAGCGGCATCCACCAGTGTCTTGCGAAATCGCAGCAGGTTGAGACAGGCCTGGTGTACCCGACCGATCTGCGAGCCCTCGAAGTCGTGCTCGGTAGTCACGAAAGCCCTGAAATCGGCAAGCGACATCGGACGGCCCAGAAAATACCCCTGCCCTTCCTCGCAACCATGCGCGATCAGGAAATTGTAGACCGATTCGGACTCGATACCTTCGGCCACCGAGGTCATGCCCAGCTCTCTGGCCATCGAGATGGCAGAGCGCACGACATCGAGATTCTGCAGGGACGTGCCCATGCGCTTGACCATGCCCTGGTCAAGCTTCAAGGCATCGAAGGGCAATTGACTGAGCCGGTCGATCGAGGAATAGCCGGTCCCGAAGTCGTCCATCAGAACCTTGACTCCCAGGTCCTTGATCCTGACCAGATCATCATAGACAAGGTCGACATTGCTCATCACTGCACTTTCGGTGATCTCGATCTGCAGCTCGGCTGCCTTTATCGTACCGGCCTGCAACAGTGAGGCAATATGGTTGCTGATCGATCGTGATGCCAGGTCGTTGGGTGCAACATTGATGGACAGGGACAGTTCCGGTGGCAGCAAGCCGGTTGGCGCATTGCGTCTGATCGGCGCAGAGTCCCGCAGTTCGACAATGGCGCCTACCAACTGGTCCAGCAACTGCAACGTCAGGTCATGCAGCAGACCATTGCTTTCCACCATCGGCAGAAATTCGTCCGGAGACAGCACCGATGCGTCACCATGTGCCCACCGGACCAGCGCTTCTGCGCCGATGACCTCTCCGCTGAGCAGACACACCTTCGGCTGATAGAACAGCACCAGCTCGTCATTGTGCATGGCGCGCTCCAGCGCCTTGAGCGTGACCGGACTATTCATGGCGGACACCGGTCCGCGCCGTGACTGCACTGGCGAACCGGTGTCGCACTATCGTCGGTATGCCTTCAGATACCGGGATTGCAATGAACCCTGGACGCTCTGACTTGCGGGGCCGGCGGCCAACCACTTCTTTTCCAGCTTCTTCAGGACCTGTCGGCTGTCATCCAGACCGGCCGAGGTCATGCCTTCCTGCAGATGTTCCAGCTGGTACTGCATGCGCCTGGCCTTGTCCTCGGCCGGGGTATCCACGCCCGCAGCCACTTCCATCTTGATCAGCAGGTCACGTCGTTTTTCCTCGTTGGCCTGATAATCCGGCTTCGTGCCCTTGGTCAGATGCTTCAAGGCCGCATCGCGACGCTTCTGCAACACCGTGGCGACATCGGTCTGCACCTTCACATCGGTGGCCTCCCAGGCATGAGTCACATCATCGACCAGAGTGTCGCTGGCTCCATCCGGCTGCTCGACAGCCTGTTCCAGCTGTTCACACAGACCCAGCAGACGCAGTCGCTCTTCCTGTTCGGCCTGACTGCGGCGCTTGGCGGCATTGTCCTGTACACGTGAACAGGCCTCCAGCGCCTGTCGGTAGTCACGCAGCAGAAACTTCCTGTCGCGTTCCGGGAATTCTGCCAGGGCCTGGAACTCCATGCTCAGGGCTTGTACTTCGGCCTCATCGAGCGAGTCCCCGCGGGACAACTGCTTGAGACGCTTGATGATGTCCTTCGCCCGAAAGACGTGCTCGAGACCGGCGCGCTGCTTCTGACGTTCAACCTGATGCTGGTGCTTGAAGATCGTACCCAGGTGAGCGTTGAACACTTCCCACAATGCCTGGTCTTCCTTGCGTCGCATGATGCCGACGAGTTTCCAGGCACTGAGCAGGCTCTTTGCCTGATTGGCCGTATGCTGGGTGATTTCTCCTTCGGCCAGTGCCGCCACCTTCTCGACCAGCTCTTCCTTGGCCTTGACATTGTTGTCGTACTGTTCGGTCAGTGCCGTTTCGAACGGTTTCAGTGCTGCCGAGAAACGGGCTTCGAGCGCCTTGTCGGGTTTGCGATCCGGAACCCGGTTGCGAGACCATTCACGTTTGGCATTGTTTACCTGGCGAACGATGGCCTTCCAGTCCGGCTCGGCATCGGCATCGGGTGTCAGCAGGTTCTGCGCCGACTCCAGTTGTTCGCACAAGCGCGCCTTGGCATCGAGTTTTTCCTGCCGCTGCTGCTGCTTGGTCTCGAACCAGGCCTTGCAAGGCTGGTAGGCGATATCGCCGGCTGTCTTGAAGCGCGTCCAGAGGTCGTTCGAGGCACGACTGACACCCATGGCCTTCCAGGCGCTCTGCAGTTCACGCACCTCCTTGGCCAGTGCTTCGGGTGAGAGCTCCTTTGCTGGCAGGGCCTCCATGGATTCGCACAAGGCTTCCAGCTTGGGACGGGCCGCGAAGTCCTGCCAGTCGGCCATTTCCGCCAGCTGCTGTTCGGCTCTCGTCAGTTTATCGTCCAGACTGGAACGCTCTTCGGCTTCCATGGCGGAAAGCTTTTTCTGCAGACGGCGCAGCATGCTGTTTGCCGGGCCCCACTTGCCTTCCTTGATGATCGCGGACAGCGCGGCGAACTGCCGATGCGTGGCCTTGATGCGGTCGCTGGACTCCTGGCGAGCCTTGGTAATGCGATCGTTCAGTTGCGCAAGATGTGCCTGCAATTCGCCGACGTAGGCGTGTCCGGACAGATCGATACCCGGCAGCAGGCGCGGAATATCCAGTAAAGACGTCACTCGTTTGATGCGGGTCTGCAAGGCACCGGGGCGGGCCTTGTTGATGTCATAAGGCGGGTCGAACAGTACGGCGATGGACTGGCCATGTGCCAATACGCTCTTGACGTGATCCGAGCCCGACAGGGTTTCATCCTGCGATACCGCGCTCTGTGTGCTCTCGAGCGCGCCCGGCAGATCTGTCAGGGTCGCCGTCGCCAGCATCTCCTGTACGCGCGTCAGTGCCGGATCGTCTATGCGAGGCACCTCTTGCGCCGGGGTCGCACTTCCCGTCTCGTCCGTTGCGCCATCGCCCGCTGCGGGCGTGTTCTCTGCCGGCTCGCTGGCAGCATCCATGGGAGCATGCCCATGCTCGCCAGCAGCCGAGTCTGTTGCCTCGGAACTGTCCGCCGTTGCCTGCTGTGCCGCCGTGTAATCGGCAAGGCGTTGCTCTGCCATCGTCATCGCTTCCGTGAATTCCGTTTCATGTGACGCCCTGTCTTCGGGCTCCAGCTTGGCCCAGCGCTCTCTAGCAGCCTGCAACTTGCCACCATGCTGAGGAGTCCAGACACCTTCATTCAGACTGAGCACCTGCTTGAGCGTACTGGTGACAGCGTGCCGCCTGGCAATCAGGGCTGCCTCCTCTGCCGCCGCACTATCCAGCTTCTGTTGGAGCTGCTTGGCCACCACCTTGTCACGCGAGCGCACCGCAGCCAGCGCCGAGCGCATGGAATCATGCCGCGACAGCCGCATGGCGGCAGCCAGTCGTGCATCGTGCAGCCGCGATTGCTGCACCACGGTCACCAGTGTGGTTTCGTCGTCGATGGCCTGAAGGGCCAGTTCCCGCTGCTCGGCGCTCGAGCTGTGGGCCGCTATCGGCAACGCCAGACGAGAGGCATGGCTGCCCAGCAAGGCACGAATGGCGGTATCGCTGACATCGCCGGAACTGAACTTATCGACCAGTCTGGACTCTGCTGCAGTAGCGATGGCACCACCGTCGTCGCCGTTGGCATCGAGCAGCTCGCGCAGTATGTTCAGTTCGTCGAGCTTGCCGATCGCCGCGAGACGAACGGCAAGATCGACATCATTGCGGGCGAGCTCGGCAAGTGTTTCCTGCGACTCAGGTGTACTGGCATCTGCGTCATTGACGAAGCTGAGTCGGACCTGCGGGTCCTTGTGCTGGTGTGCAGCTGATTTCAAGAAATTTTTCACACTGGATACACGTAAACAACAATCGAAGCCGGATGGCTGGCACCAGTATAACAACTGCCTCGCACATTCCCGCACATGACACCATCCGACATCGATCATGATCGGATTGGCACCGTTAACGGCCAGACAATGAGCAGGATTTACAGAATGCAGCAACGCATTGCAACACCAACGCCCCCGATTAGTGTGGTTTCCAGCACAGATCGACCTGCCAGACCGGCCTCGCGGGGCAATTGACCGACCACTCACCCGCAGGCTTGTCGTACTGCGGCCGATAGCAACACTTTACGCACCCGTTGAGCACCATGAATCAGCCCGCAACGACGACCTCTCGTGAACCGTCCAGTCTCGGAATCGCATCCCTGGAGCGCATACCGATGGCCGAAATGCGGGACGTTCTCGCTCAGCTGGAACGTATCCTGATGGGCAAGCGCGAACAGACCACTCTGGCTCTGGCCTGTCTGCTGGCTCGCGGACACCTGCTGATCGAAGATGTACCCGGAGTCGGCAAGACCACATTGGCGCATGCACTGGGGGCCACGCTGGGGCTGGACTGGACTCGCGTGCAGTTCACCAGTGATCTGCTGCCGGCCGATATCGTCGGCGTCTCCATCTACAATACTCACGACCAGCAGTTCGAATTCAAGCCGGGACCGGTCTTCACCTCCATTCTGCTGGCCGACGAGATCAATCGCGCCCCGCCCAAGGCACAAAGCGCCTTGCTCGAGGCCATGGAAGAGCGACAGGTCAGTGTCGATGGTGTCAGCCATGCATTGGCCGAGGACTTCTTCGTCATCGCCACCCAGAACCCCGGCGACCAGCTCGGCGCCTTTCCCCTGCCCGAATCACAGCTGGACCGCTTTCTGGTTGGCCTCGAGATCGGCTACCCCGATCCGGCAACCGAGCGTGCCCTGCTGGAACACGGCGACATGCGCGCCGATGTCGCCAGCCTCGAAGCCCTGCTCGATAGTCGACAGATCCATCGCTGGCGCAAACAATGCGACAAAGTGCACCTGAGCCCACCGGTACTGGATTACATCCAGGCCTTGCTGCTGGCCAGTCGCACGGCAGGCACGGGATTGAGCCCGCGGGCCGGACTCAGCCTGGTGAAACTGTGCCGCGCTTTTGCCTTCATCGAGCAGCGTGATCATGTGCTGCCCGATGATGTACGCCACGTCTTTCCGGCGCTGGCCGGTCATCGGATGACAGGCCAGGTACGCAGCGGGCATCAGCACGCCCGCGAACTGCTGGCGCAGGTCAGCATGCCCTGAACGCCATCCGCTCATGAGACTTCTCAGCCCCCGGATTCGGCAGCGTCTGTTCCGAGTCCGACCGGAAGACAGACTGCCGCATCTGGTCAGTCACCAGCGAGTCTATATCGTGCCCACCGGCCGTGGCTGGGCGTTTCTGCTGGCGTTGCTGCTGATGCTGGTGGCCTCGGTCAACTACGCCCTGTCGCTTGGCTATGCCCTGTGCTTCCTGTTGACCGGACTGTTTGCGGCCACACTGCTGCACACCTATCGCAATCTGGCTGGTCTGCAGGTCTCCAGAATCAGCGGCGGCGAATGCTTCGCCGGTGAGTCCCTGCCCTTCGACATCACCCTGACAAACAATCGCTCGCAAGTCCGTCACGGACTACGACTGGCAACCACTGAGGCCTGCGTGTCGGGCATACGCCTCGAACCCGCCCGGGATACGCGCATGGTACTGCCGCTGCCCACCACGAGACGCGGTGTCCTGCCTCTGGGCAGACTGACCCTGCAGAGCGACTGGCCACTGGGCCTCTGGACCTGCTGGAGCTATCTGCATGTGCAGACACAGGGACTGGTTTTTCCACGGCCGGAAACGAACCCTCCCGCGCTGCCGCTGAGCGCCGGAGACGACGGTGACACGAACCCGCGGCCCGGTCTGCAGGGGGATGTCTCCGGGCTGCGCCACTATCAGCCTGGCGACAGCATCGGCAGCATTGCCTGGAAGTCGGCTGCACGCGGGCAAGGCCTGCTGGTGCGCAGTTTCGATAGCGATGAGGGCCTTGGCAAGACGGCATTGAGCCTGCACAGCACGGGACTGCACGCGCTTGAACAGCAACTGTCACGACTCTGTGCCTGGGTTCTGCTGGCAGAAAGCCGGCAGACGCCCTATGCCCTGCAACTGAGCACTCGGCAATTGCCCGCCGCGCAGGGCAGCGAGCAGCGAGTGCGCGCACTGCAGGCGCTGGCCTTGCACGACAGTGCAACGACGGGTCAGCCGACATGAGTTCGAGCTCATCAGTGAAGTCGGCGGCAAGGAATGCCGCGCGCCGGGCAGTCGGCAAGCAGCGCTGGCGCAGATGGCTTCCGGATCTGGGTCTGTCAGGAGACACGCCTGCACCGGCGCCCATGGATGCACGAACCCTGTACGCTCTTGCCATCCTGTTACTGCTGGTGCAGCTGCCTCATCTGCTGCACCTGCCATTGTGGGTCAGCCTGAGCGGCGCCACCCTGATCGGCCTGCGACTCTCTCTGCTGAGGCGCCCCGGACAGAAGCTGCTGGGCAGGCTGCTGTCACCGGCCGGCGTCACCCTGCTGGCCATTGCCTGCGCCTTGCTGATCAAGCTGGACTACGGCTATTTCATCGGTCGGGACCCCTGCGTCGCCTTTCTGTTCATACTGGTGGCCGCCAAGTTTGCCGAAGTGCGACGTCCCGGCGATGCCACCATGCTGCTGTGTCTGGCGGCGTTTCTGCTGTTGACCCAGTATTTCTACTCACAGACGATCCTCGCAGCCCTGGTGACACTGCCTGCCGTGATAGCGCTGGCGCACGCCCTGGCTGTACTGCGTGATCCGGAAAACCCGGCCCAAACCCGGGAACAGCTGAAGCTGGTACTCACCCTGTTGTTGCAGGGCTTGCCGCTGGCAGCATTGCTGTTCATCGTGTTTCCACGCCTGCCCGGCCCCCTGTGGTCGTTGCCGGAGGATGCCTCGGCCACTACCGGTCTGTCCGATTCCATGTCGCCCGGCTCGATCGGGCAGCTGTCGCAATCCGATGCGGTTGCCTTTCGAGTGGAATTCGATGGTGCCATTCCCCCTCCGCGTGATCGCTACTGGCGCGGCCCCGTGCTCAGCGAATTCGATGGTCGTCGCTGGAGTGTCAGCCCGCGCCTGCTACAGGCCCGTTCAAGCTATCAGGGCCCGGCAGCAGACATCATCGATTACACGGTGACGCTGCAGCCTCATCACCAACGCTGGCTCTTTGCACTGGATGCGGCGGTCTCCCTGCCAAGACCGGACCTTCGATCCAACCGGCCGATCGACGCCACCGACGCCGCGAGTGACACTCAAGACAATACAGCTCAGACACCGGACCGCAGCAGGGATGACAGCCTGCGAATCCGACACGGAAAGCCTCTGGGGCGTCTGATGAGTGATGGTCAGATGCTGGCAGGCAACTCGGTTACCCAGCTACTGCGTTACCGCCAGAGCTCGGTCCTGCTGGACACTCGCTTCGCCTCACGCCAACCTCCAGACAACACTCTGTTCCTGCCGGGCGTCAACCAGCGAAGCAGTCGCTTTGCAAGGGAATTGCGCGATAGCGTGCAAAGCGACACCGCCTATGCGCAGGCCATTCTGCACCACTTCAATCAGCAGGCCTACCACTACACACTGCAACCCCAGCTACTGGGGGATGCCCCGGTTGATGAATTCCTGTTCGACACCATGGCAGGCTTCTGCGAGCATTATGCGGCCGCCTTCGTGGTTCTCATGCGCAGTGCCGGTATTCCTGCACGGGTCGTCACGGGATATCTGGGCGGGGAAATGAATGACGATTACATGATCGTACGCCAATCGGATGCACATGCCTGGGCAGAAGCCTTCATTGATGGCGCCTGGCGCCGCTACGACCCCACCGGTGCAGTAGCACCATCCAGGGTCGAACAGGGCCTCTCGGCCGCATTGCCCGGTGACGCTGCCGTGCCACGACTGGCACGACTGGACAAGGGCTGGTCCAGCAACCTGCAGCTGCGTTGGGATGCACTGAACCATCAGTGGCAACGACTGATCGTCGACTTCGACAATGACACCCAGGACGGATTATGGGAACGTCTGGGTCTGCCTAAGCCCGAGCTGTGGCAGATTACCGTCATCGTTCTGGCATTGACCGGACTGTGGTGTACGCTGGTGCTGGGCGTGCCGCGTCTGACAAGCAGGCAGGGCTCGCCCGATGAACGCCTGTGGCAGCAACTCTGCGAGCTGCTGCGCAGGCGCCAGCTGCTACGCGAACCCGCCGAGACACCCGCAGAATTCCTGCAACGCGCCACGCAGGCCTGGCCTGCCCAGGCCCGGCGTCTGCATTTGCTGCAGGGGCATTTTTCAAGTCTGCGCTTCCGCGCACTGTCCGAGACGGAGCAGAATCGTCGTCGGAGCGAGGTCAGGCAACTGCTGAGACGGCTGCGCTGGTCGCTGCCTCGCGGCGCGTGGCAGGCAGCAGGCGACGAGAGCGAAGTCACCTGAGCGATCGGCAGCCACCTTGCTGCAGCCTGGAAATTTGCCGGCAATGGGCAGTATCCGTTTTCTCCAGCGCTCTGTCTGAACCCAGGCAGTATCCGGATTGTCCAGCGCCTTGTCTGACTCACGGCAAGCCTGGACACGCCTGAATTGCGGACGCGGCTAGATGGCGTATACGTGGTTGTCCCACTGCACTCGATGGATGGCCAGGCTCATGGCTCCATCCTCGGACAAGGCCATGATCTCTCCCGTGCCACTGGTCAGCAGCGCCGTGGCTGACGGCATATCCATCAGGTCATTCGCCAGGGTGCTGGAGCGCTGCTCATTGGATGCCGCAACGGCGTCCGTATCCGCCGGAATGACGCTCACACCACTGCAGTCTCGCACCGATAGGGTCTCGAGCAACTGGGCGCTGACCCGATCCACACTGAACATCAGTCCGCCCTTCGAAGACGTGAACAGAACATGATCACCGGCCACGGCGACCGATGACAGGTAATGAGACGTTCGCTGTTGCAGGTCGGCAGGCAGCTCGACCAGTGACAAGCCCTGGCTCGATCGGCCCCGCTGGAAACTGCGCAGACTCCTGTCGACCGACATGACGCCGGCCAGACCGCCAATGACCGCCTCGGCACCCTCGTACTGCCCGGCGAACCAGACATTGCCCTCGACATCAACTGCCAGATGACGCAGCGACACCTGATGCCATTCGGCGGGCAGAACATGCCTTGCCAGCAAATCGCCATTGCGGGAGTCCACCACCGTCAGGCTCGGCGCCATCGAGTCGATATTGAGCTTCTCTCTGCCCGTGTCGGGATGCGTATGGATGCCTCCATTGGCGACGATCAGCAGCGCTGATCCCGGTATGCGCACCACCTCGTGAGGCCCTGTGCCACCGGTATCCATTTCACCCAGACGCTGATAGCCGGCAGCCGTGTCATAGATGCCGAGCACCCCTCGTTGCGCGTCGAAGTCGTTCTCGGTCGCAAACAGCAGACGTCCATCTGCCGAGTAACTGCCGTGGCCATAGAAGTGACGCCCTGCAACCGGCGCCACGGTCAGATGCCTCTCCGGATCACGACGATCGAAGGCATGCAGATACAGGCCCGGACGCCTGGCAAACAGACAGGCCTGGTGAGAGGCCCTGTGACTGGCAGCTCCGTGGGCTCGAGCACTCAGTGGAATCGATGCAATGCGACGCGCCTGCTCGTCGAACACGACGGCGACATGCTCATCGGGCCCTCGCCGCGCACCACTGATGAACAGATTGCCCGACTGTGTGCCGTCGTCAGGCAGTTGCTGCCCTGCCGTTGCCGTTGCCGTTGCCGGCAGAAGTGTCGTCAATGCCAGTTGCAACAGGGCCCGTCTCGATAGCGAGGCAGCGGCTTGCATGCTCAGTCGCCGTCTTCGCTGTTGAAACCGGGACTGATACCCAGTGTGGCAACAAAGCGATCATTGAGGGTGTAGCGGATGCCGCCAACCACTGCCATCACGGCGCGCAGCAGCGACTCGGCTTCAGCCGTGAAGTCACCGCTGTCGTCGGTGAGGGCCGGAAGTGCCTGCAATTGCTGCAGCATGCCATCCGCGCTTCGAAACTCGAAAGCCAGTTCGTTTTCCAGACCGCTCGCCTCTGCCAGTCCGGTATCGATGGTCAGCGCTCGCAGCGATTCCAGGTTGCCGCGGATCATCAGCAGGCCGAGACCACTGCGCCACAGGGGCGCTGTCCTGATATCAGCCTGTTCACCGCTCAGGGTCGAGAGTTTGCGATCCTCGATCACATCGGCACCGACCAGAATCTGCGTTACCAGACCGCGCAGCACTTCCTCCTCGGTACGATAGAACTCCGAGTCCGACGCCGGTGATCTCATGCTCATGACGTGTGGCGCTTCATCCTGCCAGCCCTTTTCAATGGCCTTGGCCATGGCATCGATGTTTCCGATAATGGCCATTGCCACCTGACAATCCGGCGTCTCGCTGCCTTCGGAAAAATGCAAGGGTGTGCGTTCGCCATGAAGCAGGCGTTCCAGCGCGGGAAAACCCTGCAATGCAACGCTCTTGTCGGCGATATCATCGGCTGTCAGGCTGGGCGCAGCCGCGTCTGCCAATAATGCTCGCATCTGTCGTTCGCCAACGCGTCGCTTGTCCGGCCAGTAGAACAGTCGGTTCTGGCGATTGTCTTCCAGCAAGGGTCCCGTTCGATAGAGCTCCAGCAATGAAAAGGCTGCAACGGCCCGTTCATGCGCCGCAAGCAAGCTGTCCAGCGCCTCGGGGCTCCGTGTCTCGCAACTGTTTTCCGCCGCTTCCAGCAGCTCTGCGGTGGTCCGGGAGAATCGCACGGCTGCCGGTTGATACACCTGCTGCACGGCCCGATCGGCAAAGTCATTGTCGCCTGGTACTGCAGCTCGGGCACGCCCGCTCAGTGACAATGAGAGTGTCACTGCCAGCATGGCGGTGACGGCATGCACGGACTTGCCGCGCCAGCGAACGAATCGGTACCTGACCGGCGCGGCTTCGCCATTCTTCACAAGCAAGCTGAGTATCACAGGGACTCCAGAAAAGTAACGAGGGCTGCTCGCTCATCCTTGTTCATGTCCAGCACATCATCCAGTGATGCCTGAGCCTCTCCGCCATGCCACAGCACGGCATCGAGCAGCGTCTTTGCGCGACCATCGTGCAGAAAGCTGGTATTCGGGTTCACCGTCTTTGCCAGACCGATTCCCCACAGCGGCGCCGTCCGCCATTCACGCCCATTGGCATCGGCTTCATCCGCATGGTCTGCCAGGTCTTCTCCCATATCGTGCAGCAACAAGTCGGTATAGGGCCAGATCAGCTGAAACTGCATTTCCTTCTGCGGTGCATCGCGCGCGGTGACATGCTTGGGGACATGGCAGGCCTGGCAGCCACTGTCGTAGAACAACTGCTTGCCCATCAGGACCTCGGGGTCATCGACATTGCGTCGGGCAGGCAGTGCCAGATTGCGCGTATAGAATGTGATCAGGTCGACCACATCATCCGGCGCTTCCCCCTTGCCAAGGCGCGCCTGTTCACCATGGGCCAGTGATTTGCACACCTCCTGTGCCGGCATGCAGTCTCCCTGTGGGTTGCTCATCGACGCACCCGAACTGGACAAACCCATATCGCTGAACATGGCATGCACGTTCTGCTCTCTGACAGTGGACATGGCCGCCTTGTGGGCAAACCGGCCCAGCACCCGTTGACCATTGTCCAGTACCTGCCAGTTGGGGCGACCCGATATGCCGTCACCATCGGCATCATCCGGATCGGCATACGCCAGAATGTCATCAGCGGCAATGGCTTCCAGCATGCCCAGCCCGGGCATGGCGGGTGCGATTCTGGGAGAGAGCCTGGTACCGGGATGCATCTCGCCATAGGCCAGGTCCAGCAGCGTGTAAACCGGCTTCTGCAGAACGTGGCGCGTGCCGTCGCTGAATTCCCGAATCAGCGGTTCGGTGCTGATGCGTACCTGCCCTTCGGCGCGCACGCCGGGTACTGCCGAGGCGTGAAACTGCCCGCCGTAGACCGGGTCCGGTCCCCAACGACCATCCAGATGGTTCTTCAACTGGATGAGCAGCGATGCGGTCTTCTCGCCGGCGACCGGCAGCTGCCCACGGCCATCCTTGATATGACAGGATTGACAGGCACGTGCATTGAAAAAGGGACCGAGACCATCAGAGGCCTGGGTCGAGGAGGGTGACGCCACCCACAACTTGTTGAACAAGGCATTGCCGAGCTTGAAAGTCTGCAGGTGCTCGAAGTCGAGCGTGGATGTCTCCTGCGAATAGGCATTGCGGTCGGTATTGGTGGTCTGGGTTCCGGCCCCCCCTTGCATGACTTCGAAGGGTTCCGCCTTGCTGAAATCGCGGGTGGGCTCAAGTACCTGGCGAACCCGCGCATTGTCCCGCCAGATGTCAGCCGGCAGACTCGGGGCGCTGGCCGGCACAGTCACAACGCTTGCAGGTTTCCCTGCAGCAGTGTCGACAGACAGCGTGCCGGCCTCCACGATCGAAAAAGCCGGAAAGCCGGTACTCAGGCATGCCATGCAGGCAAGCAGTACCGGCTTCATGCGGAAACTGTCAGGGAAACCGGACTTCATCGATACCTGCTTGAATGGTGACTCTACTGGAAGACGGAGTTGGGATCGTCCAGGCTATCGGACCCTTCGAATTCTATACCCGTTACGTCCAGTGCTGTGACAGCGCGATTGATATTGCGAGTCTGTCCGACCAGAGAATCGACCGCCGCCTGTACCAGGGCGTTGCCGACATCATTACCTTCGGCGATCAACTGGTCATAGGCCTGACCATCACGCTGGCTGACCAGCAGAACATCCAGTGCATCGACACTGGCCTGCAGGTCGGTGGCCAGTTCTTCGGCCAGTGCAGCATCCTTTTCGCGCAGCAGGTCGATCAGCGCAGGACCGGATACCGTTTCGCCATCGACACGCTGGTAATGACCCATGTAGACGTTCTGGATGCCCAGGCCATCGTAGTAGTGCGAAGCCGAGGTATTGTCGGAAAAGCAGTCATGCTCCTCTTCCGGATCGTGCAGCATCAGACCCAACTGCATGCGTTCACCAGCCAGCTCGCCATAACTCAGGGATCCCATGCCGGTCAGCATTGCCGCCACGGCACCTGTCTCGCCCATGGATTCCAGCGCTTCACGCGCCTCGCCACCGTCGGCCCAGGCCTCCGCCATGTAGGTCAGGTCGGAAATCAGCAGATCCGTGACAGCCGTCAGATACTCGGCCCGTCGATCGCAGTTGCCATTGGTGCAGTTGTCCACATCGTAGTCCGTGTAACTGCGATTGCCTGCGCCGGCCTCGCCGCCGTTCAGGTCCTGTCCCCACAGCAGGAACTCGATGGCGTGATAACCCGTCGCCACGTTGGACTCGATGCCACCGGCCTCGTGCAGCTCGCTGCCGAGCAGCTCCGGCGTGATGGTAGTGGCGTCGATGAGCTGACCGTTGATGTTCACTTCCGGATTGGCGATGATGTTTGCGGTGTAATACTCGTTGGCCTCGGATTCGTTGCCGTAACTCGCATCGACGTAATCGATCAGACCTTCATCCAGCGGCCAGGCGTTTACCTTGCCTTCCCAGTCATCCACCAGCGGATTGCCAAAGCGATAGACCTCGGTCTGCTGGTAGGGCACACGTGCCTCATGCCACGCCTGACGTGCGGCGGCCATGGCCTCTTCGGAAGGGGCTTCCGTGAGCTGAGTAACGGAATCGCGCAGCTTCATGGCCGTGGTCAAGGCATCTTCGTAACCTGCCTGGGCAATGTTGCCGTAGGTCTCGATAACCGAGTCCGGGCTGATCGTATCGGCCTGCGCCACGCTGGCCGCTGCCAGCAGAAATCCGGGAAGTACCTGTCGAGTGAAGGTCATGTGCATGTTCCTGACATCGAAGCAATAATAAGAATGATTCGTATTTCCATGATATCAGAATCGACTACGCCTGAAATGCCCGGCACCGAACATTCCTGTCAGGCAATGATCGGGAGCCCGTCAACGAATGACAGGCCCAGAACCACATACCAAGGCTGGCATGATCGATGGAGTCAGGTGAAACTTGCCGCTGCCGAAGCGATCAATGCCGGGTCCACATTGCCACCTGTGACCACGCAGATGACGGCCTCCCCTTCGACACTGGCTGGATCAAGCGCAGCGGCCAGGGCCACGGCACCTCCGGGTTCTACCACCAGTTTCAGGCGCATCAATGCCTGCCCCATCGCCGCCAGCACGGCCGAGTCATCCACACACAGACCGGGGCCTGCCAGCTGCTGCAAAACCGGGAAGGTCAATTCACCCGGCATTGGCGTCACGATGGCATCACAGAATGAATCCGGAATGCCTTCATTGGCCAGACGCTTGCCGGCGATCAGTGATCGGCAGGTATCGTCGGCCAGGGCCGGTTCCACGGGTCTGACCCGCAGGCCCGGTGCGACCGAATGCAGTGCGATGGCCGTACCGGAGGTCAGCCCGCCCCCACCACAGCACACCAGGACATCGGCCTGCGTCACACCCATCGCGGCCGCCTGCTCGGCAATCTCGAGTCCGACAGTCCCCTGGCCAGCCATGACCATGGGTTCATCATAAGGTCGTATCAGCGTCAAACCCCGCTCTCTGGCCAGCGATTCGCCGATGGCTTCACGCGATTCTCCTCCCGCTCTGTCATAGGTCACCACGGACGCCCCCAGCGCGCGGGTATTGGCCAGCTTCAGTGCCGGCGAATCAGCCGGCATGATGATGACGGCAGGAATCCCGTAAAGCGCCGCAGCCTGGGCGATGCCCTGTGCATGATTACCCGACGAGTAGGCAATGACCCCCGATTGCCTCACCGACTCATCCAGCGAACTGATTGCCGTCCACGCGCCGCGGAACTTGAACGAGCCGGTACGCTGCAGCACTTCTGCCTTGACCAGAACTCGCCGGCCGGCCAGTTCGTTCAGATACGGGCTTTCGAGCAACGGTGTTCGCACGGCTACCGGTGACAGGTAGTCGGCGGCCTGCCGAATCTCGGCAATACCGATGGGAAAGAGACTGGAATCAACAGACATGGTTACGTGAGCTTGAGAGCCTGGTTCGAGGACAAGCGGCATGATAGTACGAATGGCTTTTCCATATCCCCGGTCGGTTACCGACCACCCAGTAGGCAATTTCGAAAATGTTACGCCCTCGTGGTCAGCCATTGCCCTGAGCTGTCGATACAGTACCCATGAGAATCCCCTCAATCGAGCCACGACAGAGCGGCCAGCGGCGCACCATTGATCTGGAGCTGCTCAAGGCCCAGCAGAGCCGGCTGCGGCAGCATGCGCGCCTGCACTGGACCCATTGGTTCATCCTGTGCCTGTCGCTGGTCATCACGGTGTTTGCCTGGCAGACCTCCGAATCGGCTCTGATCAAGCGCGATCAGATTCGCTTCGAGCACGAGGCAGAACGCGCCATTGTCCAGATCAGGGAGCGACTCGGACATTATGAAGATGCCCTGCTGTCCGGTGTGGCCGCCATGCAATCACACGGCGGAGAGATGTCGCGGGAGCAGTGGCGGCGCTACAGCGAATTCCTGAATCTGAACGAGCGTTATCCGGGTATCAGTGGCATCGGAGTCATCCATTATGTCGAAACCGCTGACTTGCCGGATTATCTGGCCAGGGTCAGACAGTCGGCACCCGACTTCAGGATCTTTCCCGAACACGCCTATGACCTGTCCCTGCCAATCACCTATATAGAACCGGAAGAGAAGAATCGGTCTGCCCTGGGGCTGGATGTGGCTTTCGAGACCAACCGCAGAACCGCCGCGCTCTACGCTCGTGCAAGCGGCATTCCCCAGGTAAGCGGCCCCATCACATTGGTGCAGGATGCCGGCAAGACACCCGGCTTCCTGTTCTACGCACCCTTCTACGAAAAGGAAAACCCCTGGCACTATGCCTTCGACCCCGAAGCCCGTAAGAAGGCTTTTCGTGGACTGATCTACTCACCGCTGGTTGTCGCGGAACTGATCAATGGTGCACTGGGCGAGGAAAACCCCTTGCTTACTCTGTCACTGCGAGACGGGGATGACATTCTCTACGCTGGCACCGAAAGCGCGCAGTCACAGGATCCGGCGTTCAGGCTGGAAGAGAATATCGAGACCTACGGCAGACTGTGGACCTACACCATCAGCAGCACTCCGCTCTTCGAGAATGCCTCTGCCATCAACCAGCCCATCATGGTGCTGATCAGCGGGCTCTGTCTGGACGCCATGCTGTTCGCGCTGTTCTGGCTCATGAGTCGCTCCAATCGCAATGTACTGGAACTGGCAGAGGAAATGACCAACAGCCTGTCTTCGCAGGCGCAGCAGTTGAGTGAGAAGAACCATGACCTGGAGAGCTTTGCCCACATCGTGTCGCACGATCTCAAGACACCGTTGCGCAACATTCACAGCCTGTCCCAGATTCTGGAAGAAGATCTGGACTCCTATCTGGCCAGTAACGATCCCCGAGCCGAAATACAACCCTGTCTGAACAATCTGCAGGATCAGGTTACACGAAGCCAGAGTCTCATCTCAGGCATTCTCGAGTACTCCGTACAGGATGGAGCCGAACTGCCGACCAGTATCGTCGACACCAGAAACCTGATGATCAACATCATCAAGCAACTGGATCTGAAGCCGGAGAAAGTCAAGCTCGTAGGCACCTTTCCGGCACTGGATACCAACAAGACGCGATTGGAGCAGGTGTTCACGAACCTGATCCAGAATGCGTTCAAATACAACCCTGACAAGCACAATGCAACCGTCTGCATCTCTTCGGTCCGCAAGGGGGGCTTCTATCAGTTCTCGATCAGCGACAATGGCCCCGGCATAGAACCTCGCTTCCACGATCGCATATTCGAACCCTTCACGACCCTGGAGTCGGTGACCGATATCCACAGCAGCGGCATCGGCCTGTCGATCGTGCAACGCGCGATCGAGCGCCAGGGCGGACGGATCAGCGTCAGCTCGTCCTGCGCTGCCGACAACAACGCCGGAACCGACACGCCGACCGGCACGCCGACCGGCACGACCTTCACTTTCACATGGCCAGTTCAGAGTAGCCAGGCCATCGATGAGCCCAATCGAAAACATGCCTGAATCAAACATGAAGCTCCTGCTGGTGGAAGACAATGATCTTGATGTCTTCATGGTCCAGCGCATGATGAGAAAACTCTCTCTGGACTACCCGATCATCCATGCCAAGAATGGCGAGGAGGCACTGAAGATACTGCGCCCCGAAGGCAAGGACAGTTCGCTGGTGCCCCCCTTTGTCATGATTCTGGATATCAACATGCCGAGGATGGGTGGTTTCGAACTGCTTGACGAACTGGGCGATGACGAGATTCTCTCCCAGATTCCTGTCTACATGGTGTCCACATCCACACGCCAGAAAGACAAGGACAAGGCGATGACCTATCGCATACGCGGCTATGTCGTCAAACCCGTCACCCAGGCCGTACTGCTCGACATGCTGGAAGATGACACTCCGGACTCGGTTGCCAGTCATGGCTGAGCAGCATTTGATTTGACTTGACCTCGACAAGACATCAATCCACAACCGGAAATCGCCTTCGGCCGGGCGGCGCTCCGCTCGCACCCTACCGGCAGAAGCCCGGCATGTTCAGAAGGCGACCGCAGAGTGTACCCTTCTCCCTACACACCACATTGCATGCGCCTGATGCCGGTTCCCGATTCTCGCCCCCTGCCCGCCACCAGCCCCGACGAGCTGAGTGGACCGGGCCTGCCACTGGAAATAGGGCTGATTGTCGCTGGGCGCTTCAGCCTCTCCGAACGACGCATTCTGCAAGCCGTGGAGCTGCGCTTCAGGCAAAGGCTCGGCAGTCTGCTGCCACGATTCGATTGGCGGATTTCAGTCAGTCGACGGCGTGACATGGGGGAAGGCGGCCGCCTGGAATCCACCGAACTGTTGCACCAGGCCACCGAGGAACGTGACCTGTATCGATGGGATTACGCCATCGTACTGATCGACAAGGAACTGCTGGCTCACTATCGCTCATTCGCCCTGGCCGTGCTGAGCCGACCGCTGGATGCAGCCATCGTCTCGACCGCACGATTGATCCCCGATGAGGATGGCCCCGGCGCGGATCATGATCAGCCCGATGAAGACGAGATCGTGGAGCGCATCACGACATTGCTGCTGCGCAGCGTTGCGCATCTGGGCGGCCTGAAATCCAGCAAGGAGCCGGACCATCTGCTGTACCGACCCAACGCTCCTGCCGACCTGGCAAGCATGCAGATACTGTCGGACGACGAGCAGCAGGAGCTGGTGGAAAACCTGACCGAAATCGCCGATCTGCGGCTGGAAGAATCGTCCCCGGGCAGGGTCTCTCCCTGGCGCTTCCTGCTGCGTGCCAGTTTGATCAATCGCGAGCAGATACTGGAAACCATCATCGCGGCACGTCCCTGGCAATTTCCGCGCAGACTCAGTCGCCTGACCACAGCTGCAGTATCCACGGTGGCTCTGCTGCTGATGAGCGCCGAGAGCTGGGATCTGGCACTGACACAGAGCTGGGGCGCCATGGCCCTGATCAGTGTGCTGATACTGCTGCTGACCACGGTCTTCATCAGCTTTCGCCAACACCTGCTGCTCAGTCGCGGCAATCCGTATCGAGAGCAGATTGCCGTGACCCGTATTTCGGCCATTGGCATCGTTCTCAGCGGCCTGGCGCTGACCTGGCTGTTCATGTTCGTGCTGGCACTGCTGGCCAATTCCCTGCTGTTCCCGGTCGAGCTGATCGAGCACTGGGCCAGCTCGGAGCAGCCGGGCGGATCCCTCATCGGTCCGGCCAGCTACGGCAAGATGGCAACCTTCTGCGCCTCGGTCGGGCTGTTGATCGGTGCGCTGGGAGCCAGCTTCGAAGAGCAGACTCATTTCCAGCATGTGATCTTCGTCGACGAGGAGCTGTGATACTTTCGTGGACACAGTAGAATACCCGTGCAACTCCTTACCTGATTGACTAACAGTGACCCTCATTCTGTCTCTACTGGCCGTGGTGCTCGTACTGGCAACGATCCTGCCGCTCTCTGTTCGACGCGACTGGTGGATCCGAGCACTGGATTTCCCACGCTTGCAGATTGCCATCGCGGCCTGTGTCTGGCTGCTGCTCTGGCTGACCCTGGCTGCCGACAACAGCCTGTGGCTGTCGCTGCTGGCCCTGTGCGTGCTGGCCGTTCTGGCCTATCAGGCCTACTGGATTGCACCCAATACCGAAATGCACCGCCAGGAAGTCGAGCGATACGATTCCCTGATCGATGGCAATTGCCCGACCCTGCGCATGATCAGCAGCAATGTGCTGATGCACAACCGCAACAGCGGCCCGCTGCTGTCTCTGATTCGCCAGCACCAGCCTGACATCGTGATCACCCTGGAATCCGACCAGTGGTGGCAGGACGAACTGGACGGGGTGCAGGACTACCCCCACCGCATTGCCTGCCCGCTCGACAATCTCTACGGCATGCATGTGTATTCCCGCCTGCCGCTGAGCAACACCGCCATCGATTTTCTGGTGGAAGATGACAAACCCTCCATGAGAGCAACCGTGGAAGTGGCCCCGGGAACCACGGTGCAACTACACGTCGTGCACCCGGCGCCACCGGCACCGGGTGAAAATGACGAGTCCACCGAGCGCGATGTCGAACTGCTGATGCTGGCCAGGGCCATCAGCAACAGGAATCAACGGCTCATCGTCGCTGGTGACCTGAACGATGTGGCCTGGTCGGCCACCACCCGACTGTTTCGACAGATCAGCGGCCTGCTCGATCTGCGCATCGGACGCGGCCTGTACAACACCTTCAGCGCCGATCACTGGTACGCGCGCTGGCCGCTCGATCACTTCTTCGTCAGCCAGCACTTCAAGGTCGTGGACATTCAGCGGCTGCGTAATATCGGCTCAGATCACTTTCCGCTGCTGGTCGAACTGGCCATCACCGACGGCCAGCAACAGAACAGCGCCGTCGAGAACGAAGAAGTGGACCGGGAGCGACTCGACAGCATCATGAACACCCGGGTCGCGCGCAATGCCCAGACGCCGCTGAGCTGAGCGTCGGAGGTACGGGCATCCCGGCAACATCTGCTTGCCAGGTTCGTGATTCGCTAACTGTTGCTGCCCAGCTCCACCACATCCACCATGCGCCGGCTCTTCTTCAG
Source organism: Granulosicoccus sp. 3-233 (assembly GCF_052681095.1). Taxonomy (NCBI): domain Bacteria; kingdom Pseudomonadati; phylum Pseudomonadota; class Gammaproteobacteria; order Chromatiales; family Granulosicoccaceae; genus Granulosicoccus; species Granulosicoccus sp. 3-233. Next base: position 420,193 of record NZ_JBQYLE010000004.1, read on the forward strand.
GGTCCACACCAGCCCCACCGCAAACCCGGTGGATGTCTCGGTTTCGAACAATGGACTGTCCTCATTGCGCGCACCGTCGAACCAGCCGGAGAAGACACCCATGAACAGACGCAGATTCCGGTGTGGTGTCAGCCCGATACCGGCGAACAGTCCTGACTCCAGATAGCCCCCTTGCGCATCGAATCGCGGTCGTGCCTCGGTGGCATGAACGGGAGCCACTTCATAGAAGTAGTCCTGCAGACGCTCACTGGCATAGGTGGACTGCAAAGCGGCCAACAGATCGATGCCGGATTGCCTGAAGTTGCGATAGTTGACACCGAAGCCCGCCTCCAGCACCACGCCACGCCCGTCCATTCGGCGAAAATCCGTCGACATCACCGCACGCAATTCCGCGCTGAAACGCAGCTGTACCCGCCCTCCTGACGGCATGGTCCGATCGAGCAGGCCCACTTCCAGTTGCGGCCCGATCTCGAACAGGAAGTCCAGATCCGGCATGCCTTCACGGGCACTGTTGCCCTGGGAATTGGCATTCAGAGAGCCCCCCATGGACAAGTCAAGCTTGATCCGCGGCTGTTCGATGGCGACCGCGCGAATACCACCTCCGCCAAACCGCCACTGCGGTCCCCGGTAGACGAAAAACGGCAGGGCGATGCCACGACGATTGCTGTCACTGGACGCCGGGTAATCGAATCCGGAAAAATACCCGCCACCGATTCCGAACTCCCAGACCGGTCGGCGTTGCACCGTCGAGGCGGTCTCCGGGATCGCATCCGCTGCCGCGACGGGGTCAGGCGTGCCGTCCGCCGTGTGCCCGGCATCGGACATCGTGGCCTGCGAGCCATCGCCATCGAGCGGCGTTGCCGAGGCGTGAGCCACGCCACCTCCTGCCAGGCACAGCATCAGCATCAGGATCGGCAACGTCATGGCCCGGGAGCGCTTCCTGCAACGCCCACCGGCAGGCACGATCGCATTCCCGATGCCAGGGTTGCTTCTGCGATGTCGACGGTCGGCACAAGGCAGGACCTTGACTCGACAGAGACGTATACTGCGCAGCAACCGCACAAGACAAACCATCATGTTCTATACCCAAAGCACGCTGGACCGTGCCGATCATCTGCGCAAAGACGAGCTGAAGATTCAGGCTCTCCGACAACAGCCTGATGCACAACTGGTGCCGCTGTGGCATTGCCAGTCTCTGGTCAGCGACCCGACAGCGGATAGTGCACCACAGGCGATCATTCTGCCTCATGATCACGACGTGCCCGACGGTCAGTCGATCTTTCTCGGCCTGCAGGACAACAAACCCCTGTTTGCGGTGGATGTCTCCTCTCTCGATGAGCAACAACGCGACCGCCTGGGACATCAGGGCACCGCCCGCGACGGCACGCCGCAGCCAGGCAGGTTCACCGACCTGCGCATGGTCGGCCCCACGCTGCCGGGCACCGACGGATCACTGCTGGCCTATGCCAGAGGCCTCATGTACTGGAATGGCATTACCCGATACTGCGTCAATTGCGGTCGGCCGCTGGTATCCGCCAACGCCGGCCATACACGTGAATGCAGCAATGAGGATTGCAGCCATGTCGATTTTCCTCGCACCGATCCGGCTGTCATCATGCTGGTGAGCTACAGCCCACCCGATGGCAGTGAGCCCAAGTGCCTGCTCGGCAGAAGTCCTGCCTGGCCTGAAGGCGTATTCTCGACGCTGGCAGGGTTTGTCGAACCGGGTGAAAGTCTGGAGAACGCCGTTCGCCGCGAAGTGCTGGAAGAATCCTCGATTCACGTCGGTGACGTGCATTACGTTGCTTCACAGCCCTGGCCGTTTCCACGATCGATCATGCTGGGCTTCGAGGCAACGGCGACCAGCACCGACATCAGCATCGACCCGGTCGAGCTGGCCGATGCCCAGTGGTTTACCCGGACACAGCTTGCCGGATTTGGCAGCTGGGGTGATGACGGTGACAACTACAAATTGCCCCGCAAGGATTCGATAGCACGATTTCTGGTCGAACGCTGGATTCGCGAAGGAGCCCTGTAAGCGGGATCGCATCGTCAACCTCGCATCAGTCAACCGCCAGCCAGCGCCGAAAATCCGCGGGAAGTGGTGTCAGCTCACCCTCGCTGCGCCACTGCTGCTCCTGAACATGCTGCGATATGCGCCGAATGCGGTCCTCATCCAATGGGTGCGTGCTGAGGAAGCGTTCCAGCCATCGTGCCTGCCGTGTCGAGGACTGGCGACCGCGATTGGCGCTGAACAGTTCGAACAGCGTCGATGCGCCATTGACATGACCATACATTGCGTTGACGGCAGCCAGAGCGGCGTCATCGGCGGCAATTTCCATCGACCGGGTGAACTGTACGCCGGTGAGCATACCTGCCTGGCTCACGAGCTGCCCGGCCACCCCGGTGCCGGCATTGCCGGTCAGCCCGAGAAGTGCAATCGTGCTGGCGATACCCCCACCAACCGCTGCCACCGGATCGCGATGCAACACATGGGAAATTTCATGCGCCATGACCATGGCCAGGGTGTTCTCGTCAGGCATCCGTGACAGCAAGCCACGGTAGAACAGCAGATTGCCCCCCACCGTGGCAAAGGCATTGAAGACCTCTTCACTGTCATAGTGCACCGTGACCGACATGCCGTCGGGCAGCGGCAGATGCCGGCTGAGCCGCGCCGCCAGCTCATTGAGATAGGCTGTCATCTGCGGATGCCGCTGCGCCTCACCCAGCTCGATGTCCAGTCTCTCCATGACCCTCAGCTCATAGCTGAACGGGATACGTCTGGCAGCAAAGCTCCCCGCGTACTGCAACACGATCACCAATATCACGACCAGCACTACAGCCCCGACAGCCAGCTGCAGGAACTGACGCAGCGGATGCACCCGGCTGGTGTTGATACCTTCCGGAGGCAGACGATTCTCATACCTCATGTGATCTGTCCATGGCCGCCTTCGCAGGAATCATGGCAGTGCCATAGGCCAGCACCTCCATGGCCCCGACCTTGCCGGTGGCAATGCGCGTGGTATCGAACTTGATATTGAAGACATAGGCGGCATCCAGGTCCAATGCTTCCTGCTTCATCCGCAGAACCGCCTCACGGCGGGCCCGATCCAGCATCGATTCGAAGGGTGTGACCTGACCACCGAAGATATTGATCAGGCCGGCCAGAAATGCCTTGAAATAATCCGAGGCAATGACCACGCTGCCGCTGACCAGTTGCTGATGATAGTGTCTGTCCTCCGGAGGATAGCGGGACGCGACGACCGGCAAGGACTGCATCGTCGATTCCTGCTCGATGATCCTGCGATAGTGTCGTTTTTCCGCAAGGCGGCCGAACAGATAGCCGAGCACCAGCAAGGCGACAACGCTGCCTGCCTGAAGCAGCAGACTAGTCAATCTCCAGCTCCACCGCCGTGCCGTACACGAAGATCTCGGCGGCCCCGGCGGCGATGCTGGAAGTGCTGTAGCGCACGTTGAGCACGGCATTGGCACCCAGTGACTGCGCCTGTTCCAGCATCCGCTCGGTTGCCTCCTCTCGCGAATCGCTCAGCAGCTCCGTATAGCCACGCAGTTCCCCACCGAAGATGTTCTTCAGGGATGCAGCAATATCCCGCCCTACGTGCTTGGAGCGCACGGAACTGCCTTGCACCAGCCCCAGATGCCGAATCACCGTGCGGCCCGGCAGAAATTCCAGATTGGATACGAGCATGTAGCTTCCTGTGTCTGTTTCTCGGTTGCCAGTCTACTCCAGTGAACGTCAGGGTCGGCTCCACCAGCGCACAGGACGATCGAACGGTTTCCCTTGCCGGCGCCTGCGGTCGCAGGGGTCCGCAAAAAAGCCCGTGAGCAGTCAGCCGGCGCAGCGATCCAGTACACTAACAAGATGAGTCTTGTCTGCATTGTCACCGCCCTGCCAGCCGAATCCCGGGTCTTCATCGACGCACTGAAGCTGCGTCATGTTGCGCTGCGCGGAATGCGTCTGTATGCCGGCGAGCACTATCTGCTTCTGCAGACCGGCATCGGCAAACTCAATGCGGCGGCGGCCACGGCCGCACTGTTGCAGACACGTCCGGATATCTCGGCGGTGATCAATGCCGGCATCGCCGGCAGCGCTGCCGAGGTGGGATCGGTGCATCTGGCTCACCACGTGCTGGACGTTGCCAGCGGCAGGCAATGGTATCCGCATCTGCCACCGCAACGACACGTGGCGCAGCTGCCCACAGCCAGCGTGCACAGCGTCGACAAACCCGTCAGCACCTATACCAGTGGTGTGCTCTTCGACATGGAAGCTGCAGGCATCCTGACGGCAGCCTGCACGTATCTGTCCACTGACGCGGTACAGGCCGTGAAGGTGGTATCGGACAATGCCGAGCAGGGACTGGATGCCATCACGCCGGCGCTGGCTACCCGTCTGATGCAGGCCTGCCTGCCCGTCGTACAACAACTGAGCGACTGGCATCGTGCAAGCCTGCAGCCTGGCGCTGCAGACAGCACGCTCGAGCAATGTCACCAGGACATCACAGCGGTTGTTCGTCACAGTGTCAATGATGCCCATCAGCTGCGACGTCTGCTGCAACAGTACCAGAGTCTGACCGGTCAGACTCCTGACACAGCGATGCTGCAACAGCTGTCCACTGCCCGCGGCATCCGCAACCAACTGCAGGACGCCGTCACGGCAGCACCCTTGCACTACGAAGCCTGAAGCTGCCATGGATACGGTCTACATCGAGCGGGAAGTGCAATCGCATCCTCGCACACTGCGAATCTGTCAGCGCTACCCGAACGCCCGGCACATCCTCATCGACCGGCATGGCGATGTGTTCAACGCGCGCTCGCAGGATTTCCGACGACAGAAGTCCAACCCCGCCCTGATTCTCGCCTACAAGGCCGGTCGACGCGTGCATGCCACCCCACCGGGCTACCATATCGGTGGGCGTCACAACTACTATTTCTCGCACATGCTCAACTGCGTGTACGACTGCCGCTACTGCTTTCTGCAGGGCATGTATCAGTCGGCCAATCACGTGGTCTATGTCAACAGTGAAGACTTCATGCGTGACATCAGCGAGACCGCCGCGCAGCACGATACCGACAGCTGGTTCTTTTCCGGCTATGACTGCGACTCACTGGCACTCGACCCGGTCACACGTTTTGTCGATGATTGCCTGGACCACTTCGAACACCTGCCGCAGGCCTGGCTGGAACTGCGCACCAAGAGTACACAGATTCGGCCACTGCTTGCCCGTCCTGCCCTGCCCAATGTCGTGGTCGCCTACAGTCTCTCCCCTCAGGCCATCGTGGCCGCCGAAGAACACGGCACGCCGTCGCTGGCGAAGCGGCTCGACGCTCTGCAACGCTTGCAGGCTCACGGTTGGAAGATCGGGCTGCGCTTCGATCCGCTGCTGTATGCCGACAACTTCGAGGCACTCTACGGCGAACTGTTCGATACCGTCTTCGCCTCACTCGACATTGCTGCTGTGCACTCGGTCAGCCTGGGTGTTTTCCGTTTGCCCAAGGGTTTTCACAAGAAGCTGCTGCGGCTCTACCCCAAGGCAAGACTGCTGGCCGCCCCCATCGAAGCACGAGAGGGCATGATGACTTACCCGGAAGAGGTTGAAAACCGGATGCGCAGCTTCTGCCAGTCACGACTCGACAGGGCCGTTCGACAGGACCAGTTCTTTCCCTGCAGCTGATGACCGGAACCTTCTATCAGATGATCAGCCGGAACAGGGGAACCCGCATGAAACAGCGATGGCCTCGACCGCAGGAATGCCGCCGCAGATCACCATCATCCTGCCATCAAACCGAGTCTGCACCACATGAATGACAAGGGCTACCTGTTGGTCACCGGCGGCAGCCGCGGCATCGGACGTGCCTGCTGCGAGGCTCTGGGTGACGCAGGCTACCGGACCCTCTCTCTGTCGAGAACGGCACCGACCACACCGCTGAGCACTGATACCCATGTCAGCATCGATCTGTCCGACCTGGAGCACACCGCGACACTGCTCGGGACCCTGCTGAAGGAGCACGACATCACGGGTCTGATCTGCAATGCCGGTCGTGGTGACATCGGCTCTCTGGAGAATTTCTCGGCGCAACAGATCCAGCAGAGCATCACCTTCAACCTCATCAGCCCGCTGTGCATTGCACGCCTCTGCCTGCCGACACTGCGCCGGAAGCAGCGCAGCAACATTGTCTTTGTCGGCTCCACCAGCGCGCTGCAGGGGGCTCGTTACGGCAGTGTCTATAGTGCAGCGAAATTCGGCCTGCGCGGGGTTGCACAATCGCTGGCTCATGAAGTGGCCAATGCCAATTGTCACGTCGGCATTGTCCAGCCCGGTATGGTGCGTACCGGGTTCTTCGACGAACTCGATTTCGAACCCGGCCCGGATGCAGCCCATGCACTGCACGATGACGATGTCGCACGGGCCGTGCTGAGCATGGTGAGCTCACCGGATCACGCCGTCGTCAGCGAACTCATCGTACAGCCCCGTCAACACGTGGTACAGAAGCGCAAACGCTGATCTGTCCGGGCGTGCGTCAATCTGCAAGTCCGTCAGGCTGAACTGTTTCACACCCTGCAATTGTTTCAACAGTGTGAACTTGAGGCCGAGGCTACTTACTTGTAATCTACCTCGTCCCCAGCGTAAACCCCTGTATTCATGGGGGCTTTGGCCAGTTTTGTGACTTGCGCCAGCTGTCCGGACAAAGAATGTTTCCAACGATTCATTGAAAGAATTGTCTGTATACGTCAGCTTGTAACATCCGAGCACAGCACTGATTGCCAATGCTCACTGGGCCGTGACGTACCCGACAGATTCGTCGGGATGCGGTCATTCGCCGAGTCACCACAGAGACCTCTATATAAGTGTTCAAGATCGACCGTGCATCATGGATTATCATCGGCCTTGTCGGCACACTTCTGCTGACGATGTGGGCGGTATTCAACCGTCCTGATCAAGCGCCACCCTGGCCAGAAACCATCAATGGTGTGTCGTTTTCACCATTTCGTGCCGGCCAGTCACCGCAGAGAACCGACTATCCGAACGACGAGGAAATCACTCGTGACCTGGCGCTGTTGTCGGACCGGGTGCGCAGCGTTCGCACCTATTCCATGGAAGAGACACTGAGCAGCATTCCTCGTCTGGCCTCCCCGCTGGGCATGAAGGTCATGGCCGGTCTATGGATTTCCGCCGACATCGATCGCAACTGGAAGGAAATTGCAACTCTGCGCAAGGTTCTGGCGGAAGGTACCGGCAATATAAGCGGCATCGTTGTCGGTAACGAGGTGCTGCTGCGCAACGAGATCACCGCGCGACAACTTGCCAGTTATGTGGATATCGTCAAGTCCATGGCCGGCGATATCCCAGTGACCGTGGCCGAGACCTGGGACGTCTGGATGAAGACCCCTGAACTGACCCGACATGTCGATTTCATCACAGCTCACGTACTGCCCTACTGGGAAGGCATACCGGCAAGCATTGCCCATACCTATGTATTCGAGCGCTATGACGGCCTGCGGCAGAGCTTTCCCGGCAAACCGCTGGTGCTGGGTGAGGTCGGCTGGCCCAGTGAAGGTCGCCAGCGCGGCGGCGCCATTCCATCCCTGCCCAATCAGGCCAAGTTCCTGCGCAAGTTCCTGCAGCAGGCAGATGCCCGGGGAGCAGACTACTTCGTGCTCGAGGCCTTCGATCAGATCTGGAAAACCGATGAAGGTGCGGTCGGACGCTACTGGGGAATATTCAATGCCCAGCGAGAACCGAAGTTCTCTTTCGCCGACCCGGTTCGCCCTGTTCCCGAGTGGCGCGCCATAGCCGGATTCTCTCTGGCATTCACCATTCTGCTGCTGGCCCTGCTGTTGCGGGACAGCCGCGGACTGGTTCACGGTGGCCGCGGTTTTCTGGTGCTGGTCTCGTATGCCATCTCCTTTGCCGTGGTCTGGATGGTCTACGATTATTCCCAGAAATACATGACCTGGGAACAGGTCATCGTGGGCGTCGGCCTGCTGCTGGCCGCCTTCTGCATCACCATCGTTCTATTGGCCGAGGCTCATGAATGGGCGGAATCCATCTGGAATCGCCGACACAATCTGCAGCGCTTCAAGACAGATGAGGTAGCCGGTCCCTCGCCCAAGGTCTCGGTTCATGTGCCGATTCACAACGAACCGCCCGACATGGTCATCGAGACTCTGGCGGCGCTGCGCAACCTGAACTACGACAACTACGAAGTCGTGGTGGTTGACAACAACACCAAGGATCCCGACTGCTGGATGCCGGTGCAGCAGTGGTGCGAGCGACAGGAAGGCAATTTCCATTTTCACCATGTCGACCCTCTGGACGGCTTCAAGGCCGGCGCGCTGAACTACGCAATGCGCCACACGGCCGACGATGCGGAACTGATCGCCGTCATCGACAGCGACTACGTCGTTCATCCTGACTGGCTGAAGGATTGTGCAACCGCTTTCGACGACAAGGAAATCGCGATTGTGCAGGCCCCTCAGGATTACCGCGATGCCGGCGACAGCCTCTTCAAGTCCATGATCTATGCGGAGTATGCCGGCTTCTTCGGCATCGGCATGGTCAACCGGGATGCACGCAACGCCATCATCCAGCACGGCACCATGACCATCGTTCGCCGCAGCGTACTGCAAGGCGTGAATGGCTGGTCCGAATGGTGTATCACCGAAGATGCCGAACTGGGACTGCGTATCCTCGAGGAAGGCCATCGCACGGCATATGTTCCGCGCTCCTATGGCCGCGGTGTCATGCCCGACAATTTCCTCGACTACAAGAAGCAGCGCTTTCGCTGGGCCTATGGCTCGGTACTGATCCTGCGTCACCACATGCGCTACTTCCTGTCGCTGTCACGCTCGAAACTCACCTCCGGTCAGCGCTATCACTTCGTTGCCGGCTGGCTGCCCTGGATGGCGGATGGACTGTGCCTGTTCTTCAACATCGTGGCTCTGGCCTATTCGGTTCTGATGGTCATGTTCCCCTATGTCTTCAATCCGCCTGAAGTCATCATGAGCCTGCTGCCAATCGGATTCTTCGTGTTCAAGCTGTCCAAGATGATGGTGCTGTACCGATGGCGTCTGCGAGCGAGCATCATGCAGAGTCTGGGCGCCGGTCTGGCCGGGCTCTCCGTCTCGCATACCATTGCCCGCGCCATGCTGGCTGGCCTGCACGACACGGGTATCGGTTTTTTCCGGACACCGAAGCTGGCGGAAGGCCACTCGGTCTGGCAGGCCATTCTCGATGTGCGTGAAGAAGCCCTGATCGGTCTTGCCCTGATTCTGGCCGCAGTGACCATCGGTGCCCGAGATGATGCCTATCTCAATGACACGAAACTCTGGATTGCCCTGTTGCTGATCCAGAGCGTGCCCTATATCTCTGCGGTCGCCATGTCGCTGATCAGTACCTTCGAGAAATTGCCGACCCGGCTGTTCAATGACAAACCGGAAGACTCTCTGCTGGGTCGCCTGCCGGAAGCTCTGGTCAAGGCCGAGCGCTAGGACAGGACATGCAGCACATGGAAAGTCATGACCAACCGGCGGCGGGCGACAATCCCGCAGCCGGTCTGCCTGGAATCACCCGGGGTCGCAGACTGCGCTCACTGTCGACGCAACTGCTATCGCTCGCCCTGTTCACTCTGCTGATTACCATCGGCTGTCGCCTGGCGCTGGAAACCCTGTTCGGTCTGGAGCTGTACGCCGATTTCTGGCTACGCGACTACCTGGGCAATCTGGTCGTTGCCCTGCTTGCGTTTGCGCTGGTGCAATCGCGCGGCAGAGCCATGTTGCTGACTGCCGTGCTGGTCATCGGTTTCCAGATGGCCAATGGCGGCAAGCTGTCGGTACTCGGCACACCGGTAAGCCCGGATGATCTGATGAACATCCAGAATCTGTTCTATCTGACTGAAGGCTGGCGTCGCGTGGTGTTGATGCTGATCGCGGCCCTGCCCCTGATTGCCCTGGTGGCACTGACGCCCTGGCGACGTAAATCCACCTGGGGCGTGGTAGCCACACTGGCAATGACGGCGCTGCTGATCAATCATTTCAGCGAACCCCTGCGAGTTCAGCTGGACAGTCGCTTCGGCAACTCGGTGTGGAATCAACCGGCCAATTTCAAGAATCGCGGACTGGCCCTGCATATCGCCCAGGAATCTGTCAGGACGCTGGCCAAGGTAGGCAAACACCCTGACCGGGCTGCGGTTCTGGCAGCCACCCAGTCACTGGACGGCTCGACGGCCCTGTTGCCCATGCCCGGCGCGTCCACACCGCTTGCCGCCAGCACCACGCCTGCCAGTCCGCAGCGCAATGTGCATGTGATGGTGCTCGAATCCTTCTTCGATCCGGTGACACTCGGCCCCGAGTGGGTGCCCGAGGATCCGTTTCCCGAAGACTTTCGCCAGCTGTGGGCCGAGACCGGAAACAGTCATGCCCTGTCACCCGTATTCGGGGGCTACACCGCCAATGCCGAGTTCGAGACACTCTGCGGCTTTCCGGTGACTGAAAACGCGGTGTTCTTCGAAGGCTGGCTGCGTCGCAAGGTGCCGTGCCTGCCAGCGGTTCTGGCCGACGCCGGTTACCAGACCATGGCTTCCCATCCCAATGTACCCGGCTTCTGGAACCGGACTCTGGCCTACAATCTGGTTGGCTTCGACACCTATCTGAGCAAGGAGAGTTTCAACCTGGAAGACTCGGTGGAAGGTCTGCTGCTCGATCACAGCTTCTACGAACAGGCCTTCGACAAGGTCGCGCAGCTGGACCGGAATCGTCCGGTCTTCAACTACATGCTGACCTACCACGGGCATTTGCCCTATCCCTCCAGTGACAACTACCCGGATCAGGTGAAACCCGGCAAAGAGTCGGTGCTGCTGAACGGCTATCTGAACCAGATGTGGTACAAGTCACGCGATCTGATGGATCGCCTCGAAACGCTCAAGACCGAGGATCCGGATGGGCTGATCGTGATCTTCGGCGACCACCTGCCCTTTCTCGGTCCCAACTATGGCGTCTACACCGAAGCCCTGGGCCTGCCGGCCGACCGCGCCGACTTCACGGGCGACATGCTGGAATACCTTGTCAGCACACCGCTGATCGTGATCGATGGTCGGAATGGCCCGTTGAAGCTGGGCAAGCTGCCACTGTATCGGCTACCTGCCCTGATTCTCGAGAAGCTGGGGCTGGAAGATGATGCCGGCATACTGGCGTGGTCACGGAATCCCGACGAACAGATCATCAGGCCGGTCTATGGCATGCATATCGACATGCAGGCTGATGTTGTCACGGCCTGTCCCGACGGTGCCAATGCACCGGCCAGTTGCGAGGCATCGGCAGGATGGCTGGCGCGCACTCGCCTGCTGATACAGGATCTCTTCTCGGGCAAGCAGTACAGCCTGAGCAAACTGCAGGCCAGCAGCTCCGACAGGGTCGACGGCTGAATCCTGGCGACACGCTCCGGCTCCTGCCTCGGCACGAGTCGAAGCGCCCTCCCGCAGTACGAACCAAGGGGCTACGGGCAGTGCCGACTCACTGCTCGTCCTGGCTCTCGTGTGCCAGCAGACGTTGCTTGCGCTCGACTCCCCAGCGATACCCGGTGATGCTGCCATCGGCACCCACCACCCGATGGCAGGGCACCAGCACCGCCACCGGATTGGCTCCACAGGCTCGAGCAACGGCACGCGCAGCGGTAGGTCGACCGATCCTTGCAGCCAGCTGGGAGTAGCTTTCGGTACTGCCCGGGGCAATCTGCCGCAATGCAGCCCAGACCTTCTCCTGAAAGGCTGTTCCCTGAACATCCAGCGGCAGTGTGGCGGCCAGTGAGGGATTCTCGATACCGGCAATCACCTGATCCACCAGTTGCTTCAGTGCCTGCCGATTGTGTATCAGCGTGGCCCGACGGAAACGTTCGGCCAGATCCTGTTGCATCTGCCGCTGCCGGGTACCGAACAGGATGCTGCAGATGCCATGCTCCGTGGTGGCCACCACGATCTTGCCGAAACGACTGTTCCCGAAGGCATACTGAATGCTCATGCCCTCTCCCTGACGCTGATAGGATCTGGCGCTCATGCCCAGGCGGCTGGCCCCATCGGCGTAATAGGCCGAGGAGCTGTCATAACCGGCATCCAGCAGGGCTCGGGTTACCGAAGGCTCACTGCTCAATGCCTTGTCCAGATTACGCGCCCGAACAGCCTTGACGTACTGCTTGGGGCCAATACCCAGAAACTGCTGAAAGAGCTTCTGCAGGTGATAGCGGCTGATGCCCAGATGCTCGGCCAGGCTGGCGACCCTGACAGGCTCCGTCGAGGAGGAAATCCATTCGCAGGCCTGCTCGACCAGCTGACGCTGGCGCTCCCGCAAGGGCGGCTGGTCGGAATGACAGCGCTGACAGGCTCGCATGCCATCCTGCCGAGCCTCCTCCCGGCTGCGGTAGAAGCGTGTGTGCTCACGCCTGGCCTCGCGCGACGGACAGGACGGATAGCAGTAGATGCCGGTTGTGGTAACCCCGTAGAGAAAACACGCATCCGCGGCCGCATCACGTCTCTGTACCGCCTCCCATTTCAGCTGCTCACTGTCGAATTCGGGATTCATGGTTCTGTTCCCCTGCTCTGGCTCCGAGTATCGTTGAACCCAGACTAGTATTCCAGCACCGTGACGTCTTCTGAAAATGTGTTTTCAAATCACCTGTCAGGCGGCTTCACGAACGGCAATGCCCGCAAGGCTGTACCCATCAGGCCTGCCTGACTCTGGGCAGACTGGCCGACTCGCTCAGGGGGAAAACCGAAAATGCATTCTTGCCCTGAAGCTTGGCATCGTACATCGCCGCATCGGCATTCTTGATCAACAGGGTGGACGAGTCGGCATCCTCTGGAAAGCGCGCGCAACCGATGCTCACGGAAATGCAGTGCGTCAGATCATCGATCAGATACGGCATCGACAGCGACTGGCGCAAACGGTTGGCAATGGCCGAAATGCCCGACAGGGTGAAGTGTCCGCTGGCAATCAGCGTGAACTCATCGCCGCCGAGGCGCGCCAGACAGGCACGCTCGTCCAGCAGCTCGGATACACATTCGCGCAAACGGTCAGCCACCTGCCTGAGCAACTGGTCCCCGGCATCATGTCCGGCACTGTCATTGACCGCCTTGAAGCCGTCCAGATCCATGTACATCAGAATCAGAGATTCACCGTTCTGACAGCGCCTGCCGAGCGCTTCCTGAAAGCTGCTGCGGTTCGGCAGATCCGTCAGCGTGTCGTAATGCGCCAGCTTCAGCAATCGCTGATTGGCTGCCTGCAGGCTGTCGGCCTGATACTCGAGCTTGCCGATGTGAAAATGTGTGCGCATGGCATTGCCGATACTGTGCGCCGCACTATGCAGGTCCAGCTGTTCGAAACCGACAGGATCCATCAGCAGATACCCGAATTGCAGCCCGCCGGCATGGATCGGATTGAGAACCAGCTCACCGGTACGCAGCTCATCCAGCAGATGATCGGGCAGCAACTGCCGGGTGGGAAAGGACTTCTCCTCCGGCTGGAATACCTGACCATCCTGATACTGATGCAGCAGACTTGCATTTTCATCAGGACGCTCTCCAGCCTTGTCGTATTTCACCAGATAGCTGCGCCGCGGCTCCATCGCCTGCAGCCACCAGGTCATGGTCTGCAACAGCCCATCCTGATCCGAACAGGAACTCATGCGCAGTTGCATGGCAGCACGCAAACCCTGATGTCGCCGCATGTGATAATCGTGTTCGACATTGAAGGCCCACATGCGCTCGCGAATACGTGACAGGGCGAGAAGTATGCGAACGCTGGCCTCTGGCGTGAACCCCTGGCCAAGCATCGCCACCGTCAGCGACTCGATGCGATCACACAGATTCACCCACCAGTGAATGTTCTTGAAGCTGGCGCTGCGATCCAGCATATCCTGCATGCACTCGGCCGCCGCCGAACAGTCGGTGGTCATGCTCTGCCACAGCGCCGAGGAGAGTACTTCCAGATCGAGCGTATCCGGCGTGCTCAGGCCTGACATCGCGGCATGCAGCCACCGAGAGATCGATGCCGTATCGCCTATCGACAGCGTTTCATCATGCCCGGGGCGTGAATGCGTCGACGCCCTGGGAATGAATTCGCAATCCACACAGACCTGGTAGCAGTCGCTCTTCCCGGCATCATCCGGCGCCTCGCTACCGCACTCTCCCGCTATGCGTTGCAGCAGGCGATTGACGCTCAGGGAGGCCATGCTGTCGAATGGCTGTCTGACGGTACTGATGGGTGGAGAATTGCGCGTTGCCTCAGAGGTATCGTCAAAGCCGGTTATGGCAATGTCATCGGGAATCGAATAGCCGGCAACCTTGACAGCACGGGCGGCACTGAGCGCCATGATGTCATTGGCGGCAACGAAGGTATCCACATCCTGACGACGCTTCAACAGGGATGTCACGGCACCGTAGGTCCTGAACGCGTCGTAGTTGCCTTCCACGAACAGATCTTCATCGACGCGATGCCCGTTCTCCTCCAATACCCTGCGAAAGATACTTTCACGGCGCAACGAATAGGGATCGCCCGGGAAACCGCGAATGAAAGCCAGACGTGAACAGTCGCGGTTTTTCAGCAGATGCTGCATCAGGCCGATCATGCCATCGCAGTCATTGACAAAGACACTGTCGACGCCTTCGATCGGCAGACCCAGACTGAGTACCGGCACCTTGAACCGATTGATGAAAGTTGCCAGTTCATCGTTCGACAGTTTCTGGCCCAGCGTACCGGTCAGGCAGATGATGCCAACCACATCGATCTCGGTGGCCAGACAATAGATGGAATTGCATACCGATGAGTTACCCATCTGCTGTCCGGCGATACACAAGGTGCCATAGCCGGATTGCGACACGATACCGGAGATCGTATCGACCAGATCCTTGCGGTAATCGACATACTCATCCGTCAGCACCACAATGGTGCCGCCTGTCTGGTTCCTGCGCAAGTTCATGGAGAATCGATACCAGCCCACAGTGTTCGATGTATTCAACACTTGTTAACGGCATCCGCTCGCTCCGATTGAGCCGAGCGAGAGTCGGCCAGTACCGTGTAAATCCTGCAAAGCCGACTCCTGATGCGCCACCCGGCCCTGCCAGTGCTATTGGTATGGTCCATCTGTCGAATCAGGACACGCAAGACCATGGACACACACACCACCACCGCTACCCTGGAAACCCTGATGGAACAACTGGGATTGCCCTCGGATGATGCCGCTCTGCAACGCTTCGTGGAAGAGCATGGACCGCTCCCCTCAGCAGTGAGACTCGAGGAAGCGCCGTTCTGGAATACCTCTCAGTCGATTTTCCTGCAGGAGGCCATTGCCCAGGACGCCATGTGGGCCCCGGCCGTGGATCAGCTGGATGCTCTACTTAGGCACAGCTGAACCTCAGAAGACTTCGACTTCCAGATTGACGCTCATGGCAGCCTCGACACCGTCATCGAAGGTATTCCAGGGATTCACCACCCGGCTGTCGACGCTGGCACCGTATTTGAACTTGATGGCCACCGGACCACGTACCCGCCAGGACAGCGATGCTTCGGCTTCGGAGAAACTTTCCTCACCGCCGAAGTCGGAGTCCAGAGAGAGTGCCAGAGATACCGTCTCGCTCAAGTAGCGCTTCAGACGCAGACCCACATAGCCCACCGACTCTTCCTCGGCTTCCCCGGTCACCGGCTCGAAGCGGCGACTCCCGACACCGACGGCGGCGCTCGAGTAATGACCTCGACTCTTCCACAGCTTGTAACCCACACCGCCAACTCGCAAGGTGGAGGAACGCACACCGTCCGGTTCATTGATATCGATGTCGGCCAGTGCGAACAGATAATGGCGTGAGGTGAAGAAGAAGCGAGGCTGCACGCTCAGGAAACGACGATCACTGGTCGTACTCTTTACCCGCTCTGTCAAAGGCACCCCCTGATGGTTCACCACTTCCTTGCCGGAGGCGTCCAGACGGATCACATGGGTGACACTGGAACTGCGATACAGCTTGGCGACCAATTCGTGCTCGAAGTGCTCACCGCGAAAAGTGACATCGGTACGCGCCGATATGGCACTGGTGTCCTTGACACCGAACGTGGCGAGGGCACCGAACTGTACCTGTGCATCCCAGCCCTGTTCCAGATTCCTGGGAACCTCATACGCGGACAGTGCCGATGTACCGCCGGCAAGCCACAGACAGAGACACCACGCCGCACGGGCGACGCGTCTAGCGAGACAGGCCATTGCCGATCCCCACAGCCCGCCAGTCGCCTTCCATGGACGACAGCTTGTCCGTCAGCGAATTCATGGTGCCCGCCAGGGCTCCGAACGTTGCATGCAAGTCGACTCCGTCAATGGCAACAGGATCGGGAAGAAGCGGGACATCGGCCTGCTGCAAGACAGGGCTCGCTCCGTCCCATCCGCCCACGGCAAACAACGGCGTAGCATTGCCGCCAGGGTTCACCGGATTCCCGGAATGCAGAATCAATAACAATATCCGCGCCATGCAGGCAGTACGGACTTCACACTGCGGATGGAACCGTATTCCGCTCGCCAGCGGGTTAGTCGGGGCTTCAGAAAATCAGGAATGTGACGCGCGAGTCACACACTTCTGGCAAGATGAAATGCCAGGGAACGATAAGCAGCGGCAGCACACTATACTCAGGTGATGCATGACAAACTGACTCAAGTGGTACCGCATGATGATGCTGCGATGCATCAGGATTCCGACCTTCCTGCGCCGAACACGTCCAACCCGTTCCGCCAGGCCGCAGTCCTGATCCCGCTGGTTCATCATCAACAGCAATGGCAGGTTCTGTTCATTCGTCGGGCCAGTAACGAGCGGGACCGTCACAGCGGTCAGGTGGCTTTCCCCGGAGGCAGAATGGAGCCCACTGATGCCAGTCACGAGGCGGCCGCCCTGCGTGAAACGCGCGAGGAAATCGGTGTGCATGCCACTGACATCAACGTGCTCGGACGCATCAATCCCTACGTCACCATCAGTCACTACCAGGTCACACCCGTCATCGGCATCATGAACTGGCCGACCCCGCTGAACCTGCAGAAATCAGAAGTGGCCCGCGCATTCATGATACCGCTCGACTGGCTGCGCGATACCGGCAACTTCACGATGCGGGCCCGCTCCGAGATGGACCCGCACAGTGCGCGCTTGCATCCGATCGTCGTCTACAACGAATTCGACGGCGAGACCCTCTGGGGTGCCACGGCGCGTATGACGCTCAATTTCCTGAAGGCCGTTGACGAGGGTCAGCTGCTGCTGCCGCTACAGGGCGCCTGAACTTCTCCTCGGTTCCCGTGACAGCGATGCCACGGCTGCTTTCATGCGATCAAGACCTGCCCGCAAGCTCTCTCGCGGACAGGCGAAGTTCATGCGCAAGTACTGCGACTGACCGAACTGCTCACCGCCGGACAGGCCGACACCGTGTTCTTCGAAAAACCCCTGGGTGTCTTCCAGCCCCAGACCAGTCGCATCGATCCAGGCCAGATAGGTGGCCTGAATGGGTTCCACCGTCAGCCCCTGCACCTCGGCCAGATCTGAACGGATGCAGTCGAAATTCCCGGCCAGGTAGTCCAGCAGTTCCTGACGCCAGGGCCCCCCATCGCGATAGGCTGCCAGGGTCGCCGTATATGCCAAGGGCGGGACAGGTGAGACGATGGACTGACTGACGCTTCTGAAGCGTTCACGCAACGTCGGATTGCTGATGATGGCAAACGAGCAGTTCAGCCCCGCGATGTTCCATGTCTTGCTACCACTCATGAGCGTCACCATTGCATCTGCCATGGACGGACAGGCCTTGGCTGTCGGGTAGTGCCTCGCGCCGGGGTCGATCACCAGATCCGAATGGATTTCATCGGAGACCATGATCACATCATGCCGACGGCACAGATCTGCCAGCGCATTGAGCTCTTCCCGGGTGAAAACCGTGCCTGTCGGGTTGTGGGGCGAGCACATCATCATCAGACGAGTCTTGTCGTTGAAGGCCGCTTCCATTGCCGGCATGTCGTAGGTCCAGCGACCGTCCACCTTGTGCAGCGGCACTCTGACGACGCTCTGTCGTTCCAGGTCGTGAGAGTCATAGAAATGGTGATAGATCGGCGGATTGACCACGATCTCGTCACCATCGGGACAGAAGGCGCGACAACAGACGGCCAGTCCCGGCACCACACCCGGCAGCCAGACAATCCAGTCGGGATCGACCTGCCAGTCGTGCTCGTTCTGCAAATGGGCAATCACCGCATCGGCCATGCCCTCAGGCGGCACGGTATATCCGTAGACCGGGTGCTGCAGCCGCTCTTCGAGTGCCTGCTGAATCGGCGGGGCCACTTCGAAATCCATGTCTGCCACCCAGAAGGGCAGGATGTCACGCCCCTTGTAGCGATCCCATTTCAGGCTCGCCGTACCTGTGCGTGCCACCAACTTGTCGAAATCGATCATGTGTCTCCAGTTACGTCCGGTTCAATTCACTGCTGAAAGTTAGCCGCTCGGCTCGTTCGGCACAAGCCCCGGTGCGCTTCATGCCACTGCCACGCGACGTCGCCAGCGAGCGCCGAGCCCATTGCCGACCACCAGCACATTGCCCAGCAGCACCAGCACGATGCCGCCCAGCGCCGCCGGTGTCCATTCATAGCCTTCGAACAGACTGCTGATGATCAATGCCACCAGCGGAAACAGTACCGTGGCATAGGCGGCGCGATCGGCACCGATCCTGCCAACCAGCGTCAGATAGGCGCCGAAAGCGATGATCGAGCCGAAGACACTCAGATACAGCAGGGAACTGACGTAGGGCAGAGACCATTCGAAGTCGAAACTCTGCCGCGTCACCAGGGCGTACACCACCATCAGCAAGGCACCGTAGGCCATGCCGAAGGCGTTGGTCTGCAGCACCGGCAGATTCTTCGCCTGATTGCGGGCAGAGAGTATATTGCCGAGAGAGGCCGAGAAGGTGGCCACCAGACCGATCCCCAGTCCGGCCAGCACATCTCCACCGGCCGCCGCAGACTGCGCCCGGGAGGCGGCAATCTCGTGCCAGAAAACCAGCGTGATGCCCAGCAGACCGATCAATGCACCCAGCAACACCACGGGCTGTACCCGGCGACCGAGAAAGATGGCGCCATTGACGATGTTCATGACGATGACCGTGGAGAAGATGATGGCCACCAGCCCCGACGTGATCAGACCGGTACACCAGTAGAACAGCAGGTAATTGGTACTGAACAGACAGGCACCCTGCGCCGCCATGGCCAGATGCTCCCGCGGCTCGAAGCGCATGCGAACACCCCGCAACTGACACCAGACCAGCAACAGCAGTGCTGCCAGTCCGAAGCGATAGGCGAGCGATACCGACTCGTGCACCACACCCAGCTGGAACTTGATGGCAAACCAGGTGGAGCCCCAGATGAGAACGGTCAGCAGATAGAAGATGGAACCTTGCATGGCGGTGGACCGGCTGCTTGTGGTGTGGACAACGGAAGCCATAGCGTGGATGATGCAAGCCAACAATAACAGATACACATTTCCGGAAATACAACCATAACAGTTGAGCAGAGCATGACCAACGCCAGACAGTTTCTGTACGAGGAAGTGGCCCAGACCGTCACCAGCATGATTCACGACGGCACTCTGCCGGCAGGCTCACGTGCACCATCGCTCAGAGCACTGGGCAAACAGCTGAACGTCAGCGTCGCCACTGTCATGCAAGCCTACGAAGAGCTGGAGAAGAGCGGCCTGCTGAAGGTCCGGCCACAGTCCGGTTTCTATGTGCAGGCACCTGCACCGTCTGCCAGCACCGCCCCGCGCTGGCCCAGCACGACGGCTGCAGCGCGCAAGGTCCTGATCGGCGCACACATGAACGAGGTGCTCGACAGTGCGCGTTCCCCCGGTGTCCTGAACCTGTCCATCGCCAACCCGGCGGCCGAGCTGTTGCCGGTCAAGGCATTGAGCCGCTCCCTGAAACGTGTCTGCGCCTCGCATGCGGACAAGGGTCTGGACTATGCCCCCATCGAAGGCGTGCTCGATCTGCGCACCGCCATTGCCCGGCGCTCGGCTCATCTGGATCATCCGGTGGCGGTGGAATCGGTGCTGATCACCACCGGTGCCACCGAGGCCCTGTCGCTGTGTCTGCGTGCCGTGGCCCGCGCCGGCGATATCATCGTCGTCGAATCTCCCGCTTATTTTGCGGTACTGAAGATGATCGAAAGCCTGGGCATGCTGGCGCTGGAAATCGACACGGACCCGGTTGACGGACTGCGCCCGGCGGATCTGGCGGCGGTCATCGAGCGCGAATCGGTTGCTGCGGTGGTCTCGGTGGGTACCTTCAACAATCCCACCGGCAGCGTCGTGCCGCGCGAAGCCCGCGAGCAGATCGTGCAGATGCTGGCTGAGCGCAACATCCCGCTGATCGAGGATGATATCTATGGCGAGCTCTACCTGGGCCAGCACAAACCACTGCCCTACAAGGCCTTCGACCAGAGTGGTCAGGTCATGACCTGCAGTGGCTTTTCCAAGACCATAGCCCCTGGTTACCGCGTGGGCTGGATTGTGGCCGACCGTCATATGGCCGAACTGAAGGACCTGAAGCTGATCAGCAGCTCCGCCACCCCGACGCTGACCCAACTGGTCATGGCCGAGTTTCTCGCCGATGGTCGCTACGACCGGCATCTGACCCGTCTGCGCCGCGCCTGCCTGGCGCAACTGCAGGCGACTCGTCGCGCCGTGCACGCCAGTTTTCCGCCCGGCACCCGTATCAGCGAGCCCAGCGGCGGTTACGTGCTCTGGATTCAGCTGCCTCGCGGCATGGATGCCAACCAGCTGTACCGCGATGCCATCAGCGAGAACATCAGCATCACCCCCGGTGCCCTGTTCTCCAGTACGGGGAAATTCCGCAATTTTCTGCGCCTGTGTGCCGGTCAGCCGTTCACGGACGAAATAGCCCGGGGCATCGCGCGTCTGGGAGAATTGGCGCGGGGCCAACGGCCCGCCCGAAACCCGATACAATAGCGCGTTTGTACTGAACCTCGGCGAAACCTGTGATATCCACTGCAAACCTCACCATCCAGTTCGGCGCCAAACCGCTGTTCGAGAATGTCTCCATCAAGTTCGGCGAAGGTAACCGTTACGGTCTCATCGGAGCCAATGGCAGCGGCAAGTCCACCTTCATGAAGATTCTCGGTGGCGACCTGGAACCCAGCTCCGGTACCGTCACGCTGCTGCCCGGGGTGCGCATGGCCACCCTGCAACAGAACCAGTTCGGTTTCGAGGAATTCACGGTCATCGATACCGTCATCATGGGCCACCAGGAATTGTGGGCCATCAAGGAGGAACGCGATCGTATCTACTCCATGCCCGAGATGAGCGAAGACGACGGCATGCGTGTGGCCGAGCTGGAAGTCCAGTTTGCCGAGATGGATGGTTACTCGGCCGAGGCGCGAGCCGGCGAGCTGCTGCTGGGTGCCAGCATTCCGCTGGAGCAACACAATGTCCCCATGAGCGAAGTGGCTCCGGGTGACAAACTGCGCGTGCTGCTGGCGCAGGCGCTGTTTGCCGATCCCGATCTGCTGCTGCTGGACGAACCCACCAACAACCTGGATATCGACACCATCCGCTGGCTGGAAGGCGTGCTGAACGGCCGCAACAGCACCATGATCGTCATCTCGCACGACAGGCATTTCCTGAACAGTGTCTGCACCCACATGGCCGATCTGGACTACGGCGAGATCAAGATCTATCCCGGCAACTACGACGACTTCATGTATGCCTCCACCCAGGCTCGTGAGCGACAATACGCCGACAACGCCAAGAAGAAGGCCCAGATCGCCGATCTGCAGGCTTTCGTGCAGCGCTTCAAGGCCAACAAGTCCAAGGCGCGTCAGGCCACCTCACGCCAGAAGCAGATCGACAAGCTGTCCATCGAGAAGATGAAGCCGTCCAGCCGGGTGAATCCCTACATTCGCTTCGAACTGGAAAAGAAGCTGTTTCGCAATGCGGCCGAGCTGGAAGGTATCGAGGCGGGCTACGAGGACAACACCGTACTGAAGAAGGTGGATCTGATGATCGAGGCCGGTGAGAAAGTGGCCGTGATCGGCCCCAACGGTATCGGCAAATCCACCTTCGTCAAATTGCTGGCTGGCGAGCTTGAGCCAACCAGGGGTCATCTGAAATGGGCAGAGAATGCCACCCTGGGTTATTTTGCGCAGGATCACGAGGACGACTTCGAGACCTCGACCAGCATTCTCGACTGGATGACCCAATGGGGCAACGAGAATCACGACGAACAGGAAATTCGTGGCATTCTCGGCCGCCTGTTGTTCGGCAAGGACGATATCGGCAAGCCGGTCAATGTGGTCTCGGGGGGCGAAAAGGGTCGCCTGCTGTTCGGCAAACTGATGCTGCAATCGCCCAATGTCATGATTCTCGACGAACCGACCAATCACCTGGACATGGAATCCATCGAATCGCTGAACCTGGCGATGGATCTGTACACCGGCACGGTCATCTTCGTCAGTCATGACCGCGAGTTCGTCAGCTCACTGGCCACCCGCATCATCGAGCTGAAGGACAACAACCGCTATGTCGACTATCGCGGCAACTACGAAGATTACCTGGAAAGCCAGGGCATCAGCTGAGACGGGCTGGAACTACCAGCAGTCCGTATTGCTGCCGGTGCTTCGCCTGGCACCGGTATCACTGAGGGTGAAAGCCAGACACTCCTTGTCACTGGCCTGCTTGCCCCCCGTGGCCGGGGTGGCGGTCAACAGGTAGCGGCCCACACCGCCCGGATTGCTGATACTCACCACGTAATGCCCTTCCGGTGTGGCGTAGGTTGCTGCCCCACCATAGCCGAGCTCCTTCATGTCGGCAGCGTACTGATTGTTTTCGGTGAAATAGCGTTGCTGCTCACCGGCGACTTCGGAGAGAAAGGCTATCGCATCGGTACGCCGCGCATCGATCATGTAACTGGAATAGCTGGGCACGGCAATGGCCGCAATGATGCCGATGATGGCCACGGTGATCATCACCTCGATCAGCGTGAAACCGGCGTGGAACGGACGTTGACGGGGCATGAGCTTGATCTCCATCAGGGTGCCGGACAGTTGCCGGTGCGGTTGGTCTTGACCGAGGTAACAGCGCCGCGCTGAACATGGTCGGATCGGGTGCTGGTATTGGCAACCTGCACCTGGCTGTTCACATCCACCAGCAGGAATACCAGCTGCGTGGCCGACAGATCGGCACTCAGATCACTGGCCACCGGGGCAGTCTCTCCGCAGTACTGCACACTCAGCTCACCATCGATATTCACCCCCTTGCCATCGGTCAGCTGATCAAAGGCATTGGTCAACTCGGTATCCTCATCCGGGCTGACAATGGCTGCCGGGTCGTCACCCGAGTCGGTCGCATCGGAGGTCAGTGCAACATTCAGATACCCGACATCCCAGACCGAGGCAATGGCCGATTCCGCCACTTCGAAGGCGATCGCCTTCTGTTGGGCATTGCTGGTACGTTTCTCGTTCAGGCGGGTACCCGACAGTGTCGCCACCCCCAGAATGGTCATGGCGATCAGCAGAACCAGACTGACCACCAGCGCAACGCCCTTCTCCTGTTTCAGGGGCTTGCAGATCTGTCTCTTCCGGTTTTTCATTGGCGATTCCGCACCTTGACGGTACTGCTGAACACCTCACGAGCCACCCGGTCATCGTAGGTGAATTCCTCATCCAGCAGAACATAGGTCCTGCTCACGTTGCGGGTGCGAATCGGCTTGCCGGAGTTCACCAGCAGCGCAAAGCGCACTGCCACGACATCCGCCGAGTCCAGCGTTGCATCATGGGGCACGTAACTCTGTGGCTCCTCGGTCTCCGCATCACCGTCAGCATCGACACCGTAGAGCAAACGGAAGCGATCCACTCCCTCGACCACGGCCATCGGTGCACCACCCTGATTGCCCTGACAGGTCAGTTCGCCGCTGGCTTCGTCCAGTCGATAGACATTGACAGCCAGACCATCGGTAGCCGTGGTCTCCAGTCCATTGCAGTCATATTGCTGCTGCGAACGAATGCTGATGGTACTCACACCACTGGCCGAGATATCAAAGGCTTCCACGGATTCATCGGGTGAAAAGCCGGCCAGCCTCAGGCCACGCTGCAACACCGACACTCCATAGCGACCGTTTTCCTGCATGCTCTGCAGACCCTCGCTGTAACGCGCCGAGCGGCTACTGCCCGCATACATGTTGAACACGGCCGCAATGATGATCAGCCCCAGCACCATGGTGATCATGAGCTCGATCAGCGACAGACCCTGTTGCCGTGCCCGATGCCCCTGCCACGCGGTTGCAGCCTGGAGCCTGCTGCCTTGCCTGCTCATGGTCGCAGCACCATCTGTACCCGTCGCTCGACCGGCGCATCATCCGAACGGACAGTTCTGTTCTCCGGCCAGCTGACACTCAGGGTATAGGTCGATGTGTCCTCGCAGGGCGAGTCGTTGCAGTCCACCACAAGTCTGGCCCCAGCAGGCAACTGATCCTCGACTCCGCCACTCGCGCCTTCGCTTCCCCAGTCGCCACAGCTGACACTGAACAGATCGAAGGCGGCCAGCTCAGCTGCCGTGCAGCTCTGCGCAGCAGCTCCCTTGCTGGCCTGGCAATACGGCACGGGTCTGACATTGCAGTAGTTGGCATCATTTCCGGAATCAAAGCCATCATAGAAGCCATTGGATACGCCTTGCTCATTGATGCGCATGCGCGTGGCGATGTTCTCCGTCAATATCAGTGCCTTGGACCGGTTGAAGCCATTGTTGCTGTGCTTCATGCCGGTGAGCTGCAGGCCTGCCATGCCCAGCACCCCGAAGGAGACGACCACCAGTGCCACCAGCACCTCGATGATGCCGACGCCCTGCTGATGACACCGACCTTTCATTGTCCGTTGACGATGCATCAGGGCGTCTCCGTCTTGTCGACATCCAGCGTCGCAATGCGCCCGTTGGCGGCGACTCTGACGATGCGCTGTTCATCGCTGCCAAGCAGACGGATTTCGATATTGCCGGACAGAGGCACACCTGCCGGATTGATGCTGGAACCCGATTCACCAAAGTAGATGCGCTGCTCGAAGGCCGTGTCCGGGATGAAGCTGAACGTTGCCGAGCGTGATTCAGAGCGCACAACCAGCTCTTCACCGGCGCTGCGCTGGCCATTGCCATCGGCATCGAAGAACACGATCCAGCCATTGGCATAGCTGGTGGCATCACAGCCGGGCTCATCGGCCAGTGGATTGTCGCTCGGGCACAGGCCAACCGGGCCTGCCCGCTTGATGGCTTCTGACCGGGCCGTCTGCAGACTGTGAACGAAATCGTTGCTGGTCGCACTGATCTCGGAACTGCCCATGAAGGATTTCATGGAAGGCACCGCCAGACCGATCAGAACGGCACTGATGGCCAGAGTGATGATCAGTTCCAGCAGGGTGAAGCCGGCAGCCGACAATGCGTGCTGGCGCGGCACCCCGGATGGTTGAAAGCTCGTACTGGACATGCGTGCGTGGTCACCTTCAGCGTTTAGCCAAGTCCGGACAGACCGAACTTGCACCTGACTACGCCTTTAGCGACCACGCATCACAGTCATTGACCCGCGGACCGGCCCGGCCCGCGGTCAACCCTATCGGAGTGTGACCAGCTCCTCACTGCTGGTAGGGTGAATCGCGATGGTGTCATCGAAATCCCGTTTGGTGGCTCCCATCCGCATGGCCACGGCAAAGCCCTGCAGCATCTCGTCACAGGCCAGACCGATCATGTGGATACCGATGACCTTCTCGTCCTCACCAGTCACGATCAGCTTCATGGCCGTCTTGGCCTTGTGCTCGGTGAAGGAGTTGTACATGGCCGTGAAACTGGTGTGATAGCACTTCACCGCCTCGCCATACTGTTCACGAGCCGCCGCTTCGGTCAAGCCGACGGTTGCCATCGGCGGGTGGCTGAAGACCACCGTGGGAATCAGGCTGTAGTCCAGATGCCTGCCTTCCTGATTGTCGTAGATTCGATCCGCCAGACGCCGACCAGCGGCGATGGCAACAGGTGTCAGCTCGGCCTGACCAGTGACATCACCGATGGCGAAGATGCTCGGTACATTGGTCTGCTGGTACTTGTCCACCGGAATGTAGCCGCGCTTGTCCACCTCGACGCCGGCAGTTGCCAGACCCAGATCATCCGTGGACGGTGAACGACCGATGGCAAAGATGACCGCATCGAAGTCCTCGAGCCGCTCGCCATCTTCGCCTACGGCGCAGATCAGCTGCCCGTTGCGCTCCAGGCTGGCCGCGGTGAAATACGTCTTGATCTCCACCCCTTCGCCGCACATCTCTTCCATCAGACGCTCCTGCAGCATCAGATCGAAATCGCGCAGAAACGATTCATGCCGGATTCCCAGCGTGACCTTCGTGCCCATGGCGTTGAGCATGCCGGCCAGTTCAACTGCGATATAGCCAGCTCCCAGCACCAGAACCCGGTTCGGCTGGTACTCGAATTCGAAGAAACCATCGGAGGTGACACCATGCTCCTTGCCCGGAATATCCGGCACCCTGGCGTGGCCACCCGGTGCCAGTACGATGCGCTCGGCACTGTAATGCTTGCCATTGACTTCCACCGTGTTCGCATCCACCAGTCGAGCACGGCCGGTCAACGTCTCGACATTGTTCTGACCCAGGTACTTTGCGTAGGCGTTATTGATATTGCTGATGTATTTTTCGCGCTTTTCCACCAATGCATGCCAGTCAAAACCATTGACCGTGACATCGAAACCATAACCTTCCGCATCCCGCAGGGAATGCGCCATGGCGCCGCCATACCACATGACCTTCTTGGGCACACATCCACGATTCACACAGGTGCCTCCCAGAACATCATCGCTTTCGATGATCAGAGCGCGTGCGCCGTAGCTGCCGGCCCGATTCGCCGTGGCGATACCGCCGCTACCGCCACCGATGGCGATCAGGTCGTAGTCGTGATTGTGGGACATGATGGTTTCCTTGAAACGATGAAATTGGAACAATGAGCGAATCAGACAAGCCGCCGGACATCCACCTGGAGAAAATCGGTTCACGACCTTCTGCGGCGACCCCGCGAACGGTCACACCCTGTCTATTCGGGCTACTATACCGAGGCCCACACCTGATCGGACTTGCGTGGCCTTGAATTACACCGACTTCGGACAAAAATTACCGCACTTCGTTGCATTGACCCGGCTGAATCGCCCCATCGGCATCTACCTGCTGATGTGGCCGATGCTATGGGCGCTCTGGTTTGCTGCCAAGGGTATCCCTCGCCTGGATGTGTTGCTTATCTTCATTCTGGGAACCGTGCTGACCCGTTCGGCGGGTTGTGCCATCAACGACTACGCCGATCGGAACTTCGATGCCCACGTCGCCAGAACCCGCAGCAGACCATTGGCCACCGGTGCCCTGAGCGCACGTGACGCGCTGCTGAGCACCGCCGTGCTATTGAGCCTGGCGTTCCTGCTCGTGCTGTTGACCAACGCCCTGACCATCGGCCTGTCGCTGCTTGCGGCGGCCCTGGCCATTGCCTACCCTTTCGCCAAACGATTCACCCACTGGCCGCAGATCGTGCTGGGCGCTGCCTTCGGCTTTGCGGTCCCCATGGCCTACGCCGCGCAGACCAATACGGTACCGGCGCAGGCCTGGTGGCTGTATCTGGCGGCCATCCTGTGGGCACTGGCCTATGACACCCTGTACGCCATGGCCGACCGGGATGATGATCTCAAGATCGGCATCAAGTCGACCGCCATTCTGTTTGGACGCCACGACCTCCTGATCGTGGGCCTGTTGCAGGTGAGCGTTCTGGTGCTGCTGACCGTCATCGGTTGGCAGGACGGACGAGGCATTGTCTACTTTCTGAGCCTGCTGTCAGCCTCCGGCTTCATCGGCTACCAGCTGTGGATTGCCCGGGAACGCAAACCGGCACGCTGCGTCCAAGCCTTTCTCAACAACAACTGGCTGGGAATGACCGTGTTTGCAGGACTGGTACTGGACTTCGCCATCGCGCCCTGATGACTGACTCGACCCAATGGATCTCGCAGCTGCTGCAACGTCACGCCAGGGTGCTGGCAAGACAGAGTTCCCCTCCCGGCCCTGAAGCGCTGCAGGCGCTCAACAGCCTGCAACTGGCCGATGCCATCGTCGACAAGCGCCGGCTGAATCGCGAGCACCCAGAGCACGCATTGCAAGTGGCCATCATCGGCCCCACGCAATCGGGCAAGAGCACGCTGGTGAACCTGCTGCTGGACACGCAAGCCGCCTCCATCAGTGCTCTGGCCGGCTTCACCGTGCATGCCCAGGGCTATGCACGCGGCTACACGGAAGACGAGCTGCAGCTGCTCACCCCGATGATGGACCCCTTGCAGCGCGTACCGGCCACCCGGCTCAGTGCCACCGAGCTGGATACCTATGTCCTGGAATCGGTACCTGGCGGGCCGGACGCTCTGCTGGACAAGGCCGTGGTCTGGGACACCCCCGATTTCGACTCCATCGACGCTGGCACCTACAAGCGTGCCGTCATGAACACGGTGGCCATTGCCGACATCGTCGTGCTGATGGTCAGCAAGGACAAGTATGGCGACAAGAGCGTCTGGGACATGCTGCAGCTGATCCACCCGCTGGCTCTGCCGCTGCTGGTGTGCATCAACAAACTCGACCCTCAGGACGAACAGGCAGTGCAGCAGGCATTCAGCGCTCGCCATGCACAGCAGTTCGACACACCCTTGCCGCCTATCATCCTGCTGCCATTCGTTGCTCGCAATACACCGGGTCAGCGAGTATCCCTGCCAACCGAGCGCCTGCAGGAACTGCATCAGGTGCTGGCAGATCTGGGAAGTCAGGTGAACCGCGCTGCTGCCATGCGCGCATCGAAGGCCTTCATGCAGCTCCATCGCCAGGAATGGCTCGCTCCACTGGCAGAAGAGCGACGAGCGGCCAGTGACTGGCAGACACTGATCAGCGCCGCCATGACCGAGGCGGAAGATCAGTACTCCCGCGACTACCTGAACAATCCGGACAAGTACGACACCTTCAATCGCGCTCTGGCCGAGCTGCTGAGCTTGCTGGAAATACCGGGACTGGCTCCCATGTTGAGCCGCACCCGGCAACTGGTCACCTGGCCCGCCCGCAAGCTGCTCGGCGTGGGGCGTGATGCCATCGACAGACATGCCGGCTCATCGCGCTCCACCGCGCCGGTGGACCAGGAAGTACTGACACTGCAACGCATTCTCGACAGCACCCTGGTCAGTCTGCAGGGTACTCTGCTCGATCAGGGACAGGGGCGCAGCCAATCGGGAGGCCAACAGGCATTCTGGAGCGCGTTGTCTCGACAATTCCGGCAGCGCGAAGCGTCTATCCGGGACACTTTCCTGACAGAGGCCGAACAGATACGCAAGGAGTTCGAACCGCAGATCGAGGCTGCGGCCCAGCAACTCTATGTGCAGTTGCAGGCACAGCCTGCCCTGCTCAACTCCCTGCGTGCCGCCCGTGCCACGGCCGATGCTGCCGGTGTGGCCCTGGCCGTGAAGTCCGGCGGCCTGGCGCCTACCGACCTGGTGCTGGCACCCGCCATGCTCTCGGTCACGACGCTGCTGACCGAAAGCGCTCTGGGCAAGTACCTCGATACCATCAAGGCAGAGCTGCGAGAACGTCAGCGTCAGCACATCAACACGCGACTGCTGCAAGGAATTCTGGCCGCAGAGCTGCTGCGTCTGAGCACCACGCTGCCTGCCGATGAACTGTACGCCCAGCAACTGGAGCCGCAACTGCTGGCCGAGCTGACTGCACAGGGTGGATGAGCGCGGGCAACGAGCCGCCTGCCACTCGAAGGCATGACTCCGGACATATGACTGGCCTGGCACTGCGGATGCCGTTGAAGCCGTTGAAGCCGTTGAAGCCGTTGAAGCCGTTGAAGCCGTTGAAGCCGTTGAAGCCGCTGAAGCCGCTGAAGCCGCTGGCGCCGCTGATGCTGAGCTGCAATGGCGTCCCTCGCACCTCCTGCATGATGGCCGCGTCATTTTCGTAACAGGTTTCAATAACCCCCGGGATGGCCTGTGAGCTGCTACTTCGGTAGCAGCACTTCATCGCCAAGGATGACATGAGTCTGCCCTGGCGGCCAGACCAACTCAGGAGAGTTCCATTGAAACCCAAGCTACTTCGTTCCCTGCTCGCTGCCAGCACCTTTGTATTTGCAAGTGTGTCACTTGCGGAAGGTCCCGTCAGTGGCCACATCTCGGCTTATACAGTCACCGTTGATGCAGACGGCAAGGAGATCATTCAGCCAACGGCAGAGGCCAGACCAGGCGAATTGATGGAATACCGCCTGATATTCGTCAACAACGGAAAATCCGAAGTCAGCGGCATGAGCATCGTTGATCCGATTCCGGCAAACACCACCTTTGTCAGCGACTCTGCCAACAGCAACGCAGAATCTCGTTTCGAAGTCAGTGTTGACGGCGGCAGAACGTTCGAATCGGAACCCGTATTGCGTATCGAGACGCAGGCCGATGGCAGTCAGAAACAGGTCGTCATTCCACCCTCCCAGTACACCCATGTTCGCTGGGCAGCAGTGGAAACACTCGATGGGGAAGGTGGAACACAGCAGTATGCCTATCGAGTGACTGTCGACTGACAGTGCCCCTCGCACGCTGACAGTCCATGTTGGCAGCAATGACAACACCGCAGACGCCTGCCATTGACATGGTGGTCTCGCACGACGAGGGCGGCAAAGGGATACGGAAGATTCCCGCATGACTACCCGACAACACACACCAGCTTGCCGAAAAGTGCTCTTCCCGATCGTTCGCACACGCCATTCAGCTCACATACGATAAAGAGAAAGCCACATGAACCCGAGGAAATTCCGACTACGACCGCTGGCGCAAGCATGCGCTGCTTCGGCAGTCGCGGGAACCATGGCAGCCTGCGCTTCGTCCGCGCTTGCTGCAACTGCAGCCGGAACCGAGATCAAGAACCTCGCCACGGTCACCTACGAAGATTCTGCGGGCAACACCTACCGCGCGCAATCCAACGAAGCGATCGTGACGGTCGCTCAGGTCTACTTTGCCACAGTCGGTACCGACATCGATACCACCGGTGCTCCGGGGCAGACCGTCTACCTGCCGTATGTACTGAGCAATACCGGTAATGGTTCCGACACGTTCGAAGTCAGCGCGGTCGACGACATTTCCGTAGCGGATACGATCGATGCCGACAATATCACTGTCTATCGTGATACCAATGGCAATGGTCAACCCGACTCTGGCGAACCTGCCATTACATCACTGACACTGGCTGCGGATGAAGATGCCAGCCTTGTCGTGGCAGTTCGCGTGCCGACGACGGCCACCGATGTCGACACACTGGGCGTGACCCTCTCGGCCACGGCACAGGAAGGCAGTGGCTCGGCGGTAGTGGGCAGTGTCACCGACCTGACAACCGGCAAGGGCCGTGACGGCACTGATGGAACCAACGAGTCACTGATCACGATAACCGGTGATGCAGTTCTCGTGACCACGAAGACCTCTTCGCACGACACCGCCAATGACCAGATCAGCTACACCATTACCGTCAGCAACAACGGCAACACGGCAGCCAGGGATGTCATTCTGTTCGACGGCCTGCCTGCCGGAACCACCTATGTCAGCTCATCCGTCTCCGGCCTGCTCACCACCAATGGTGACACCCTTGCAAGCAGTACAGCCAATTTCGTGGAATCCGCTGGTCTGGATTTCAACGGTGACGGCGATGTGGCCGACAGTGGAGAGACCGGCCTGGGTATCGACCTGAATACGGATGGCGACACCACGGATCCGACCGTCGCCGGCGTCTACGCCATCGATGCCGAACTGGCGCCGAATGCCACGGTTTCAATGACATTCACCGTCAGCTATGACCGGGATGCCTTCGGTGGTGGTTACACCATCGACAACGTCGGTTATGTCAGCGCCGATACGAATGACAGTGGAACCTCCGATACCCTGGTCAGTTCGAATACGACCTCCGATGTCGTCTCTCAGGACTATGCCGTGACACTCGCCGATACCGGTGCTGGCGCCAGCGCTGGCGTCAACGATGGCGGTGATGATGACGCGACTGTCAACGATGATCAGCAAGTCGATTCGGCCGCCTCGGGAGGCGTCGTGTTCTTCGATCTCGTCGTGTCGAACGACGGCAACGGTGACGACAGTTTCGAACTGGCAGCCGCACCGGGAACATTTCCGACCGGCACGGTGTTCACGTTTCTCGATAGTACAGGCTCGGTGCAGTTGACCGATACCAACGGTTTCGGCGGTGTTGACTCGGGCGTCATAGCCCAGAGTGGCTCTCGCAGCTTCAGAGTACGGGCTCAGCTTCCACAGGGCGTATCCGGCGACAACGGTGGTGCCGGCTATCAGGCAACGATCACGGCCAGTTCATCCTCCGATCCGTCGGCGCCACCGGCCAGCGATCCGGTATTCCTGTCCTTGCTGGATATCGTCGCGGCCAGTTCGGATCTGCACAGCGCCACCGGCGGTACTCTCGGCGCCGATGAAGATCCGATCGGCACACCCGATTACCTGCCGGTCAGCACCGTCACCGCCAACGCGGGTGAGACGGTGACCATTCCTCTGTACATAGACAATGTCAGCGGTGTTTCCGACGCATTCCAGTTGTCGGTCGGCGCCAGCTGGGATGGCGCGGCACTGGGCGCTCTGTCGGAAGGCTGGAGTGTCGAGTTCTTTGCCAGCGATGGTGCCGGCGCACCGACCGGACCGGCCATCTCCTCCACACCGACCTTGCCCGGCGGCTCGACGGATTTCGAGTACTTTGCTGTCGTCACCCTGCCCGCCGAGGCTGCTCTTGCCGCTGCGGATCATTCCTCCGACAACGATGTGGATGCCTCCGACGAGACCATCGATGGCAATGCCGACGGTGACGGTGACTATCCCCTGTTCTTCCGAATCATCTCCGCCAGCTCGGGTGCAACCGATGTCCTGCTCGAAGCCATTGATGTCGTACCCAGTCGTGCGGTCGCATTCACGCCCAGTGCGTCGAACCAGGTCGAACCCGGTGGTACCGTGGACTATCAGGCAACTCTGGCGAACAATGGCAACTCCGAGGAAACGCTCGAGCTCACCACCAGCAACAGCCAGCCGGATTTCAACAATACGGTAGCCATCGACACAGACGGTGATGGCGTGACGGATACGGTGCTGGGCAATCTTGTCGTGGGTTCGACCATCTCCGTACTGCAAGCCGATGGCATTCTGCTTCTCATCGATGTGCTGGATGGCGATACCGATGGCAACCCGGAGCTGGTGTTGCCGCCGGGTGCAGCCATTCCCTTGCTGACAACCGTGTTTGCACCGAGTACGGCACCCTCGGGACAGGTAGACACCATGACCCTGCTTGCCACCAACACAGACGCCACCGCTGGTTCACCGAGCACCTCCGTGTCATTCCAGAGTGATGTCATCAACGGGCAGATACGACTGGTCAAGACAGTGGCAGTCGATACCAACTGTGACGGCAATCCCGACTCGCCTTTCGAGATCGTGCAATCAGTGGAGATCGAACCGAATCAGTGCGCCATCTGGCGGCTTGTCGCTGAAAATCAGGGCGATGTCGACGCCAGGAACGTGACCATCAGAGACAGCGTCACCGCCTTCACCACCTTTGAAGCCGGCGGACTCATGAAGTACTGTCTGAGCAATGGCTGTACACCGGCGGCTGTGACCGACGCCGACAATGATGATGCTGGTGGCAAGAGCGGCTCCAGCCTGGTCTTCTATGCCGGCACGGGATCCAACCCGGCAGGTGGCCAGGGAGGCACTCTGGTCCCCGGCGAGAAGGCGACAGCACAATTCGTTGTGCGAGTGGACTGACATATTCCGGGCTGCTCCCGCCCCGGCTCCTCCGACAGCAGGCTTGCGTCCGTCTTCACGGACGGACGACTGTCCAGGGCAATCCGACTCGGAAGCTCTGGCGAGCGCTGGCGCCTGCCCATCTGGCATACAGACTAGCAGAGACACGATGAAGGTCCCAGGTTCAGCACCACTCAAGCGGTTTTCACCGCTGCTGACGCTTGTGTCTCTCGTTCTGGTCATTGTTGCGTCCGCGGCAGGAGCAGCATCATCCGAACCCGGTACATCGATACGCAATCGCGCCGATATCAGCTGGTTCGACACGGCTTCCGGACTGGTCGCTCACACCCGATCCAATGCCGCGACTGTGACGATAGCAGGCGTCTATCGGTTTGCACTGGACGATGGGCTCGATACCACCGCGCATGCTGGCAAGTTCGTCAGCCTGCCCGGGCGCATCTACAACAACGGCAACGCCGAGGATCGCTACCGGGTGTCGGCAACAGACCTCTCGGGTGACAGTGGAGAACTGCAGAACATGCGCGTTCATCACGACACCAACGGTAATGGCATAGCCGATCCTGGCGAACCCCTGTTGACAGATACGACAACCCTGCCTCCGGGCGGGGTGTTCCAGCTGGTCATTGTCGGCAGTGTTCCTACCGACTCCCGACAGGGAGAGACCTTCAGGATCGAGCTGCACGTCGAACCACTGAGTGGCGAAGGGTCACCAAAGAAGAGCATCAATACCATCACGGTCACTGACGGTGCCTTCGTGACTCTGAACAAGTCTTCCAACATTGCCTGCACGGCCGACTTGCATCCCGGTGAAGTCATCGACTACCGGATCGATTTCACCAATAGCGGCAATCGCCTCGCCGAAGGCCGTGTACTGGATATCGAAGGCATCAAGACCCGGGGCATTCTGATCGTCGACCGCATACCCGGCGGAACCACCTTCATTGACAAGCAGTCGCTTTCCCACACCCCACTACAGGCCGTTCCCCTGATACAACGTCCCGGCGACGGCGATCGCTGGACTCGTCTGGAGAACTGGAATGGGGTGGATTCGGTTCTCTATCTGGCCTTGTACATCCCCATTGACAATCTGAGCCCCGGACAGAGTGGCCACGTCGCATTCTCCCTGAAAGCCCGGGACAACAACCTGACCGGTCGTCTGATCGAAAACGTCGCATGGATCGATATCGATGGCGACGGAGTCAATGAGTTCGAGTCCAATTCGGTCTGCAACCGAGTCACCACGGACCCGGTCGATCTGGGTGCGGCATCACCAGCCACCTTGAGATTCATCCAACCAGCCAGTCACCTGCGTCGCGCGGGGGAAGCTCCCGACTTCAACTCCGATCAGGACTTTGTCGAATCCGGTTCCTACCGTCTGGACAACGACGACGAGGGCTATGACCCTGTTCGCGATGGTCTCTATATCGAATTGAGCGCAGCCGATATCGACCCCACGGCCTTCATCAACAATGATGGCGAAGGCGCGTATGTCGTGGTCACACTTCGCTCCACCGGTACCGGTGATTCCCTGCAGGTGATCATGGTTGAAACTGCGCCGAATTCCGGCATCTATCGCACCATCCGCCCGATTACCCTCAGCGCCGCCCGATCCGGTGATGGGCGCTACTGTCCGGGAGGGTCGGAGTTGCCGATTGCACCGGCTGTCGACCTGGAAAGCATCGAGCCTTCCTGCGTCCTGCAGAGTATCGAGAACGACACCTTGCAAGTCCTGTACGATGACTCGGGTATTGGTATCTCGCTGACCCAGACGGTCATCGTCGATCCCTTTGGCACGGTATTCGATGCCTACACGCTGGCACCCATCGCCGACGCTACCGTGGCCATCATTGAGATGAGTGGCAACAGCGTGAGGGCAGGAGACAGAATCGCCGAAGATCTCGTCACCGGCACGCCCTTGACGATGCTGACCGATGCCGATGGCCGGTACAGGGTGCCACAACTCCCGTCCGGGACACGCCATTACGTCAGGGTAGAGCCACCCGCGACCCATCTGTTCCCGTCCGATGTACCACCGGAACAGTTCACCAGTTATGGCGTGACTCGGCATTCCTATGGTTCAGGCAGTCAGGTTGCGGGCATTGGCGGAATATTCACGGTGCCCGAAGGAGAAGCCACCCCTCTGTACGATATTCCCCTGGATCCGACCAATCGTGGAATGCGTCTGGTGGTCGAGAAGCGGGCCTTGCAGTCCGAAGCGGAACCCGGTGACGTGATTGCCTATTCCCTGCGCGTGCGCAATCAGAGCGAAGAGGAACAGTACAACGTCGTCGTGTTCGACCGCCTGCCCTATGGCTTCAAGCTGGTCCCGAATACCATGAACCTGAATGGTGAAGAATTCACGCAATTCGACGGAGCACCGGGGCCGGACCTGGAATTCCCGATCGGCACGCTCGAGCCCGGCATCGAACACGAACTGACGTACGCTCTGGAGGCCACGGCAGGTTCCATCGACAGCGACGGAATCAATGTGGCCCAGGCGACCGGTCGCACCCATTCCGGCGTGCAACTGTTCTCTGCGGAGAGTCGAGCACGTGTCAGGATTCGTCAGACCGGCGTGTTGTCGGATCGTGCTGCACTGTTCGGCAAGGTGTATGTCGATGCCGATTGCAACAACCTGCAAAACGATGCCGAGTGGCCCATCGGGGGCATCAAGCTCTACCTGGATGATGGCACCTTCGCCGTTACCGATGAAAACGGGCAGTACAGCCTGTACGGTCTTGAACCGGGCTTGCATGCGCTACGTGTCGACCCTCTGAGCCTGCCGTCCGGCCTGCTGCTGAAACCTCTTGACAACGCCAATGCAGCGAACGGCGAGAGCCGCTTTGTCGAGCTGTCCGCAGGCGACTTTCATCGCGCAGACTTCGCTGCCAGCTGCCCACAGACGGACATCGAGAAGGTGTTCGATCAGCTCATGGCACGTAATGAAATAATGGATGGTGACTGGTTGCTGGGAGCGGCCGAGCGATTCAACCAGAGCGAAGAATACAATGTGAGCAACGAAAGTGCGCGCGATGCCGATATCGACGGCGACTTGTCCAACGGAATTCTCAACGGTCCGGATGCGGGCCGGACCCGCAGTAACCGGCCCCTGGAAAACAGCTCCTCGCCCGAGGCCGGCAGCCGGCAAGCGAACGATCCGGTGTCACCGGCTGCCACGGATGACATGATGGATCCAGAACTCGCGGCCGAAACCATTACCACTGAGCAGGCCAGAACCGGCACCTGGCTCTGGCCGCGAGGTGATTCCAGCCTGGACGGCAGGTTTGTGGCCGTCGTGCGAGCAGGCGTTGTCCCGATGCTGTTCGTCAACGGCAAACCCGTTGACGAATCGCAGATTGGTGAGCGCATCGAGAATCGCAGCGCCTCGGCCCAGATCGTAGCCTGGTACGGCGTGACCCTGCGATCTGGTCTGAACCGGCTGGAAGTGCGCGGCACCGACAGCTTCGGCAATACGCGAATTCTGGCACGCAAGCAATTCAAGCGCCCGACAATGGGTACACGGATGGTGCTGCGAGCGCGCCAGGATACATTGCCTGCCGACGGCGGTCGTACCCTTCTACCAATCGATATCAACATTCTCGACGATAACGACTACCCGGCTCAGGGCATTCATTTTGTCACGCTGTCAGCCAACGGGTCCCGGCAGAACAACTGGCTGGAGGAGGACATTCAGGATAACGAGCCGGGCCATCAGATACGGGTAGTCAATGGTCGCGGTGTGGCCCACCTCAGAAGTTCCGAATTCACCGGGACTGTCATCGTTCGTGCCCAGGCCAATGACATGGCAGCCGAGATGCGTGTCTACCAGGTGGCTGCGTTGCGCCCGCTGTTCGGTATCGGTCTGCTGGAACTGGGCGTGAACTCGGGCAGCATCACGGGCCATGGCTTTACGCCGACTGATCAGGCAGATGGGCTCGATGATGAGGATTCGGTGGACGCCAGTCTGTCGATGTTTCTCAAGGGACGTGTCAAGGGTAACGCTCAATTGACCCTGGCCTATGACTCCGACAAGGATGAAGAAACCGATCTGCTGCGTGATATCAACCCGAACGCACACTATCCCATCCACGGAGACGCCTCGATACGCGGTTACGAAGCACAGAGTCGTTCCAGACTCTACGCCAGACTCGAGCGCGGCAAGAACAGTGTCATGTGGGGTGACTATCTGACCGATGCCAATTCCGATGTTGGTGATCTGGCTCGTGTGCAACGGGTCATGACCGGCTTCAACAGTCAATACCACAATGGCAATACACGCATTCAGCTGTTTGCGGCACGGCCCGAGGACACCCGCAGCTCCGAAGAAATCCGCGGTAACGGTACGGCCATGCTGTTTCGCCTCCGAGCAGCGCCGATCGTCCCCAACAGTGAAGTGGTCGAACTGATCGTGCGCGACCGGGAAAACCCGGGACTGGTGCTTTCGGCGCAACGCCTGACACGCTTCGGGGACTATGTACTGGACTCCATCAGCGGTCAGCTGACATTCGACCGACCGATCCCCAGCTTTGACGAGGAACTGAATCCGGTCTATGCCCGTGTGAGCTATGACCTGGAAAGCGGCGGGGAGTCCCATACCGTCGCTGGTGTTCGAGTGCAGCACGCACTGAGTGACTCCTTGCTGGCAGGGATCAGCCATACCGATGACCGCAATCCGGACGACAGCAGTGTTCTCAGCGGTGCTTACATCGACTACCGCCCCGATGAGAATACCGACATCAGCGTCGGCCTTGCGCGCATGACCCACAGTGATGAGCGTGGCCCGGGTACGGCAAAACGAATCTCGGTCGAACGCACCTGGGGATCTCGCCAGTTCGAACGACGCACCTCGGTGACGCTGGCACATGCCGACGAGAACTTCACCAACCCGGGAGCAGGTATTGCCGCGGGCAGACAGGAACTGCGCATCGATCACCGTCAGCAACTCAGTGACTCCCTGCGGGCCGATATGGAAGGCACTCACAGTCAATCATTATCCAACCGGGAATTGCGCAGCGCCATTGGCATCACATTGCGAAAGTCCATGGGTGACTGGACGCTGCGCGGCGGTACCCGGCATATTCGCCAGCGCACATCAAGTTCATCAGAGCGCTTCAACACGGCGATCAGCGGCGTTGAACGACGCTTTCATCTGGGCAACAGAGCAGGTTCTGCCAGCCTGGAATACGAGCAGGACATCGGACGCATGTCACGCAATCGTCTCGGCTTTTCCGGCAAATTGCAGGTACACGATCATGCGCATCTGTACGCCCGCTACGAGCGTCAGAACGGTATCTACGATTTCACGACCTCAGGCGGCACTCGCAACACCGAATCCTTCGCCATTGGCGGAGAATCGGACATCATTCCCAGTACTCGGCTGTATTCCGAATACCGCCTGCGTGGTGGTATCGACAGCCGTGACCTGGAGACCGGCAGTGGCGTGCGGGGAAACTACGAGATCACTCCCGGTGTCACGATCTCACCGTCCATCGAAGTCGTTGATACCCTGAGCGGAGACAACAGCAGTGACGGCGTTGCCGTATCTCTCGGCGCGACAGACCTTCGCAACCGGAACGCCAAACTCACCGGCCGGGCAGAATACCGCAAGGCAACGGCCAGCGACTATATCGGCCTGCGACTCAGCTATGCGGCACGCCTCGACCTCAACTGGACTGCTCTGCTGCGCGAGGATTTCACCCGCCAGACCTCGGACATCGGTCAGATGGATCTCAGACACGCCTTCACGGCGAGTCTGGCACGTCGTCCCAGGCTGGATAACCGTCACCACATGCTGTTTCAGTACACCTGGAAAGTGGAACGCGCCGAAGACGATACGCGCGACAGGGATGTCCATGTACTGTCCACCCATCAGAACGTCCAGATAGGCCCTCGTCTGATTCTCAGCGGACGCCTGGGTGCCAAACAGCAGAACGCCTTCCTGAAACGCGAAGACTACTCGACGGCTGCCGGGGTTGCAGATATCCGTGCCAGTTGGGACATCGATCGTCGCTGGAATGTCGATCTGCGTACCGGCGCCTTGATCACGGGTCGGCGTAGCAGACGACATTCCTTCGGTGCCGCCCTGTCCTACCTGCTGGAACGCAATCTGCAACTGCATATCGGTTACAACTTCATCGGCTTTCGCGAAGAGGATCTCGATCCGGAGGGCTATGACGCTCGCGGCATCCGGCTCGGGATGCGTTACAAGTTCGATGACAAGGCTTTCAGGTGGCTGCAGGAATGAGGAAACACACAGCATGAAAAGATCGTTCTTGCCAATGCTCCTGCTATCGGTCCTGCCCGGCATGCATGGCTGCGCCACCACCGAGGAACTCTACGCACAATATGACAAGCAATCCTGTCGCGTTGCGTTGGAGCAGGTGCCCAGCGGTGAACTCGTGGTCCATGAGATCGCCAGAAAGGAATCCAGAAATGAAGCGCTGATATGGGAGCCAGTCGTCCGCTTCGACATTGAACAGGACGTACTGAGTACAGCCTCCCGAGACCGACTTGATCGGGATGTCTTCGTGCTGCATCGCTATCCCGAACTTCGCGTCAGCGTGCGCGGCTTCACCGACGCCAGCGGAGCTCGTGCATTCAATGCAAGACTGGCCGCACGACGTGTTCAGGTCGTGGTGGACTACCTGCGTTCTCAGGGCATCGACTCCGGCCGGATGGACAAGGTGCCTCTGGGCGAAGGATTGCCATTGAAGCTGGCAGGACCGGAAGCGCGAGTGCCCGAGAACCGCCGTGTCGAACTGATGCTTCTGGACGTGAACGGCAACCCACTTGCCCTCACGGTCACGGCTCCCGATGAAGACTGAGTCGTTCGCCCGGATGTTCTCGCCTCGATGGGCACGGCTGCGCCTGAGCGCTTTGCTGCTGCTCGTGCCTGCCTTGCTGCTACAGGCAGCCTCCTCCGTCCACGCGGCGACCGCCGCAGGCAGTGTGATACGCAATCAGGCCAGCGCCACCTATCGTGACGCCAGCGGAGTGGAAAGATTCACGACCTCGAATATTCTCGAGACGGTTGTCCAGCAGGCCGCCGGCGTCCAGTTGACTCAGGATCAGAGCAAACTCATCGACAGCGGTGGCGAGGTGACCTTTCCGCATGTATTGACCAACACCGGAAACGGCGATGATACGTTTTCCCTGTCCGCCAGCGATAGCGCCGTCGGCGATCAATTCGACTTCAGCTCCATGGCGATGTTCGCCGACATCGACCAGAACGGCGTGGCTGATGATGCAGTGGCACTCACGCTCTCTCCGACGCTGGCAGCCGGGGAGTCCTTCCACTTCGTGGTAGTCGCAACCGTTCCGGGCACGGCCGGTGCAACGGACTCGGGACGTATCGACATTGTCGCCAGCAGCACGTTCGATGCACTCCAGAGCCAATCGAATACGGATACCGCAACGGTCAGCAATGCCGCATTGATCGACGTGGTGAAATCGTTGAGTACGCTCGGTGGCGATTCACCCGATGGCCCCTTCACCGTCACATTGAGTTATCGCAACGACAGCGACTCCAGTGCGTCGGACGTCACACTGGTAGACGCACTGCCGGCGGGGATGAGCTACATCGCCGGTTCCGCTCGCTGGAGTGTCACGGGATCCCTGGTGCTCAGTGATGCAGATGCCCTCGATTCCCAGGGCACTGCCCCGGATACCATTCGATACTGTGCCTACCAGGCGGGCTGCACAGGCCTGGCAGAAGCCTGGCAGGACAGCGACAGCAGCAGTGCGAATCAGGTAACGGCCATCCTGAACGAGATCGGGCCCGGTGAGAGCGGCACATTGACATTCGACGTCGATATCGATGCCGGCCTGGCCAGCTCCGAACTGATCAATACCGCTGAGTTCGAGTTCGACGATGGCACCGGTACAACTGCTCGTGTCTACTCCAACAGTGTGGCCTTTCGGGTTGCACAGCAGGTTGCCATCGTTGCCAACGGCTCCGTGGCAAACGCTGCGGATGGCACGGCAGAACCGGTCGTGCAGAACAGTGCCTATCAAGGTGCCTCGGTTGCATTTGACAATATCATATGGAATACGGGAAACGGCAGCGACATCATCGATATCATCATCGACAGCGCCGGTTCGACATTTCCAACGGGCACGTCTTTCCAGCTTTTTCAGGCCGATGGACTCACCCCCCTCGTCGACAGCAGTGGCAACGGCATACCCGATACCGGCCCGCTGAAAGCCGGCAGCAGCTACCGCGTTGTTCTCAGGGCTGGTTTGCCCCCGACCGTCCACGGCGATAACGCGGGGGCCGGGTTTGATGTCAGCAAGCGTGCCCGGTCCACCACGGACCCGGGTGTCACCAACGATGTCACTGATCATCTGGATCAGATTCTGCCCAGTTCGGTGGACCTGACCAATGATGCACCAGCCGGCGAACCAGGCGCATTGGGCGAAGGTGCCGGGCCGGAAGCCACGGCTCAGCTGAACCACTCAGTAGCCCCCGGAGCAAGCACGCGATTCACCCTGCATGCTGCCAATATCGGCAGCAGTGACGATAGTTACGATCTGGCTGTCAGTACCGATCCGAGCTTTGCCACAGTGACGCTGCCCCCGGACTGGACCGTCAGCTTTCTTGCCGAGGATGGTTCCGTCATATCCAGTACGGGCAACATCGCCGC
This sequence comes from Granulosicoccus sp. 3-233, assembly GCF_052681095.1. Lineage (NCBI taxonomy): Bacteria > Pseudomonadati > Pseudomonadota > Gammaproteobacteria > Chromatiales > Granulosicoccaceae > Granulosicoccus > Granulosicoccus sp. 3-233. The sequence goes on from NZ_JBQYLE010000004.1 coordinate 462,766, forward strand.
AAGCGCCTCGGCGCGCATGCTCGCCGATGTCCGTGTACCTGCCGGGCAGGCGCCCGGTGATGTCAGTCTGTACTTCAGAATTCGATCTCCTGCCACCGGGGCACTCGACGTTCTGCACGATGCCGTGTCAGTCAAGGACGCAGCCGCTCTGATGCTGGAACCGAATGGCAATGGCCAGCTCGAGCCCGGTGGGGCGATCGTCTATACCCACCAATTGAAGAATGTGGGAAATGCCACCATCAATGCAATCGAGCTGTCGAGTGTCGACACACTGGCGGCGGAAGGCTGGAGCTCATCGATTCACGAGGACAGCAACGATAATGGTGAGTTCGATGCCGCAGACACCCTGATCGACAGCATTGCTGCATTGTCGGCCAATACGACAAGGGTGTTTTTCGTCAAGGTTACGGCGCCTGGCACGGCGAGCCCTGGTTCACGCAACACTACACGTCTGCAGGCCAGCTGGAACAGTGGAGCGGATAGCATCGCGGTGAACGATGTCACCCTGGTCGATGCCGGTGACATCGGTATCGTCAAGGAGCAGGCGCCCGACCTCGGCTGCGATGGCGTACTTGAAGGCCCCCATACCCGCCAGCCCTTCGCCGTGGAACCGGGGAACAATTGCGTGCAGTATCGCCTCACGGCGACCAACGCCGGGGTGGAACCCGTCTACAACGCCATCATTCAGGATGCGACACCGGCGTTCACCCTCTATCACTCCTCTGCCGTGTGCTCGGCAGCTGCCTGCACGATTACCGAACCAGCCGCAGGCGGCACCGGGCTGATTACCGGCGAGGTCGCAACGGTTGCACCAGGCGAAAGTGTGCAACTCATCTTTACCGTTCTGATCGAGTGACGCATGGCGACCGCCGGTAATGACACTGCCATGATTCACGCAAATCCCTTCCAGGGGAACGGGACGCCTGCCGAGCGCAGTACTGCATCAACAGCCAGGCGCGCCTTGCCCGCAGGTATGCCGAGAGTCGTTCGATACTTCAGGCAGTATGTCTTTCTGTTGCTGGTCTCTGTGCTGCTGCCTGTGGGCAGCGCCCTGGCCGAAGGTTCGTGGCAGCTCGGTCTGTTCGAGGGAGTCACACATGATCAACCTCTGGCAAATACCAATCTGAACGATGGCTCGAACAGACTGTATGTCGACATCCTGGCAGCCGGTGAATTCATCAATATCCACGCCTGCGGCGTCACCAACAACGACCGGGTCGTTGTTCAGATCTACAACCCCCTGGGCGCCCTTGTTCATGCCCCTGCAAGCCGCACGGCAAATCAGCAGAACCTTGATTGCGCAGACGACTTCAATACAACATTCGACCCTGCGATCACCAACCCGTTCCAGTATCAAGCCAGTACATCGGGCACCTATGAAGTTCGTCTGTACAACCTTGACAATTCGATCATGAATCGTGTTGACATCACCGTCACGGGCAGCAGCTCGGACACGATCGATCCACGCGCCAATGGTGGCCGCCTGTGGTCGACCTTCTGGAAGTTCAATGCCGGTGATTTCGTTGAATCCGTATCCACCGATGCAGATCTGTTCGTCGTTTCCGATGGCGGTTTCTCCGGCACCTACTACATCTGGGAACTGGATCTGAACAACTTCGCGGGGTATGTCTACTCACTGAAGGCCAATGATATCGGTGTTGACAGCCCCAATGCCGCAGGCGACATCGTGGCAGGAATCAGCGTACCTTACACGGACAATTCAGTCAGCGCCCTGTACCCGATCTACGTCGCCTATCCTGCAAAGAGCTTTCCGCGACCTGTCAATTCGCTGATCGTGAGCAACTACTATTTCATCGATTCGGATGGTACCGATGCCACCATCTCCCCCGGAGACACGACGGGCAACCAGGATTATGGCACATTCCATTTCACGACCAACACGACGTCCAGCGCCGTCTACGAAATCATCATCGACATAGATGACGGTGCCGGTGGAGGACCGGACGGCCTCTATGGCATTGGCGATATATTCCTGCGCGGCAACGCCGTCTTCGGGGAAAACCTGGTGAACTGGGACGGCACCGACAACAACGGTGTAGCCATGACCGTTGGCAGCTATTCATCGCGAATGACCTTGCGTGCCGGTGAGTTTCATTTCGTCTCGGCCGACGTGGAAACCAGCGGCGGACCCAACAGTGTCGGTCTGAAGATCAAGGAGGCCATTTCGTCGCTTTCCAGTATTCCCACGCTCAATTACTGGGACGATTACACCGTCATGAACGGATCAGAACCGGATGCCTTCAATGTCAGCGGCACCTACGACGCGGATCACAACTGGGGGGTATTCTCGAGTAGCAGTTTCGGCAATGCGGCCTACATCGATACCTACGCCTATGGCGACAGTGTGTCACCCGAGCCGATTGCCGTATCCATTGTTGAAAGCGATGAAGCCCGGCCATCGATCTCCAAGTCATTCACCCCTGAGACGGTGACCGTGGGTTCAACCTCCACCATGAGTTTCGAGATCACCAATAACGGTGCCACTCCTCTTACCGGTATCAATTTCACCGATACATTGCCAACCGGCCTGGTGCTGGCGGAACTGCCCACGCCTGTGCGTGTCAGTGGCACCGGTTGTACCGGTTTCACACCCGGTCCCACGACTGTGCAATTCGGATCCGATTACGACATCATCAATGGCACTCTGCCAGCCAGCGGTGTCTGCACGATAGAGATCGATGTGCAGTCGAGCCTTCCGGGAAGTTACCCGAACACCACCAGCGGGGTTGGCTCTCTGCAGGCAGGCATCGGACCTGCGAGCAATACCGCAACCCTGACGGTGGTGCCTGCAGCGTCCGGACCGCCCTTCGAGTGCGGCAGTACATTTTATGTCGACGCGGGCAGCAGCCTGTCGACAAGACTTTACCGTGTCAATCGTGACAGCGACACTTACGTACTGGAGGAGTTTTCGGGCTCCGGCTATGCACCGACGTCAGGCTATGCCTTCAATGCGCTCGGCTACAACTCGGTTGACAACTACCTGTATGCCATCGTCACGGACTCGACGCCTGGCAGCTCGCTGACCGGCACCCTGCTGCGCATCGACAGCAATGGTGCCATCACCGACCTGGCCATCGCGGAACCCGGCCCGACACTGGCCTACATGCCTACCATCAATACACGATTTCGCGGTGGTGCCTTTGATGAGGATGGCTTGTTCTACATCATCACCGACGCCGGCGGTACCTCCCCCCTGGACGAACGGTCGCAGATCATGACAGTGGATGTGACCACCTTCCCTACTCTGGTCATGGCTCGGGCGACGCATGGCCGTGACATCCAGGACATCGCGGTGCATGAAGACGGCACCATCTACGCCTACGAGACATCTGGCGGGCTGGTGACCATCGACCCGGACAGCGGCGCAGTCAATGACATCGGCGGGAGCTTTGCCGGTGAAGTCGGCAGCCTGTTCTTCGACAGTCGCAACGACCTGTACATGCGCACCGACGATGGAACCTTTTATCAAGTCGACCTGAATACCGGCGCCACCAGCTTCGTCGCCAATGGCAGCGCTGCCACACTGCACGATGGGGCAAGCTGCAACTACGGAGTGGATTTCGAGAAAACGGTAACAACACCGCAGGTAGAGGCCGGTCACACGGCCACCTATGTGTTCAGCATCGTCAACCAGACCAATGCCGCACTGAGTTTCGATCTGAGCGATACACTGGTGGATGGACGTAGCTACGTCGGCGGCAGCCTGCAGAACCCTCTGGGCGGCTCTGCCAATGCCTACGATGGCATCGGGGAACTGACCCTGTCGGGCCTCGTGCTTCCGGCCAATTCTGTCGATGAAATCAGTATCGACGTGCAATTCGCGAACGATTTCCCCGCAGGGATTGTCACCAACCAGGCATTGCTCAGCAACCTGCCGTTCGATCTCGGCACGACACTATTGTCGGATCTGCCTGATACTGGACCATTCGCCGACCCAACGCCCATCACCGTCCTTGGCAGACCATTGATCGGTGCTGCAAAGGCTGCCGCCGTGAATGGCACGGTCGTGACCTTTGACCTGGTGCTGGAAAACCCCGGAGCATCCGACCTGAGTGACGTGACACTCACCGATGATCTGGATGCGGTGTTCGGAGCGGGCAATTACACAGTCAGCGCAGCCCCTGTCTTCATCACCGATCCCGGTACCCTGACCCTGAACGCCGGGTTCACGGGCAGCGGTGCGCAGACGGGCATACTGGACACGTCCGCCAACAATACACTGGTGGTCGGTGCCATGGCGCGTATACGGATCGAAGTCACGGTCACCAACGCCGCCGATCTGGGCAGCGGCATGGGCGTCTACAGCAATCAGGCCAATGCCGGTGGTGACAGCCCGATCGGCACCCGTGTGGTGGACCTGTCGGATGATGGTACCAATCCGGATGCCGACAATGACGGAGATCCGACGGAAGATATCGCTGGCGGCGGAGATTCCGACGAAAATGACCCGAGTCAGTTCACCATCTCTTTCACCGACTCGGTGTCCGGTCGCGTATTCGTCGATAACGGCCGTTCCGGGGGAACCCCACACGATGGACTTGTCAATGGTGGCGAACAAGGTTACGGCGGAATCGACGTACGAGCACTCGACCCGCTTGACGGTGACGCGGTGCTGACAAGCGTTCTGACGGCAGCCGATGGCAGTTTCACCCTGGATGTCCCGCCCGATGATCCGATCACCATTCACATGATGCCTCCAGACGGCTACCTCCTCATCAGCGAGAGCAGCGGGGACAGTGGTTCCAGCAACCCTGTTGTCACCGATGGTGAACTGTCCTTTACGCCGGCTTCTGCCACTGACTACAGCGGCCTGAATTTCGGGCTGATCAAAGAGCCGATTCTCGAGCCGGATCAGACCGCCAGCACCACAGCGGGTTCTGCCGTCACCCTGGCGCATGTATTTCGTGCAGACAGCAGCGCCAGTGTCAGCTTCGCCTTTGTCGATAGCGTCAATGACCCTGCTGACGATGGCTGGACACGTACGCTCTACCGCGACAACGACTGCGACGGCCAGGCGGGCAGTGGCGATACGTTGCTGACGGGTGCCACCGCCGTGTCAGCCGATGGCGTGTCGGTACTCTGCCTGCTGGTCAAGGTTTCGGTGCCTGCCAATGCTCCCTCCGGTGCATTGGCAACGCATGGACTGGTGGCGACGTCGGTGTTCAGTGACCCCATTGCCAATGGTCACGGTATCGTCAGCGATCAGCGCGTCAATGATGCCATCCCGGTCAGCGGCAGCGCCAGTGGCAAACTTGTATTGCGCAAGGTGGTCGTCAATGTCACCCAAGGCAGTGGAGAGAGCGCCATCGGGGGTAACGCGCTGCCCGGTGATGTATTGCGCTATATCATACGCTTTGAAAATACCGGTACTGGCCCATTGACCGAACTGCGTATCAACGACGGAACTCCCGCCTTTTCCCTGTTGAATTCTGCCATCAGTTGCCCGGGGTCACTGCCTGTCACACTCACGGGCTGTTCCCTGCTGTCACCGTCACCTGTCAGCAACCAGAGCGGCTACTTCGGAAACATCCAGTGGTCCTTTGACGGCTCGCTCGCCCCGGGTGCAGGCGGTGAAGTGCAGTTCGATACGGTGGTGGAATGAGTAGCGGCCGGCGATATCAACCTCACTCTGGCCAGGGAAGCTGACCACCCCTCCGTCTTTTCCGGCAATGGCAGGATAACCGTTGGACTTTGACGAGCACACGGTCATGATGGGACACTCGAACTCCCATACAGCCTGGATGTACTCAGCGAAATGAACCTTCCTACTGAGCCTGTGGGCAGTGTGCCCAGATCTCCTGAATTGCAAGCCACCGTTCAACTGTTTGCCGCAGGCAAGATCGGAAAGGAGCAAATGGACAAGGCATTTGATGACGCCGTCGAAGACACGATCCTTCGATTCGAAAAGACAGGCTCTCCCATTGTCTCTGATGGCGAGCAGGCCAAATCCAGCTTCGCCACCTATCTCATGGATGGCCTCGACAACCTGGCACCTGATGGCGTGATCATCCCGTTTTCGGATGGTCATACCCGACAATTGCCGCGCCTGACCAGAGGTCCCTTCAAATACGGTCTGTACGCGGGAAGCTATCTACCGCGAGCCGGACGATTTGCCAGCAAGCCGCTCAAACAGGCCGTCATTTCGGCTTCTGCCATGTCTTTGCTGTACCCGGAGGGTGGAATACCGGATTATTCGCAGCCACAATTCATCGAGGACCTGATTGCCGAAGCAGTGGCCGACATTCGTTCATGCTTCGACAACGGCGCGGAAGTGGTGCAAGTGGACTTTACCGAAGGGCGACTGGCGGTCAAGCTTGATCCGAGCAAAGGCCTGCTCAAACAATTCATCGACCTCAACAATCGTGTGTTCGCCGCTTTCACTCCTGAAGAGCGACAACGTATCGGTGTACACACATGCCCCGGTGGCGATCACAACTCCACTCACAGCGCCGATGTCGACTATCGTGAGCTGATTCCGATGCTCATGGATCTGGATGTCGGCAATTTCTACATGCAGATGGCGTCGGAGAAAACGCCGGATGAAGCACTGTCCGTTGTCGCCGGAAGCATCAAGGCGAATCAGCGAGTATTCATTGGCGTCATCGATGTCATAGACAACACTGTGGAATCTGCGCAGACCGTCAAGGAGCGAGTCATGAATGCTGCCAGGCACATTCCTGCCGATCAGTTGGGCACCACTGACGACTGTGGTTTCTCTCCTTTCGGCGATGATCTGGCCACAGCCAGAGACACCGCCTTTGCCAAGATTACAGCTCGCGTCGAAGGTACGCGCCTGGCCTCGGAGGAGCTGGGTATCTGACGTTTGTAACTGATGATCCGGCCACAGCCAGAGACAGCGCTTGTGCCACGTTTCGGGCTTATCGGGCTTACCGGGCATACCGGGCATACCGGGCATACCGGGCATACCGGGCATACCAGAGATTTGTATCAATTGCCGGAGAGCCATTGCATCGCACGGAACGACTACCATCACTACTTTCCATGACTCAAGAGGAATCAGATGAAAGAATTCAAACTGTCAGCCGGCGATACCTTCCCTGATTTGACTGTTTCGAGCCTGAACGATGGCGAAATCGTGCTGGGTAAAGCCGATGCTCCCAATGATTGGAAACTGGTAGTGGTTTACCGGGGTAAACATTGCCCGATCTGTGCGAAGTACCTGACAGAGCTGAAGGAATTCACGGACAAACTGGCTGAATTGAAGGTCGATCTGGTAGCCGTTTCCGCCGATCCGGTCGAGAAGGTGGAAAAACAGATGGCGGAGATCAAGCCTTCGTACAAGATTGGCTACGGCCTGAGCATCGAGCAGATGCGGGCACTTGGCCTGTACATCTCAGACCCTCGCTCCCCCGAAGAAACCGATCGCCCTTTCGCAGAGCCCGGTATGTTTCTCATCAACGACAAGGGAACCGTCCAGATGGTCGACATTTCCAATGCTCCCTTCTCTCGTCCGGATCTTGAATCGCTGGTGAACGGCATAGAATTCATCCGCTCCAATGACTATCCGATCAGGGGTACTCATCAGTAGTCTGCTTGCCTGAAGCTCGGGATCGGGATCGGGATCAGCTCAGTCACAGGTCAGTCACAGGTCAGTCACAGGTCAGGTCAGGTCAGGTCAGGTCAGGTCAGGTCAGGTCAGGTCAGGTCAGGTTAGGATGACTCTACCCTGATCCCGACAGACTCTACTGACAGTGCAAGGCACGCCCATGCCGATTGAACCCGGCGAAGCCTCCTGAGTAGCCTGAAAGAGCGCCGACGCGGTGATGCGCCGGCGCTCCAAGAAAGCAAGCAGTAGGTGGTAAAGCCTACTCCGCTGACATCACTGCGGGTGCTGAATCCCCGGCACCCTCATCAGTGGCATCCGACTGCCCGGCAGACCTCGCCGCAGCGCCTTCACTCGCAGTGGCATCGCTGTCGACAGTCTCGTTTGCCGCGCTCCCCTGCTCTGCATTCTCGTCCACGTTCGGTCTTTCGGGTAGCAACACAGCCGGATCGATATCATTCAGCGCATCGAACACCGTCGCTGACGATTTGAAAGTCAACGGCCAGTCACTGCGCTCCACTGTCACATCATTGCCCTGTTTCGACAGAGTCAATGTCAGTGGCTCAGCCCCCTTGTCGGTAACTGTCCAGGTGATGACCGAGGTGTCTTCTGTTTCACTGCTCTCGCCGCTCTCGCCGCTCGCAGGGTCTTCACTGACAGCATCTGCCGCATCTGCCGTCAAGACATCATCCTGATTCTCCATATCCTCTGCCAGGCCGGTGACTCGCAGCTCCTGCAAACTCTTCAACAGTTTGTCCAGGGGTTCCCTGGCAACCTGATGATCAGTCACCAGCGTTTGCGGTGCTTCGATCGTCCAGTCTTCATCAACTCTGGACAACGTGAAATCTTCAGTCTCGATGCGTGAAACATCGTCGAATGACAACAGATCTCTATCCATCCATCCGTCCACATCCTCAGGCACATCGTAGACATTCAGACTGGCCGCCACAATGGCAACATCACCGGCACGCCTGACATGGGCGCGCTGGTAACCGGGAGACGTGCCTACATACAGATCGGCCAGTGTCTGATCGCCTTGCAGGACCGTGATATGCCGTTGGAAGTCATCCTCGGCCACGTCGAGTTGCTCACGTGCTGCCGCCGTTGTCGCCACGGGCAAGCCGGCTTTCAGGCCGGCCAGCTGTGTCAGCAATTGATCCACCTTCGAACCATCTGCCGGCAACACCGGTTCGCCCTCCAGTTGCCAACCACCGTCTGTGCGACTCAATACAAGAGCCCCGTCCGCCGAATCGATCCGAAGCGTATCAGCCTTGCTTTCATCGAATGCCAGCAGCTGCTCGGCCACCACGAAATGAGCGTCACGCCCGGCATTCCAATAAAGCCCACCCGCGAGTAACAGCTGCGCCACCAGTATCACGCCCAGCACCTGCAGCATGCGACTCGCTGCCAGCGTCCTGCGCCATGCGTTCAACGGCGCTGAGCTGGCATGCCGTGCATCGCGGTCTGTACTCTGTTCCGATAGCGCCACGCTCTCCTCGGTTGTGTTTCCGTTTGCACTTCCGTTTGCGTTTGCGTTTGCGTTTGCGTTTGCGTTTGCGTTTGCGTTTGCGTTTGCGTTTGCAGAATGATTCCGTCTATCGTCTTCAAGCTTGCTCATGAGTTCAACCACGCCAGTTGTTGTTTTTCACGATGAGTACGCGCCAGGCTGACCACGGCATAGATGCCTCCAATAGCCAGCGCTGCCAGCACATAGTTGAGGTACTCCCAGAAGCGCTGCGAGGACTCATCCATGGGTGGCAGCGTTCGGTTGAATTGTCCTCGGCTGCGAATGGCTGCCAGGCCACTGTCATCCAGCGCCACATCCACCGCATTGGCAATCAGTTGGAAGGGGGCGAGATTGGCTGTACCATTGGCAGAGCCTGTCATCTGATTGATCTGGTCTCGCAACAGATCATTCGATGCAATGACGATAAGTCGAGCCGCCTCCGTGGACCTCTCGATCACCGTATCCATCGACTGTGCCAGAGTCGCTGAATCCTCGGCAGATTCGCCACTCTCGGTGGATGCTGGCGTGTTGCCGACTGCCGAACCACTGGCATTCCCGTTCGCCGCGTCATCGCTGACATCATTCGTCGAGTCGGAGGTCGCCAATGGCGATGGCTTGCCGGCAAAATACGAATCGAATCGTCCGGTACTGGAGACCGCCAGAATCTGTTCACCAACGTCCCCGTCTACAGGCCAGGGGCTACTTTTCGAGGCCTGCGGATCATCCAGCCGCGGCAGTATGTCGGTGGATTCCGACACCCAGGCCTCGGGTGAGCTTGCCAGCAGGATCGAGACCTGACGTGACGATGAGTCACCTGCCGACGCCCCGGCCCCGGCATTCTCTTCGTCGCCGTCTGCTACATCGCTCAAGGTGATCGGCGATGCCCATGGTATCGTCACCTGATCCAGTCCCGCCAGGACAGGCTCCTGAGTGTTGACACCATCACCACGGACATCCACGAAATACGGGTAATCCAGCATGCGCAATTCCTGCAGCTGCATGCCGCCGACGTTGCGGGACACGGGCACTGGAAAGGCCGCATTCTGCGGATCCATGACCAGACGCTTGCCAATGTCGATCCCCATTTGCGCCAACCAGTCTTCCATGCCTGAGGTTCTCTCCTGCAGAGTCATGCCGGTTTGTGTCAGGCTTGCACTGTAAGGAGAGCTTGCCGCGATCACGGTACCGCCCTTCATCAGAAACTGATCCACTGCAAACAGTGACCTCTCATCCAGGTTTTCGGGTGCGGCCAGTATCAACAGCTCCACATCGCTACTGACCATTCCGTCGCTGATATCCTCCTGCACCAGATCATATTCCGAACGGAGATATTCCTGCAGATACTGAAAATCCTGGCCGACCGAGGCCGGGGGCATGCCGGGCTGCATGGCCGCTGCGGCGTCAGGCAGAACCACACCCACCTTGTGTGTAAAACCCGTGGCAAACCGTTTCAGTCCCGCATCGAGATTGCTTTCGAAAGCCGACGCACTCAGATCATCCAGCGGCAATTGCACGACCTGTTGCTGACCATCGGACAGGAGCAGGTGAAACCAGAAGGTATCGCTACTGAACAGACCGGCACTCATTGGACGCAACCCGTAGTCATTGGCCAGTTGCGAGGCCACGACACTGCCATTTTCCTGCGGATCCTCGAAGCGAACGGTCAATTTGCCTCCGGACGCCTCGGCCTGCTGCTGCGCAATATCCTGAATGTCGGACTTGAACCTGACCAGATCCGATGGCAGGCGATCGTTGCTGGACACGTAAGCCGTCAGTGTCACCGGAGTTGCAATGCTGGCAAAGACATTGCCCGAGGACTGAAAGTCTTCCAGCACACGGCGAATGGACCGTGTCAGATCGTATTCGGGGTTTCGCAACTGCACATCGATGTCAGCCTCGCCGCGACTCTTCACATCGATAAGATCCCGAAAGCTCAGCACTTCATACTCGTCGCCGTACTGCACCAGCACATCGAAGTAGCTGCTGACGATAGAGGACTGATAGCGATCGGCCACCTGGAATGGCACGGGTTCGATGCCATACTGACGATTGGCCTCTTCCTCGGCCTCGGGATTGCTCATCGGATCGATGAATTCGACTCGAACGCGTCCCTTGCCAGCCACTTCCATCTCACGCATCAGGTCGCGCATCTGCGGTACCAGAGGACTAAGCAGCGGATGTGTCCTTGCACTGAAGTAGCCGCGCAGAGTCAGCGGTTCCTGCAATTGCGACAGATAATTGCGTGTCGCCTCGGACAGTGAGTACTGCTGCCCACGAGTGGTATCCAGACGCCAGCTGTTCATCTGGCCTACCCACAGGTTCAGGGCCAGTGCATTCAGGATCAGCAAGGCCGTCGCCAGTTGCCAGCGTCGATGTGAGCCGCGACGCTGAGTCTGCGTCCATCGTTCGCGCTCCAGCATCAGCACATTGAGCACGAGGAAGACAATGCTCAGGCTGAGGTAATAGACCAGGTCGGAAACATCGATGACGCCGCGTGTAATGGCGTCGAAGCGCGCTCCGGTACCGATGGCCTGCAACAGTTCTCCGGCAGATTGCCCCAGCGACTGCGTGATGAGCGAGTTGCCCACCAGCCAGAAACCACCACACAACACCACCGAACCAATCAGGCTGACGATCTGGTTCCGGGTTCTGGAGGATACGAACAGGCCGATGGCCAGATAGGCCGAACCGAGCAGCAGCGTCGCCAGATAGCCGGCCCAGACAGGCCCCCAGTCGATATCGCTGATGAGAGACAGCGTGATCGGCAGTGGCAACACCACCAGCAAGGCCAGCAGCAACAGGCCCATGCAGGCCAGGTACTTGCCCAGTACGAAATTCCACAAGGGTGTCGATTGCGTCAACACGTGCTCAAGGGTACCGCTACGTCGCTCCTCGCTCCACATGCGCATGGTCAAGGTGCTGCACAACAGTATCAGCAGAATGGGCATCCACTCGAACATGGGTCGGACATCGGCAATGTTGCGAGCAAAGAAGGCTTCACCCCAGAACACGATGAACAAGGTGACTGCAGCGAAGGCGGCGAAGAAAAGCCAGGCAATCGGTGAAGACAGAAACAGGGTCGCCTCCTTGCGTGCAATCGCCAGAGAGGCTCGAGGTCGGGTATCAGGCGACATGTTCCACCTCGCCCTGGTCAGCATTCGGAATACCGCTACTCTGGCTTTTGCCGGCCCCGGACGTCGTCGTGTCCGCATTGACCTCCATAAACAGCGATTGCAGGTCCTGCGCATCCGGCGTGATGCCCTGTATCGGCAGATCGTTCTCTACCAGTCGGCGAACGGCCTCAGCCACACAATCACCCGCAACATGGCCATCGCGTATATTCAGTCGATACTCGTTCCGAGCCGGCATCCTGCTCAGGGACTCCAGCCATGGAAGCCCGGCGAGGACTTCCTGCAATCTCGCTTCATCCGCAGAACTGAGCAATCGGATTCTCGAACCGTTCTGCAGCTCCTTCAGACCGGCATCCACCGCGAGTGTCCCGTGTCTCACGATCAACGCTCGGTCGCACATGGCTTCCACCTCCTGCATGATGTGCGTCGACAGGATCACCGTGGCACTCTGGCTGATCTGCCGAATCAGCTCACGCATCGATTCAGTCTGTGCCGGGTCGAGCCCGTTGGTCGGTTCGTCCAGGATCAACAGCGAAGGCTGACCAAGAATGGCCTGTGCAACGCCCACTCGCTGCTTCAGTCCCCGTGACAGATTGGCTATGGGTGAGAGCAAGCGATCTTCCAGATGCGTCGCTTCCAGCACACGCCGGATGGCACGTCGCTTGTCATGACCGCGAAGCCCCTTCAGTTCGGCCGCGTAGTCAAGATAGGAGGCCACTGACAGTTCCGGGTAGACGGGCAGGTTCTCCGGCAGATACCCCAGCTCGCGCTGCAGCTGCGTTCGGTGTTCGAGTATCGGTACATCCTTGAACCGGATGGACCCGCTGTCGGGCTCCAGAAACCCGCTGAGCATCTTCATGATGGTCGTCTTGCCGGCACCGTTGTGCCCCAGCAAACCGACAATCTCCCCCTGCGATACGGTAAATGACACATCATCCACCGCCTTGAAGTCCCCATAGCGGCGACTCACCGAACGTACATCCAGCATGTTTGTGTTCCTCACAAGAATCGACCAATGCCTCACGGTGACTGACCCGTGCGACCTGACGATTGCCTACCCCTTGTGACAGAGCATGCTGACCGAGAATCACTGCGCCCAGAGAGTATCCGGGAAGCAACGGTTAACCGTCAGCACACAGGATCAGACAATCTGAGCTGTCCCAGTTAAGGATTGCCGGAAAATTTTTCAAGGGTCTTGACGACACATCCACGGCAACACTTTCGAGGATGAAATGTTCGATCAGGAGGCGTCGCGTTCGAGGGCTCGTCGCAGCAGCTTCAAGCCGACGGGTCCTGCCGTGATGATGTAGAGAAAGCGACAGCTGTGGACCAGCGCCACCATGCCGGCATCCAGTCCCAGTGCCAGCGCCACCAGACTCACTTCAGCAATGCCACCAGGGGCCAGCGCCAGAAACAGAACGAGAAAATGCTGGTCGATCACCCGCACCAGGATCAGGGAGAACACGGCAGCCATGGCCATCACTGCCAGCGTGAATATCGACGATGTGCTGAACAACTGCAGATAACGACCGCGTGGGCCATTGGCAACCTCACAACCGATGACCATGCCGAACACCAACAGGGCGAGGGTCTTGACCAGGGTCGGCGGATCCATGCTGACATCGGTCAACAGTGCCAGAATCGTGGTCATGATCATCGGGATGATGACATGGCCGCCCGCCATCTTCAGGCGTTCGGCCAGAAAGTAACCGACCAGAACCAGGCCTGCCAGAACCAGCGGAGACGTGTCGTTGTGCCAGTCGAGGCTGGCCATCAAGGGCTCCGGTTCGGGAGGCACACCGAGGAACCTGGCCAGCAGGGAAATGGACACCACCACGATGACCACCCTCACGGCATGGACCATCAGCACCTCGGCACGATTGCCGGTATCGCCAGCCAGTGCCAGCAGCATCGTCAAGCCTCCCGGCAGAGCGCTGAGAAAGGCTGCCGGTTTGGGCAAACGGGCGCGGCGTTCGAACCAGGGCATGCCAAGAACCACCGTGACAGTGGTGACGACCAGCGCCATGCCAATGGCATACGGCAGATCGGTTCCCGAGCTGCTGATGCTCGCCGCCACCGATGGCCCCAGAGAGACTCCGATGGCCACTCGCATCCAGCGCTCCAGTGCTCCGGGCATGGATACCACCGGAGCACCCATCCAGCGTGCCACCGCGCAGACGATGAGACTTCCCAGCATCCAGGGAATGGGAAAGTGCAGCAGCAATGCCAGCAAGCCACCGGCAATACCCAGCGACACTGTCAGCAGATAGGGTTGGATCGATCGAAGCATGCCCGACTATACCCCATGGAACCGCCGGTGAAACGGCTGCCATGTCGGTTTTCATGAGCCATGACGAGTTGCTCAGGGCTGCATTCGACCATGCTTCTTGTCGTCATACCAGGTCCCGCACAGGCGACGGGAAAAGACAGCCCCCGGTATCAGTACCAGCAGTGTCTGCCTGATCAATTGCGGCGTGCTGTACCAGTCAAGCTTTCTCACCGAGGTGACGACCGGATCTGTCGTGAGAATCTCGAATCGCATGCCTGAACGCCTGCCCCAGCGTTTCAGGCCTCGTGACAGAAAGATTTCCTCACCGGCATAGACCCGATTACTGAACCCTCCCACGGCATCAAAGGCATCTCTTCGACAGAAGATAAAGCAGCCGGCGGCCAATCCGGCGCTCAGCGACAGGGTATTCCAGAACCGCAAGCCACGCATGGCACTGGCAGAGACCGGTCTGTCCGCCGCGATGAGAGATCCTCCACCCACCACGCCCCCCGATGCCAGTCTGTCCAGTGCCTGACGCAACAGCTGTTCACTGCAGCTCGTATCGGCGTCCAGGAAAACCAGTGCATCACCGGTCGCTGCCATGGCGCCACGGTTGCGCGCCCGGGCAATCTGGTTGATCGGTTCGAACACGACCTGCGCACCCTGCTCCTGTGCAATCAGCCCAGTATCATCGGACGAATTGTTGTCCACGACAATCAGCTCGCCCCGATGCTCGCTGCCGGCTTCCAGGGCACGTATTGCAAGCGTGACCTTCTCCAGCGTATCTGCAATGAAGGCAGCCTCGTTCCAGGCCGGTATGATCACTGAATAACGCATGTGTCTCTGCTCCAATAACGCCGAGCTGTGCAATCATTTGCCACGCCTCAAGCCTGCCCCTGATACAGCGTCCCGGCCGATCATGACAGCAGATGGCAAGAGTGGCTGACCACCACCGACTCGACAGGCTGCCAGAAACCTACTGCCGCAAGGCCGGCAAGCCGACACCGGTGCTTTCGAAACCACCATCGGCCGCAATGATCTGACCGGTGATGTAGCTGGCCTTCTCGGAACACAGAAAGGTGATCAGCTCGGCAATCTCGTTTTCGCTGCCGTAGCGATTCAGCGGAATCGCATCATGGTAGGCATCGATGATCGCCTGACTGTGAACCGCCATGGCAAGCTTGGTACGTACCGGACCGGGACAGACGCAGTTGGCCCGTATCCCGTACTCGCCCAATTCCACCGCCTGCTGTTTGGTCAACTGAATGACCGCAGCCTTCGAAGTGCCGTAGGCCACCCGCAGGGTGGATGCCCTCAACCCGGATATCGATGCGATATTCACCAATGCCCCTCGCGATGCCTTCAATGCCGGAATGCTGGCCTGCGAGACCAGGAAGACCCCATCGAGATTGGTTTCCATGACTCGTCGCCAGCGGACGAAATCCGTTTCCTCGATGGGACCGAAGTCGGCAACACCGGCGTTGTTGACAACCGCATCGATACGCTCGAATGTCTGCTGAATCGCTGACATCATTGCCGTCACATCGTCCGGCAAGGACACATCGTGAAAGAAGGCACTGACCTTGTCGGCACCCAGCGCCTGCGCAATCTTCTGCAGCTCCTGGGTGTCCCGATCAACCATGGCCACACGCCAACCCTGTTCGACAAGCAGTTTCGTGCTGGCCAGACCAATGCCGCGTGCGGCCCCCGTCACCAAAGCAACCTTCTCGCTCATCGCCCTGTCTCCTTTACAGACTGTCGTTTCCGAAGCAGACCAGCATATTCCTCGAACAGCACGGCCGCCACCGCCGGAAGGCGCAATTGCCGTTCGACCCAGGCGACACGTTCCTCCGTGTAATGGTGCTCGATGTCCAGCATGTTCACGGTCGCCACCAGCTTGCCTCCCAGTATGACCGGCAGGTTGATCACCGAGCCACAACCCAGGGAACCGATCAGCTCATGGTCGGGGAATACCTCTGCAATTTCGACCAGGGTGTTGGCCACGAAACTCTCCTGCTTGCCATGCACGATATCAAACCAGCTGTTCATCGCGATGGGTTTTGTACCGGAGGCAGGGTAGTTGCGGATATCGCTGGTATAGGAACGCCTGGCCAGCATGGCGTCCATGTCCACACCCATGATGGTGAACAGCTTCGCACCGACACAGGCGTCTGCCAACCGGTGCAGGGCCGCATAGGCCTGTTCACTGCTGCGTGCCACTGCCAGTGATTGATTGAAGTGCTGGATGGCCTCGTCGGTACTCATGGCAGAATCTCGTTCTCACGGATGGATCATCGTCTCATCGACAAAGTCCAGCTTACCGCTTGCGCGCCCACTCATGTTGTCCTGACCTCGCCGACCTGAGCCAGGACCGGCAGTCAAGAGCAGCAAACAGACAGCCCCCCTAATCGGCGAGTCCGGCCGCGTAGCGCAGACCGCCCAGCAGATGCGCACGAAATTCCGGTTCCGCATAGCTGGATTCGGTATGACCACCACCGGTGTACCAGGATCGCCCACCGTCGTAAGCGTGATACCAGGCGCTTGGATGGTCACCTCCCATGCCCCCGCCTGTATACGAGTCTTCGTCGAGGCTGAGCAGTACCGTGACTTGCGCGCGAGGATTGGCACGGTAGTCATACCATTCGTCGGTGCGCGTCCATCTCGAGCCCAGATGGGTCGTCGATGGGTGTGAGCCATCCTCGACATCCTGGGTCGCTGTCTGTATCTCCGGATGACGCTCGAAATAGGCACCTACCAGTGAGCCATACCAGGGCCATTCGTACTCGGTATCACTGGCCGCATGAATACCGGCATAGCCCCCTCCCGAGCGAATGTAGTTCTCGAAAGCCTCCTGCTCATCGGCATCCAGCACATCGCCGGAGGTGAGTACCCAGATCACGGCATCGAAACCGGCAAGGTTCCCTTCGGTGAACACCTCTGCCGAATCCTCGGCGCGTACCGTCAGGATATCGGACGATGCAGACAGCTCTTCCAGCGCCTGCAAGGCCGCCTCTATCGACTCATGGCGGTATCCGCGAGTTTCGCTGAAGAGAAGCACTCGAGCCGATCCGGTCGGACTTGTACCGGCGATCAGTTCCTCGAGATTGCTGCTGCCATCGTTGTCGTCGTCCCACAGAGCGGTATCGAACTGATCGGCAAGGATGACAAGAACTTCCGACTCATTACTGCCCGTTCTGTAGTCCTGCTCAAGACGGCCCAGCACAATGCCACCGTTATCATCGTAGAAGGTCACGATCAAACGGTTTTCGGTGGCAGCCGGAAAATCGGCAGTGGCCGTCCAGTACTCGTCTCCCACCCAACTTGCCACAAGGGTTTCATCGCCCCAGACGACTTCAAGCTGAAGTGCATCAGACACACGAGAAGGCACCGTGATATCGAACCTGACGGTCACCGTATTGCCTGCCAGTGGATCCGGAGTACCGTCTCCCATGCCGGCCTCGCTGCCGGAGCCGGTGTCATCGGCCGTTGCATCCACGTGTCCGCCCGTAGTGTCCGCTCCGGGCTCATCGCTCATCTGTCCTGTGTCGCCGGCAGTTCCCGTACCGTCTGCATCACCGGCATCCAATCCTGTTCCCGGAGCACCTGCCGTGTCTGCACCGGATTGCGGAGAATTTCCGGAACCGGAACAGGCTGACAGCAGAAGCGTGCAGAGAAGCAGTATCACTGCTCGCCGTACAGGCAGGCAGTTGCCTTTGACAGGCTTCATGTCAGCATAGCCATTCATCCCGGTTCGGCGCCTACCGTTGGCAATCACCGACTATGCCCCCTCACCCACCTCGAGCTCCAGACGCAAGCCCAGGCTGTGATTGATGACAATGTAGCGCCCGGCACCCGGAACTGTACAGGAGTCCGTGCCATTGCAGATCTGTTCGAAGGTATGTGCATCCTGCACCTGATACCAGCCACCGATGGTCCAGCTGATCAGCTGCCCGGACACGCTCAGACTGTCAGCAAAACCGGACTGATCCAGTGTCAGCTCCGCGGGGCTGCCCACGATGAGGCGCCAGGCCGAACTGCCACCGTCGTGGAAGCGGATCGTCCAGTAGATGCCGTCTGGAACGGTGCATGATCGACCGCCCTGACAGACGATCTCTCCGGTGACTCTGTTCTCGACCTGATACCAGCCATCATCAGGCCAGGAGATGGTGTTGGCAACCACGGTCGGGGCGGAAACCGGCTCAGGATCACCGCCGAGCTCGACGCGCCAGGTGGTGCCGCCGCCATGGTACAGGCGTGACACCAGATAGCTGCCATCGGGAAAGCTGCAGGCGTCCACCCCCTCGCACAGCACACGGCCACTGTCCTCGCTCTTTACCTGATACCAGCCATCCCGCGGCCAGCTGATCGTGTTGTTGTTCACAACGGGTCCGGAACGATCGCTGATCTCGAGCTCGGCACGCAGTCCGAGCGTGTGATTGATGACGATATACTCTCCGGCTTCGGGAACGGTGCAGGCATCGCCGCCACCACAGATTTGCGCATAGGTGTTCGCATCCTGCACCTGATACCAGCCATCGGCGAACCAGCTGATCGTGCGATCGGACACCAGCAGAGCGCGGAGAAAACCATCCTGGTCAATGACGGGCTCTACCGGTTCACCGACCACCACATCCCAGCTTGTGCTGACACCGTCAGTCACGCCGGATACCCGATACCGGCCATCTTCGACAGTACACTCCTCACCGCTCTGACAGACCGTTTCCCCGGTAAGCACCCGCTGAACGTCATACCAGCCATCATCAGGCAACTCGATCAGATTGCCGCTGACAACTGGCTCGATCGGCAGCTCTGTCGAATCTCCGAGCACGACACGCCAGGTGGTACCCCCTTCCAGAAACAGACGACTGACCAGGTAGGACCCGTCAGCGAAGCTACAGGCATCCACCCCTTCGCACACTATCGCTCCCGTGTATTCATCCCTGACCTGATACCAACCGTCGTTCGGCCACGTGATGGTATTGCCGGAGACTCGTGGACCGGGATCGTCACTCACTTCAAGCGTGGCACGCAGTCCCAGATCATGGTTGATCACGATGTAGTCACCCAGT
Organism: Granulosicoccus sp. 3-233; assembly: GCF_052681095.1. Classification (NCBI taxonomy): domain Bacteria; kingdom Pseudomonadati; phylum Pseudomonadota; class Gammaproteobacteria; order Chromatiales; family Granulosicoccaceae; genus Granulosicoccus; species Granulosicoccus sp. 3-233. Next base: position 482,327 of record NZ_JBQYLE010000004.1, read on the forward strand.
TCGGGAACCGTACAGGAATCCGTTCCGTTGCAGATTTGCTCGTATGTCCGCGCGTCCTGCACCTGATGCCAGCCGTCTTCCGTCCAGCGGATGGTGCGACCAGAGACCTGGAGGGAATACTCGAAGTTGCTCTCATCCAGGATCAGCTCGGCCGGGTTTCCAACGGTGAGCTGCGAAGTGGAGCTTGTCTCATCTTCATATCGCGTCACCTGATAATGGCCCTCAGACACCTGACAGATGTCATCACCGGTACAGACCAGCTCTCCTGTCAGCAACTGACGCACTTCATATCGGGCACCATCGTCCCAGGAAATGATGTTGCCATCAACAACCGGATCTGCCGCACTGGCAGCGCCCGCAAATACGGCTAGCAGTGGCAGCAGTGCTTGACAACGGCTGGCACCTGTTCGGTAAATTTTCATGGCTGGATTCTCGGTGATACCGAGCGGAGATTATCAACTACACCGAGCCCTGCCATGGTATTACTACCTCTTTTTACAACATTGACACATGCGTTCTCCGTGCATGAACCTTTCATGCCCAGGGAGGATGATCACGCCCCTGCAGACTCGGCGCCGGGTCCTGATCCACCACTTGCCGCATACAGCTCACGCGTATATTCACTGGAGAACTGACCCGAGCGCAGCGCCGCCGTCTCACAGATCTCCACGATGCGCCCGTGCTGCATCACGGCCATGCGCTCACACATGAAACCCACCACCGGCAGGTTGTGCGAGACCATCAGGTAAGTCAGGTTCTGTTCGGCTCTGAGCCGCTTCAGCAGGTTCAGGATCTCGGCCTGTACCGACACATCCAGCGCGGAAGTGGGTTCGTCCAGCAGCATGATGGACGGCTCCAGCATCAGCGCCCGGGCAATGGCGACGCGCTGCCTCTGCCCACCGGATAACTGATGCGGAAACCGAAACCGGTATCGCTTGTCCAGCCCCACGGCGTTGAGCATGTCCGGAATGCGGGTATTGCGATTGCCCAGCCCGTGCACCTGCAACGGTTCCGCCAGTATGGTGTCGATGGTCTTGCGCGGATGCAACGAGCCATAGGGATCCTGAAAGACCATCTGGCATTGCCTGGCAAATTCCCGATCATGCTCACGCGAACGAGATTTGCCTGACACCTCGATGGAGCCGGTCCAGCCGGTCGCCAGGGCAGCGATGGCCTTCAGGACCGTGGACTTGCCCGAACCGCTCTCCCCCACGAGGGCAAAGCTCTCGCCGCGGGCCACGGTGAAGCTGACATCGTGCACCACCTGAGTATTGCCGTAGGCAATGTTCACTCCCGCAAGTGCCAGTGCGTTCATGTGCCGCTCCAGCGGTTTCTGTCCAGCACCGGCAACTCGCTGCGCTCTTCCACCATCTGCGGTACGGCGGCCAGCAAGCCCCGTGTATACGGGTGCTGCGCATGCTGCAATTGGCCAGCAGCACATTCCTCGACGACTTCACCGGCATTCATGACCAGAATGCGATCACAATAGCGCGCCACCAGATTCAGATCATGACTGATCAGCATCAGCCCCATGCCATTGTCCCTGACCAGAGAATCGATCAGATCCAGCACCGTGGCCTGTACCGAGACATCCAGCGCCGAGGTGGGCTCATCGGCAATCAGCAAGTCCGGCCCCGGAATCAGCATCATGGCGATCATCACTCGCTGCCCCATGCCACCGGATATCTGGTGCGGATAGAGTCGCGCGACCGCTTCCGGCTCGTTGATGCGCACCTTCTGCAACATCTCGATGACTCGCGCCTTGACATCGCGTCGGCGCAGCCGCTCATGGCAGCGCAGGGCTTCGGCAATCTGATCACCCACCCGCATCACCGGATGCAGCGAGAACTTCGGGTCCTGCATGACCATCGACAGGCGAGCGCCGCGCAGGCGGCGCATCTGTCGTTCCGTCTGTCCCAGCAGATCGATTCCCTCGAATTCCAGCCTGTCGGCGCGCATGACGCCAGGCCGGTTGATCAGCTTCAGCATGGCACGGCCTGTCAGTGATTTACCCGAGCCGCTCTCACCCACAATGCCAAGGCGTTCCCGACCCAGAGACAGGGAAATGCCTTTCACGACATCCACCGGACCATCGGCCGACGGAAACGAGACACGCAGGTTTTCCAGTTCCAGCATGGCCATGATCAGCGTTGCCCCTCGTTGCGTGGATCCAGCACATCTCGCAGCCCATCTCCCAGGAAGCAGAACCCCAGGCTGACAACGATGATGGCGATGCCCGGCATGGTGGCCACCCACCACTGATCGAGTATGAAGGTGCGTCCACGCGAGATCATGGCTCCCCACTCCGGCAAGGGAGGTTGTGCACCGAGCCCCAGAAAGCCGAGTCCGGCAGCCGTCAGGATGATGCCTGCCATGTCCAGCGTCATGCGTACGATCATCGATGACGTACACAGGGGTAGTACGTGTCGAACGATGATGCGCGTATCGGAGGCACCCAGCATCTGGGTCGCGGCTATGAATTCCGACTGGCGAAAGGTCAGCGTCTCCGCTCGTGCTATGCGGGCATAGACCGGCCAGGCTGTAATGGCAATGGCGATGATGGCGTTTTCGATCCCCGGTCCCAGCGCCGCCACAAAGGCCAGTGCCAGGATCAGTTTAGGCATGGACAGGAACACATCGGTGATCCCCATCAGCAACTTGTCCATCCAGCCGCCGTAGTAACCGGATACCGCGCCCACCAGCAAGCCCAGTGGCGCCGAGATGATGGCAACCATCGCCACGATCAGCAGCGTGATGCGTGAACCGTGAATGACACGCGAAAAGATGTCTCGCCCCAGTTCATCCGTGCCCATGAGGTGTGCACTGCTCGGCGGCAGCAAACGGTTTCCGAGGTCCTGGCCGATGGGTGACTGCGGCGCAATCCACGGGGCGAAGGCAGCCACCAGAATCAGGCCGATGATGATGAGGGAACCCAGCAGGGCAAGCGGATTCTTCAGCAGCATGTGCAGCAGACGCCAGCTGCGCCCCAGACTGGCCTGCCAACGGGATTCCGGTGACTCACTGCTCAGCCACTGTTGCAGACGGCTCATCGGACACTCCTCGGATCCAGCAGACCGTAGAGCACATCGGACAGCTTGTTGATGATGATGAAGACCATGCCGATGACCAGTGTGGCACCCAGGACGGCGTTCATGTCGGCATTGAGCAGGGCCACGGTGAGGTAGTTGCCGATTCCCGGCCAGGAAAACACGGTCTCGATCATGACCGAACCTTCCAGCAGACCGGCATAGGAGAGTCCGATGACCGTGATCAGCTGAACGCGAATCGGCAGAAAGGCATGCACCCACAGTACCCGCCAGCCAGGCACACCCTTGACGCGGGCCGTGGTGATGTACTCCTGACTGAGCTGATCCAGCATGAAGGAGCGTGTCATGCGTGCGATGTAGGCCAGCGCGAAGAAACCGAGGATGAACGCCGGCAGAGTGATATGGCTGACCGCATTCCAGAACACTTCCGTATCCCCGGCGAGCAGACTGTCCACCAGCAGCAGGCCGGATACCGGATCGATCAGCCCTTCGAGATAGACATCCATGCGCCCTGGCCCGGCCACCCAGCCAAGCTTGGCATAGAACAGCGCCAGGCCGACCAGCCCCAGCCAGAACGCCGGTACGGCATAACCGGACAGAGCCAGCATGCGAATGATGTGATCGACCCAGCTGCCCTGATGGCTCGCGGCAAAGACTCCCATGGGCACACCGATGAGTACCCCGATGATGATGCCGATGGTGGCCATCTCCAGCGTGGCCGGAAAGACTCGAGCCAGATCGCTGATGACTTCGCGATTGGTCGACACCGAGCGTCCCAGATCCCCCCCGAGAACATCCCCCACATAGGAGAAGAACTGCAGGATCAGCGGTCGATCCAGTCCCATGGCTATCCGCGCGGCTTCATACACTTCATTGGTGGCACGATCCCCGACGACCGACAGCACCGGGTCGATGGGAATGACACGACCGATGAAGAAGGTGACGGCCAACAACGCCAGAAAGGTCAACGCGACAACGAGCAGAAAACTCAGCAGCTTTCGGACGATGACCAGCCAGCGAGCTTCGCGCCGCGTTGTCACATTACCCGTGGAAGCGGGCAGCTTTGCAGTTGGGGATGACATGACAGGCAGCATACCGGAGTGCAGGCCGACCCAGCCTCAAATTGTCACGCGACCACGCGATGCAGATCATCAGAACGACTCGCCCTCGAAAAGCCCCTGTTTGAGTTTCAGCCTCTGCAACAGGAATTCACGACAACGCTGCACCCGCCGGGTCTTGCGCAGATCCGTGTGACTCAGAACCCATACCGACCAGTCGGAACGTGGCAGGCGAATAGGCAGTTTCTTCACCTCTTCATCGCCGAGCCCGTCAGGCATGTAGCAGTGCATGCGAGCCACCCCGACGCCTGCTTTCACAGCCGCGTACATGCTCGATAGCGTATCCACCCGCATGGCGGTATAGGCGCTCGGGAAATGCGTGGTGGCCCACTCCGGCAGTGAGTCCTCGCTGCTCCACTGCACCACGGGAACAGCATCCTCGACCGGCAGGCTTCTGCTGCAGTAGATACCGTGCTGCAAACCTGCCACCTTGCGCCCGACCAGATAATCGGGCGGTGCCTGCGTCAGCCGAATGGCCAGATCGGCTTCACGGCCGGCAAGGTCTCGCAGCCCGGGGTTGACGGTCAGATTCAGTTGTATGGCAGGGCATTGCTTCTGGAAGTCTGCCAGATCCGGCGCCAGGCAATACTCGAACATGTCGTGCGTCATGGTCAGACTGATCGGTCCTTCGAGTCGGCTGTCGCGGCCATACAGGGTGCGTGAAATCTGCTGCGTCTGTTCCTCCATCTGCTGCGCCTGCTCGAGAATGGTGTAGGCAGCCTCTGCCATCTCGTAGCCGTCACGCTGGCGAATGAACAGCTCCACCCCGTGCTTCTGCTCGAAGCTCTGGATGCGCCGGGTGACCGTGGAATGATTGACGCCCAGCCGTTTCGCCGCGCCCGATGCACTACCGGAGCGCGCCACGGCCAGAAAATAGCGGATGTCATCCCAGTGATTCATGTGTGCATTTTTGCACAGATGGCATGCATTTATTGCGAATTTATCATCACCTCAGAGCTTCCTACAATCGCTGTCCGGAGCACCTGCAAACACGATCGAGAAAAAGACACCCATGACAACACTCCACACACCCCTGAACCTCGGATCGGTGGCATTGAAGAATCGCATCATCATGGCTCCGCTGACTCGCGGTCGCGCCGGCAGTGCAGGAATTCCCGGAGAGCTGATGGCGAACTACTACGCGCAACGAGCCAGCGCAGGACTGATCATTGCCGAGGCTACCGCCGTCAGTGCTGACGGTCGTGGCTGGCTGAACTCGCCCGGCCTGTACAATGATGAGCAACAGAGCGGCTGGTGGAACGTGGCCGACCGGGTTCATCAGGCCAGCGGACGCATTTTCGTACAACTCTGGCACATGGGGGCCACCGTGCATCCCGACTTTCTCGATGGACGAGAACCCGTCTCCGCGTCTGCCGTCCGTCTCGAGGGCATGCTGACCACTCCCCGTGGGCGCGATCGCCAGCTGGTGGCGGCCAGACCCCTGTCCGTGGAGGAAATCGCAGAACAGGTAGGAAATTTTGCCCGTGCGGCTCGGCGTGCCATCGATGCCGGACTCGATGGCGTCGAAATTCATGCGGCCAATGGTTTTCTGATCGATCAGTTCAACCGCGACAGCAGCAACCGGCGCAACGATGAATACGGCGGCTCGATCGACAATCGCCTGCGATTCCTGCGCGAAGTGGTCGCGGCCGTCTGCACCGAGATCGGCGCGGATAAAGTGGGCGTTCGTCTGTCACCCACCAACGCTTCCTGGGGCATCAGCGACAGCCAATACCGGGAGACCTTCACGCGGGCGTGCAGACTGCTCAATGGTCAGGGTCTGGCGTATCTGCATCTGCTGGAACATCGACCCGGTACCGACAAGGCCATGGATGCGATGGAGTTTCTGACACCGCTGTTGCGCCGCTGCTTTGACGGCCCGCTTCTGGTGAATGGAGGGTATTGCAGAGAGTCAGCTCAACAGGCACTGGATGATGGCCTGGCCAGTGGCGTCACGTTCGGCACCCCGTTCATTGCCAACCCGGACCTGGTTGCACGATTTGCCACGGACAGCGCACTGGCTACTCCCAGGCGCGAGTTCTTCTACACCCCTGGCGCGGAAGGCTACACAGACTACGCGCCGATGCCATCACGATCAATGGCGTAGATCACCGAGGTCAGTCACAAGCTGCAAGAAGTATATTGCAAGCCTGATCCTGTCGCTCGATTTTAATAACCTCTGATCAGCACTGATGGGGCGCACCACGCAAGTGCAATAACGCCAGCAGGCGCGGCTTCAGACGCCCTCAATCAGGGCAGCGCATCCAGAATCGAACATGATCGGGATGCGAACAACAGCCTTGCCCTCGACTCCCAGATCCAGACAGGCAGACTGCTAACATCGACTCGTAATTACCTGATTCAGGTAACTATTTTTCGTTGCAGCAACCGTCATGCAAGGTTGAATCGGAAAGGATCTTTCAACTGCTGGCACCACCATTCCTGTCAGAGTCATCACGTTCTCTGCAAGTCTGGCGACGGCCTGCAGTCCAGAGCAAGACGCCTTGTCAGATCCGACAATCAACACTTGCCTATCGTGCAGCAACGACCAGCGCGGGGGGAACCCCGGGTCGTCACTCAGTGGAGATTCGTCTATGTCATCTTCGGGATTCAACATCTTCTCGTTCACCGGGAAGATGAAAGTGCTGCATCTCACCTGGTTTGCGTTTTTCATCACCTTTGTCGTCTGGTTCAACCTGGCGCCACTGCTCGGTCATATCCAGGAAAGTCTCGGACTGACACGCTCGCAGATCACCACGCTGCTGATTCTGAATGTGGCTCTGACGATTCCGGCACGTATCATCATCGGCATGTTGACCGATCAGCTGGGTCCTCGTCGGGTCTACTCCGGCCTGCTCATCATCTCCTCCATTCCCTGCTTTGTCTTCGCCGTTGCCGACAGCTTCACACAGCTGGCACTGGCGCGTTTCGCACTGGGATTCATCGGGGCAGGCTTTGTCATCGGCATCCGCATGGTCTCGGAGTGGTTCCCCTCCAATGAGCTGGGTACGGCCGAAGGCATCTACGGCGGCTGGGGCAATTTCGGTTCTGCCGCTGCAGCCTTCACTCTGCCGACCATCGCGCTGTTTTTCGGTGGCGATGACGGCTGGCGCTGGACGATCGGCCTGACCGGGCTCATGGCACTGATCTACGGCTTCGTCTACTATTTCTCGGTCAGCGATGTTCCGAAAGGGTCCAAGTACTTTCGCCCCAAGAATTCCACGGCCATGGAAGTCACATCGAAGGAAGACTTCTGGTTCCTGTTGATCATGAAGGTGCCCCTGTACCTTGCGCTGGGTGCACTGGCCTGGCGTCTGAAGAACGTCGAGATCTTCTCCACCCCGATCATGTACGTCATCTTCTTCGGTCTGCTGCTGCTCTACGTCTATGACTCGATGCTGACCTTCCGTGCCAATCGCAAGGTATTCAGCGAAGAGGTCCCCGAGTTCCAGCGCTACAAGTTCAAGCAGGTGGCCATTCTGAACATTCTGTATTTCGCCACATTCGGTTCCGAGCTGGCCGTGGTCTCCATGCTGCCCCTGTTCTTTACCGAGACCTTCGGTCTGTCTGCCGTGGTCGCCGGCATGGTTGCCTCGGCCTACGCCTTCATGAACCTGATGTCGCGCCCGGGCGGTGGACTGATCTCTGATCGATACGGGCGCAAGAAAACCCTGCTCATCCTCACCGGCGGCCTGGCTGTCGGATATGCCTTGATGGGCACGGTCGATTCCACCTGGCCTGTCTGGCTGGCGGTGGTCGCGGCAATGGCCTGCTCCTTCTTCGTACAGGCCGGTGAAGGCGCTGTCTTTGCCGTGGTGCCCCTGATCAAACGCTCGCTTACCGGGCAGATTGCCGGCATGACCGGTGCCTATGGCAATGTGGGCGCCGTCATCTACCTCATCATCTTCTCTCTGGTGGATGCCTCCACCTTCTTCATGGTGATTGCCGCCACTGCAGTGCTCGGATTTGTCTCTCTGTTGTATCTCGAAGAGCCCGAGGGTGAAATCGCTGAAGTGGACGAGGATGGTTCCGTTACAATCATCAATGTCGGTCGCACAGCCTGAATGACTGCATGACCCGACATGAACCCTGCGTGGACCGCAAGCTGGCGGTCCGCGCAATGTCGTGTCCCGAGGGGTAAGGAGACCAGTAATGAGCAACGGCCACAAGCGCATCCCCGGTCAGTTCCCCGCGCGGCCGTTGCAGGTGGTCATGGGTGGCTGTTCACGCATCGGCCCCAAGGAACGCAATGACGACGCCATCGCCGGGCGCATCCCCGACAACACCTACGAGATGCACGTCAAGGGTGTGGTCGGGTGCATCGCCGATGGTATCTCCACCGGTCACAACTCCGATGTCGCGGCAAGAACATCGGTCATCCAGTTCGCTCAGGATTATTACGCCACACCGGAAAGCTGGCGGATTCAGGGGTGCGCCGCGCGTCTGCTGACGGCACTGAACTCCTGGCTCTACTCACAGAATGCCACCGGCATGCCGGAGAGCGATGGCAAGGTCACCACCTTTACCGCCCTGATTCTGAGATCGAATACGGCGCATGTGATTCACATCGGCGACACCCGCTGCATGCTGCTGCGAGATGGCGAGATCCAGACACTGACCGAGGATCACAACGCCTCCTTCATGGGCACAGGCGAGACGTTGACACGCGCACTCGGTGCCGAACCGCATGTCCGGGCAGACTACATCCAGGAACGCTTTCAGACCGGAGATGTCTTCCTGTTGACCACCGACGGTGTGCATGGTGTGCTGACGCCCGCACAGATCAAGGCCGTTCTGAACCGCCCACTCGAGACGCAAGCCCACCTGGAAGACGCTTCCAGAGCATTGTGTGATGCCGCCACCGAAGCCGGCAGCGAGGACAATCTCTCGGCACTGATATTACAAGTCGAAGACATCCCGTCGGAGACGCTGACCGAGGCCCATCAGCGACTGACCACACAGACCATCCCACCGGTGATGAAGCCCGGCAACCGGATAGACGGCTATGTGGTGCAGGAGGTGCTGCATTCCTCCACTCGCAGTCATGCCTATCGGGTCAGACGTACCACGGACGATGCCATCTGCGTGCTCAAGGCCCCATCGAAGAACTTCGAGGACAGCATCCAGTACCTCGAAGGCTTCATGCTCGAACAGTGGGTAGGACGCCGTATCGACAATCCGCAGATCATGAAGATCCACGACCACGAAGAAACCCGCTTCCTCTACTACATTGCCGAGTGGGTTCAGGGCGAGACTCTGCGCCAGTGGATGGATCGCAGCCCGAGGCCTTCCGTGGCCGATATCCTGCCCATACTGAGCTCACTGATCTCGGCAACACGCACTTTCCACCGACTGGGCATGGTGCATCGTGACCTGAAACCCGAGAACGTGATACTCGCCCCGGACGGCACCGTGAAGATCATCGATTTCGGTTCAGTACAGGTCACCGGCTTTTCCGATCTGCCAACGGCCAACGACGATGTGGTCCCCGAAGGCTCACTGAACTACATTGCCCCGGAAGTACTGACCGGCGGCGCTGCCACGAATCTGTCCGACCTGTTCAGTATTGCTGCCATGGTCTATGAGATGCTGGCCGGCCAGGTACCCTTCGCACTGGAAGAGCGGGTGGAGTTGCCCTCAGCCCCGTTCGACTGGTCGCTGAGACCCCTCAAATCCTACCGACCGGATCTGCCGGAGGCGACTGGTGCAGCCCTGGCGCGAGCCCTGTCCCACGATCCCGGCAAACGACCGGAAGTCATGACAGAGTTCCTGCGCAGTCTGCAGGATTCAATGAATCGCCGGACATCCGGCGACCAATGGACACCATTGATTCAGCGAGGCTCGATCGACTTCTGGCGAGGATGGGCCATGGTCAGCACAGCGGCGGCACTGATCATGCTGATCGCGCTACTGCTGCACTGAGCCGCCGATGCACGCCTGAATCATCTCGATCAGGCGCCAGCGCATTCCCTCAGGATACTCGCCAGTTCCGACTTGCAGGAACCGCAGTTGGTACCGGCCGAGATGCTGCCACCGATCTGATCAACGCTCTTCAAACCCTCACTGGCAATCGCCAGTTTGACGGTATTGCGGCCAATGGCATAGCAGGAACAGACCACCGGACCCGGGTCCGGTATGTCACCACGGGCCAGACCAGCCAGCGCCCAGGGGGCTTCCTGACCAGGCAAGCCTGCCAGAAAATCGCGCATCAGAGCAACCGGTTCCGGTCCGACGTAGAGAGCTGCCAGCAGGACATCACCGTCGAAGAATCCGATACGATGCCGTGACCGCCCGGGGTCTGACATATGCTGCACAGCCACATCACCCATACCGAAGAGCTCTTTCGCATAGACTTCCCAATTGGCCGGTACTGCAAGTCCGGCCATTTCACAGCGGTAGCCCGTACTGCTGCGAGCTCGAGCCCAGTAGTCACAGGAAGGGGTGAATGCTCTGCTTGCGATGGCAAAGCCATACCAGGCCGCCGTAAACCGTTCCGCCGCCACCGTGGAAGCCTTGCTTTCCGGCTGCCCCGAGATCGGGTCCACCAGCGGCGCCACCAGGGCATCGATTCGAGCCGCCGGGGCATTCATGCCTGTCCAGTGTATCGGGACAAACAGATTGCCCGGCGCGACGTCCTCTGTCTGATGCAACCGGAGAATGGCCTTGCCTTGCGGGCTGGTGAGCTGCACCAGACTGGCAGGTTCCAGACCCAGGCGTGCGGCATCCTGTGGATGCATGTCGACAAACGGTTCTGGCAGATGTGCCGACAACCGAGGTGACAAGGCCGTGCGTGTCATCGTATGCCACTGATCGCGCAATCGACCGGTATTCAGCCGAAATGGCCGCGACTCGCAAGGGGTGCTGGCAGGAGCTCGGGGTACAAGGGGCAACATTCTTGCCTTGCCATCCGAGTGGAAGAAACCACCCTCCGCAAAGAATCGACCACCCTGTCTGAGCGCAGATTGCGGCCAGCGGACCGGGTCAAGATTGTCATAGTCCTGTGCATCCAGTGCTGCAAGGGCCGAGATGTCGAAGTCCTTGCCGAACTCTGCAGCCAGGGCAGACATGGCAGCATACTCGGCAAAGATATCGGCCGGACTTTCCCACGCAAAATCCTCGCCCCAGCCCATGCGTCGCGCCACTTCCGCCAGAATCCACCAGTCCGGCTTTGCTTGTCCGGGAGCCGGCAGCACCGCGCGTTGTCGGCTGATGAGACGTTCGGAATTCGTTACCGTGCCGGACTTTTCGCCCCAGGCGGCAGCCGGCAATACGACATCGGCCAGCCGAGCCGTGTCGGTATCAGCCGTCATGTCACTGACCACCACGAACGGACAGGCCGCGATGGCGTCACGCACCCGGTCCGCATCAGGCAGGGTCACGGCCGGATTGGAATGAATCACCCACAGGGCCTTGATGCGACCATCGCCGACGGCCTTGAACATGTCGACGGCCTTCAGTCCTGCCTGACGAGGCATGGCAGGAGAATGCCAGAAATCCTGAACGGCCGAACGATGCTCGGCGTTTTCGATATCCAGATGGCAGGCCAGCATATTGGCCAGACCGCCGACTTCACGTCCGCCCATGGCATTGACCTGTCCGGTTACCGAGAACGGTCCCGAGCCGGGCTTGCCGATCCTGCCGGTGGCCAGATGACAGTTGAGAATGGCATTGACCTTGTCCGTCCCCGCAGAGGACTGGTTCACACCCTGGCTGAAGACGGTCACTACCTTGTCCGTGCCGATCCAGAGATCCAGAAACTCCTGCAAAAGAGCGGCATCCAGTCCGGTATCTGCAGGATCGGATGCCTGTGCCGCGGCAATGGCCTCGGCCGCACCCGCCACATGCGCGTCGGTGTATGTCGCATCCACGGCACCACGGCGCTCGATCTCGGCCAGCAGTGCATTGAACAGAGCCACATCGCTGCCTGCCTGCAAGGGCAGATGCAGCGCACCTTCGCAGGAGGCCGTACGGCGCGGATCGATTGTCACGATCCGGGTGCCTCGCGATTCCCGGGCGGCAACGACTCGCTGATACAGCACCGGATGACACCAGGCGAGGTTCGACCCTACGAGCACGACAAGATCCGCTTCGTCAAGATCGTCATAGATGCCCGGTACCGTGTCGGTGCCAAAGGCGCGCTTGTGCCCTGCCACAGTCGAGGACATGCAGAGGCGGGAATTCGTGTCGATATTTGCCGAGCCCATGAATCCCTTCATCAGCTTGTTGGCAACGTAGTAGTCCTCGGTCAGCAATTGACCCGCGACGTAAAAGGCCACCGCATCCGGACCATGTTCGGCAATCACCTCCTGAAAGCGTTTTGCCACACCATCCAGCGCCGTATCCCAGTCGACGTTCTCACCCGACCAGCGGGGCTCCAGCAGGCGATGCGACGTACCCACCGTTTCTGCAAGTGCGGAACCTTTCGAACAGAGTCTGCCGCGATTGGCCGGATGCTCGGGGTCGCCCCTGAGAGTGATCCCGCCCACGCCATCCGGCTTGATCAATACACCACAACCCACTCCGCAGTACGGACAGGTGGAACGTGTTTCACCGCTGACGATAGCTGCCATCAGGCGACTTTTGCCACCACCGCATCGATGTCCAGCAACAGGCGGCCGTCTTCGACCTTCACCGGATAGGTTTCGATCTGCCCTTCGTCAGCGCCCTGTGCTTCTCCGGTTTCCAGTGAAAAGACCCAGTTGTGCAGCGGGCAGGTGACCTTGCGATCGTGCACGATGCCTTCCGACAACGGCCCCTTCTTGTGAGGACAGGTATTGGAGGTGGCAAACACCTCGCTCTCTGAGGTGCGAAAGATGGCGATACACCCCGCAGGTGATTTCACGATACGCGAACCACGAAGGGGTATATCACTCAGTGTACCTATATCAATCCAGCTCACGTTACAGCCTCCTTCGTCAGATCGGCAAGATGTTGGTACTGGTCTGCCCGGTTGTCGACATGGTCAGCCCAGGGGTCTGTCTGGTAGATGCTCTGGCTGATATCGAATCGCTCGACCAGCGCCTTGCGTGTCTCGGGGTCGGAAAGTTCTTTCTTCACCCAGTCCAGCCCCACCTTGGCAACCCATTTGTAGGCCCGATCCAGATACTTGGCGTTCTCGCGATAGAGCTGCATGAAGGCGCTCACCCACTCTTCCACCTCGGCTTCGGTCGCGACATCCACCAGGCTCTCGGTCATCTTCACATCCATGCCCGCGGCACCTGCCACGCTGATCTGATAACCGGAATCGACACAGATGATGCCGATATCCTTGCAGGTGGCCTCGGCACAATTGCGCGGACAACCTGACACACCCAGCTTCACCTTGTGCGGCGTCCAGGAGCCCCACAGCTTCTTCTCCAGCTTGATACCCAGACCTGTACTGTCCTGCGTGCCGAAACGACACCAGTCCGTACCGACGCAAGTCTTCACGGTTCTCAGGCCCTTGGTATAGGCATGCCCCGAGACCATGCCGGCATCGTTGAGATCCGACCAGATCGCCGGCAGATCCTCTTTCTTGATGCCCAGCAGGTCGATACGCTGACCACCTGTGACCTTGACGGCGGCATCGAACTTCTTGGCTGCATTGGCAACGGCGATCAGCTCATCAGGTGTGGTCATGCCACCCCACATGCGAGGCATGACCGAGTAGGTGCCATCCTTCTGGATATTGGCATGATTGCGCTCGTTGACGAAACGCGATTGCAGATCGTCCTGATAATCCAGAGGCCAGTCGGCGAGCAGATAGAAATTGATGGCCGGACGGCAGACATGACAGCCATTGGGTGTCTTCCAGGCCAGCTCCTGCCAGACTGCCGGCTGAGACTTCAGCGCCTGAGCCTTGATCAGACGACGCACGTCTTCATGCGTCAGGTCGGTGCATTTACAGATCGGCTTCTCGGCCTTGATCTGGAAACCATCGCCCAGGCTGACTGCCAGTACCTGTTCCACCAGACCGGTACAGCTTCCACAGGAAGCCGAAGCCTTGGTCTTCATTCTCACATCATCGAGAGTGCTGACTCCGCCCTCGATGGCGTTGATGATGTCACCCTTGCATACGCCGTTGCAGCCGCAAATCTCCGCCTCAAGAGGCAATGCTGCAACGGCTGCCAGCGGGTCCGCAGCGGCCGCCTCCCCACCCTGAAACGACGGGCCGAATATCAGGGTTTCACGCATCTCCTCGATATTGGTGCCATCCTTGATCAGACCGAAAAACCAGTTGCTGTCCGCCGTATCGCCGTACATCACTGCGCCGATCAGTCTGTCGTTCTCCACGATGAGGCGTTTGTAGACACGCCGCTTCGGATCACGAAAGACGATATCCTCGCGACCTTCTCCTTCGGCGAAGTCACCCGCACTGAACAGATCACAGCCAGTCACTTTCAGCTTGGTGGACAGTTCACGCACCGTGAAGACATCTTCCTTGCCCAGCAGCGTATTGGCCAGCACCTTTGCCTGGTCGTACAGTGGAGCGACCAGACCAAACACATTCTCGTTGAACTCAACGCACTCGCCCACCGCGTAGATGTCGGGGTCGGACGTCTGCATCTGCGCATTGACCTTGATGGCGCGCCCCATCTCGAGACCCGCATCGTGTCCGATCTGTACCGCCGGACGAATGCCCGCCGCCATGACGACAATGTCAGCAGCCAGCTCGGTGCCGTCATCGAGCAGCACCTGTTCAACCTTGCCGTTACCGATGATCTCCTTGGTGTTCGCTTCGGTGAGTACCCTGATACCGCGCTTTTCCAGATCCAGCTTCAGCAGATAGCCGGCGGTCTCGTCCAGCTGGCGATCCATCAGATGCCCTGCAATGTGCAACACGGTGACTTCCATTCCGCGCATTCGCAGGCCGGCCGCCGCCTCGAGACCCAGCAGACCACCACCAATAACAACGGCAGACGAACCCTGATTGGCCGAGGCATCGATCATGGCATCGGTGTCTTCAAGATCACGGTAGCCAACGACGCCCGGCAGATCGTGACCGGGTACGGGAATGATGAAGGGCAGAGAACCGGTGGCAAGGATCAGGGTGTCATAGGGGACTTCGCCCTTCTCGCCGATGACCACCTTGCGTACGCGATCAACCGCCGTCACCCGCTCGCCAAAACGCGTGGTGATGTTGTTGGCAGCGTACCAGTCGTCGTCATGGGTGACGATTTCCTCGAAACTCCTGTCACCCGCCAACACCGGGGAGAGCATGATGCGGTTGTAGTTACCGCGTGGTTCGGCATTGAAGATCGTGACGTCGAACGCCGCAGGATCTGCCTCGTGGATATGCTCCAGCATACGACCCGAGGCCATTCCTGCGCCGATGATGACCATTTTCTGCATGACTTTCTCCCTCTCAGAGGTAGCAGGCGACGACATAGGCCAGGTCGGCCTCGTGGTAGATCGGCAGAGCGAACATGGAGGTGTAGCCCGCAGGCAGACCTGCGCCTTCTCTCTGCACATATGGCAGGCCTGTCCCCAGCACCTTGCCGACCGGTCCCTTCCAGGCCTGGGCCATGGGAGGGTCAACGGGTGGATTCTGCTGCGCCCAGAGAGCCCCTTCCCGCTTGCAGAGCCCATCGATCAACTGGGCCTGACGTGTTGCACCCACGCATTCCGGGCGAGCATCCCAGATCTCGAAGCGGTGGGCGATGGGTGTGTTCAATGCTGACAGCAGCGTCAGCACGACAACATTGTCACCCGGCGTCGGAATCGGCAGTCCCAGGCCCGTCTTGAGACCGATCGCGGCGGCCTGTTCACTGCGCAGAAAACTGCCCGCACGTGCAATGTCTCGTTTGAGTATCGGCGTATTGGCAGACCAGACACCACCGGGCAAGCCCTGCCCATGACTGAAGCTGATGTCCCGGCTTGCCGCTTCGAACTCCGTGGCACCGCCGTAGTAGCCGTCGGCCAGCGTCAGACGCTCGTTCAGGTATTCCCAGACCTCGATGGCTCCCATGTGATCGGCATCAGCACTGCAGAACAGGACCAGTACAGCCTTCAGCTCGTTACCGGCGAAAACCGGGATGGCAACAGCGCTGGTGAGTCCGGCTTCGGCAGCCGCTTCCGCACGCTTGAAGTACGAACCATCGAATTCTTTCAGGACTATCGGTTTGCCGCTCTCCCAGACCTTGCCGGGCAGGCCTTCTCCCCTGGCGAAGCTTTCGGCAACGGAGGCTTCGGCAAACGCCGGAGAATGCGCATAATCCCCTTCGGCGTGAACCAGCTTGTCGCCCTGCGGAATCCAGACCTCCGCCGCTCTGACAAAGGTGTCGAACACCGGGTCTGCATTAATATTCATGTAGTATTCCCTTGGCAAGCTGACGGGGGATATTGGTGGCGGTCACGCCACATCAACCGTCGCCGCTCCGGGCTGTGAATCAACAAGAAGGTCGATGGTCTTGAACGCCTCGGCTATGCTACAGACGGTCAGGGATTGCGACCGCTGTCGATTTCGCAGCGCATCGCTGCAATATTTGCAGCAGGCCAGACAGACAGAATTCGATGCTGCCGGAGCCGTCTGCCGTCGTTTCGGCGCGAGGGTTTGCCGGGCCCTGATCGGCCCTGTTCATGCGGTATGATGGCGGTAATGGATTGCCACCTGTCGGAATCTGCCGGAGTCTCTTCGAAGCAGGACTGGCATGTTCAATGCGTGTTACCTGTTACCTGATCGCTGGCTCACATACATTACAACCCACAGGTTCAAATGGTCATGAAGACACCGCAGCTCGACACATCCCTTGCATTATTGTGCGCAACTCTGGTAGCCGCAGCCTGCGGCGGTGGAAGCGACTCCCCTTCCGGCGGCAACGCCGGTCCGAGTGTGGGCGACTCGCTTACAGGCCTGCCTGCCGAACAGGCCAGTGAACTGGAAATCAGGCAGAAGGCAGCGCTCAATGCATCAACCGCTCTCGGCATCAACCTGAGCGATGCATTCAGCCTTCAGGTAGATGATACGGGCCTCGGTGACACCATTGACGACTCGGACATGGTCGATGAAGAGGTTGATGATTTCATGCAAGTCGCCCTCGGGCTCGATGGCAGCAATGCCAGCATCGAACGTGAAGGCAACCTCATCACGATTGACCTGGACGACACCGCCATCTGTAATGAAACGCTGGCCGATCGTGCCGGCTTCATGGATGACTTCGAAGAGTGTCTGCAGATTGCGCAACAATTTCTCGTGCAGGTCGATGCCGTCACCGACGACACGGGACGTATTCATTTTCTCTTTCAGGAACAGCCCGTCGTGTCCATCGGCTATGCACCGAACCTGGGAAGCTACGAACTCTCGCTGCCGGGCTTTTTCCAGATGACGACCTACATCAACGACCTGCGGGGATTCGCCGGGTCCGTACCCGAGACACTCACCGGCGCCCTGCTGGTGGAAGCCGAAGTGGAAGGCAATGGTGAAACGGTGTCAGCCGCACGTCTGTCGCTGCACATCAGCCAGGCTCTGCGCATTGCCGACAGTTCAACCAATACCGACATCTCCATTGGCCAGTCGGAAGTCGTGAGCTTCCAGGCCAATGCCGATGATTCTGTCAGCGTATCGACTGACATGGGTGCCATCAATGCCCTGTACGACATCAGCAGTGAGAGTACCTCGGTCGATGAATTCGGCAACGTTACCACGGAATCAACCGGACAGTCAACGGTTGCGCTGGCGGTCTCCGCTGTGACGGCACAGCTGGATGTCGCAGCCGATGGTCAGAGTGCCCGACTGCGCAACGCCGGAATCGGCAATGCCCCCTTGAGCCTGCAGATCGACGGCGAGCAGGCATTGTCTCTGACCCTGAACGAAGTATCGATGACCCTGTCACCCGAATCCATCGACTTCGACAGCAATCTGACCCTGGGACTCATGCTCGGTGAGGCTTTTGCCGAAAGCCTGACGGGCGACGACCCGGAAGGCAACTACACCAGTGCCGAAGCGGCAGTATCGATCCCCGCTGGCTCCAGCCTCGTCGATCAGGACAACGGATCCACGCGCGTCGACAGCGGCTCCCTGTCGCTACAGGTGTCAGCCACCGGCGCCCAGGGCAGCGTCAGCCAGTCATTCGATGCCAGCGCCGGCCAGTGTTTCGATGACGATGACTCGGATTCCGGTGAGTTGCAACTGGTGGAGTGTGACCCCCGGTAGTACAAACTTCCTGCAGGCCTCGTCCATGGCAGTTCAGGAAGACCTGTCATGGACATTCGCCGGCAACAGGATCCTCGTTCAGCCATCAAGCCTCCTTGTGCTTGTCCTGCTGATCGAAGAATGACGCTGTCTTCGGTTTCTGAGGCAGCTTCATCTCGAACTGCTTCGACCTGACCGTGTTGGTGCGTTTGCCACGTACCATCAGTCCCTCGTGTTCGGTAGGCATCGGGTTCCCCGCATACGGCACGGCATCCTCCGCCGAATACACACAGATGAACAGGTTTCTGGAGCTGGATGACAGATTCGGTGCGGAGCCGTGCAGCAGGCGGGTATGCATCAGGCAGACCGACCCCGCCGGGCCCGTACAGCGAACCGCTTTCGACTGACAATCAGCGGCCAGCTCGTTATCGATCGAACCGGTGAACACGCCGTCGTGCCACAGGTCATGAATGGGCCCTGTGTGAGAACCGGGCAGGACTTCCAGAGGACCATTTTCCTCGGTCACCTCGTCCACCATCAGCAAGGCGGTGATCAGATCGTCATTCGAGTGAGGCGTGAACGGAAAATCCTGATGCCACTTGACTGCCGTGGTGCCACCGGGCAGTTTGGCATTGATCTTCGAGTGATGAAACTTGACGTTCGGACCAATCAGGTCGGCGACCACCTCGGTCATGCCACTGTGCGCCATGGCTTCGAAATACGCCTCTGACACTTCAATGGGTGCATTCACTCGCCGCAGGCCCGGCTTTTTCGCGGTATGCGCGGGCTCGACGTCGAAGCGAGCGCGCCCGTCGATGGCCTCCCCGTAGGGCTCGGTGTGTGCCCGACTCTCCTCCACCCACGATGCAAAATCCTCTTTCATGGCCTGCAGGTTTGCCGGACTGACCACGTTTTCAACCAGCAGATATCCGTCTTTCCAGAACTGGGCCTTCTGTTGTTCGTTCAGCATGAGTCGCTCCTTGAGTGACGTTGATGCAGGGGTGCATTCGGGCTGACAGTAGCAATCGGCTAAAATAGTTTCAAATTGTTTTAATTTGACTTTTAACAAGGAAAAACATGGTCAAGCTGACCCTGAAACAGTGCGAGTACTTTGTAGCCGTGGCGCAGGAAGGCGGCATTGCCCAGGCGGCCCGGATTCTCAACATATCCCAACCCGCCGTGTCTCAAGCCATCGAGAAGCTGGAGGACATCTGCGGCTTGCAATTACTGCTGCGCCACCACGCCAGAGGGACGGAACTGACCCCACAGGGGCGCGCCTTTCTGGTCTCTGCCGGCAAACTGCTGGAAACCGCTCGTCAAACCGAACTGCATGCAGAGGCCATCGCCGCCAATCAGGCAGGTACTCTGCGGCTCGGCTGTTTTCACACGCTGGCGCCGTATCATCTGGCGGGACTGATTCGCGAACATCAACGTGAACATCCCGATATTCACATTATCCCGTCGGAGCTGCTGCAGGACGAACTCATTGCCCGGGTTCAACAGGGCGAGCTGGACCTCGCCCTCACCTATGACATGTCACTCTCGACCGAGCAGCTGCGCGTGGAACGCCTGCAGGAACTGACGCCCTTTGTGCTGCTCGGCAAGCATCACGCACTGGCAAGACGCAAGACGATCTCCTTGCGAGAGCTGTCGGAAGAACCCTATGTCATGTTCGAGGGCCCATCCAGCCGACAGTACTTCGAGAAGATTCTGCACTCGCAGGGCATCCAGCCCGACATAGCCTTCACCGGCAAATCCATGGAGTCGGTGCGCAGCGCCGTCGCCAACGGATTCGGCTTTTCCCTGGCCGTGATGGCAACGACGCACACCGAGACTCACGATGGTGGCCATGTTGTCAGCATTCCGCTGACCGACGATATCGACACCCTGTCCGTCGTGTTGATCTGCAAGGACAGCAGCAGCGAATCAGCATTGCTCGAGAACTTCATTGCATTCTGCAAGTCCCGATTGATGCGCTGAGAGCATGGCAATCATATCGAGCCAGCTGCACCCGTCATCGCAATGACCCAATGCCCGGATTCAGGCGCTGGTTCTGGCAAATTCGATGATGGCCGTACATCCGCTATTGCCGAACTCGGCAACACCGGTGGTAAAGCGTCCTTTCGCCTTTTCCAGATTACCGTAAACAATCAGCGTCTGCTTTGCCAGACTGATATTCCGCTCGGAACCCGCAGCAGCGCTGGCTTCGTTGTTCACAGGTATGTCGAACCGAAAATCTCCGGTGGAGCTGACGTACGTGGATTTCTTCGATTCCCTGAGATTGTTGCTGACAACACCGTCATTGACCCGCAGCGTGAAATTCCACGCAGAGCCATCGCAGTTGGCAATCCAGTTTCCGGGCATGGTTTGTCGTTTGGCGGACTTCTGTACCTTGGCAACCCACGTCCCGTCGAACGCTCCACTCTGGTCCTTGTTGGACTCCTTCACCTGCGATGAAACGTTCGACACGCAGGCGGTCAAGGTCAACACACACAGGCTGAGAAGCAACATCATCGGCTGCTTGCCGATTGTTTTGCGATCAGCGGTTGGACTCGGCATCATGCTCATGGTCTTTTCCCTCTCATGGGTGACGTCGTCGGTGTTGACAGACGGCTGCTGCGAATCTAACAGCTTTGCGGCCCCTTGATGGATGACCCGGCAACTTCCTGCGTCGAGATTCGACTTTCGTATTGCCTGAACCGACACAGTGGCAAGCCTGAAAATGCAGGATTGCCCAGCTCACCCTTACACCCTTACACCCTTACACCCTTACACCCTTACACCCTTACACCCTTACACCCTTACACCCTTACACCCTTACACCCT
>NZ_JBQYLE010000004.1:503524-522821 GCF_052681095.1 Granulosicoccus sp. 3-233
CCTTACAGCACCAGACTTGCAGCTATCAGCAACATGACAAGTCCGATGATCGCATCCAGAACACGCCAGGCCGCAGGACGTGCAAACAGTGGTTGCAACAGGCGAGCACCATAGCCGAGCGAGAAAAAGAACAGAAACGAGGCGCAGACGGCACCGACGGCAAAGGCCGTTCGAAATTCCTCGAATTTCGTCGAGGCCGCCCCCAGCAGGACCAGGGTATCCAGATAGACATGCGGGTTCAGCCAGGTCAATGCCAGACAGGTAGCCAGTGCCACTTTCCACGATGGCGCCGCTCGGTCGGCAGCCTCCAGCACACCCGCCCCGCGCCAGGCGGAACGGAACGCCATCAGCGCATAGCCGACCAGAAACGCCGCCCCGCCATAGCGGGCGACAGGCCCTATCCACGGAGAATGCTCCACCAGCTCACCAAAACCGAATACCCCGGCGGTTATCAGCAGGGCATCGCTGAACGCGCAGGTCAGACAGATCAGCAAGACATGCTCACCGCGCAGTCCCTGCCGCAGCACGAAGGCATTCTGCGAACCGATGGCGATGATGAGGCTGGCACCGAGGAAGAAACCGGCCGTGAGGGCTGCAAACATGAGTCGTAATGATCAGTGACGTGAGAAGAGGAGCGATTCTTGCCGATTCTGCTGCATTAGCCAAACGATATTATCTTCAGTGAATTAAGCGATTCTTAACCGGCGGTGGCCAAGCCACGACACCTTGCTTTTCAACATGCTCGACTACGACGCACTTGCCACTCTGACGGCAGTCCTGCAGACCGGCAGCTTCGAACAGGCCGCCCGTCGCTTGCATGTCACACCATCGGCCGTCTCACAGCGCGTCCGACAACTGGAACAGCGCCTCGGTGCTCCGCTGGTGATTCGTGCGCAACCCTGTCATGCCACCGCCGTCGGAGAGAGACTGCTGCGGCATACACAGGATGTCGCTCTGCTGGAATCCCGACTGGCGACAACGATGCCGGACATCGTGCCAGCCGGTGTGTCACCCACGCTACGCATCGCTGTGAATGCCGACACCCTCTCCACCTGGTTCATCGACGCGCTGGCAAGCTGCAGCGGACTGTTGTTCGAACTGATTCTGGATGATCAGGATCACAGCCAGCAATGGCTGGAACGTGGTGAGGTGGTGGCGGCCGTGACCGCGGATGCCGCCGCCGTCAGCGGCTGCGATGTGTTGCCGCTGGGCTCGCTGCGCTATTGCGCCACCGCCTCCCCGGCTTTCGTCGAACGGCATTTTTCAAACGGTGTCGATCAGGGCAGCCTGGCAGCCGCTCCCATGCTGATATTCAACAACAAGGACAGGCTGCAGGAACTCTGGATGAAGCAGCAAGGCATTGCCCATAGCTGCCCGCCGGCGCATGGCTTGCCATCGAGCGAAGCCTTTGTGTCAGCGGCTCTGGCGCACATGGGCTGGGGCATGAACCCGGAACTGCTGGTACGCAGTGAGCTGGACAGCGGCCGACTGGTCGAGCTGATCCCCGAAAGCCCACTGGACATTCCGCTCTACTGGCAAAGCCCGAGGCTGATGCGAGACGCGCTGGCTGAACTGACGGCATCGGTACGGCAGGTGGCCGGAGAAGCCTTGCTGGATAAAGCCTGAAGGAGGCTCTGCGATTCTGCCGCCCGGTGAATTCGCGACACAGTGTGTCTCGAATCGAATCCAGGCGCTGCATCAGGCACCAGACCTGACATAGCCGGAAGCATCACCACACCCTGTAGAATGACAGCCTCACACGGGCGCCTTGCCGCCATACCGAGGCCGTCTGCCATACAGGAGAGAGCCACCATGCATCCACAGACAGTCCCTGACGCAGTCTTTCATACGCGTGTTCGCAATGAGGCTCTCGGAGGCCCCAACCCTTTCGAATGGAAGACCCTGAGCAGCGATGAGGTCTTCAGCGGCAAACGGGTCGTTGTATTTGCGGTACCCGGTGCATTCACGCCAGCCTGCTCGGACAGCCACCTGCCAGGTTATGAAAGACTGCATGATGACTTTACCGCGGAAGGTATCGACACCGTGGTGTGTCTGGCAGTGAACGACGCCTTCATCATGTACCAGTGGAAACTGTCTCGACACATCGAGAAGACCGTCATGCTGCCGGACGGCAATGGCGAGTTCACGCGCAAGATGGGCATGCTGGTGGAGCGTACCGAACAGGGCATGGGCTTGCGCAGCTGGCGCTACTCGATGCTGGTCAATGATCGACATATCGAGCGGCTATTCGTGGAACCCGGCTTCAAGGACAATCCGCCGGGCGTGCCGGTCGATGTTTCGAGTGCCGAGACGATGCTCGACTATCTGAAAACGCGCTGATACCAACGGCCTCACCACAACCCCGAAGGCACCGTCGAACAACAGAACTAGAACGTCACCTTGAGCAGAACGCCCAGTGAGGCTTGCTCATCAGCGCCCCGTGTCGAGACCAGGGAGGAATCGACAGCCTCTTCACCCAGCAGATCGACACCCCCGAATCCCACCAGTGACACTCTGTTGGCCAGGGGCACTTCGACAGCGGCATGAATGCCGTAGGACAGCAGTCCCGCACCGGCCTGATAGGCCTCAAGCCCTGACAGTGAGGCCTGCTGTGCATCCACACCAAAAAAGGCATTCATGTAATCCGAATCCGCAAAGTGCAGCTCCGGCCCGACTCCGTAAAACAACGACTTCCCGGCAAGCAGCTTGCGGCCGACCCATTTCACCGAGACATCACCGACAGTACCATCATGCCCCTCGGTGGCCTGACGCAGTTCGACCCGTGACACCAGATGCTCGCTCGAGTACTCGACAAAGCCGCCAATTTCGGCTGTGCCGTCGATGTCACCCAGTCCTTGCAGATCATCAGTCTCGTCACCACTGATGAAATAGCTTTCATCGCCATCCTGCCGCCGACCCGCGTTGTATTTCATGATGGGACCTGCGCGCCAGCCACCCTGCCTGATGAGGTTGTAGCCCACACCGTCGAACGTGGACGCAAAGAAGCGCCCCTTGTAGCTGACGGTGATGTCCGGCGCCACCAGGGAGCGGTGCCGGTTATCGCCCAGATACGACGGTACGGTGACGGTGGCCAGGCCCAGCGACAGATGCCAGTCGGATGCCTTGCCTGGCGATGTGGTAGAAGAATCTGCCGTCGACAGGGATGGCAGGGAGAAAGCACTGGCGACGAGCAGTGTTCGAATGACTGTTTTCATGAGGTTTCTTCCGTGTTTTCAACGTGTTTTGCAAAGAACGTCGCGGCTGAAGCGACTGGTAGCGATGTATGTCAGCCTTCCGGGCTGAAAGCGTTGTATGGGCTGGGCAGTCCGAGCACGTCAAAGGCGGCGTTGATGGCCGAGTCTTCGCCCCGGTCCCGCGCTGCCTTGTCCAATACCGGCACAACGACTTCCGGTGGAATACCGACGGCCTCGAACGATTGGCCGCTGGCATCCAGATACACCTCGTTGGACAGGGTGAACTCCCAGCCATTGGGCAGGCCTCTTTCCAGCACATCCGACAAGGCGCCATTGGTGGACTCCCCGAGATGGGTCACCTGTGGCAAGGAACGCAGCAGCAAGGTCAGGACTTCCGTGGCACTGGCACTGAAGCCACTGGTGATCAGCACCACCGGGTTCTGATAGTTCAGGTGCTCTGAAGGACTGATGGTGAGCGTCTGGATCGCTCCCAGCCCCTGGTAGTCACGAGCGGCCTTGCTCACCACCGCTCGCTCCGTATCGGCAAAGCGATTGGCGACGGCCAACGAAACTGCATCCCTGCCACCGGGTGTCAGGCGAACATCGATGATCAGTCCAGAAGTCTCCGCAAGTTCGGTCAATGCGACATCCAACACCGAATCGAATACTGAAAGTTGTTCATCACCGGTAGACTCGAAGTCGGTGTACAACTGCGCGATTCTCAGGTAGCCCACCGAGTCGCCGAGGACACCCCATTCCAGCAGGCCGGGATGATTGTCATCCGTGGTCGAAAACGCCTCTCCAATATAATTGCCTTGCAGATCCTGTCGCCATTGCCCGATCACAGTGCTGATGTAGCTGGCTTCATCGGCAATGACATCCTGAGACTCGAACTCGTCGATGAGATCCTGAAAGAAGCCCTTGAATTCTGCCGGGTTGAAAACAGACCCTCCATCGACGGTCAGACTGACGTGGGTATCGTCGATGGGTGACAGCAGACCGATCAGGGCTGCTTCCAGCTCGCCTTGCGTACTCTGTTCGCCGAGTGTCGGGCGCCACAGGTCGTATTGGGCCAACCAGTCGACACCGCGCTCATTGAAGAAGGCGTAATGGTCGTTGAAGCTGTGCCAGACATGATCGAACATCTCGGCTGCCGAACTGTCGATCGGTTCTTCGCACACCGCCGGTAGCGCATCCACACGGTTGAACAGCATGGGCACATCCAGCGCGCTTTCTCCCAGTTGCAGCAGATCGTCATCCACATGCACTTCCGGGAAGGCAGCGATGAAGTCTGCCGCCGCCCCCGAATCACGCAGATGACAGGTAGCACGAGTCGCCTCATACACGCTCAGTCGACTGTTCTCGACCTGCAGAAACGATCCGTAACCCGAACGTTCCCAGACGCCCTGCAACTCGTTGCTGATGTTCAGTGGCAGCGTATCGGGATCATCATCACTGCAAGCGACAAGCAGTATGGAGCTCAACAGCACAAGGCTGGTGGGCAATCTGGACGCGAGCGAACTCGCACGAACAGCAAGACTGTGAGTCATGGATAACTCCGTGGGCAGTGTGTGCCCGGTCAGTGGGTAGAGGGGTGTGGCAGCTGTGTCTTCAGCGAGACAACATCCGCTGTCGCTGGTGACAAGTGCCCGCTGGCTGCCGTCAGGGCATCAGGAGTGCATCATTCATCGGCCTGAGCCTCTCTGGTGGTAACGGTCTGAAAGCGGTCTCGGTAGTCCGAGGCCGATACATTCAAGTGACGCTGAAACGCGCGTCGCATGCGTTCGCTGTTCGTGAAACCCGTGCTCCGGGCAATGGCTTCCACAGACTGTCCGGTCTGCTCCAGGGCGACACGCGCAGCCTGAATGCGGGCAAGCTCGACATAGCGCGCCGGAGTCATGCCGGTTTCATCGCGCAACTTGCGTGTCAGTGTTCGTTCGGTCATGCAGCAATGCGCTGCCAGGGTGCCGACGCTCAAGTCATCCCGAATATGGTTCTGGATGAACTGCAGCAGATCGGTAATGACCGGGTCTTCCGCCTGCTGCGCAATCAGCTGTGCACTGAACTGCGATTGCCCGCCGGGACGCATCATGTACATCACGTTGTAGCGGGCCACCTGCAAGGCAATCTCATGGCCCCAGTCCGCCTCCACCAATGCCAGCGACAGATCCATGCCGGCAGTCACCCCGGCAGATGTCCAGACATTGCCATCCTGCACATACAAGGCATCGGCATCGACAGAAACCTGCGGATAGCGTTTGGCCAGCACCGGACACCACCACCAGTGAGTGGTGGCCTTGCGGCCATCCAGCAAACCGAGCTCTGCCAGAATCATGGCCCCGGTACAGATCGAGACGACCCGATCTGCGCGTTCGGCCGCCCATTGCACATAGGCCAGCAGATCCACATCCTCCAACGCTTCCAGCGTCCCGTGACCGCCAGCCACGATCAGCGTATCAATCGGCTTGCGACTGTTCATGGCGCTGGTGAAATCCTGATCCGCCTGCAGACTGATGCCACTGGTGGTTGGAAACACCCCGCTCTTGTGCGCCACCAGGCAAGTCTCGTAGGGAATCTGCCCATCCGGCAGAAACAATCGTGTGCCGGTCAGAATCTCCAACGGGCCTACCACGTCCAGAATGTGTGCATCCGGGTAAACGACCATGACCACACGACGGGTCGGTGTCGCAGTGCTGGCAGATTCCAGTGTTGTCTGTTTTTGCTTGTCCATGGCAAAAGTGTATCGCCACCGGGTTTGACGTAAAGGTCAACAAGCCCTCGTTTTCGGACAAGCTGAACGAAAGGGGCAATCCGGATCCGCCATGACCTCACCTCGACGCTGGGTTGCCGAGACGTCAAGCCGTCGGATTCATGATCCGGTACTCGCCAACGCCATGATGAAACCAGTGTTCCTCCTGTCGATGCGCCACCCAGCGTCGACAAGGCTCCTCCGCCAGTATTGCTCCTGGACATCAGTCGTAGCGCCACGACCGGTGAGCCACTCGCCCCCCCCGGCCCCTGCTGCCCGAGCCTTGTCACCGATACTGCCGAGGCGGGTGGGAAATGGATCGACAGCGGCGTCCTGTACGACCTGGATGGGGCATTCATTGCAGGCCTGGCGGCTGCCCAGCTCAACCCGCCTGAAGAATGGTGGAACTACTGCATCGAGTGCACCATCGAGGACGTTGGCGGCGCCGGAGGACCGGGCGGTCCACCGGCCGCAGGAGTCTGGTAAGGGGTCAGCTCGTAGCGGCAGGCACCGCAGCAATGACGAACGATTTGCGTATATATTCCTCGACGTGCCAGACCGGCTGCAGGCCATTGTCCATCACGAAGCTGTCACCAGCTTCCACCACGAAGGACTCATCGCCGACGACTATCCTGGCCTTGCCTTCCAGTATGTGGCAAAACTCGATCTGATCATTCATCGGGCCCTTGAAAACACCTGCAGTGCTTTCCCACACCCCCGAACGAAAAGCGCCATTGTTGCCCTGGAAGTGCAACCATGCCGTGTGTCTTGGGTCACCAGAGACGGTGACCTTTGTGGTGTCGTTTTGAACGGGCTCTACCGTGGAGTCGGAAAACTTGACAAGCGTGCTCATGATATTTCAGTCTGATTCAATGACAGGAAAGGTGGTCTGGAACGCATGCCCCAGACCCTTGTGAAAAATCTCGTTGGAGAACTGCAAACGACCAGTCGTGTCAGCCGCGTTGCAGCCCTTCGAAAAGCAGTGCCACCGCTTCGGCCCCGGGGTCGTTGTGACCGGCGAGCTTGTCCGCCCTGACATAGCTTGACCGACCCGCACGTGCTTGCGTTATTTCTGCCGTGGCATCTGCCCCGG
Organism: Granulosicoccus sp. 3-233; assembly: GCF_052681095.1. Taxonomy (NCBI): domain Bacteria; kingdom Pseudomonadati; phylum Pseudomonadota; class Gammaproteobacteria; order Chromatiales; family Granulosicoccaceae; genus Granulosicoccus; species Granulosicoccus sp. 3-233. The sequence goes on from NZ_JBQYLE010000004.1 coordinate 510,561, forward strand.
CACGTGCGGCGTGCGCCGCTTCAGTGATACCCGAGTCCAGCGCCTCGAGTGCCGGGTGCAGGGCATCGATCATCGTTCTATCACCAAGACCGGCACCACCCACCTCCTGCATGCGCGCCAGTCCGGCACGTAAGGCCTGATTGAGGTCGGCCCCCTTGGCCGATGCCTCGCCAGCCGCCATGAAGAAGATCGCCAACAAGACACCTGAAGAGCCTCCCATCTTCTTCGCCAATTCGGCACCCATGGCGTGAAACAGCGATGCCTCATCGGCCAGTGGCAATTGGTCGAGCACCTTGAGCAGGTCACGGGCTGCCGTGGCCAATGTCGATCCGGTATCACCATCGCCTGACTTGGCATCCAGCGCATTCAGTGTCTCCTCGGTCTCGAGCAGAAGCTCGCAGCAGCGCTGGAGAAACGCCTTGCGCTCGGGATGTGAAGACGGCGTTGCTTGTTCCGACTGGACTTCATCCGGTACCGGGAGAACCGTGATTTGCTCGACACGATAAGCTCCGGGCCAGGCCGGCGGCGACACCGCCATTTCAAGCCTCGCCTCATCCTGAGAGTCGACCGGTAACAGAGAGACAGAGAAACCCTGCATGTCCATCGCGGTCATCAGCGGCGCTGGTCCGACCATCCAGCGTATGCGCTCACCAACTGACGAACGCGCCAGCTCGTTGGCGAGAATTCCCATTTCCAACTGACTCGTGCCACCCAGATTGTTCAGCAGCGCGACATGTGGTGCGTCAGACAGGCCCTGTGCAAGCTTGTCCGTGACCCGTTTCATGGCTTGCTCGGCGGAGTCGAAACGAACCTGTTCGATGCCCGGTTCACCATGAATGCCGAGTCCCAGCTCAGCGTGACCTTCGTCAATGCGCGACTCCCGCTCCGAACCCGGTACCGTGCAGGTATTCAAGGACATGCCGATCGTGCGAACGCCGGCGATCACCCGCTCTGCCACACTGGCCACCGCATCCAGATCACGGCCCTCTTCAGCAGCCGCACCGGCAATCTTGTGTACCAGCAGAGCGCCGGCCAGACCCCGTGCCTGCGGAATTTCCGGCAGAGCGATATCGTCATCGACAATGACCATTTTCACGCGATACCCCAGTGCCTTTGCCCGCTCCGCCGCCAGGCCGAAGTTGAGACGATCGCCGGTATAGTTCTTGAGAATCAGCAGACAGCCTGCTTCCCCGGTCACGGCCAGGATACCGGCCAGCACCGCATCCACCGAGGGCGAGGCAAACACCTCGCCGCAGACCGCGGCAGTCAACATGCCTTGCCCGACGAAGCCGGCATGCGAGGGCTCGTGCCCCGAACCGCCACCCGAGACGAGCGCCACTCGATCGCGTGACCAGTCATTGCGGACGACAACCTTGATATGGGGATAACCGTCGAGCCGGCCCAATCGACCACCACTGGCTCGCAACATGCCATCGATCGACTCGGTGACTACCGAATTTCTGGCGTTGATGAACTGACTCATTGTTCTCTCCTGCGTTGTTGATGCGATGATCGGACGTCTTGTGTCATGTGCTTCATGTGCTTCATGTGCTTCATGTGCTTCATGTGCTTCATGTGCTTCATGTGCTTCATGTGCTTCATGTGCTCAGTATCCGAACACACGTGGCAGCCACAATGACAACTCCGGCACGAATGCGATCACGAAGATCGCGATGGTATTGACTGCCGCAAACGGCAGGATCTTCAGCGAGATTTCCTCAATGGATATCTTCGAGATACCCGAGGCAATGAACAGATTCTCGCCCAGCGGTGGTGTCTGAAATCCGATGCCCAGCGTACAGACCATCACCACGCCAAAGTGAACCGGATCGATACCGACACTGTAGGCCACTGGCAGCATCACCGGCACCAGTATCAGAATGGTTGACAGCGTCTCCATGAACATGCCGACGAACAGCAGGAAGACGATCATCAGAGTCCAGATGACGTAGATATTCTGCGTAAACGATAACATGCTATCGGCAATGATCCCCGGTATCTGATTCTCCACCAGCAAGCGGCCGAACACCGTCGCGGTGAACATGATCATCAATATTCGCCCGGTCAGCCAGGTGGTGATCTCGAGCGCGTCGAACAGCTTTCTGAATGTCAGCTCACGGTAGAGCGCCGTACCGACGAACAAGGTGTAGAAGATGGCAACAACAGCCGATTCCGTCGGTGTGAAAAAGCCGGTGTAGATTCCGCCCAGGATGACCACCGGTGCCAGCAACGCCCAGAAACCACGATAAACCGTACGCAGTATGCCCCGCGCAGACCAGCCCTCAGTGGTACCGGTGTAACCACGCTTCTTGCACATGAAGTAGTTCATCGTGAGCAGGCTCAAAGTGATCACGGCAGCAGGAATGACGCCGGCCACAAACAGCTTGGGGATCGACACGCTCTGGAAAATACCGTATTTCTCAATTGCTTCCGGTGTCGGCAGCAGACCGAGCGATGAGATGCCGAAGATGATCATCGGAATCGACGGAGGGATCACGATGCCAAGACCGCCAGCGGAGGCGGTAACGGCAGAGGCGTAGCCCTTGTCGTATTGACGTTCGATCATCGCGGGAATCATCAACATGCCAACCGCGGCTGTGGTTGCCGGCCCAGAGCCGGAAATGGCACCGAAGAAAACGCACGCCATGACGGTGGCGACAGCCATTCCACCGGTAAACGGGCCCGCAAGACTCTCGGCCACCGCAATCAGGCGTCGCGATATACCGGCGGCTTCCATCAAGGCACCAGCGAGTATGAAAGCCGGCAGCGCCATCAAAGGAAAAGACCCTACCGAGGAAAAAGCGATCTGCACGAACTTGGCCGGATTCTCACCCAGATAGAAGAACGAAAATAACGACGAGACTCCGAGTGCCACCGTGATAGGCGCACCGATCAACAGCAAGAGCAGGAAGGAGCCGAATAGTACGGTGACAATGGTGGTTTCCATCAGTTTTTACCTCCTCGTGTGTCCTTTCCGCCAGCAAGGTCGGACGCCTTTTCGGCGGCTGCGGTCTCGCGCGCAATCTCTTCGAGATCGACGCTATCGACATCCTTGAAGTCAACGCCCTTGACCAGCTTGAGGTAATTGACCTGAATGACGCGAATGGTGATCAGCGTGAACGAGATGGGTAGAACGATGTAGATCCACTTCATTTCGATGCCCAGCGTCTGGGACTTCCAGAACTTGTTCATCTGGAAGAACACGAAATTGCTCGACAGGTAGATGAAGACGACGTTGAAGAATATCCAGAACAGGTCCGCGAACGCCTCGATGTAGTTCACCACGCGTTTGCCGAAGAAGCGGAACTGGAAGGTCACGCGATTGTGAGCATGCTTGCGCGCTGCATAGCTCGCGCCGATATAGACGAACCAGACGAACAGGTAGACCGACAGCTCTTCTATCCACGAGATCGAGCTGTTGAATATCTCGCGAGACAGGATCTGTGCGAACAGCAGACAGACAAACGTGACAAGCAGACTTCGACAGATATAGCTTTCCAGATTATCCAGCACGTACCACACTCTAGACATGACTTCTCTCCCGGTTGAAGCGGGGCGCACCGAATGGCGCGCCTCTCGGTGACTGCTTGTTGATCTACTCGATCGGTTGCCTGCCAAGCTCCTCAAGCGTCTCGTTGATGGCGTCTATGCCACCGACACTGTCGTGGAACTTCGGCCATACGGCAGCAGTTGCCTTTTCGATCCACTCGGCCTCGTCCACTTCCGTGAACTCCATGCCCTTGGCCAGCAGCTCGTCCAGTGCTGTCTTCTCCCGTTCACGCAGGAATTCGACACTGTATTCCGTGGCCTTCTTGCCAGCATCCAGGATCGCCTGCTGGAATTCAGGCGACTGCGACTGGAACAGTTGCTCTGACATGATCATGGGTTCGAGCAGGAAGTTGTAGTGAATGTTGGAGATGTACTTCTGAACTTCGTAGAACTTGACCGACTCCAGATCGATGAGCCCCAGATCCTGTCCGTCCACGACTTTCTGCTGCAGTGCCGTGAACACTTCCGACCAGGCCATGGGGGTCGGATTCACGCCCCAGGACTTGTAGGTGTCGATCATGATCTCGTTTTTCGGCACTCGGATGATGAGTCCCTGCAGATCATCCAGCGTCTTCACCGGTCGGGCGGAATTGGTGAGTACCCTGAAGCCCGAGAACGTCCAGGCAACGATGCGCACACCGGCATCACGCGCCGTGTTCTCAACCAGACGTTCAGCCGTCTTGCCCTGGGTGAGGCTGTAGGCCTCTTCCAGATTCTGGATCATGTAGGGCAGCGTCAGCACACCCACGGTTGGCGAGAACGGGGTAACGTTGTTGATCGCCAGTACCGAGAAATCGAGCATGCCCATGGCGGCATTCATCACGGTGTCTTCCTCTGAGCCGAGCTGACTGTTCGGGAACAGATCCGCAGTCAGTTCACCATCGGTTGCCTTTTCGAGCTCTTCGACAAAACGCTCGGCCATGACGTATTGGCCACCGCCCTGAGCGGCCCCCAGGGCAATCTTGAACGTTTCTGCAGCCGTCGACTGCGTCGCAACGGACATCATGGTTGCACCCAGCAACAGGGCGGGCGCAGCAGTTCTGAACAATTTCACGGTATTGTTTCCTTTCGTTGGTGGTTGTGTGGATCAACAGATCCTGATGTTGTCGCCCGTGCTACTGGCAGGGACGTCGGTCGTCAGGTTTCCTGAACATTCATCCGCGCTGGATATCCAGCCAGTCGCGGAAGCCCAGATACTGAGCAGCGGTGCGAACACCCACATCGCGCGCCCAGTGAAACGGAACCTTGCTGTAGGGGGTGGTCGGGTAATCCAGATCTTCGGAACGTTTGCCAGCAACCCGTTCTGCCAGCACACGACCCATGACCGTTGCCATGGCGATACCACGGCCGTTGTATCCCAGGGCTGCCAGAATGCCTTGATCAGGCTCGTGCAAATGCGGAAGATGATCCGGTGTGAATGCCAGACGCCCACCCCAGAAGTACTCGATGTCCTGTTCCTTCAGCTTGGGAAACACAGTCTTGAAGGCATCCAGCAATCGCTTCCTGTCCGGCGCGGCGCAATGCTCGTCACTGCCATGGCTACCCAGAAGCAGTCGGTTGCGATTGTCCTTGCGACCGTAGTAGATGACCCGTCTCGTGTCGGACAGCGTGTGTCCACCGGGCAGATACTCGGCATATTCCTCCGGCGACAGGGGGCGAGTAGCGGCCTGCACGCTGATGATCGGGATGATGGTCTTGCGCAGGCCTTTCAATGTGGAATCGGTGTAGGCGTTTGTACAGAACACGACCCAGTCGCTCGTCACCGCACCCTTGTCGGTTGTCACCTGCCATTGGCAGTTCTGGCGATTGACCGACTGCACCTGATGTGGAAAGCAAACTCTGGCCCCTTGCTCCCGAGCCACACGAACCAGCTCACGCGTATAGGACAGCGGATGCAGACACCCTCCTGCCGGCACCAGTGTGGCAGCGCGATAGGCGCTCGTACCGCTGAGTGTCTGCAGCTCATCCCCATCCACCAGACGGATGTCCATGCCCTGTTCTGTCCAGCGAGCAACGTCCCTTTCCAGGTTGCGGATCGCCGCCGTGCAGTGGGCACCACGCAACCACCCCTTGCGTACCGAATCGCACTTCAGGCCATGCCGCTCGATCAGACCGAAGACCTCGTCGGCGGAATGGATATAACTGTTGATGATGCGCGCACCGGCTGTGGGGCCGAGCTTCCTGATGATGGACTGCGGATCGGTCGGAGCCATCGGGTTGACCTGCCCTCCGGATCTGCCCGAGGCCCCCCAACCCGGCTGCTGGCTGTCGAGCACGGTGACGCTGACGCCCTGGCTGGCCAGTTCCAGCGCTGTTCGAAGACCGGTGATGCCAGCACCGATGATGGTGACGTCGGTGCTTGTCGCACCTTCCAGGGTATCTGTCACTGGCGGCTCGACGGCCGTGTGCGACCAGAGGGACTTCACCGGATTGGAAGCATGTGACATGACGTTGAATAGTGGTTGCCAGGGAGGACTTACACTAACAACGGGCTTTCACTGCCGCCATTTGGCGACTTTGAGTGAATGTATTCACATGTGCGTCACATTGACGCATACTAGCGTCACTTCAGGGAATGACTGGGTGACGGGCAGTTGGCAAGAGCACAAGGCAGGACCGGAAACAAGCAAACAGAATTTTCCCATCTGGCGGAGAATCTGAGGTTCCTCTGCGGCCACTACAGTTCGATATCCGAGGTCTGCCGCAGACTGGACATCAATCGTCAGCAGTTCAACCGCTATCTGGCCGGCAGTACCTACCCCTCCTACCGCAACCTGAAGAGCATCTGTGATTTCTTCGGTGTCGACAGGGAAGAGATCATGCTCGATCATGATCAGTTTCGTCGACTCCTGTCGTCAACCAGTAGCACGGATGAGGACAGCCGGACAGTCCCCGACAAGCTGTACGGCATTCTCCGCCCGATGCTGTCACGCGACAACAAGGCACTGGATGCGTTCGAGGGCTTCTATTTCAGGTACTTCTATTCCTTCGGTTTTCCGGGCTACATCTTCCGAAGCTTCGTCAGGATATACAGTGAAGACGGCATCACCTATTTTCGTCAGGTGGAACGCTCAACCGGCCGAGACACCGCCGTCGGCGAACGCATGTGCATGAACTATCACGGCACCGCGTTCATGATGAGGGACCGGTTGTTCCTGATCGAACGAGAACTACGCATGGACTCGACCTTTTCGGAAACCATCCTGACACCGAACTATCGCGCCAACAATCCCTACCTGTCCGGGATGATGTTGTGCACATCCACCTGCGCGGCGCACCAGCCCGGTTCGGCCCGTACCGTCTTCGAATACCTTGGCAAGCGAATCAATGTTCGTGATGCATTGCGTCAGTGCGATCTGTACCACCATACCGACCCGGAAATTCCGGACAAGGTGAAGCGAGCCATCACGAACGATCTGGCGCCGGGTGAATTCACCTTACGCCCAACACCACTCTAGTTGCAACACGCTGGAACCGGAATGCGCCTGAATCCGGCCCAACTCTATGCTGCTGTGAAGGGGGCGACTAGCGCTGCCCGATAGGCGCATCACCAAACAGCCTCCCTACCTCGGCAGGACTACTGCGCCAGTACTGCACGGGCGCGTCAACGGTGGCGCCGAGCCTGGCAGCGGCATGCCACACCCACCGAGGGTTGTACATGAAGGCACGAGCAATGGCGATCATGTCAGCCTTGCCCTCGGCCAGGATTGCCTCTGCCTGCTCCGGCTCGCTGATCATGCCCACAGCCATGACCGGAATTTCCACCACGGATTTGATGGCATGCGCAAAATGCACTTGATAGCCAGGCCCGATATCGATCTTCTGGTGTCTGGACACACCCGCGCTGGAGACATCGACCCAGTCGCAACCGGCCTCTTCAAGCAACTGACTGAAGCGTGAGGATTCCTGGATATCCCAACTGCTGGCAGGATCCCAGTCACTGGCTGAAATCCGGACACCCATCGGTTTGTCTGCCGGCCAGGCTGCGCGCATGGCACGAAAGACTTCCAGCGGATAGCGCATGCGATTCTCGAGTGAGCCACCGTATTCATCGGTTCGCTGGTTGGCAACCGGAGAGAGGAACTGGTGCATGAGGTAGCCGTGCGCACAATGCAGCTCGATGGCATCGATACCGGCACGATGCGAGCGTTCCACCGACGAGACGAACTTCTCCTTGAGAACCGCCATTTCTGCCACGCTCAAGGCTTCGGGCGGCAATTCCCCTTCGTGATGTTCGATGGAACTGGGAGCCTTTGCCACCCAACCGCCTTCGTTCAGAGGTATCTGCATTCCGGTTTCCCACGGCTTGTGACTGGAGCCCTTGCGACCGGCATGACCCAACTGGATGCAGACAGGCAGCTTCACTCGCGGGTTGACGTTGCGCAGCAATGCAACCAGCTCGGTCAGCCGGGCTTCCTGTGCATCGTTGTAGAGCCCCAGACAACCGTGCGTGATCCGCCCTGCCTCCTCCACAGCCGTCGCCTCCAGCACCAGCATACCGGCAGAACTCTGCGCCAGCTGACCGAGGTGCACGATATGCCAATCCTGAACGATGCCATCAACAGCGGAGTACTGGCACATGGGGGATACGATGACCCTGTTCTTCAGAGTCAGTTCACGTAGCTGGAGCGGTTGGAACAGGTGTGTCATGAAAACTGGAACCGTGGTGCTGTGGAGGGTATGGGTGATCTGCTTATGACAGGCTATCGTCAATGACCCAGTGTATCCCCATTATTGTGCACATGACAGATCGGAACGTCGATGCCTTCGCGCAAGATCATCAGGCTCTGAACAGGAACGCAGCCGGGTGTGGCTTACGGCAAACGCCACTGGCATCGACTGACGAGCTCTTGCGCGATGTCGATGACCTGCAGCCCATCCGTCGCCATTCGAAGATTGGCCGGTGCGCTCTCGGCGGCCAGAATGGCGCTCAACGCCACCGCGCGCTTGAGGTGCCAGTCCAGGCCGGAACCGATTTCCCGCTGCATCAGGCGTGTACACAGTGTTTCCATGCTGGCCGACAACTGCACGGTGGTGACCTGCCCGGCGGGAATGAGCTGCAGGAGACTGTCGATGAACGAGCGCTCTTCAATGACATAGGAGACCACCAGATTCAGCGCTCCTGCCCGCGAACCGTTCTCCCAGATGGCCGCCAGATTCTGCAACCCGAGCCGGTTGCCCCTAGGGTCATCATCCGGCCTCGGAAAGGTATAACGAAGCTGATCGAAGTCGATGAAAGTGTGCGGGACGCCATCGCGCTCGAGAACCTCAGACACCTCGTTGCCGACCGCCGTCTTGCCAACGCCGACCGGGCCGCTGATCAGCAGGATGGGGATGCTCGATGTCATCGCCCTATCGTTGCACATGACCGGTGGTTCGCAAAGCGCCGGACTGCAGCAACTCGCGACTGTCTTCACAGGGGGATGATGTACAGTAGATCAGGTCCGTTCCGGAAGTGACTCTGCACCGATGATACGAGCACGGTCATTGCCATTCATTCACTCACAGGAGAAGTCAATGAGATTGTTCAAAACCGCGCTGCTGGCGTCGGCCCTGGCACTGAGCGCCAGCGTCATGCTGCCGGCTTCAGCGTCTACCCCGCCACAGGTGTTGGTCGTCGCCCAGAACATCGACGACATCGTGGCGATTGACCCCGCTCAGGCGTATGAGTTTTCGTCCGGCGAACTGGTCACCAATGTCTATGACCGCCTGGTGCAGTACGATGCGGAAGACCCGACCGTTCTGGCAGACGGTATTGCCGAGTCATGGGAAACCGATGCCGACGCCAAGACCGTCACCTTCACCTTGCGTGATGACGCGGTGTTCCATTCCGGCAACCCGGTGCGACCCGAGGATGTCGTGTTCTCCTTCGAGCGTGTCATCAAGTTGAACCTGACACCTGCCTTCATTCTGGCGCAGTTGGGTTGGACACCCGAAAACGTACTGGAGAATGTCACGGCTGATGGCAACACGGTCACCGTTCACTATGCGGGTGACTACTCGCCGGCCTTCGTACTCAATGTATTGGCCTCACGTCCAGCATCCATTGTCGATCAGGAAACGGTAATGGCCAATGAGGTCGATGGCGACATGGGCAATGCCTGGTTGAATGAAAACTCGGCAGGTTCCGGCCCTTACTCCATCGTCTCCTACCGTCCTGCTGAACTGATTCGTCTGAAAGCCAACAGTGACTACTTCAAGGGGGCACCGGGTACGAAGTCTCTGATCATCAAGCATGTGGCCGAAGCGGCGACTCAACAATTGCTGCTGGAATCCGGTGATGTGGATATGGCAAAAAACCTGACGCCTGATCAGATCGAATCACTGGACAGGGACGCGCTGAAAGTGGACGTGTTTCCACAGGCTGCTGTTCACTTCCTGAGCTTCAACCAGAAGACAGAATCACTCACGCCTCCTGCCGTGTGGGAAGCTGCGCGTTATCTGGTGGACTACGAGGGCATGACGAACTCCATCATCAAGGGACAGATGGAAGTGCATCAGGCGTTCTGGCCCAAGGGTTTTCCCGGCTCTTACGATGAAACGCCATTCACCTACGATCTGGAAAAAGCCAAGAGCATTCTGAGCGAGGCAGGCATTGAAACACCGATTACCGTGACGCTGGATGTCATCAACGCTGCACCGTTTACCGATATGGCTCAGTCCGTTCAGGCAAGCTTTGCCGAAGCCGGCATCAACTTCGACATACTGCCCGGCACCGGTAGCCAGGTAATCACCAAGTACCGCGAGCGCAGCCATCAGGCCATGCTGCTGTACTGGGGACCCGACTTCATGGACCCACACTCCAATGCCAAGGCATTCGCCTATAACTCGGACAACTCTGACGAGAACTATGCGGCGACCACCACCTGGCGCAATGCCTGGGCTGTGCCGGATGACATGAACCAGATGACCAACGACGCGCTGACCGAAGCCGACCCGGACAAGCGACTGGGCATATACGTGGAACTACAGAAGCGCGTTCAGGAAAGCTCCCCCATCGTGATCATGTTCCAGGCCGCCTATCAGGTTGCAATGGGCAAGAACGTGAATGGGTATGTGAACGGGGCTACTTCGGATTTTGTTTATTATCGGTTGGTGAGCAAGGATTGATTGCAGGGTTTTGATTGGGGTCGCGCAGGGATGCGCGGGATCCGAGGCTGAGTAATCGACAAATTTGCTCGAGAATCAGCCTCATATGCCGATAGGAGCATTCTCAGAAGTTGAGTGACTTTGAGACGCTTGTTTTCGCTGTGCTTGTCTACAAAGCACATGTGTCAAACATTTTCTGTATGGCTGCTTAGTGACCACAGCGGCTGTTTGTTTCTTGATGACGGTGGTCCGGTTTGTGGAGCGACGAGTTGCCTTGCAAGCGTCGTCGGCCGTAAGCCAGTGCAGTTCAGATACAATTTCTAGGACAAAATTCTTACCTAGCAGAATTTCAAAAAACTAAATACAACTGACGATTTATATCCGGTTAGAAAAAGAATAATAATGATCCGGGGAGAATAGTCATTGCGAATTAGTAACAACAGACAACCCTGATATCGCAAATTACCAATTTAGAAAGAGCCGGAGTGCCTGACGGGTTGAGTTGCACTTACGGATTGAATTCGCCCTCTACAATAGTCAATGGAAAGCAAGTTATGGCGTACATTGTATATGTAGTAACTGCGCGAATCGCAATTATTTATACCTCCATCTTACGCATCTAATGTCTAAGCACATAAAGACCATAGAACTCTTGAAGACTTTGGGAGTATTATTAGGAGGCCCGACAGCGTTCGCAGCCTTAGCCGAAATCGACGACAGGTTGGAATTGAATCCAATACTTGAACGGATAGTACTAAATTTTGACACTTTTCAAGAGAGTGCTTGGTCCGATATTTCACATTTCTTAAATTTGGATATTGATCTGACTAAGTTCGCATCGCTTTTAACAATTACTACTCTACTCTTTATGCCGGTGGTGATAGATGTCGTGAAACGTGGTTTTTACGGTACAACTGACAAGGCTGAAAGAACTATATTTGAAACGAGGTTAGTCATAATAAAAGGGGTCATTGGCCTTGGGTTTATGTGTTTACTGTTGACCATGTTTGGGCTTCCAATGCTGATTCCATTGATGACCTTTTTGGGAGCGTTAATCGTAAAAGGTAAACAGTCCATACCTATATATAAGAAGGCGACGACGATCAAAAGCCGTTTTTGTGCCTTATTTACAATTATTATTATGCTCACCTGCTATATCATTGCTCTTCCAATGTCGGTATATGCTGCTCTGAAAAGCGTAAATGGCGGTACTATTCCAGACGTGGACTGGTGGGTAGTCAGCAGTTCCCGGCCAGTGAAAACGGCCCTGACTATCAACGAGTTGCAGAGTTCTGACAAGTCGCCTTTCGTAACCTACGCTCAATGGAAACACCATTGAGAGTCTGTCACCTATGGCTTCGCAATTGGCTACGCTGCGCAAGGATCTCTCGGCTCCGGGATTGATCAGGACGGTGAGAGAGCAATTCTCCAAGATCACTGATACTCGGCGTCAAGGCAGTATTGTATTTACGCTGCCAGACACTTTGTGCGCAGCGCTGGCCATGTTTCAATTCAAATGGCCCTCCCTGCTGCAGTTCGATGAGGCCAGCCATGGCGACCAGACTGTCATGGGTAATCTGCGTCGGCTCTTTTGGCTCGACGAGGTTGCCTCGGATAGCCAGA
>NZ_JBQYLE010000005.1:0-458740 GCF_052681095.1 Granulosicoccus sp. 3-233
GGTGTGATCGAACCGGGCTTGCACAGTACCTGACCGCGCTCGATATCGTCGCGCTTGGTACCACGCAGCAGAATACCGACGTTATCGCCTGCTTCACCCTGATCCAGCAGCTTGCGGAACATCTCGACACCGGTAACGGTGGTCTTGGTGGTGTCACGGATACCGACGATCTCGATTTCCTCACCCACCTTGATGATGCCGCGCTCGACTCGACCGGTGGCTACCGTTCCACGACCAGAGATCGAGAACACGTCTTCCACTGGCATCAGAAACGGCTGATCAACCGGACGCTCTGGCATTGGAATGTAGGTATCCAGCGCTTCGATCAGCTTGTCGATGGACGGACGACCGATGTCGGACGTATCGCCTTCGATGGCCTTCAGGGCAGAACCGGTGATGATCGGCGTGTCGTCGCCAGGGAAATCGTAGCTGTCCAGCAGCTCACGCACTTCCATTTCAACCAGTTCCAGCAGCTCGGCATCATCAACCATGTCAGCCTTGTTCAAGTAGACAACGATGTAAGGGACACCCACCTGGCGTGCCAGCAGGATGTGCTCGCGAGTCTGAGGCATCGGGCCATCAGCAGCTGAACAGACCAGAATGGCACCGTCCATCTGCGCCGCACCGGTGATCATGTTCTTGACATAATCAGCGTGGCCGGGGCAATCAACGTGCGCGTAGTGACGTGAGTCGGACTCGTACTCGACGTGGGCTGTCGCGATCGTGATACCACGGGCCTTCTCTTCCGGCGCGTTGTCGATCTGGTCGTATGCACGAGCCGCCCCACCGAACTTCTCTGCCTGGCAGATAGTCAGCGCTGCGGTCAATGTGGTCTTGCCGTGGTCGACGTGGCCAATGGTGCCTACGTTGACATGCGGCTTGTTACGTTCGAATTTTTCCTTGGACATCAGGCGCTGCCTCTACCGGATTGTTGTGTTCTGTCGTCGACTTGGAAAATTCTGCCGCGCGACGCCGCGGTTACCGTAATATTCTGACTGGAAGCCAGCAACTGCGCGCAAGCACCGCTACCAGACAGCCAGGACAAATGGAGCTCATAACCGGAATTGAACCGGTGACCTCTTCCTTACCAAGGAAGTGCTCTACCGACTGAGCTATATGAGCGCTGATTCATCACTTGCAATAGCAGAAGTTGCCGCAAACCGCACAGGAACAACAGCTGATCCGAATCGTCCTGGAAATCCGCACCAGATACCGAATCGGAAATGGAGCGGGTGAAGGGATTCGAACCCTCGTCATCAGCTTGGAAGGCTGAGGTTCTACCATTGAACTACACCCGCACGCTTGAACTGACTGACCTGCTATTACTGACTGTGCTACATACTTGCTGATTTCAATGAACTCATTACCACTTGCCGCGAATGGTGGAGGGAGGAGGATTCGAACCTCCGAAGGCTGAGCCAGCAGATTTACAGTCTGCCCCCTTTGACCGCTCGGGAATCCCTCCATCGGGCAAGCCGATAATTATGAAACCTGAATACGTAGATGTCAACAACTATACGGATATTTTTACTTCACCCGGCTTCCGGGACTCCGACTGCCCTCAGGCAGCACAGTCTCGAAAACCGAGTGCCGTATTGTACATGCTTTTTTCAGTGAGCAAGTATCTGGCTGAGAAATAATTGCGTACGTTCCGACTGTGGATTGTTGAAAAAAGGCTCCGGTTCGTTTTCCTCGATGATCTGCCCGCCATCCATGAAAATGACACGGTTGGCGACCGTCTTGGCAAAGCCCATTTCATGCGTGACACAGATCATGGTCATGCCCTCATGCGCCAGTTCGATCATGACATCGAGCACTTCCTTGATCATTTCCGGATCCAGTGCCGATGTCGGCTCGTCGAACAGCATGATCTTCGGGTTCATGCACAAGGACCGGGCTATCGCGACACGCTGCTGCTGACCACCGGAGAGCTGCCCCGGAAACTTGTTGGCCTGCTCGGGAATGCGGACACGCTCGAGATACTTCATGGCAATCTGCTCCGCCTCCTTGCGTGGCATCTTCTTGACCCAGATAGGCGCCAGGGTGCAGTTCTGCAATACCGTGAGGTGAGGAAACAGATTGAAATGCTGGAACACCATACCCACTTCGCGCCTGATGGCATCGATATTCTTGAGATCATTGTTCAATTCGATGCCATCGACATTGATCGACCCCTGCTGATGCTCTTCCAGGCGATTGATACACCTGATCAGCGTGGACTTGCCGGAGCCTGACGGCCCGCAGATGACGATCCTCTCGCCTCGCCTGACCGTCAGATTGATGTCCTTGAGTACATGAAACTGACCGTACCACTTGTTCATGTCGGTGATGCTGATCACCGCCTCGTCACCCACCTGCATGGCCGACGGATTTCCCGCTACCGTTTCAGGGCTGTTCTGATCACCTTGCGTCATCGCTTGTGTCCTGTGTGCAGTTTATCTTCGATATACCGGCTGTAACGGGCCATGCTGTAGCAGCAGATCCAGAAAACGATGGCGACGAACGCATAACCGGTGTAGGGAACGGATCGGATCGACCAGTTGGGATCCGCAATGGATGCCTGGACAACGCCGAGCAGGTCGAACAAGGCAATGATCAATACCAGCGTCGTATCCTTGAACAGGCCGATGAAGGTATTGACGATGCCGGGTATGACGATCTTCAGGGCCTGCGGCAGGATGATCAATCGCATCATCTTGCCAAACGGTAGCCCCAGAGCCATGGCCCCTTCATATTGTCCCTTCGGAATGGCCTGCAGACCGCCCCGCACCACCTCCGCCATGTAGGCCGATGAAAACAGAGCCACCCCGATAACCGCACGTAGCAGTTGGTCGAAGGTCACCCCGGCTGGCAGGAACAGGGGGAACATGATGGTCGCCATGAACAGCACGGCCACCAGCGGAATTCCGCGCCAGAATTCGATGAATACGGTACTCAGCAGACTGATGATGGGCATTTTCGAACGCCGCCCCAGAGCCAGCAGTACACCCAGTGGCAAGGAGGCCACGATGCCGCTCAGCGCTATGACCAGCGTCAGCGTGAATCCACCCCACTGGGACGTTTCGACAATGGGCAGCCCCAGGGTCTCGCTGCCGTACAGCATGAAAAAGGCAAAAACCGGGTAGACGAACAGCATGAGTATTGCTGCCAGACCACGCCCCGGCAACCGTTCGATGGCCAGCCAGGCAATACCGACAGCGAGAATGATCAGCAGGATGTTGATTCGCCAGCGTTCGGAATGTTCATAGAAGCCGTACAGAAACTGCTCCCAGCGAGAGCTGACGAATGGCCAACAGGCACCGTCCGGATTGGCCTGACAGGCTTCTGCCCCGCCTGTCCAGTTGGCATCGAACACCAGCCAGGACAGTGTTCCGGGCACGATGTACAGCACCAGTGCAAGTGCGATCAGAGACAGGATCGAATTGAATGGACCGTTGAACAGATTGTCTCTCATCCAGGCGACAGCACCTTCCGTTGCCATCGGCGCCGGCTGATCTGGCAGGTCGCCAGCATGCACCACGCCCCGCGGACTCATATTGTCATTGATAGCCATGACTTACCGCTCCACCAGCTTGATGCGTGAGTTGTACCAGTTCATGAACGCCGAGGTCAGCAGACTCAATGTCAGATAGACAGCAAGAGTCATGGCCATGATCTCCACCGCCTGCCCCGTCTGGTTCAGCGTCGTACCGGCAAATACCGAAAACAGATCCGGGTAGGCTATGGCCGTCGCCAGACTGGAGTTCTTGGTGAGGTTGAGAAACTGACTGGTCAAGGGCGGCACGATGACCCGCAAGGCCTGTGGTACCACGACCAGACGCATGCGATGTGTCGGCTTGATGCCCAGTGCCGAGGCCGCCTCGGTCTGCCCATGACTCACCGACTGGATGCCGGCGCGCACGATTTCAGCGATGAACGCAGCCGTATAGATGACCAGCGCCAGCAACAAGGCCACGAACTCCGGTATCACGGTGACACCCCCTCGTAGCGCAAAGCGCGACATTTCGGCCGGCACGAAGTCCAATGGCCGCCCCATGACGAAATACGTGATCAACGGCGCACCGACGATGAGCCCCAGACTGACCATGAAACTCGGAAACTGCTCTCCGGTCTGCATCTGCCTGGCCGTTGCCCACTTGCTGATCAGCCAACTGATCACGATGGCCGCGAAGAAGGCATACCAGACGTACTGAAAACCATCCTGCCCCACCGGCTCGGCAAAGATCAGCCCGCGATTGTTGATCGAGAAGAAGACCGATTCACCAGCCTCGTGAAGCTCTCTGGGCCCTGGCAGTGGCTTCAGTACGGCGCTGTACCAGAACAGGATCTGCAGCAGCAAGGGCACATTGCGGAAAAGTTCGATATAGAACGTTGCTATTTTCTGTACCAGCCAGTTGCTCGACAACCGCGCAATGCCCACGATGAAGCCCAGCAGCAGCGCCAGTACACAGCCGACAAAGGCAATGATGATGGTATTGACCAGCCCCACCAGGAAGACGGTGAAGTAGCTGGAATCTTCGCTGTAGGGCACGAATGGGGTGGAGATGATGCCAAAACCGGCGGACGACGTCAGGAAACCGAAGCCGGAAGCCAGGCCCCTTGACTCCATATTGGTCGCGGTGTTGTTGATTATCGAATAGAGCAGCCAGGCAATGAATGCCAGAACCAGCGCCTGATAGACGATTGCCCTTTTCTCGGGATCTCGCCAGAAGGACGGTGCCGGCGCCGCCAGAGCACTGTTATCGGAATTTTTCGCCATACATTGACCCCATGAATTGCAGAAGGGGCCGCGTTCTGCCCGGAATTCTCCGGACCGAGCTGCGGCCCCTCACGTTCAACTACCGTTTGCGAACTATCGCTTATCGCTGCGGTGCGGCGTAGAGCAATCCACCTTGTGACCAAAGCGCGTTGACACCACGCTCAAGCTTCAGAGGGGTATCCGGACCGACATTGCGGTCGTAGCTTTCACCATAGTTGCCCACTGCTGCCACGACATTGGCACAGAAGGCATTGTCCAGACCGATCTTGGCACCCAGGTCACCATCGGTGCCCAGAATTCGCTTGATGTTCGGATCGGTGGACGTTGCCATGTCTGCCACGTTGTCCATGTTGATACCGGCTTCTTCTGCATTGATCATGCAGTTCAGAGTCCAGCGACCCACATCGGCCCACTGGCTGTCACCGTGACGTACGAGAGGTCCCAGAGGCTCCTTGGAGATGATTTCAGGCAGAACGACATGCTCATCCGGCTTGGACAGCTTGGTACGCTGCGCGGCCAGACCTGAGCGGTCGGTTGTATAGACGTCACAACGACCGGCGTCATAGGCGGCAACCACTTCGTCTGCCTTCTCGAACGCCACAACGGTGTAGTTGAGTCCGTTTGCACGGAAGTAGTCAGCCACGTTGAGCTCGGTTGTGGTGCCCGTGTTGGTGCAGACAGCTGCTCCGTCCAGCTCTGTTGCGCTGCTGACGCCCAGATTGGTCGGCACCATGAAACCCTGACCATCGTAGTAGTTGACACCGATGAACTCACCGAAGTCGCTGTCGCGGCTCATGGTCCAGGTGGTGTTACGTGCCAGCACGTCAATTTCGCCGGAAGTCAGTGCAGTAAAACGGACCTTGGCAGACAATGGGGTGTATTTGACGGCATCGGCATCATTGAAGATCGCAGCAGCCATGGCGCGACAGAAGTCGACGTCAAGACCTGTCCAGTTACCTTGGTCATCAGGATTCGAGAATCCCGGGAGCCCTTGGGACACACCACATTGCACGAACCCCTTGCTCTTGACAGCGTCAAGTGTTTCATCAGCGTGCGCCAAACCGGCCGATGCTGCCAGAGCGACTGAAAGCGCTATCGTCTTTACTGGATGCATTAATTGCTCCGAATTAAACAGGTTGAATGGAAATGCGAGAACTCGAGATCCCACACTCAGGTACAGCGTCCATGCCGACTCTAGATAGTGAAACTAAAGTACCACATTACGACAAGGTTACACTCTATGGAACAGGTCTTGATCCGGTTTGGCAATTTGTCACAAATTTTCATGGTTGATTGTGCATATGCTGGCTGAAGTACCTGCTCGGCTTGCGGTCCTGGGTGCAGCATCATGCCGGGGGTGGCAAACCTGCTCGCCGCCACGGCGAGGCGTCAACCGGGCGCTCTCGCCTTCACGTGCCTGCGCATGGTCATGGTCTTCTGTGTCTTGCTCGCTGCACTGATGCACAGCGGCAGCGGAACCTTGGTACCGGCAGACTGGGTGCTGCTGATCCTGTCTGGCATCATCGGCATATTCATCGGCGACACGGCCCTGTTCTTTACCCTCAACAGACTGTGCCCTCGCAGAACCGGAATCCTGTTCTCCTGCGATGCTCCCATGACCGTGTTTCTCGCATGGTGGATACTGGACGAACAATGGCAGCGACCGGCATAGCCGGGCAGCCTGCTGGTCGCCTGCGGTGTGTTCGTTGCCATCATCTTTGGTGCGTATCGGCGGCACCCTGGTCGCCTTCTACCTGATCGTGCTCCATCGCTAGCACACAGCCGGAGGCTTACGCACCCGGACTCATGTTCAAGGCCGACTTTGCCGATACCTTCCGGAACAATGGATGCTTTCGCAGGGCTGCGTTACTGTATCCACGAACAGTTGTGTCGCCTCTGATGCACGCCGTTGCACGGCCAGGCTCCACCGCCGGGCACCGAGCGTCGAGGGCGACTGACAACACGGTGCGAGACAGCCATTCGACCGGCCGAATATGCACTGAAGTGCCAGAAAATGGCTGCGAATACTCTCTGGCTTGAGTATAGTCAGTCCCTTTCGCGCACACCGGTGATAAGGGCGGCGAATGAGCTGACAATAGTTTCTATAATCTTGCGCACGACACTTTGGACGTATAATCAACGTAATATCGTTGGAGAAAAAGCAAATGACTGAACGCACCATAACCATCACGACCGATGACGGACGTGAGTCTGTACTGCCTCGAATCAGCCCGACCCACGGGCCCGATGTGGCCGACGTGCGCAGTCTCTACAAGGACACGGGGCTGTTCACCTACGATCCGGGCTTTGCCACGACAGCCAGTTGCAAGAGTGCCATCACCTTCATCGATGGCGACGAAGGCATTCTGCTGTATCGCGGTTATCCGATCGACCAACTGGCCGAACACAGCACCTATCTGGAAGTGTGTTACCTGCTGATGTACGGCGAATTGCCCAACAAGGAACAGGGCGAATCCTTCAATCACATCATCTCCCAGCACACCATGGTGCACGAGAACATCCGCGATTTCATCGATGGCTTCCGTTACGATGCGCACCCGATGGCCATGCTGGTCGGTACCGTCGGTGCCATGTCCTCGTTCTATCATGACTCCCTGGACATCAACAATCCCGAGCATCGCGAGATATCCGCGCAGCGACTGATTGCCAAGATGCCGACCATCGCATCCTACTGTTACAAGCATCATCGCGGCATGCCGTTCATGTACCCCGACAACAACCTGGGTTACGTGGAAAACTTCACCCGCATGATGTTCGCTGTACCGGCAGAGGATTTCCAGCTGAACCCGGTCGCCGTCAAGGCCATCGAACTGATCATGATCCTGCATGCCGATCATGAACAGAACGCCAGTACATCCACGGTTCGCCTGTCCGGCAGCTCCGGCGCCAATCCGTTCGCCTCCATCGCTTCAGGCGTAGCCTGCCTGTGGGGCCCTGCTCACGGCGGCGCCAATGAGGCGGTCATCAACATGCTTGACCGCATCCTGTACTCGGGCGAGTCCATCGAACAGACCATTGCCCGGGCAAAAGACAAGGATGACCCTTTCCGACTCATGGGTTTCGGCCATCGCGTCTACAAGAACTTCGACCCTCGCGCCAAACTCATCCAGAAGATGTGTCACGAACTGCTGAAGGATCTGGGCGGCGATCAGCCCCTGTTCGAACTGGCCATGGAACTGGAACGCGCCACGCTGGAAGATGATTACTTCATCGAGCGCAAGCTGTACCCGAATGTCGATTTCTACTCGGGCATCATTCTGCGTGCACTGGGCATTCCGATGAACATGTTCACGGTGATGTTTGCCATGTCACGAACCGTTGGCTGGATTTCGCACTGGATGGAAATGCACGAAGATCCGGAGTTCCGTATCGGTCGACCTCGTCAGATCTACACCGGTGCCGCCATGCGCGATTATCCGAGTGGCAGATGATGCGGACAGGCCGAGCATAACAGCCTCGGCTTTCACCTCGGCGCTCTCGCAGGCAGCGAATGGCGTCTCGGTGGTAACCACATCGCACGAAGACATGGAGGCTGGCCTGACGGTCAGCTCCATGTGTTCCGTGTGTGCAGACCCTGCCCTGCTGCTGGTCTGCGTGAATCTGGACAACGAGTTCTGCACACTGGCGGACAAGAGCGGGCGATTTGCCGTCAACATCCTGCCCAGCCATTGCATGGAGCTGGCAATGGTGTTCGCTGGCCTGAGCGAGATACCCGAGCAATCACGGTTCGACACCGGCCACTGGACCTCACTCTCCACGGGTGCTCCCGTGCTGAGCAATGCGCTGGTTGCGCTGGACTGCGAGCTGGATTCCAGCCTCGTCAAGGGCACCCACCGAGTCTTCTTCGGCAAGGTCGTGGATGTTCGAACCACCAGTGGCGAGCCACTGCTGTATACGGATCGTCGATTCGCCGTGGTGGAACCCGTTCCGTTGTAGGGATTCTCATGAATATCCTCTTCTACTGCCAGGGTGATGATGGCCAGGTATTGCAGTCGTTTCGGCAACGGCTGCCGCAGCATCGGTTCATCGACTGGAACAGCGAGCGCCCACTGGCCGAACCGGAGCTGATCACGGCAGCCATCGTCTGGATGCCTCCCGAAGACTTCTTCGACCAACTGGTTGGTCTGAAGCAGATCCACGCCTTTTCTGCCGGTGTCGATCACCTGTTACAGCATCCGGGTCTGCCCGAGGACGTCACCATCATTCGCCTGCAGGATGCCGGAATGGCTCAGCAGATGGCTGAATACGCGTTGTACGGCACTCTCCATTCACAGCGCCAGATGGGTCAGCTGCGCAAGTCGCAACGCCGTCGGCACTGGCAGCGTGAGGTCAAGGCCAGCGCCACCGCGGTTACCCAGGTCGGGATACTGGGTGCCGGTGCGCTCGGTCTGCACGTGGCCAGCAGGCTGTCACTCAATGGCTACCCGGTCCACTGCTGGAGCCGATCTGCCCGCCAGTCACCCGATGATAGAATCCGCATGTTTCACGGTCAGGATGCCCTGTCCGAGTTTCTCGCAGGCTGTCAGGTACTGGTCTGCCTGCTGCCACTGACGGATGCGACTCGCGGCATTCTGAACCAGCAGCTGTTCGAAGGCCTGCCCCAGGGTGCTTTCCTGATCAATCCTGGACGCGGCAATCATCTGGTCGAAAACGACCTGCTGTCAGCCCTGGAGACCGGGCAGCTCAGCGGAGCCTTGCTCGATGTGTTCAGCACGGAACCACTGCCCGAGAATCACCCTTTCTGGGACCACCCCGACATTCTCATCACGCCGCATGTTGCTGCCCAGAGCCTGGAGGACGAATCCGTCAACCAGATAGTTGACGATATCGAGGCAATCGACAGAGGCGACGCTCCTTCATGCGTCGTCTGCCGGCAGAGCGGCTACTGAAGGGGCCAGACTGGCAGTAATTCGGAGAACGATCTGCCGCACAAGCTCCTCTTCCATTTCAGAACGGAGAATGCGTGCTTCGTTTTCCTTGCCGAGTACATTGGTTTCGTCATACGTGTACTCGCGCGTCACTTCCACCCGGTTGAAGGTCTGTCCGGGCTGATAGGCCGGGGCACGACCGTCGATCGACTCGGCGATCAGCATATTGACCGCGTGGCTGAGCTCGAGCTCGCTGACCCGACCGGTACTCTTGACCGACACCACCCGCTCGGACTGCTCTTCGTCGGTCAGGCGCAACAGAATATTGGCATCGTCCCGATTGCTGGCCAGCTCGAAAGCGGCATCCGTCAAGGCCTCTTCAACGGCTTCGGAAATGCTCATGTTGCGCGACGCATCGACATAGATGCTGCCCAGATCCGTCAATCGGGTGACACTGCCTCGCGGATGAAAGCCACAGCTGGCCAGCAGCCATGGCAGCATCAGCAGAGCCATGACCGCGACCCTGTTTCGCATCGATCGAGGCATGCCCGACATCACTCGCTGGTAGCCGCCTTGGCAAAGTTGGCCAGCGCATTGCTGACCGTCTGCAGGATCTCGTCGCAGCCTTCGATACCATGGCGTGCCTGCAACCAGGCAGGGTCATTCCAGCCAAGATGGGTCTGCCCCGCCTCATCCTGCCAGGCCAGCATCTTCTGTGGCAAATCGATGGCCAGCGTCGGTGCGCAATTCATCAGCGGTGTACCCAGCTTCGGATTACCGAAGATCAGCACCTCGGTCGGGCGCAGGGACAGTTCGACTTTTTCGGCATTGGCTGCATGATTCACTCGCTCGAAGATGGTCATGCCCTTGCTCTCCAGAGCCGCAGTCAGCCGGTCGATGGTAGTGGCCACATCGTATGGACTCTCGACGGTTTCGAGACCCTGCTGAGCCAAGGCAGACTGCGCCGTGAATAGTGTGACCAAAGCAAGAATGACAGCACGCATGAACTATTTCCCCTGAGTGGATGGAACAACCACGGTAGTGTACTCCTCGTCAGCAGTTTTTCACGACAGCGCTACACTCTCATCATGCACCGGCTTCTGCTCAACAGAGACATCTATACCGAATTCCTGCAAACGGACCTTCCCAGGGCCAGAAGGTTCCTGTGGATTGTCACGGCCGACATCAAGGATCTGCATGTCGAACACCAGAATCGTTTCAAACCCCTGCTGGAAATCCTCAACGATCTGGTGGAGTCCGGTGTTGCCGTGCGTCTGATCCACGCCAAGGAGCCTGGACCGCGCTTTCGCGAGGACTTCGATCGCTGTGAGGCCTTGATCGACAGTGACCTGTTCGAGCGTATCCTCTGTCCTCGTGTGCATACCAAGGCCATCGTCATCGATGGGGTACGGGCCTTTGTCGGATCTGCCAATCTGACGGGCGCAGGAATGGGTTCGAAGCACGCCGACAAACGCAATTTCGAAGCCGGATTCGTTTTCGATGATCAGGAACAGCTGGAGCAGCTCATGGACTGGATAGACGAACTCTATCTGGGAGAATACTGCCATGATTGCAAACGCCGGGAGCATTGCCCGGATCCGATCATCGAACTGCACCGCTGACTGAGACACGCCATGAAACAGGACGCCTCACAGACCCCTTCCAGCCCGGTCAATATCGTTGCTGACGCGCTGCAATCCCTGAAGATGGAAACGGTCCACAGCCAGGCCAGCATGGTCGAGACGCGGCACTGGCTGAACAACCCGGGGCTGACCGATCCATCGCTGGTAGATCTCACTCATCTGCCCTTCGTCACCATCGACAATCCCGATTCTCGCGATCTCGATCAGGCACTGCTGATCGAACGCCACGACGACAGGACCTACCGGGTGCGCTATGCGCTGGCGGATGCGGCCTACTATGTGCCGCCTGGATCCGCCCTGTTCGCTTCCGCACTCGCTCGAGGTGCAACCTATTACACACCGATACTCTCAGTCCCCATGCTGCCCACCGAACTGTCGGAAGGACTGGTGTCATTGAATCCACAGGTCGATCGCCGCGCACTCGTGTTCGACATGATCGTCGACGATCAGGCTGTCGTCAGCCGAACCTGCGTCGAGCGGGCACGAATTCACAGTCAGGCAAAACTCGACTATGCCGGTGTGCAAGCCTGGCTGGACAGTGACCCACAGCCACAGCGCCCCTATGATGAATCGCTGCTGCTGTTGCGCGAACTGGGCAATCTGCTGATCCAGGCCGCTGGCCGGCGCGGCGTGGTTCGCTTCGATCGCACCGAGACCCGGATCAGTGTTGAAGGACAACCTCCCCGATTCACAGCGTCCAGACGCAAGCGCTACGCCACCGAACGCTACAACGAGCAGCTGAGCCTCATGTGCAACATGCAGGGAGCCGAGATGATGCTGGCGCTGTCCGGTGTCAGCGATGCGGTGCAGGCCGTATTCCGGGTTCACGAAGCCCCCTTGCGCAAGAGTCTGGGGGAACTGCGCGACACACTGGCGCAGTTTGCCGAACGGCAGCCCGAGCCGGCACTCTGGCGCTGGCAAAAGGGACAGTCACTGGCGGATTATGTCGACAAACTACCGCAGGCAGCGCGTTATCGTGGCCAGGTGCTATCCATTCAACGTCAGATCATGCAGGCGCAACGCGCATCCAGTTTCACGCCCGACGCCGGCGAGCATCATGCCCTCAAGGCCGCCAGCTATGCCCGCTTTTCATCGCCGATGCGGGAAGTTGTCGGTATCTTCACTCACAAGGAATTGCTGGAAGCCCTGGGCGGGCACAGTTACGACAAGGATGTCGATACCGATCTTCGAGATGCCGTGATCGAGTCGGCCAACCATTCCCGCCAGGTCCAGCGCAAACTGGAAAAGACAATCGAATTCGCCACATTGTTCAGCGTCTTCTCGAATGAACTGACACTGGCCGAACCGCCGGAACACGCCGGCACGATCATGGGTCTGCGTGGAGACCGACTCTACGTCAGCCTCGAGGATCTGGCCATGGATGTAAAGGTGTACCGCGAGGATATCGAACAACAGTTCGGTACCGATTACGAGATGGGAGACATCGCTGCGACCCCGTCGAATCGGCAATGCCCCGAGTGGGTGTTGGGCGATGCCGTGCAACTGCGTGTCAGATCCTATGATGAAGGACGAAAACGCTTTCGTTTCACGCTGGCTGGACACGACTGAGTTACCTTCATCCCGACAGGGCAGCCTGCGGCTCTGTCCACCGCTTACACTACACACTGAAACTCTGCCACCGAGAACCCAGACAACATGGCTAAAGTGACTCCGGGCGTAGGCCCCGAATACCCACAGGTCGTCGTGCTCTTCGGCGCCACGGGCGATCTGGCGAAGCGCAAGCTGATACCCGGCATGTTTCACCTGTCCAGCGCCGGCTTCATTCCCGACTGCAAGATCATTGGCGTGTCACTCGAGGAACTCAGTGATGAAGAGTTCCAGACGGTGTGCCGGGCATCACTGGATGAATTCTCCAGTCGCGCCATCAGTGATGCGGACTGGCAGGCCTACCGTGACCGTCTGTCCTACGTCCCGCTGTCGGCGGGAGCCGCTGCACTGGGACAGGCTGTTCTGGCAGCCGAAGCCAGCATCGGCACGGAATGCCGCAGGTTGCATTACCTGTCCGTACCACCCAAGGCCGCGCTGTCGGTCATCAACACTCTGGGCGAGGCAAAGCTGATCGAACGGGCTCGCATCGTCATGGAAAAACCGTTCGGGGTCGACCTGGAGTCGGCGGTACGACTCAACAGTGAAGTGCACAAGGTCTTCGATGAACAGCAGGTCTTTCGCATCGATCACTTTCTGGGCAAGGAACCCGCCCAGAACATTCTGGCCTTTCGTTTCGCCAATGGTCTGTTCGAGCCCATCTGGAATCGCAATTTCATCGACCATATACAGATCGACGTGCCGGAAACACTGGGGCTGGAGAACCGCGCGGGTTTCTACGAAACCACCGGTGCCTTTCGCGACATGGTCGTCACTCACCTCTTCCAGATCCTGGCTTTCGTGGCAATGGAACCTCCGGTCGCCCTGGAGCCGGCGTCCATCAGTGAGGAGAAGAACAAGGTTTTCCGCAGCATGATGCCCATTCTGCCGCGGCATGCCGTGCGCGGTCAGTTCAACGGCTATCGGGAAATGGAAGGCGTCAACCCGGACTCGGAAACGGAGACCTTCATTGCCCTGAAATGCTCGATAGACAACTGGCGATGGGCAGGCGTACCGTTCTATCTGCGCACCGGCAAGCGCCTGGCAGAGGGCCAGCGCATCATCTCCATCGCCTTTCAGGAACCCCCCAAGAGCATGTTTCCGCGCGATTCCGGTGTCGGCCTGCATGGGCCTGACCACCTGACATTCGACCTGTCGGACTCCTCACGCACCTCATTGAGCTTCTACGGAAAACGCCCGGGGCCCGGCATGAAACTGGACAAGCACAGCCTGCAATTTGCCATGGACGAGACCAAACAGGTCGGTGAAGTGCTCGAAGCCTATGAACGGCTCATCCTGGATGCCATGCGTGGAGACCACACGCTGTTCACCACCTCGCGAGGTATCGAACGCCTGTGGGAAGTGTCGTCACCGTTGCTCGACAATCCGCCTCCGGTAGCCCGTTACTCTCCGGGTTCCTGGGGACCGAATGCCATCCACCAGCTCATCGGACCTCGCGCCTGGCGCCTGCCGTTCGAACGCAACTGGCGCAGCTGAGCACAGCGTCAGCAGACTCTGGCAGCCACGCGGCTGCCAGCGTTTTTCGCTTCTGCATGGCGCCGATTGCTCCGGTCACGACGGATGGTTTCCGCAAGGATTCAGGGTCCGGCGTCAATGACCTCGGGCTTCGGCTTGACTGCCGCTTTTTCGGCAAGCGCAATTCCGGCCAGAACCAGCAGCAGCCCCGCCAGATGAAACCAGCGAAATTGCTCGCCCAGAATCAGCACGGCCAGTAGCGAACCGAAGATCGGCACCAGATTCACGAACAGCCCGGCACGATTGCTGCCGATGAGCTCGACCCCACGCGCGAAGGCCAGCTGACTGACCACGGTCGGAAAGATGATGACATACAGCAACACCAGCCAGCCGCGCCAGCCCGGCATGCTGAAGCCACTGCCAGCCAGCTCCCAGCCGGCAAACGGAATGGTCATGACGAATGCGCTGCTGGCAATGATCCACATGAAGCTCATCCAGTGGATATCCGGCCGCCAGCGCAAGCCGAAGGAATATCCCGCGTAGAAGATGCAGGCCACCAGCATGATGGCATCACCGCGATTGAGCCCTTCGGTGAGAAAACGCCCGGGTTCACCCGCGGTTGCTGTCAGCAGCACGCCGAACAGAGTCAGCAGCAGGCCGACGATCTGCAGCCACCTGACGCGCTGTGACAGGAAAACGAAGTTGGCCAGCATGATGAGCATCGGCAAGGCCGCCTGCTCGATGCTCACATTGATTGCCGTGGTGTAGTTCAGTGCCAGATACATCAACAGATTGAACATCGCCATGCCGAAAGCACCCAGCGAGATCAGTAGCCACAACCGCGGACGAATTCTGGGCCAGTCACGTTTCAAGGGACCATAGGCGAACGGCAGCAGATACAGGGATGCACACAGCCAGCGCAGACTGGTCACGGTGAAGGGCTGCCAGTCTGCGGTGGCCAGACGTCCGGCGACCGCGTTGCCACCCCACAGCAGCGGAGCGATGATCAGCAGCAGATAGGCGTTGCCGATCGTGCCTTCGAAGGCTCGCCTGACCAGTGCTGTCACGAGACTGCTTCCGGTTCAGGCGAGCACCGTATCGGCCAGAATCTGACAGACGGGATCTGAATTCTATCGCGAACCGGACACATCACCGCATTGACTCCAGTCAGGCTCAGTTGGCGACGATATTGACCAGACGCCCCGGTACCACGATCACCTTGCGAACGGTCAGGCCATCGATATGTCGCTGCACCCCGGCATCGGCCCTGGCGGCAGCTTCACAGTCCTCCTTGCTGGCATCGGCTGACACCGTGATCGAGGAACGACGCTTGCCATTGACCTGCACCACCAGCTCGAGCTCGTCCCGGGTCAGCGCGGCTTCATCGCATTCCGGCCAGGCCTCGTTGACCAGGGCTGTACTGTATCCCAGGTGCTGCCACAGTTCGTGGGTGATGTGCGGTACGAAAGGACTGAGCAGGCGTATCAGCGCACTACAGGCTTCGAAGACAACTGCCTTGCCCGCTTCACTGTGATCATCGAAACGTGTCACGTCATTGAACAGTTCCATCATGGAGGCGATGGCCGTGTTGAAGGTCATTCGCCGTTCGATATCGTCGGTAACCTTGGCGATGGTTTCGTGGGTCTTGCGACGCAGGGCCTTCTGATCCGCATTCAGCGCATCGGCATTCAGCTCGGCCGCGGAGAACGAGTCATCCAGCGCACCGATTTCCCGCCAGACACGCTTCAGAAAACGATGCATGCCTTCCACACCACCCTCTTTCCACTCCAGCGACTGGTGTGGCGGTGTATCGCTCATGGAGAACAGGCGCATGGTGTCCGCGCCATAGCGATCGATCATTTCCAGCGGATCGACCCCATTGTTCTTCGACTTGGACATCTTCTCGATACGCCCGACCGTGACCGGCTGGCCGTCGGCCTTCAGTACGGCACTGGCAATACGCCCCTTGTCGTCATACTCGATGTCCAGCTCCTTGCGGTTGTAGTATTCCGCCTTGCCGCTGTCTGCCGTCCGGTAGAAGGATTCGGCCACAACCATGCCCTGGGTCAGCAGTCGGGTGAAGGGCTCATCGGAGACAACCAGGCCTGCATCGCGCATCAGCTTGTGGAAAAAGCGCGCATACAGCAGATGCAGCACCGCATGCTCGACGCCGCCGATGTACTGGTCCACCGGCAGCCAGTAATTGGCACGTTCGTCCAGCATGCTGTCGGCACCGGGTGAACAGAAGCGCGCGTAGTACCAGCTGGATTCGAAAAAGGTGTCGAAGGTATCGGTTTCCCGGCGTCCGGGTTTGTCGGTGCCGGGTACTGTGGTGTTGATGAAATCCGGATCTTCCTTTATGGGTGATTTCACACCGGAAAAGGCGACATCCTCCGGCAAGCGGACCGGCAGGTCCTCTTCGGGCACGACATGCACATTGCCTTCCTCGTCATAGATGATCGGAATCGGGCAACCCCAGTAGCGCTGGCGCGAAACGCCCCAGTCACGCAGCCGGTAATTGACCTTGCGCTCCCCCCTGGCCACCTGCACCAGATGATCGGCCGTGGCTGCAAACGCCGCCTCATGATCCAGGCCATCGAAATCGCCGGAATTGATGGTGATGGTGTTTTCCTTGTCTGTGAAGGCCGCTTCGCTGACGTCAACGGGATTGTCTACCGACTGCACCACCTGCTTGATCGGCAGACCATACTTGCTGGCAAAATCCCAGTCGCGCTGATCGTGTCCGGGAACCGACATGACCGCCCCGGTACCGTAGGTCATCAGGACGAAGTTGGCGACATAGACCGGTACACGCTCGCCGGATACCGGGTTGATTGCTTCGAGTCCCAGCGGCACACCACGCTTCTCCATGGTTTCCATGGCGGCTTCGGACGTTCCGGTACTGGTACATTCAGCTATGAAATCTGCCACTTCCGAATTACGCCTGGCCATGGCACGCGCCACCGGGTGCTCGGCGGCAACCGCCATGTAAGTCACGCCGGCAACCGTATCAGGCCGCGTGGTGTAGACACGGATGGCGTCGGCCATGCCGTCTCCGGTGATATCCAGTGGCTTGTCGCCTCTGCCTGCCAGCGAAAACTCGAACTCCACCCCTTCGGAGCGGCCGATCCAGTTCTTCTGTTGCGCCCGCACTGCCTCCGGCCAGCCTTCCAGCTTGTCGGTCTCCTCCAGCAGCTCTTCGGCGTACTGCGTGATCTTCAGGAACCACTGAGGAATCTCCCGACGCTCCACCTTGGCCCCTGATCGCCAGCCACGCCCATCGGCATCCACCTGTTCATTGGCCAGCACGGTGCCTTCCACCGGGTCCCAGTTGACCACGGCCATTTTCTTGTAGGCCAGACCCTTCTTCACCAACTGGGTGAAGAACCACTGCTCCCACCGATAGTACTCCGGTGTGCAGGTTGCCAGCTCTCGAGACCAGTCATAGGCAATACCCAGCTTCTGCAGCTGTTCACGCATTTCCTCGATATTCGAGTAGGTCCATTTGGCCGGCGCCGTGTTGTTCTTGATTGCCGCATTCTCCGCCGGCAGACCGAAGGCATCCCAGCCCATGGGTTGCAGCACGTTGAATCCCTGCATGCGCTTGTAGCGCGAAACGACATCGCCAATGGTGTAGTTTCTGACATGCCCCATGTGCAGGCTGCCACTGGGATAGGGAAACATGCACAGACAATAGTATTTGGGCCTTTTCGGGTCCTCGGTGACTTTGAACGCGTCGTTGGAGGTCCAGACGGCCTGCACTTCGGATTCCGTGCGGCGAAAGTCGTATTGGTCCTGCATGAGATGTCTTCGGTGGATTGCCAGAGAATAGGGGGAAAGATTGTCCGGACACGACCGGACTCCCTAATATACAGCAGCGACCGCGGCTTGCCACCCGCCCCGTTGCACAGGAGTGATTACCGGCGCCCGGCCTCCAATCAGCCGGTTCGCAGCCAGGCCAGCGTGAAGACATGCCCGGGTGTCACGGCCATCCGCAGATTCAGTGCAGACGGCTCGAAGAGGTTCGCCAGATCGTCGCTCTGCAGGCTGACCCGGGGTCTGCCGGACACGATATCGCTGATTTCCACCTCGGCGAATTCGATGAAACGTCCACACACGGGTCGCAGACACTTGTAGAGACTCTCCTTCAGACTGAACAATGCCGTGGCTTGCCAATCCTCACTGCCTGCCTGAGCAAGCTCCGCCCGTTCCCCGGCAGTGGCGACCAGCTTCAGAACGCCGGCACCGAGCTCCTGAATGCGCTCCAGGTCGACCCCCAGACTCAGCGCGTCGCTCATGTCGCGGATTGCCACGGCTGCCACAGCCCACTCGTTGGTGTGACTGACGCTGCCGATCACGCCTTCGGGCCAGACAACGGCACCGTCGGTGGCTCGCAGCAATGGCACCGCTGGCAGGCCGGCCTCGGCCAGCGCAGCTCTGGCACAGTAGCGACCGCTGGCAAAGGTCCGGCGGCGCAGGGGCGCCGAGGCACTGACCAGATTCCACTCCTCGGGATACAACTCGTCAAGCCCCTGCCCGACCTCGCAGCAAGCCAGATACACATTGGTACCCGCCCATTCCGGGGCGTAGGTCAAGCCGTTGATGGGATTCGGGATGGACTCGCCGATGCCACTCACGACACGGGAATATCTTCGTAGACCGCAGAGCGTGTTTCCGGAATCGGCTGGTTGTCCTCTGCCCGGTAGGTGAACACCAGCGAGCGTTTGATGATATCGGAGTCATTCTGCCCGGCAGCATGCAGTGTCCTTGAATGAAAGAACAGCTGATCGCCGGCTTCAAGCTCCACCGGCACCGCCCGCGCCAGCAACTCCTCGTTATCGGCCAGATCGGTTCGCAGAAACAGCGAGGCATCGAACTGACCCGGTTCGAAGTCCAGTGTGTGAGAGCCGGGTATGACCAGCAATCCGCCATTGCGCGCATTCTCGGGACCCAGAGCCAACCAGGTACTGACCAGTTCGCGCCGGTCAAACCGCCAGTAGCGGATATCCTGATGCCAGCTGGTCACACTACTGAACCCGGGATGCTTGGTCATGACGCAGTTGTGATGATTCTGGGACAGGCGGATGCCTTCGGCGCCCATCAGAGCCTTGAGCATGGCTACCACCTGCGGGTGTCTGCCAACCTGCTGAAAGAGCCTGTCGCGCCCGAAGGCATGCAGCAGTCGTCTTGGTGTATTACCGCCCGGTGCCGTTTTCGACGGCGGTGCGCCCGGGTAATGCACATCGGCCTCGAATTCCACAGGCGCCAGCGCCGGTGACAGTGACTGGTCGATCAGTTCGACCAATGCCGACACCTCATCGCTCGAAAACAGGGAACGCGCCACATAGTACCCGTCGCGCTGGAAGGCCTTGACTGCTTCGCTGATTGCGTCCAACTGCATATACTCCTGAACCGATTGAACCTGAATTCGTGCATCGGACCGACAACGACGGAACGTATTCACCGACCCATGCGATTGAACAGCCCTGCACCCATGGATTCTAAGCGTTGTGAGAGCCGATTGCTGTGACCGAACCTTGCCTGGTGGGGGTTGTTGCGGAACAGAAGCATGGACAACAGGCGATCAATCGTGATTCCGCCTCTCGCCAACGACACTCCACAGGCTGAACCGAGACCGATACTCGGGCCCTACAAAGCGGCGATGGTTCTCGGCACTATCAACTGACCTTCATTCCGCCGTTCAGTTGCAGTCAATTCACCATTGCCGACACGGCAGAGCGTTTCAGAGAGCTGATCTGCAGCCTGTTCAAGCGTGTATCGGCCATCGATCAACCCGGTGACATCCAGATCGATCCCATCCTTCCACATGTCAACCGTGGCCGGATTGCCGCATACCTTCAGCACTGGCATCAACGGCATGCCGGACGGATTGAAAACCCCGATTGCGAACAGACTGATCTGCGCTCCTCCCAGGGCCATTCCACTGAGCGATGTCGGGCTGAAGAACGGCGTGTCCATGAAGAACAGTCCGGCACCTGTGGGCGCTTCTCCAAACGCCAGGCACCCACTGAAGGAACTATTGCCGATCTTGCACAATGCACCCATGGTCTTCTCGGTCAATGTCGTCAGTCCGGCCTCTATATTCTCCTGTGTCGGATTCACACCACGATAGTCTTCGCCGGATTCAAGCATCAGCGCCTCGACTCGCGCCATGCAATGCAAGATCTCATCGGCAACGGCCGCAGTTGTCGATTGATGGCGTACCACCTCCTCACCGCCAAGGAATTCAGCGGTCTCCGACACGATTGCGGTGCCGCCTGCGGCGACAAGCCGATCAACGAAACGACCAATTGCAGGATTGGCACAGACTGACGATGAAGCATCCGAGCCTCCGCATTCCAGAGCCACGGTCAGTTCTGCAGCTTGCATGGGACGGCGCATTGCACCGGCCGTCTGCGCGAGCAAGAGACCAAGCTGTCGCGTCATGGACTGCAATGCCGCATCAAGCCCGTTCTCCGCCATCAGGGCAATCACCGCAACGGGCTTTGACAGGCTCGAGAACCGCTCCAGCAATTCCTCTGCAGCAACACGATCATGGGTCACGATCAGGGCAGCACCTACGTTGGGATGATTGACGATGGCCTCGATCGCACGTTGTTGCAAGCCTGCGTCTGCACCACGAATTCCGCGCTCGAACTGCGGTGTCAGTGCCAACGTACCCGGCACTTTGCTCGCTGCCAGTCGGGTTACCTGATCGGTCAGTGCTACTGTCGAAAAGGCAATGACATGGTTGCGCAGACCCGGCGCCATACCTTCCCGATCCCAGCACATCAGCTCGCCGACGTCAGACAACATTGTGTACATGTACATGTTCTCCCGGATGAATCACATGCGTCGCTGTGCCTATGGTGACCCCGTACTTGACCACAGCAGACCCCACCTCCATGCGGCGCAACGCCACCTTGTGACCAAAGGGGATACCCGCAGCGATGGTCATGCCATCTGCCAATAGAGTGCAGTCCACAACATTGTCCAGTAAGGTGGCCACATTGTCGTCCGGATGAACCTGCAGACTGGTACGGGCCTCGGAACTGGCTGTTACGGTACCAAGGCTCATGCCTGACCTTTCCGGTAAACCGCATGTTCGGTAGTGTAAAACTGGATGGTTGATGGTCCGTTCGAGCCTCCCACTCCCAGGGCACTGTCCTTGATACCGACAAACGGCACATGGTTCTCCGGAAAACTACCCGCATTCACGTGCAGCATGCCGCTTTCACTTTCCGACAGGAACCGCTCTATCACCGGCGCCTGTTCGGAATACAGACAGGATGTCAGACCATAGGCCACATCGTTGGCTATCTGCAATGCCTGATCCAGTGTGTCGAAACTCAATACACTCAGAACCGGACCGAATACCTCTTCCCGGGCAATCTCCATATCCGGCGTGACGCCGGATAGAACAGTCGGCGGGTAGAAGTACCCACCTTGCACCAATTCCAGACGCTGGCCTCCTGCCGCGACGGTCGCACCTGCTTCTCTGGCACGCGACACGAATGCATCCACATCATCGAGCTGGCTCCGGCTGGACAGTGGCCCCATACGGGCACCTTCCACAGTTCCATCTGACGGGATGATGTCAGTTGCCCTGCTGACGAGCCCGTCAACGGTCTGTTTCAGCAAATCGCGATGCACGATGACCCGACTGATCGCCGTACATCGTTGCCCACAGAGTGCAAATGCGGCCGTGAATATCTGATCGAGAGCAACATCCAGTCGTGAGGCATCATTCAGAATGACCGGGTTCTTCCCTCCCAGCTCCAGGCTGACTTCAGCAAGATGCGATACGGCGGCGGCAGCCACCCGTTTACCGACGGCGACGGATCCCGTGAATGTGACGGCATGGACTCCGGGGTGTCCACACAGGCTCTCCCCCATACTGCCGGAGCCGATGACAGCCTGTACCAGCCCCTCAGGAAGTAAATCAGCAGCAATATCTGCCATCAGTTGTACGGCACCCGGTGTCTGCGAGGCGGGCTTGAGCAGGATCGCATTGCCATAGACCAAGGCGGGAATCGATTTTCTGACCGGGGTGCCAAACGGAAAATTCCACGGATTGATACCGACCACCACACCGCGCGGCCTGCGCATTGAATAAGCTGTAACACCCGGCACCTGCGATGGCAGCAACTCTCCGATCGCAGCAGCAGCACGTTGTTGCACCATTCGTCCTTCAGCAATGGATTTGGCTACTTCACCGCGACTTTCAGTCAGGGTCTTGCCCATTTCCAGTGTGATTATCCTGGCAATATCCTCACCGCGCGCTTCGAGCGCATTCAGATATTGATCGATCAGCCTGCCTCGTTCCGGTTGTGGAATTGCCGACCATTGGCGTTGAGCTGACTGTGCCTTGATGACCAGAGCATCGATGTCCGTGGTTCGGGTCTCCGTGTACACGGCAACGACCGAATCAGGGCTGGCAGGATTTCTTGTTTCAATGGACATTGACTACCTCAGACTTCGCAGTGTTTCGGGCAACCACAGACTCAACTGCGGAAAGAAGATCACGATCAGCATCGCGACCATCAGTGTGATGACGAATGGCACGATGGCAACCGCCACGCGTTCGAACCGTATATTGGCAATCTGGCTGGCAACAAACAAATTGACTCCCAACGGCGGTGTCAGGAATGCAATCTCGATGGTGACGATCAGTATGATGCCGAAATGAACCGGATCGACTCCATAGCTGGTCACCAGAGGCACCAGGATGGGAGCCAATATGATGATGGCACTGATGGTTTCCATGAAGGTACCGACGATGATCAGCATTGCGCAGATGGCCAGCAAGATGACTGTCGCGCTGTCGGTGATACCGGCAAAAGAGGCAACTACGTCCTGCGGTATGCGCTCCAGCGTGATAACCGTGGCAAACAGGGTGGAACAGGCCACGATGATCATCAAGGCACCACCGAGGCGCACTGCATTCTCGAAGGCCGCTTTCAACTTCTGCAGTGTCAGTTGCCTGTAGACGAGCACGCTGACAAGCAACGCATACACCACGGCACAGACCGACGCTTCCACCGGTGTAAACACACCTGAATAGATTCCTCCAAGAATGAACACAGGCAGAAACAACGCGAACTTTGCCTTCCACACCAATCTCCAGATGTTTTCACGCTCGACATTCTCGTCAACCAGCGTAACGGCACCGGAGCGTCTGGCCAACACATAAGCGACACCCGCAAGGAGAAAGGCCGTGAACAGTCCAGGCAACATGCCGGCAGCGAACAGATCAGCAATGGAGACGTTGGCAATGATGCCGTAGATGATCAGTGGATTACTCGGCGGAATCATGACCCCCAGCGTGCCCCCGGTCGCAGAGACACTGGCAGCATACTCTGGCGGATAGCCGTACCTGATCATGGAAGGGATCATGATGGCTCCGATGGCAGCTACCGTACCGGGACCAGAGCCTGAAATCGCGGCGAAAAACATACAGGAGAATATCGTGACGAGCCCCAGGCTTCCGGGTATATGGCCGAATGCATGCCTGAATATGCTGATGATGTCTTCGGTGATACCGCCTTTTTCCATGATATTGCCGGCGAGAATGAACGCCGGTATGGCCAGGAGCGCAAATTTGTCGAGACCGTTCAGAACATTCTGCGTGGCAAATACAAGAGGAGCGTCGGTAAGATAACTGACAGCCAATCCAGTAATACCCAATGCGGCATAGATCGGAATTCCCAGAAAAAGCAACAGTGGGAATACAAGCAGCAGGACAAGATGAACCTCATTCATCCCCTGCCTCCTGCTGTGGATCATCCAGGAAACCGCCACGTGACAGAATCCAGAAATCACGCACATGCAGGATGAAGATCATGAGAAACCCGACACTCATCGCCAGAAACAGATGGTTCTGATTGAAGCCCATGGCCGGCGACGTGTTGGGGTAGCGCAGTCCGTCGATGAAATTCAACCAGGAGAATACTGTCATGACGGCAGCAAAGCCGAGCAATATCACGGTATGCATGAAATCGACAGTTCGAACACCCACAACCTTCGCCAGCAAATCGGAGAATACCGAAACACGCAAATGGGTTCGCGTCAGAGTGCCATAGGCAGCGGCAATGAAAACCATGACGATGAAGCTGAACCTGCCCAGTTCTTCGGTCCAGTCGACAGCCCAGCGAAATTCGCGGGACAGCACTTGCAGGAACAGTGCTGCCACCATCAGTCCGAGGCCTCCTGCTGCCAGCGCAAACAGGGCATGTCTCAAGAATTGCATTGCCTACTCCTTACAGCACCATTGTCGTGTTGCCCGGCGAATGACATCGCCGGGCACTGAGGAACCAGCAATTACGGCTTGCCAGAAAAGCTGTCCAGGATTTCCAGTGCCTTGTTGGCCACTTCTTCCCCATCATCACCAATGACTTCATAATAGTCGGGCCAGATTGCACGCGCCTTCTCCAACCACTCGTCTTCATTCTCGATGGCAGTGATCTCGACACCGGCTTCTCGAGCCTTGTCCCACCAGTTGGCCTCATCCAGCGGCTGCCACCATCGGATGTAATCCGTGGCTTCCTTCCCGGCCCGAAGAATCGCATTCTGGTGTTCTTCCGAGAGCCTCTGGAACCAACGCTCGGAAACCACGATAGGGTGTGTCAGTATGGTGTAGTGGAAAGTGGTCATGCGATTGATCACTTCATTGAATTTCATGCCGATGACGTCCGTCACCGGATTGTCCCCGCCTTCGACAACACCCTGCTGCAACGCATTGTAGAGTTCCGCCCAGGCGATAGGCGTCGGATTCCCACCCCAGGCCTCGTAGGTGGCAATCATGATCGGATTGGGGGGAACTCGCATTTTCAGGGCTTCGAGATCAGCCGGCTTCTCGATCGGTTTGTCCGACTTGTAGAAAAACGCCCGCCAGCCGGAGTTTTCCCACCCCACGATGCGAACACCGGCCTCTTCGATGACACGAGGCACCAGAAAGGGTGTGATTTCATCCTGCAGATAGTTGACCTGCTCGGTGGATGTTGCCAGGTAAGGCAATATGAACACATTGAGCGAAGGTGCCAGGGCTGCGATATTATTGGTGGCAGGCAGAGTTACATGCAATGCACCCTGCCTCGCCTGTTGAACCATTTCGCGCTCCCCTCCCAGCTGTGCGCCCGGAAAGATCTCAGGTTTGATTTCGTTGTGGGTATAGATTGCCACCAATTCCGCGAATCGCTTCAGGGTCGCCGTATGAGATGACCATTCCATATTGACCGAATGACCGATCTTCATGGTGATCTGGTCATCCAGTTCCGGCACGGATTCCCAGTTGAGTGGATTGGTATCCTGAGCCGTTGCCAGAGCCGGTCCGAACGCAAGAATACTGGCCAGGCAGAGTGCCTGTTTATGTAGTCGCATGACTGAATTCTCCTTGGTGGTTGGTGGTATCAGTGGCAGCTCGAATCATGGAGGCTGCCTTTTCTGCAATCATGTAGGTTGCAGCATTGGTATTGGCTGAAGTGATGCGCGGCATGACCGATGCGTCCACCACGCGAAGCCCTTCAACGCCGAGAACTCTCAGCTTCGGGTCCACGACTGCGTTGCTATCGCGACCCATCCGGCAGGTGCCAACCAGGTGATAAACCGTAGTTGCATTCTCTCGAATGGCTTGCAGCATTTCCTCGTCACTGTTGCAGCCGTCCCCGGGGATTATCTCGCGAGTCCATTCGGACCGGAAAGCCGGCTGACGATAGATGTCTCTGACCATCTTGAGACCCTCTACTGTCACTTCGCGATCCCGTTGCGCACTCAGGTAATTCATCTGAATCGATGGATCCTGCAGCGGGTTCGTCGAGTTTATGTGAATGCTGCCACGACTTTCAGGGTGACACTGCCAGAAGGAGGTGGTGAACCCGGGGAACTTGTGCAAAGGCTTGCCCGGTTTGTCTACTGACAATGGCATGACAAACAGTTGCAAATCCGGTCGGTCTCCATCGGCATGTCGCGTACACAAGGCACCACCAACCTGACCGGCACCGACTGTCAATGGTCCGGAAGCATCGAGCAACCATTCCAGACCCATCTTCGCCAGACGCAGGGGGTTGCGCACGTGGTCATTCAGAGAAACACCTCTCCTGGAGAGTTCGACAATGGTGCGCATCTGAATATGGTCTTGCAGATTCTCCCCCACTTCGGGAGAAGCGTACCGCACGGTGATACCGTGTCGTTGCAACAGCTTCTCTGGGCCGATACCGGAAAGTTGCAGCAGCTGCGGGGTCTGTACAGCTCCACCGCAAAGAATGACTTCACAATCGGCCATCGCCTGTCTTTCCTCCCCTCGGTGGAGGTACTTCACACCGCGAACCCGGTTCCCCTCGAAATGCAAAGCCGTAACGTTGGCATGCAAGTTTACCGTCAGATTGGGACGGCTTATCGCAGGCTTGAGAAAGGCGGTGGCAGCACTGTCCCGGAAACGTCCGTTGAGCGTCAATTGATAGGATCCGATGCCGAAAGTCGTTTCCGCATTGAAATCCTGATTCAACGGCAAACCACTTGCCCGCGCCGCGGCCATCCATGCATCACACGCCGAGTTGCGGTTGCGCAAGTCACTGACATGCAACGGACCCAGGTTGCCTCGATACTGTGAGGGTTCACCGGCGTAGTTCTCGAGCGTGCGAAAGTGTGGCAGAACGCTGTTGTAGTCCCAGCCATCCGCGCCCTGCAGCGCCCAGTCATCGAAATCCTGATGCTGACCACGTATGTAGATCAGGCCATTTATCGAACTGGATCCACCAATTACACGGCCTCTCGGGCAATCCATACGACGACCATTGATGCCCACATCAGTCTCGGTGCGGTACAAACGTGAATATCGGTCGTTGTATATCGACTTGTAGTATCCGACTGGCAGCTTCAACCACAGGTTTCGATCGGATCCACCAGCCTCCAGGACCAGAACCCGACAGGATGAATCCTCCGTCAAGCGGGCAGCGAGTGTGCTGCCTGCGGTCCCCGCTCCCACGATGATGTAGTCAAAATCTGCCATCTTCTTCCGCAAGCCAACACCTAAAGTCCTATATATAGGACCAATGTGCAAAGTATAATCAGTGATTCCATTCCGATGCAAGACAAAAATACCAAACATGGGACTTTAGGTTCTTTTGATGGTCAACCGTGTGAAAGTCAGGTATGAATGAACCTATGTCAAACTCGAAATTCCGAAAGGATCGGACCCCGCTCTACCTGAAGGTGGCAGAAGTATTGCGCCAGAGAATCCTGCGCAAGGTCTGGCAAGCCGGCGAATTCCTGCCCACAGTGAACGAACTGGTGGAAGAGTTCCAGGTAGCCCGGGTGACGGTTCGTGAAGCCATCAAGATTCTTGAATCCGAAGGACTTGTCGACCCTCGGCGTGGACGAGGCACAGTCGTTCTGGCTCATAAATCCCCGACCCGCCCATTGCATGTTGTCACCAGTCTGTCCGAACTGGTTGATGTCTACCGGGGTGATGTACCGGATCTGGTCAGCCTCGAA
Organism: Granulosicoccus sp. 3-233; assembly: GCF_052681095.1. Taxonomy (NCBI): domain Bacteria; kingdom Pseudomonadati; phylum Pseudomonadota; class Gammaproteobacteria; order Chromatiales; family Granulosicoccaceae; genus Granulosicoccus; species Granulosicoccus sp. 3-233. The sequence continues at coordinate 27,864 of NZ_JBQYLE010000005.1, forward strand.
GACCGGGTTACAGAGCTGCCCGAGGGTGTTTCGACAGGCACCTCCGCCGGGGAATATCACATGCTCAAACGCATGCATTCCAGGGACGGGCAGCGGTATTGCGTGATCACCCTGTATCTGGCAAAGGCCATTTTCGACAAGCACGAAACGGAATTTCGAACCTGTCTGGCACTGCCCGTTCTGTTTGATGATCCGGATATCGACATCTCAATCGCAAGACAACGATTGCTTGTCAGCAAATGCGACATGGAAACCGCCATGCACCTGGACATCCCCCTCGGTGAGCCGGTAGCGGAAGTGCGACGGATTCTGTGTGACGCCAATGAGACCATCCTGTACGTTGCCGACGTGATCTACCGCGGTGACTACATCCAGCTGGACATGAACCTGCTCGCATGACTCAAACACTTCGAATAAAGCGCATAGACGCCTTTTCACTACGAAGCCCGATCGATCGGCCAGTCGCCACCTCCTTCGGAACTCTGCGCGATCGGCCGGCCGTCTTTCTGCGTATCGAAGACGCCGATGGCGCTTTCGGTTGGGGGGAGGTGTTTGCCAACTGGCCAAGCGCTGCAGCTGAACACCGGGTCAATCTGCTGGCACGAGACATCGGTCCACTGGCATTCGAACTGGCACTGAATCATCCGAGTGAACTGTATCCCGCGCTGGAGCAGCAAACACGGATCGTGGCCTTGCAAAGCGGTGAATGGGGCCCGTTTCGCCAGGTCATTGCCGGTCTCGATATCGCGCTGTGGGACTTGTTTGCACGCAAATCCGACCTGACATTGAGACACTACATCAACCACAGTGCGGTGGACAGTGTTCCGGCCTACGCCAGCGGAATTCACATTGACCAGGCACAATCCCTTGTTGACGAGGCTCGGAAGATCGGATTCAGAGACTTCAAACTGAAGGTCGGGTTTTCAATGCAACGGGATCTCGCGCAACTGCGGCAGGTCTTGGACGATTGCGTCAGTGGCGAATCTTTTGCGGTGGATGCGAATCAGGCCTGGAACACCGAATCAGCCACGATATTCATGAGCGGTTCCTCCTCCATGCCATTGTCCTGGCTGGAAGAGCCCATTCCCGCCAATGCCCCTCAGTCTGACTGGCAACTGCTGTCTCAGACCTGCAGCTACCCGCTGGCAGGAGGGGAAAACCTGGTCGGGCATGAAGAATATGATCAGGCGATAGCGGCCAGATACCTGAGTGTGGTGCAACCTGACATCATCAAATGGGGCGGCATTACAGGCTGTCTGGAGGTCGGCATGAAGCTGCGCAACGCCGGCCTGCGCTATTGCCCGCATTTCCTGGGTGGAGGTATCGGACTGCAGGCATCGGCCAACCTGCTGGCGGCAGTGGGAGGCGACGGTTTGCTCGAAGTGGATGTCAACCCCAATCCGCTCAGAGATAGCTTTGGCACGGTGTCATCAAGGCTGGCTGCGAGCTGCTGGCAGTGCAATACCGAATCCGGACTGGGCATCACTGGTTTGCCAGAAGAAATAGCATCATTAGAAACGCACGCCATCGTCCTGACACCCTGATCAGCGTCAGGTGTGATAATTCAGCAGAGCCGCCATTCGGCCTGCCTGCTGAAGAGTCGGGCGTCCTGCAGATGGAGAGGCGGCAATGCTGGCGTTTGCCAACCGGCGGCTCTTGCCTGAACTTGCCGGATCGTGTCAACTCTACAGCAGCGGTCAGGTGTGATCCTGCGTGGCCCAAACTACCGTATATCCGTACACTATACGATCAGCGTCAATCGGTATCAGACCGACAGTGCCTGTGAGGGCCTGGCAACGGTTTTCAGAGTGCGGCGCCCCACTTCCCTTCAGACAACGCCCCTGAGTTCATGAGCAAACACATACTGATCGAGAATGCCTATCAGAACAATCTGAAGAATCTCGATCTGAAACTGCCCCATGGCGAGCTGATCGTCATCACGGGCGTCAGCGGCAGCGGCAAGTCGACACTGGCCTTCGACACCATCTATGCGGAAGGACAGCGCCGCTATGTAGAGACCTTCTCGCCCTATGCGCGTCAGTTTCTGGATCGCATGGACAAACCTCAGGTGGATCGCATCGAGGGCATTCCACCGGCGATTGCCATCGATCAGACCAATCCGGTGCGGACCTCCCGCTCGACCGTCGGCACCATGACCGAGCTGAACGATCACATCAAGCTGCTGTTTGCGCGAACCGCCGAACTGTATTGCGGCTGCTGCGGCAAGCCGGTCAAACGTGACACCCCCGAGAACATCAGCAGCGACTGGTTCGACAGCGACGAGTCTGTCCGTATCATGGTGACCTTCAGGATCCCCATCCCCGAGAACTTCGAAGCTGCCGAGATCCAGGACTGGCTGGCGCGCCAGGGCTACACGCGGGTGTACCAGCAGAACGACGACAGCATCGACGTCATTCAGGATCGGCTGAGTACCCGCGAAGACAATCGCGGGCGCTTCATCGAAGCCATCGAGGCCGGACTGCGTTATGGTCAGGGCAAGGTCACCGTGCATACGCTCGACGACGATCGGCAATCAGCCTCCCGGACCACCTACTCTGTTGCCCTGCAGTGCGAGGACTGCGGAATCCGATACCGCGAGCCGACGCCGTCGAGCTTCTCCTTCAATTCCCCCATCGGTGCCTGTGAGACCTGCAAGGGCTTTGGTCGTGTCATCGGCATCGATTACCGACTTGCCCTGCCCGATGTCGGCAAGACGCTCAAGGGAGGAGCCGTCAAGGTTTTTCAGACGGAAAAGAGCTCGGTCTGCCAGCGTGACATGGAAAAGGCAGCCCGCAAGCAGGGTATTCCGCTGGATGTCCCCTTCGAGTCCCTGAGTCAGGAACAACAGGACTGGGTCATCCACGGCGATGGCCAGAATGGCGATGATCACTGGTATGGCGTTGTGGGATTCTTCGACTGGCTGGAACGCAAGTCCTACCGCATGCATGTGCGAGTCATGCTGGCCAAGTATCGCAGCTACGACGAATGTCCGGCCTGTCATGGTGCTCGGCTCAAACCCGAATCGCTGAACTGGCGAGTCGGCTCACTGGCGGACGCGCAGCTGGTCATCGACCCGCTGGCACGCCACAGATCGGTGGAATCGCCACTGTCCGATCAAGCCATGAAGACCCTGCCCGGCCTGAATATCGTCGATCTGATGCAACTGCCCCTATCAGCCTCGCTGCAGTTCGTCGAGGCCATCGCCGCAGGTCATGTCGACGATCCCACTGACATGGTTGTGCGCGAAATGCGGGCTCGCCTGAGCTATCTGAACGACGTCGGTCTGAGCTATCTGACACTGGATCGTCAATCGCGCACGCTCTCCGGCGGCGAGGTGCAGCGTATCAATCTGACCACCGCGCTCGGCACCTCTCTGGTCAATACCCTGTTCGTCCTGGACGAACCCAGCATCGGACTGCACGCTCAGGACATGGATCGCGTCATTCGTGTGCTGCAGCGTTTGCGCGATGCCGGTAACACGCTGATCGTGGTCGAGCATGATCCGCAACTGATGATGGCGGCCGATCGCATTATCGATATCGGTCCCGGCCCGGGCCGCAACGGCGGCAATATCGTGTTCAACGGAAAACCGGCAGCCTTGCTGAAAAGCCGCAAGTCGCTGACGGCAAGCTATCTCAAGGGCGACAAGACCCTGCATTTCCAGTCGCCACAGCGAGATCACGAGTCGGTGGAACATCTGGTCCTGACCGGCGCCAACGGTCACAATCTGAAGAACGTGACACTCGACATTCCGCTGAACCGTCTGGTATGTCTGACCGGACCCAGTGGCTCGGGCAAGTCCACCCTGATTCAGGACACCTTGTTCAGTGCCCTGTCGGCCCTCAAGGGCAAACCCGGAGAGCTGCCGCTGTCGCACGCCGGAATTAGCGGCGCCGACGAGATCAGCGATGTGATTCTGGTAGACCAGTCACCCATCGGCAAATCGGCTCGCTCCAATCCGGTCAGCTACACCGGTGCCTTTGAAGCAATTCGCAAGCTGTTCGAAAAGGTGCCCGAAGCACAGGAACGCGGCTACAAGGCCAGTGCCTTCAGCTTCAACTCCGGCATGCGCTGCCCGGCCTGTTCGGGCAATGGTTTCGAGCATGTGGAAATGCAGTTCCTGTCGGACGTCTATCTGCGCTGTGCCGAGTGTCAGGGGCGTCGCTACCGACCGGAACTGCTGGAAATCAAGTTGTTCAATGCCCATGAGGAAGAAGGACAATCGATTGCCGATGTGCTGGACATGACGGTGGATCGCGCCCTGGAGTTCTTCATCGACGACAAGGCTGTGCGCACGGCCCTGCAATCCCTGTGCGATGTCGGCCTGGGGTATCTGCAACTCGGCCAGCCGGTACCGACGCTCAGTGGTGGCGAGGCGCAACGCCTGAAACTGGCCGCCTATCTGGGCCAGGCTGCCATGACACGTTCCAAGCGCACCATTGATGGCAAGACGCTGTTCCTGTTCGATGAACCGACTACCGGCTTGCATTTCGAGGATATCGACAAGTTGCTGGGGGCTTTCGAACAACTGGTGGAACAGGGTCATTCCCTGGTGGTCATCGAGCACAATCTGGACGTCATTGCCAATGCAGACTGGATCATCGACCTGGGCCCGGCCGGTGGCGAAGCGGGTGGGGAAATCGTGTGTACAGGCACCCCGCAACAGATAATGAGCCACGCAAGCAGCGTCACCGCAGCCTCGTTGCGTGATTATCAGGAAGCCAGTGACCGACTGCGCATCTCGGCCGTTGCCGAACCCATTGCACCCACCCAGGCACTGGTACCCCTGCCTGAACCCGGTGACGCCATCGAGGTACACAAGGCCCGTGAACACAATCTGAAGAATATCGACGTCCACATTCCGCGTGACCGGTTGACTGTCATCACCGGCATGAGCGGCAGTGGCAAGAGCACCCTGGCATTCGACATACTCTTCAACGAGGGCCAGCGTCGTTACCTGGAATCACTGAACGCCTACGCTCGCCAGTTTGTCCAACCCGCCTCCCGACCCGATGTCGATGCCATTACCGGCATCCCGCCTACGGTCGCCATCGAACAGCGCACCAGTCGCGGTGGCCGCAAGAGCACGGTTGCCACAATGACCGAGATCTATCATTTTCTGCGGCTGCTGTTCGTCAAACTGGGCGTGCAGTACTGTCCCGATTGCGAAGTAGCGATATCCGCACAATCGGTCGATGCCATTACCGCCCAGGTTCTCAAGCGCCATCGCGGCAAGACGATCCACCTGCATGCGCCCCTGATTGTCGATCGCAAGGGCTACTACACCGACCTGGCAAAGTGGGCGCTGAACAAGGGCTTCGAGACTCTGCGCGTGGATGGCAAGGCATTACCGACAGCCAACTGGCCACGGCTCGATCGCTTCAAGGAGCACACCATCGACCTGCCGGTGGCAAGTGTCACGGTGGATGTGCGCAACGAAGCCGAACTGCAGGCGCTGATCCAGCGCGCCATCGATTTCGGCAGCGGGGTCGTGAAGATCGGCACCAGTCGCAGCAACGAGAAGCTGTTTTCCACCCAGCGTGCCTGCCCCTCCTGCCAGCGCAGTTTCGCCGAACTGGATCCACGCATGTTCTCCTACAATTCACGCCACGGCTGGTGTCAGGAATGTTTCGGAACCGGTGAGATCATTCCGGGCTTCGATGAGGAACAGACCGGTGAAGAGCGCAGCTGGTCAGGCGCCGACCAGGAGTCGGTCATCTGCACGGCTTGTCACGGGCAGCGGCTCAAGCCCGAATCGCTTTCGGTGTACTTTCAGGACTGGAACATCGCTGATTACACCACCTTGTCCATTGTCGAGGCGGGCAAGGTCTTCGCCTCGATCAGACTTGACGAGCGGCAGGCCGCCATTGCCCGAGACAGTCTCAAGGAACTGAACTCGCGCCTGTCCTTTCTGGACGAAGTGGGGCTGTCCTATCTGTCTCTGGATCGCTCTGCTCCCACACTCAGCGGGGGTGAAGCGCAGCGCATCCGGCTGGCCGCACAGCTGGGCTCCAATCTGCAGGGTGTATGCTACATCCTCGATGAGCCTACCATCGGCCTGCATCCTCGAGACAATCGCATGTTGCTCGATACCCTCGCCAGACTGCAGAAAAAGGGCAATACGATCGTGGTGGTCGAACACGATGAGGAGACCATCCTCAGTGCCGACCATATCATCGACATCGGGCCCGGTGCCGGTATTCGCGGCGGGGAGATCGTTGCGGCAGGCACGGTTGCCCAGGTGCGCAGGAACCCGCAATCGGTTACCGGACGGTTGCTGGACAAGCCCCTGCAACATCCACTCTACCCTCCTCGCGGCAAACCCGAGTTGCAGTTGCAGGTGAAGAACGCCACCCTGCACAATCTGAAGAACGTTTCGGTGGACATTCCGCTGGGCCAGCTGGTCTGTGTCAGCGGCGTTTCCGGCTCGGGCAAGAGCACCCTGATACGGGATGTCGTGCACGACAATCTGCGCGTGCTGAATGCCCAGAAACGAAAACGCAAGCTGGGCCCCTTGACAGGCTGCGAGGCGATTACCGGCTGGGAAAGCATTTCCCGCCTGCTGGAAGTCGACCAGACCCCCATTGGCAAGACTTCCCGCTCCTGTCCGGCCACCTACATCGGCTTCTGGGACAATATTCGCCGACTGTTTGCCGATACCACCGAAGCACGTATTCGCGGTTACAACGCCAGTCGTTTCTCGTTCAATACCGGCGATGGGCGTTGTGACGAGTGCGGTGGTCAGGGCATGCAACGCATTGAAATGAGCTTTCTGCCCGATGTCCGCGTGCTGTGCGAGGTCTGCAATGGCCAGCGCTTCAACCATGAGACGCTGTCGGTCAGGTACAAGGACAAGTCCATCGGAGAAGTGCTGATGATGAACGTGGACGAGGCGGTCGAATTCTTCGACGCGCATGTCAGCATTCATCATGCACTGAAACTGCTGCAGGACGTCGGCCTCGGTTACCTGACTCTGGGCCAGCAAAGTCGCACCCTGAGCGGTGGCGAGGCGCAGCGCATCAAGCTGGTATCGGAGCTGGCCAAGGCAAAACCGACCGTCAAGGATTCCTCGGGCAAGAACATCGTCAACGTGCACACGCTGTACATCCTCGATGAGCCCACCGTCGGTCTGCACATGGCCGATGTGGAAAACCTGATCCACGTATTGCATCGTCTGGTGGAAGCCGGCAATTCCGTCATCGTGATCGAACACAATCTGGACATCATGGCCGAGGCCGACTGGATCATCGACATGGGACCGGAGGGCGGCACCGGCGGCGGCAAGATCGTGGCTCGAGGTACACCGAAGAAGATCGCGGCATCGAAACGCTCCCGAACGGCACCCTATCTGGCCGAGCTGTTCAAGTCGTGAAGGTGTCGGTATATGGCATGCTGTTGACCCGCAAGGCGTACCAGGAGGTGCCAGGTCATGAGTGACTGCTTCTTCACCACAAACGATGGTCAGTGGTTTCAGCCCACCGAGCACAGCCGAGGGCCCTGGGACGAACACGCCTGTCATGCCGGTCCTCCTACCGGCCTGCTCGCGCGGGCCGTCGAGCAGCTGTTTCCCGAGCACCGACTGAGTCGTCTGACGGTCAATCTGCAACGTCCGGTGCCATTCGCCGGATTCAGCGTGACAGCCAACACCGTACGCCGGGGTCGTACCGTCTGCCTGTCCGAGGCCAGCCTGCTGGACCAGGATGGACGCAGCATCATCACGGCCGCGGGTCTGCACCTGAAACCTGCCGAGCCCTGTGATTTTCCGACGCATCACCGGGACCTGGGCAAGCCGGATGACGCCTTGCCCGGCGACTTTCCGATTCGCCAGACCCTGCATGACAAACCGGCTTTCAACGGCAACGGGGTCAGCGTGCGCTACCCGGCCGGTCAGGACAGCAGCCCCGGCCCCACCCGAGCCTGGATGAAGACCGTACCGCTGTTACGCAATGAGACTGCCAGCCCGTTTCAGCGCATCTGCCCATTGGCCGACTGCGGCAATGCCTTCGGCCGCAACGCGGAACCCGGGGAGGTGACCTTCATGAATGCCGACCTGACGCTGATTCTGCACAGGGATCCGGTTGGCGAGTGGCTGGGCACTGACAGTGTCAACTACTGGGAGCCGGATGGTATCGGCCTGGCCGATGCACTGCTGTTCGATGCGCAAGGTCCGGTGGGTCGCGCCGTGCAGACACTGGTGATACGCCAAATACACGGCTGATCGACAGTTCTCTGTCCTTGACGCAGTCGATTGGCCAAAACAGCGACCTGGGTCCGCGCCGCTCGAGAGCATTACCGTAGAATTCGACTCGTCAAGCCATTGGCCGCATCGCAGATTCGATCCGGCCCCTCCCCGCGAAAGTGATCCTCCAGAGCACTTTCGCGGGATTCCTTCTGCCGAACAGCATTCCTGCGTACCGCCAGGGTATCTGCAGACGAGACTCTCGGACAGACAGCCGCCTGTACAGATCAGGACTGCCGCCCTCACCCGGATTGTCCTGCCGATCGGGCCGTGCTTGCTGGCAAGGCTATACCAACGCGCTATCATGATGGTCATCGCAGCCGCTTGCCACCCGATGAGATATCCCGAGAACGCAGCTCCTGATCCGACGGTGCCCTACGGCGAAACCATGCACGACATGCTGACGCTGTCCATGGTCATGTCCATCGTCATCGGAATCTGCCTGTACATTGCCGGGCGACATGGCCGGATCCTCTGGATGAAGGTCTGGAGCATCGGACTGATTGCCTGCAGCCTGCTGTATCTGCTCAGCCAATGGCTGGGCTGGAATCTGTAGCTCAGCCAGGCTCCGGAGCGGCTTGCACACTCGGCGCTGGCCCATCACAATGCCGCTACGACCTGTCCACGACAAACGCCTGCCATCATGAACAAGACTTCTTCAGACAAGAAACGACCACAAGGCCGCAGAATTCTCAGCACTGCTGCCTGCCCGCTGCGCCGACATCTCATCGCCAGAGCTGCAAGCCGCCCCTTGGCCGCCGCAATCTTTGCGACACTGATCGCTGCACTGCTGCCGGGCCTGGTCAGTGCCGACGAGCTGCCCGACCTGGAAGGCCGTGAAGTCGTGGTTGTCACGGAAAACGCCTACCCTCCCCTGCAGTTTGTCGATCCGAAGACCGGAGAGGCCATCGGCTGGGAATACGACGCCATGCGAGAACTGGCCAGACGACTCGATTTCACCCTGATCATCGAAAACTCCAGCTGGGACGCCATGATCCCGGCCGTCAGCGAGGCTCAATACGATATCGGCATGACCGGCATCACGATTCGGGACGATCGTCGCGAGAAGGTGGATTTTTCCGATCCCTACATGCGCTCCGAAATGTTCATGCTGGTACGGGCCGACGAGGATCGCTTTGCCAATGCCGAGGAGTTCGCGGCGCTGGAAGATGGGCTGATCGGCGCTCAGGCGGGCACCACGCCCTTCTACACCGCCGTCTACGAGGTACTCGATGGCAACGAGCAGAATCCGCGGATCAGGCTTTTCGAGACCTTCGGCGCCTCGATTCAGGCCTTGCGCAGCAACGATGTCGATCTGGTGCTGACAGACGGCACAGCCGGCAACGGTTATGTCACGGCCAACCCCGACACTTTCAAGCTGGTGGGAGAGGCCATGGGCAGCGAAGATTTCGGCTTCATCTTTCCAAAGGGTTCCGACCTGGTGGAACCGATCAACGCCGGCATTGCCAGCATGAAGGCGGACGGCACTCTGGATCAACTGAATGTCACCTGGTTTCTCGACTACAAGCTGGGTGAATGATTCTTCGATGACGGTATCCCCACAGGCCTTGCCGACACCGCTGTCGAGGCACTGAACACGTGCAGCAAGGCAAGGATCAGACAGACCCCTCGGCCGGCGATTTCCCCTGGTGGCTGCTGGCCACACTGGCAATCGGACTGTGGCTCGGCTACCGCATAGTCAACGATGAACTGTATGCAGAAGTCTTCGATGTGCTGGCCAGGGGCATCGGCATCACGGCCTTCGTCACGGTAACGGCCTTTGCCCTGGCCAGCGCTCTGGGACTGCTGCTGGCCGCTGCGGTTCTGTCGCCCTGGCTGATTGTCCGCCAGTGCGCACGATTCTATATCGAGATCATGCGCGGCATACCCATGCTTGTATTGTTGTTCTACATTGCCTTTGTCGCGGCACCGGCAGTCGTGGCTCTGGCCAACACCCTGTTGGAACCCTGGCTGGAACAGCCGATTCGTACCCGCGATTTCTCATTGATGTGGCGGGCCATACTGGCGCTGACTCTGGGCTACTCGGCATTCATTGCAGAGGTGTTTCGCGCCGGCATACTCTCGGTCGGACGTGGCCAGACCGAAGCGGCGCTATCGCTGGGACTGTCGCCTCTGAGCCGGTTTCGCTACGTCATCTTTCCCCAGGCCTTTCGAACCATTCTGCCGCCACTGGGCAATGACTTCATTGCCATGATCAAGGACTCGGCGCTGGTGTCGGTGCTCGGCGTGGCGGACATCACGCAGCTGGGAAAGATCTATGCGGCAGGCTCCTTTCGCTTCATGGAAACCTACAATATCGTCGCCTACATCTACCTGCTGGTCACGATCGTTCTGTCCTTGCTGCTGCGACGCCTGGAATCACGTTTACGCCGCAAAGGCGCAAATGGCGGATCGAGCGGTGAATCAGCGATTTGAACGACGCCGCCTTGCGCGCTCGTTGTCCGCTTCCAGAACCGTCGCACCCACTCCCCAGCCGAGGCTTGGCACAGGACGGGAATCCCGGTCGGTCAGCTGAAGCTGTCTGGCGTAATACTGAACGCGCAACAAACCGGCTATCAGTCCCTCGAGATTGTGATGACCGACGATGAAAGCCTGTCGATAGCGATACACGCGCAGTCGACCGAACTGTGCATCGAGCAATCGACGCACCTGGCCCAGATAGGCATCGAGTTGTGGTTTCGGGTATTCGCTTTGCAGTCCTGGCATGTCATCGAGCCCGACGGATGCCTGGTATCGCAGGCTCTGCCGGATGGACAACAACAACGCCGAACCCCGTTGCTCGACCTGGCAGGACTCTCGCCGGCGACTGGACGAATCCAGCAATCTCACCATGTCCACTATCTGGGCAGTGTGTGATCTGTCGGGCTGTGCACTCATGGGTTACGTTGTGGCAACTTGCGCAATGGCGAAGGTCAGCTTGACCAGCGATATGGCAAGGCGATCATCCCGGAATGGCCTTACCGCGTTGCAGCAGAGTGTACCGCTTTGCCATCATTGCAGGTAAGTGCTCAACACGATTCGTGAAACAGATACAGATCTGTACACTATGGCGCGCTTTGCGTCAGATATTTGTCGAGTATGGCTGCCAGCTCAGGTCGGCTTTTGCGGACTTCGTCATGCGACAGACCTTCCAGTGAATGCGGAAACTTCAGCCACTGGTCGGTTTCGTGCAGATAGTAATCCGGCGCCTTGCCGGTCTGGTTGCGACTCGGCTTGTAGTATGGCACTGCCACTCGAATATCATGAGGCAGGTTACGTCGGGTCCTCTCGCGCAGTGTCTCGATGATCGCCTGCACACTGCGGCCAGTATCGTAGACGTCATCGACGATCAGCAGGCGATCTTCCGCGCTGATCTTGCGTACCAGGTAATTCAGATTGAAGACCTGTACCTGGCTGGCCTTTTGATCGATGGCGTGGTAGGACGAGGTACGCACGGTAATGTGATCTGAGTGCACCCCCCGATAGGCCAGCAGTTCCTGCATCGCTATACCCATGGGGGCGCCTCCCCGCCAGACCGCCACGATGAAGCTGGGACGAAACCCGCTGCGATAGACCTCGGCCGCCAGTGAAAAGGAGTCTTCCAGCAGTTGCTGGGGATTCAGATACAGTTTCTCGCTCATGGGCGGAGTTTACCTGAAGAGCCACGCTTGTCAGGCCTGACTGTGTTGCCGCCACCGTACAGCCAAATTGGTTAAACTGCCCACCCTGATGCCCCGATTCCTGTCTCGCCTTGTGCACAACGCCCGGAACCGGACACCAGCTTCCCTCGAGTCACTGCAGGCACCCCATTGTGCAAGCCAAACACTACGTTACCGAAACCGATCTGCTGCACGACGCCTACCGGCTCGGTGTGCAGATCGCCGAAAGCGGATTTCGTCCCACCTTCATCGTCGGTCTGTGGCGTGGCGGCAGTGTCGTGGGCATTGCCGTGCAGGAGTGTCTGCAGTACATCGGCATTCCTACCGATCACATTGCCATTCGAACTTCCTATCGGGGCCTGGCCAGCTATCAGCAGATGGTCGACAACCCGGAAACCGAGATTCGCATTCACGGCACCCAATACCTGCTGGATACGCTCGACCGGGATGATTCCCTGCTGATCGTCGACGACGTGTTCAGTTCCGGCCTGACCAGCAGCGCCGTGATTCGACGCCTGACAGCTCGACTGAAGAACAACATGCCAGCGGATGTACGCATCGCCGTGCCCTGGTACAAACCCGCTCACAATCGCACGACCCTGAAACCGGACTACTACGTGAACACCTCTGACGACTGGCTGGTCATGCCCTATGAACTCAGCGGGCTGACCCATGACGAGATCAGCCAGAACAAACCCTGGATGCTCCCGATTCTTGCCAGCCTGGACGATGTAGATCCCTCATGAATGCCGCACTCGGTCTGTTTTTCAAGGGGCTCGCCATGGGTGCAGCCAATGTCATACCCGGCGTTTCAGGCGGAACCATTGCCCTCATCACCGGCATCTATGAACGCCTGATCAATGCCATCAAACGCTGCGATCTGACTGCCGCTCGCCTGTTCTTCAGCGGCCAGTGGAAAGCCTGTTGGCAACATGTCGACGGCCAATGGCTGTTCACCCTGCTCGCTGGTGTCGCCGTCAGCATCATCTCCCTGGCCAGACTCTTCGAATACCTGCTGGCATACCATGAACGCTACACGATGGCCTTCTTCTTCGGCCTGATCCTGCTGTCCATCCTGTACGTTGCCCGCGGAGTTCGACAGTGGAATCTGTCAGTGATACTGGCCCTGCTGGTCGGTACAGCTGTTGCCATGGGCATTGCCATGCTGGCCCCGGCTTCACAGAATGACGGCATGGCGTATATGTTCCTGTGCGGAGTGCTGGCCATCAGCAGCATGATCCTGCCGGGGCTGTCCGGTTCCTTCGTGCTCATCCTGCTTGGCAACTATGCGCTGGTTCTGGGTGCCATCAGCGCGTTTTCCCTGAGCATACTGATCCCGCTGGCACTGGGTTGCGCATTTGGCCTGGTGGCGTTCTCGCACATCCTGTCCTGGGTCTTCAAGCGCTTCGCCGACGTCACGCTGGCGGTCATGACGGGATTCGTCATCGGTTCTCTGGTTGTCATCTGGCCCTGGAAGAACGCGATAACCCATACCGTTGAACGGGTGGGCAAACCGCCCCGCGAGGTCGTCACCAGCTACGACTGGTTTCTGCCGGCACTGACGGACGGCAGCACCTGGATTGCCATCCTGCTGATGTTGGCCGGTGCAGCCGGCATCGCCCTGATGGAACGGTATGTCAGTGATGACAGTCAGGCTGACTGAGTAGTTGCCGCCAAGGTCAAGGCGTGGTCGATCCCGCGCCTTGCCCCCGACGCCCGTCCGGCCATCCACGGCAACTCGGACAACTCCGCCGGTTCAAGCAATTCAAGCAATTCAAGCAATTCAAGCAATTCAAGCAATTCAAGCAGTTCGGGCAGTTCGGGCAGTTCGGGCAGTTCGGGCAGCGATCATGCCCCGCCTCTGATTTCCCGTAGCGACACGACCTCTTTCGCAGGGCAGGGTCTCAGAGCCGCATACCCACCAGGGCCTGTTCACGCAGACGATCCTCTGCCCGCGAACGCGTGAACAGCAGAATCAACAACACGGCCAACACCATGCACATGATGGCCATCGGTCTGGCCGTTCCGTCGTTGAGCAGACTGATCATCACAGCGGCCATGCCTGCCATGCACTGCTCGATCCCGCTCAACATGGCCGATGCGGTGCCCGCCTGTCCCTGGATGGAGCGCAGTGCTCGACTCGGCGCTACCGCAAACAACGGCCCCATGCCGAAGGTCATGACCGAATAGGCCGCCGTCAGAGTCACGGGACTTGCCACACCCAGCATGACCACCAGAGTCAGTGTCACCGCCCCACCGCCCACCAGGGTCACCCCCAGTGTCAACAGTGAGCTGGCCTGCCAGTGATCGGCCAATCGCGACGCCAGCACACTACCCAGAAAGAAGGCCACCACGATGCCGGCCTGGTAATAACCGAATTCATCAGCAGGCACCCCCATCAAGTCCATCAGGACGAAAGGAGCGCCCGTGACAAACACGAAAACGAGCCCCAGAGCCACTCCCAGCATGGCGGTATGGGTCAGAAAATCCGAATTGCCCAGCAGGCCCCGGTAGCCATTGAACACGACAGTCGGCTGCAGTGCTTCAGGATCGGCCTGAGTGGACTCCGGCAGCAGCCTGGCCACAAAGGCTACCGCCAGCAGAGACATCAGGGCAATCACGAAGAAATTGGCCTGCCAGCCAAAGGCCACATGAATATAGCCGCCCAGTATGGGGGCAATGGCCGGTGCCACGGCAATCACCATGCCCAGCAGTGCCAGCGCCTTGACCTGCTCCTTTTCGGAATAGAGATCCTTGATGATGGCCAGCCCCACCACGGCTTCGGCGCCCGCAGCAAATCCCAGCAGGACTCTGGCAGCGATCAGCTGATCAATGCTCTGTGCAGCGGCACAGGCCAGACACAGAACGGCGACAGACACGAGAGAACACATCATGACCGGCCGACGCCCGAAACGATCGGACAAGGGGCCATGAATCAGCTGCGCCAGGCCGAAGGCCAGCATGTTCAGGCTGATGGTCAGCTTGACATGAGTGGGTGTGGTATCGAACCAGATGGCCAGATCCGGCAGGCTTGGCGTATACATGTCCGTCGACATGATGCTGACACTGGATGCCAGTACCAGAATCCCCACCACCAGACCGATACTGGGCCTCGGTGCGATTGCACCGGGACCCGACTTACTCTGATCTGACATGCCACGCGATTTTCCGTGAAACAGGGCGCACCAAAGTACGCCCTTCCGGCCTACATGGCCAGCGCTTTATCCGTGACAATGGATGTCCAGGCACCTTCCGGCTCTTTGGTTATGACCGGATCCGAACCGCCGGACAACAATGTCTGCACGGTTCGCTCGTAGTCCGCCGGGTCCAGAGAGCCATCACTGCCTTCTGTCAGTTTGTTGACCTCTCGAACCATGCGTTGCTGATGCTTTTCCGTCTGTGCGCCACTGGCATCATTTTCCAGCACGATGTCTGCCGCCTCATCCGGATTCTCCCGAGCGTACTCCCAACCTTTCATGCTGGCCGCCACGAATCGCGCCATCTTGTCGACGAAGGCCTCATCCTGCAGGTTCTCCTCCAGCACGTAGAGACCATCTTCCATCGTCGATACGCCGGTATCCTCATACTTGAAAACCACCAGTTGTTCTTCGCTGATGCCGGCATCGATGACCTGCCAGTACTCGTTGTAGGTCATGGTCGAGATACAGTCCGCCTGCTTCTGCAGCAGGGGATCCACATTGAAGCCCTGCTTTAGCACGGTGACACCGTTCTCCTCGCCGTCGGTCGGAATTCCCAGTGCCGACATCCAGCTCAGAAAGGGATACTCGTTACCGAAGAACCACACGCCCAGCGTGCGCCCCTTGAAATCGTCCGGAGACGTGATGCCGGTTTCCTTCAGACAGGTCAGCATCATGCCGGAGCGCTTGAAGGGCTGTGCGATGTTGACCAGAGGAACACCCTTTTCCCGACTGGCCAGTGCAGAGGGCATCCAGTCGACGATGACATCGGCGCCGCCTCCCACGATGACCTGTGGAGGTGCGATGTCAGGCCCCCCAGGCTTGATCGTGACATTCAGATCGGCCTCCTCGTAGAAGCCCTTGTCCTGAGCCACATAGTAGCCGGCGAATTGCCCCTGCGTTACCCATTTGAGCTGCAGGGCAACATCATCTGCCGCGCTGACCTGGAAGGATGCACCCAGCATCGTTCCACCCAGAACAGCCATCGTCGTGCCGTATTTCATTCGTTTCATGCTTGCTCCAATTTCCTCTTCAGGTACAGGTTTTACAGCTTGCCCGGGACACTCTTGCCGTTCGCCTCCACCAGCGGAAGACTAGCTGCGAACGGAGGGATGCCAGAACGTGAAAATTCTCTCCAGCAAGGCGACAAGGCCATAGAACAATGAGCCGGCCAGTGCTGCCACTGCGATTTCTGCCCACACCATATCCACGTTCATGCGCCCTACTTCGGTGGAAATTCGGAAGCCCATCCCCAGGGTTGGCGTACCGAAGAATTCAGCCACGATGGCGCCGATCATGGCCAGAGTCGAGTTGATTTTCAGTGCATTGAAGATGAATGGCAGGGCTTCGGGTATGCGCAGCTTGAACAGGCTCTGCCAGTAACTGGCAGCATAGGTCTTCATCAGGTCGTGCTGCATGGGTTGCGCCGCCGCCAGCCCGGAGACGGTGTTCACCAGCATCGGGAAGAAGGTCATGATGATCACGACCGCTGCTTTCGAAGGCCAGTCGAAACCGAACCACATGACCATGATAGGCGCCACACCGACGATCGGCAGTGCCGACACCAGATTGCCGATGGGTAACAGCCCGCGTTGCAGAAACGGCGAACGATCGATCAGTATCGCCACCATGAAACCGGCCCCGCAGCCAATGGCATAGCCGATCAGTACCGCTCTGAGAAAGGTCTGCTTGAAGTCCATCCACAGAATGGCGCTGGATTCCACGAAGCGCTGACCGATCTGGCTGGGCGCCGGCAGCAGCACTTGCGGCACATTCAGGCCACGGGTCAGCAGCTCCCACAGGATCAGCAGCCAGAGACCGAACAGCACGGGAATGAGCACGCCGAGAAACGTGCGGTAGCTACGCGACAGTGTCCGGATGGCAGCCAGTTGCCCCACACTGCCCCAGGCCAGAAGCCAGGCAGCGGCGACCAGACACCAGAAACCGGCGTTGGTCGCGCCGGGTTCATCCACCAGGGCAAGCAGACTGTTGGCTGCCACCAGCGCCATCGCCCCCGTGGCAAAGGCGGCGAGCAGACGCGAGCGCCTGATCTGCAGAAAGGCAATGAGCGCCACGGCGAGTATCGCCAGAGCGGTCTGCCAAGGGCCTTGCAACAGCACACCGAGCACCGCAAGAATGCTCGCTCCGGTGAACAGGATGCGCTCCATGATGCGGTAGCGGTACGGCCTGGCCGACGGCAGCTGCCCGGTAATGGTATGCAGGTTCACCGACTCAGCCATGGGCCAGCCCCATACGACGGTTTACCCAGTCACCCAGAACACCCACCAGAACTACCAGCAAGGCGGCCAGTACCGAAGCCACGACCAGAGCCGACCAGATCTGCACGGTCTGCCCGTAATAGGATCCAGCCAGCAAGCGTGCCCCCAGACCAGCAACAGCACCGGTTGGCAGCTCGGCAACGATGGCACCCACCACCGAAATGGCCACGGCGACCTTCATGCTGGTGAACAGAAACGGCAGGGAGGTCGGCAACCGCAACTTGAAGAATGTCTGCCAGCTGGAGGCACTGTAGGTTCTCATCAGGTCCAGATGACTGCTGCTGGGCGAGTTCAGTCCCTTGACCATGCCGACCGCTACCGGAAAGAAGCTCAGGTACATCGAGATGAAAGCCTTGGGCAACAGCCCCTGAATGCCGACGGCATTGAGGACCACGATGATCATCGGTGCAATCGCCAGTATCGGAATGGTCTGCGAGGCAATGATCCAGGGCAACAGACTCTTGTTCAGGGCATCGTCATGAACGATGATGACCGCCAGTACGATACCCAGCAATGTGCCCATCAGAAAGCCGAGCATCGACGATGACAAGGTCACGCCGGCGTGGTAGATCAGTGATCGCTTGGAGGTGATCTTCTTGTGCACGGTGGTATCGATGATTTCCTGCACCACCTGGTGAGGAGCCGGTAGCACCGGACGCTCCTGCTGCATGGTGTTGCGCAGCATCTGCATGGTCGTGGGCGTGGTGCCGTTACGCTCGGCAACGCTTCTCTCC
The DNA here is from genome assembly GCF_052681095.1 of Granulosicoccus sp. 3-233. Taxonomy (NCBI): domain Bacteria; kingdom Pseudomonadati; phylum Pseudomonadota; class Gammaproteobacteria; order Chromatiales; family Granulosicoccaceae; genus Granulosicoccus; species Granulosicoccus sp. 3-233. The sequence goes on from NZ_JBQYLE010000005.1 coordinate 45,972, forward strand.
CAGGCCAGATTCAATAACGCGGCGCCGACATACCACAACAGCACAATGGCCAGCGTCACGACTGCAACCGGTATCACCGCACTCACATGGCGTGACACCATGTCAGGACACCTCGTCGTAGCCGTGACCGGCACGCAAGCCATCGCGTACCCGGTTGGCCAATTGCAGAAACGACTGCGTTTCACGTATCGACAGATCCCGCTCTACCGGCAGGTCACTGTCGATGATTTCATGGATGCGTCCCGGTCGCGGCGACATGACCACGATCCGGTTGGATAGAAACACCGCTTCCGGAATGGAGTGGGTCACGAAGACCACGGTCTTGTTGGTCTTGGCCCAGAGCTTCAGCAACTGTTCGTTGAGGTGATCCCGCACGATCTCGTCCAGAGCCCCGAACGGCTCATCCATCAGCAACAGGTCGGGCTCGACTGCCAGAGCACGGGCAATGGATGCTCGCTGCTGCATGCCACCGGACAGCTGCCAGGGATACTTCTTGCCAAATCCCGCCAGTTCCACCAGTGCCAGATTCTGTTCGACACGAGAGCGGATCTCCTCCGCCTTGAGGCCCATGATTTCCAGCGGCAGTGCAACATTGCTGGCAATGGTGCGCCATGGATACAGCGAGGCCGCCTGAAACACATACCCGTAGGCCCGGGCCAGGCGTGCCTCCTCCGGACTCATGCCGTTCACTTCGATGGAGCCGCCAGTCGCCTGCTCCAGATCGGCAATCACCCGCAGCAACGTCGTCTTGCCACATCCCGAGGGACCTATGAAAGAGACGAAATCCCCCCGGTTGATGGTCAGATCGATGTCCTGCAAGGCGTGTACATCGCCATCGCTGGTGGGAAAGATCAAGGATAGTCCATTGACTTCGATGACCCTGGAAGCGTCATTCATATCGGCAGATTCCGGCCCTTGCTCGCATCAGACACCAGCAGGCATCTTCGATGGATCACGCTGCACCGGATGAGGTGCTGTCAGCTCCTTCCATTGTGACAAGGCACGGTTGACGGCTGGATAGGCGTCTCGCGCAACGAATTTGCCATGCCCTTCCCGAGTGTCGATGCTGTCTTCCGTCACGACACACTGGCCACGCGTCAGGGTGAAACGCGGCAGACCCTTCAGTTCGAAACCTTCGAAAACGTTGTAGTCGATGGCCGATTGCTGTGTGGCTGCCGTGATGGTCTTGGTGCGCTCCGGGTCCCAGACGATGATGTCGGCATCTGCACCTTCGACAATGGCACCCTTCTTCGGATACATGTTCAGGATTCTGGCTATGTTGGTGGAGGTCACTGCCACGAACTCGTTCATGGTCAATCGACCCGTGTTGACTCCGCGTGACCAGAGCACAGGCAGGCGATCTTCCAGACCGCCGGTGCCGTTCGGAATCTGCGTGAAATCACCCAGCCCCATGCGCTTCTGTTCGGTGGTGAAGGCGCAGTGATCGGTGGCCACGACCTGCAGGCTGCCCGCCGCCAGACCTGCCCACAGTGAATCCTGATGGACCGCACTGCGAAATGGCGGTGACATGACTCGCCGCGCAGCATGATCCCAATCCGGGTTGGCATATTCGGATTCGTCCAGGGTCAGGTGTTGCACCAGCGGTTCACCATAGACCCGTTTTCCGAGCTGCCGTGCACGCCGAATCGCCTCATGGGCTTCTTCGCAGGATACATGCACGACATACAGCGGAACACCAGCCATGTCGGCAATCATGACGGCCCGGTTCACCGCCTCGCCTTCCACCTGCGGCGGACGCGAATAGGCATGCGCCTCGGGGCCACTGTTGCCTTCAGCCATCAGGCTGGCTTGCAGCTGCGCCACGACATCACCGTTCTCGGCGTGCACCAGCGGCATGGCACCCAGTGCCGAGCAACGCTTGAATGACGAATACAGTTCTTCGTCATTGACCATCAGGGCGCCCTTGTAGGCCATGAAATGCTTGAAGGTATTGATGCCGCTGTCGACCACCTTCTCCATTTCCTCGAAGACCTGCTTGTCCCACCAGGTGATGGCCATGTGAAAGGAAAAATCACACGATGCCTTGACGGTCTTGTTGTCCCACATCTGCCGTGCTTCGAGCAGTGACTGACCCGGCGCCGGCAGGCAGAAGTCCACCACCATGGTGGTACCACCGGACAGGGCCGCACGGGTACCGGACTCGAAATCGTCGGAGGAATACGTGCCCATGAATGGCATTTCCAGATGCGTATGCGGATCGATACCACCCGGCATGACATAACAACCGGTGGCGTCGAGTGTTTCGTCTGCAGTGAGATTCTCGCCAATCCGTGTGATGACACCATTGTCGATCCTGACGTCGGCCTTGTAGCTCCGGTCGGCAGTAACGACCGTACCTCCCCTGATCACCTTGCTCATGTTGTCTGTGACTCCTGTGATGCTGACTCGACGAATGTGAATCCTGTGTGCTGACTGTTCACCACGGTTCAGTCAACGATACCGGCTGTTTCCACAACAGCATGGAACAGCACATTGGTGCCCGCTGCCGCCCATTCGGGCGAGATCTCCTCGGCCTCGTTGTGCGACAGGCCATCGACACAAGGGCACATCACCATGGCAGTCGGCGCCACGCGATTGATCCAGCAGGCATCGTGGCCGGCGCCCGATACCAGATCCCGATGACTGTATCCGAGTCGTTCCGCTGCATTGCGAACGGCCGTGACACAGTTCTCGTCAAAGGCCACCGGATCGAATCCGCCCACCTCTTCGATGGACATCTGCAGGCCGATACCATCGGCTATCTCCTTCGCACCCGCCCGAAAGCGTGTTTCCATATCGGTGATGACGTCCTTTTCAGGATGCCGGAAGTCGACGGTAAAAACCGTCTTGCCGGGGATGATGTTGCGTGAATTGGGATAGACATCGCAGTGACCGATGGCCCCCACGGCATGGGGTGCATGACTCAGCGCGATCTCGTTGACCAGTTCTGTCATGCGTGCCATGCCCAGGCCGGCATTGACCCGCATTGGCATCGGCGTGGACCCGGTGTGACTCTCCTTGCCGATGAGCGTCACTTCCAGCCACTTCAGCCCCTGTCCGTGGGTGACCACCCCGATGTCCTTGCCTTCGTTTTCCAGGATGGGCCCCTGCTCTATGTGCAGTTCGAAGAAGGCATGCATCTTCCGGGCACCGACTTCCTCTTCACCCAGATAGCCCACCCGCTGCAGCTCGTCACCGAGACGCTTGCCCTCGGCATCGGTCCGGTCATAGGCCCATTCCAGCGTATGCATGCCGGCGAACACCCCACTGGCTACCATGGCCGGGGCAAACCGCGTACCTTCTTCATTGGTGAAGTTGACCACGACGATCGGGTGTCGTGTGGTGACCTTCATGTCGTTGAGCTGACGGATGATCTCCAGACCACCGAGCACCCCCAGCACGCCATCGTACTTGCCACCCGTGGGCTGGGTATCCAGATGACTGCCGACGTAGACCGGCAAGGCATCGGGGTCACTGCCCTCACGCCTGGCGAACATGGTGCCCATCCTGTCGATGCCCATGCTCAAGCCCGCTTCCTTGCACCAGCGCTCGAACAGGCGACGCCCTTCGGCATCCTCATCGGTCAGTGTCTGACGATTGTTGCCACCAGCAATCCCCGGCCCGATCTTCGCCATCTCCATGAGTGAATCCCACAGACGTTCACTGTTGATGCGCATGTTGCTGGTAATGGCCATGTCCTGCCCTCTTGCTGGTTGAAACGAATGACGTCTTTGGCGAGCCTGAAAAGTGAATGCCCCGAAACCGCCCGGATCACTCATGAAGCACCGCGTTCATGAGGCAATCCGATACAGCCCGGAATCAGGTTGGAAAGGTGAACACGGCACCCGACTTGATGCCGGTGGGCCAGCGACTGGTGATGGTTTTCAGACGCGTGTAGAAATGCACGCCTTCCGGTCCGTAGATGGAGTGATCGCCGAACAGGGAGCGCTTCCAGCCGCCGAAGCTGTGATAGGCCACCGGCACCGGAATCGGGACGTTCACCCCAACCATGCCGACCTGGATGCTGTCGGTAAAGGATCGTGCGGCATCGCCGTCTCGTGTGAAGATCGCGGTACCGTTGCCGTACTCGTGATCGTTGATCATGGTCACGGCATCGTCATAGCTGGCAGCCCGGACCACGGCCAGCACCGGTCCGAAGATCTCTTCCTGATAGATCTGCATGTCGGTTGTGACCTTGTCGAACAGGGAGCCACCCAGAAAGTAGCCATTCTCGTAACCCTGCAATGTGACGTCGCGCCCGTCGACAACCAGTTCGGCCCCGGCTTCGACCCCGGAATCGATCAGCGCGGTGATCTTCTGCTTGGCCGCCGCCGTGATCACCGGCCCCATCTCCGCATCGGGGTCGTCTGACGGACCGATTCGCAGTGCCTCGACCCGAGGACGCAGAGCATCGACCAGTCTGTCAGCAGTTTCTTCTCCAACCGGCACTGCCACGGAAATGGCCATGCAACGCTCACCGGCAGACCCGAAACCGGCTCCCATCAGCGCATCGACCGCCTGATCCATGTCGGCATCCGGCATGACAACCATGTGATTCTTGGCGCCGCCAAGCGCCTGTACTCGCTTGCCCGCCTGAGTACCACGGTGGTAGACATATTCGGCTATGGGGGTGGAACCGACGAAGCTGATGGCCTGCACCCTGGGGTTGTCCAGCAACGCATCCACGGTCTCCTTGCCACCGTGCACGACATTCAGGACCCCGTCTGGCAAGCCGGCCTGATGCAGCAGATCGGCGACCATGAGCGCTGCCGACGGATCACGTTCGGAAGGTTTCAGCACGAAGGTATTGCCACAGGCGATGGCTACCGGGTACATCCACAAGGGCACCATGGCCGGAAAATTGAACGGTGTGATACCGGCACAGACACCCAGCGCCTGCCGATCCGACCAGGTATCGATCTGCGGGCCGACATTGCGCGAGAATTCCCCCTTGAGCAAGTGCGGAATGCCACACACGAACTCGACCACTTCCCGACCACGCTGCACCTCGCCCAGAGCATCATCGTGAGTCTTGCCGTGTTCGCGTGAAATCTCGCGGGCAATGTCATCGGCATGCTTGATCAACAGTTCATTGAAGCGAAACATGATGGAAGCACGTTTCAGGGGGGGCGTTGCCGCCCAGGCAGGAAAGGCCTCGGCCGCCACGTCCACCGCCGCTGCCACCTCGTCCGCCGTGCTGAGGCCGAGCTCATCAATGGCTTCTCCGGTTGCCGGGTTATAGACTGGCTGCGTTCTACCGCTGCTCGTCGCTACTCGCTGGCCACCGACAAGATTCGTGATCATGATTGGACTCTCAGGGTTCGACTGATTTTACTTGTGATTGATTCAACGCTATCGTACCTTGACCACTTGGTCAACAATTTACGAAACTCTCTTGGCAGACGACGAGATCAATCTCAGTGGCGACGTGTCGACAGCAGACTCGAGTCCGCGCAAGCGTACGCGCATCCAGATACGTAACGAAGCGCGTATCGTGCGCGCTGCGCTGGACGTGTTTGCCTCCAACGGATATCGCGGCTCCACGGTCGATCAGATTGCCGATACCGCCGGCATGTCCAAGGCCAATGTGTTGTATTACTTCAACACCAAGCAGGATATCTACGCGGCCGTGCTGGCACGAACCCTGACCGTCTGGCTGGACCCGCTCGAAGAACTCGACGCCGATGGTGATCCCATCGAGGAGTTGTGGAAGTACGCGCAACAGAAGCTGCGTCTGTCTCGCAAGGCTCCACATGCTTCACGCCTGTTTGCCAATGAAATCCTGCAGGGTGGTCCGGTCATCCGACCCTTTCTGGAGAATCAGCTGAAGAGCCTGGTAAGCGCCAAATGCCGGATAATCCAGGACTGGATAGATGCGGGGAAACTGGCTCCGGTCGCGCCACTGCACCTGATATTCCTCATCTGGTCCTCGACTCAACACTATGCAGACTTTGCCCCCCAGATCAGTGCACTCCACGAAGGTTCGGAAGAAGCCCTGTATGCACAGGCCGAACAGACCCTGAAACTCGTACTGACACGAGGCCTGAGCCCGACATGACGCAAGGCAAGGACCACTACAGCCGCCTACCGAAACCACGACGATCGGGACAGGACTTGTCATGTTTTCTCAAGCCTGACGCCAGCTGAGCATGAGTCAGGCAGAATCCTTTGCTCCCCTGGAAGGTCGTGCAGCACACACGCTGATACTGGGCAGCATGCCGGGTCAGGCCTCGCTGACTGCCGCTCGCTACTACGCCCATCCGCGCAACGCCTTCTGGCCCATCATGCTGGCGATCATCGGCGGTCAGTCGGAAGCCAGCTTCGAATCCGTGCAGGCATTCGACTACACCCAACGCTGCACCCTGCTGACATCCGGCGGCTATGCGCTGTGGGATGTCCTGGCTCGCTGTGAAAGACCCGGCAGCCTGGACAGTCGCATCGTGCGCGCCAGCGAACAGGCCAATGACATTGCCGGCCTGGTCAGGCGCCATCCGCAGCTTGACTGCATTGCCTGCAATGGCAAGGCTGCAGAGAAGCTGCTCGTGCGCCACTGCGGCGCATCCCTCGACGCGCTGCAAGGACGCTTGCAGCGTCAGCTGCGTATCGTCTCCCTGCCCTCGAGCAGCCCGGCCATGGCCAGCCTGACGCTGGCCCAGAAGCATCAACGCTGGGCGGACGGATTATTGGGGTGAGTCGTCCAGTTGGCATATTCATTGACGATGGGTTTGCCGGTACGTACATCCATGCCTTCACTGACCTGTTCCATGGAGATGCAGTCAACCACCGGACAGACACTGACACACAGATTGCAACCCACACACTCTTCATCGATGACCTCGAAGTGCCGCTTGCCCTCCACCATGGAAGTGATGGCCTGATGTGAGGTGTCCTCACAAACCACATGGCATCGACCACACTGGATACACAGATCCTGATCGATGACAGCCTTGCTGATGTAGTTGAGGTTCAGATTCTGCCAGTCCTTGACGTTCGGTGTCGCCTTGCCGACGATATCACTGGTGTGGCGATAACCCTGCTCGTCCATCCAGTCCGACAGGCCCTGCGTCAACTCCTCGATGATTCGAAAACCATAGGTCATGGCTGCAGTACACACTTGTACATTGCCAGCTCCCAGTGCCATGAATTCGGCGGCATCACGCCAGGTGGTCACCCCGCCAATGCCCGAAATGGGCATGCCGGCGGTTTGCGGATCCCGCGCGATTTCCGCCACCATGTTCAGTGCTATGGGTTTGACGGCCGGCCCGCAATAACCACCGTGGGACCCCCAGCCATCGATGGACGGTTCCGGCGACATGGTGTCGAGATTGACACTGATGATGGAATTGATGGTGTTGATCAGCGATACCGCATCGGCACCACCGGCCATGGCCGCCCTGGCAGGTGCCCGGATATCGGTGATGTTGGGAGTCAGTTTGACGATGACCGGCAACTGCGTATTCTGCTTGCACCATTCGGCCACCATCTGGATGTACTCCGGCACCTGCCCCACGGCTGCTCCCATGCCACGTTCCGACATGCCGTGCGGACAACCGAAGTTGAGCTCCACGCCGTCGGCACCGGTATCCTCGACCTTCTTCAGGATGCTCTTCCAGCTCTGTTCCTCGCAAGGCACCATCAGTGACACCACCACAGCCCGATCGGGCCATTCGCGCTTGACACGAGTGATCTCGTCCAGATTCACCTGCAGGGGACGATCGGTAATCAGCTCGATGTTGTTCAAGCCGATCAGTGTGCGATCATTGGAATACATGGCGCCATAGCGCGGACCATTGACATTGACCACATGGGGGTCCTCACCCAGCGTCTTCCATACGACCCCGCCCCAGCCGGCTTCGAAGGCGCGCACGACATTGTATTCCTTGTCTGTCGGTGGCGCTGACGCCAACCAGAACGGATTGGGGGATTTGATGCCCAGAAATTCGCTGCTCAGATCAGCCATGTGCCTACCCCTTTGTCAGAGTTGAATGAATGGATTCGGCAGCCAGCTTGCCATCCTGCACGGCTGCCACGGTCAGATCCTCGCCACCGGTGACGCAGTCACCTCCAGCCCAGACCTGAGGGTCCGAGGTACGACCTTCCTCGTCCACACGAATGCGCCCTGCGTCCAGCTCGACTGCCGTGACGCCATCTGCTGCGGCAACACTGTTGACGAATTGCTGACCAATCGCCTTGAGCACCCGGTCGCAGGGCAGAATCACGGTCTCTCCCGTAGGGCCGTACCGGCCCTCTTCCTCGCTCATTCTGGCAAATTCGACTCCCGTCACCCGACCGTTCTCGCCAATGACGCGCAGAGGCTGCAGCCAGTTGCGAATCACCACGCCATTGACCTTGGCCAGATCCTGTTCGAACTGGCTGGCATTCATGCGATCGACCCCTCGGCGGTAGGCCAGCGTAACCTCTTCGCAGCCGAGCATGCGACTCTGCACGGCAGCATCGATTGCCGTCATGCCGCCACCGATGACGAGGGTGCGTTGGCCGGGATCGAGCGTTGCATAGTCCTGACTCTGGCGAAGCTCGGCAATGAATTCGATGGCATCAACGACACCTGCCAGCTCTTCGCCTTCGATACCCAGATCATTGACCGCGCCCAGGCCCAAACCGAGAAACACTGCCTGATAATCACGCTTGAGATCATCAAGGACGAAGTCTGTCCCCAGCACTTCATCCTGACGCAGCGTGATGCCACCGATGGACAGGACATAGGCCACCTCCTGCTGGGCAAAGTCATTCACGGATTTGTAGGCCGCAATGCCGTATTCGTTGAGCCCGCCGGGCTTACCCCTGGCATCGAAGATATCGACCTCATGACCCAGTAGTGCAAGCCTGTGCGCACAGGCCAATCCTGCCGGACCTGCGCCGACGACGGCCACCTTGCAGCCTGTGGCAGGGGCGCGTTCGAAGGGCTGTCTACCGGTTTCCATCAGGTGGTCAGTGGCATAGCGTTGCAATTCGCCGATGCGGACAGGGTTGTCCTCGGCGGTGTTGCGCACGCAGGCCTGCTCGCACAGGGTTTCCGTGGGACAGACCCGGGCACACATGCCACCCAGAATGTTCTCGTTGAAGATGGTCCGTGCCGACCCTGTCGGATTATCCGTACTGATCTGCCGAATGAACAGGGGAATGTCGATGCCCGTGGGACAGGCAGTCACGCAGGGCGCGTCGTGACAGAAGTAGCAACGGTCGGATTCCACCGCCGCTTCGTGCCTGGACAGTGGAGGGTGCAGGTCTTGTTGCAGTTGTTCGTAACTACTGGACGCCATCGTTGAGGACTCCTCTACAGACTGTGCCGCCGCGCATCATCCGGACCGGAAGACCACGGGATGAATCCGATTAAAGCAATCTTTTTCCAAATGGTCAAATTTTAAATGACGACTCGACCAACCTGCCGCCACGCTGTTCTGTCACGAGACCTGGAATCACCTATCACCTGCCCGCCAGCTTCACTGTCCGGCAATTCCTCTTACCTGACTGGCAGCGATCGGTTATGGTCAGCGCCCTGTCCTTCACGAACGAGCCCGAAATACATGTCTCTACCCGTCTGGTCCGAACCGCTGGCACCTCGCCTGAAATCGCAGATCGAGTTTCTGGTCGCCATCGATGCGCTCAAGTCGGTACACCGTGCCACTCTGATTGCCTCGGGAGAACGGCGCGAGAACAGTGCGGAACACAGCTGGCATCTGACTCTGTTTGCCCGCATCCTGGCTGAGCATGCCAACCAGCCGGTGGATGTGGACAGAGTGGTGTTCATGCTGATGGTGCATGACATCGTCGAAGTCGATGCCGGCGATGTTCCCATCCACGGTCAGCAGAACCCGAACATGGAAGCCGAGGAGCAAGCTGCCGCCGACCGCCTGTTCGGTCTGCTACCCGATGATCAGGCAAGCCTGCTACGACAGTGCTGGGACGAATTCGAGGCGGGCGACAGTGCTGACGCCCGCTTCGCCAAGGCCATCGACCGACTTCAGCCGGTGTTGCTCAATGCGCTCACCGGTGGCGGCACCTGGAACGACTTCGACGTATCGCTGGCTCAGGTCAGATCCCGTACAGCGCAGATCGGCAAGGGTTCCGACGAGCTGTGGAACCTGGCCAACGTCATTTTCAGCGAGGCTGTCGAGCGCGGTTGGTTGAGAACAGATCCACCAGCTGGCTTGTCATGACATCCGCCAACTGCGCAACATCGTGGATGGTCGTGGCACGCGAGTAGTATTGTCTGACATCATGACCGATGCCGATGGCTACCAGCTCGACGTCATCCTGTCGTTCGATCTGGGCAATGACATGCCGCAGATGCTTCTCCAGAAAACGCCCCGGGTTGGTGGAAAGCGTGGAATCGTCAATGGGGGCACCGTCGGAAATCATCATCAGGATGCGGCGTTGTTCCGTTCGCTGCAGCAGACGCCCATGCGCCCATTGCAGGGCCTCGCCATCGATGTTTTCCTTCAGAAGCCCCTTGCGCATCATCAAGCCGAGGTTGCGCCGTGACTGCCGCCAGGGAGTGTCTGCGGCCTTGTAGATGATATGCCGCAGGTCATTCAGCCTGCCGGGATTGGCCGGATAACCACCGGCGACCCATTTCTCACGGGATCGCCCGCCCTTCCAGGCACAGGTGGTAAAGCCCAGGATCTCGACACGCACGCCGCAGCGCTCCAGCGTGGAGGACAGTATGTCGGCGCACACGGCAGCCACCCGGATCGAGCGACCGTGCATGGATCCGGAGTTGTCCAGCAGCAGGGTCACCACCGTATCGCGAAACGGCGTTTCCGATTCCTGCTTGAAGGTCAATGGCATCATCGGATCCGTCAGCACTCGCGTCAGCCGCGCGGTATCCAGTTGACCCTCTTCCAGATCGAACTCCCAGGATCGACGCTGCTGGGCCATGAGCACCCGCTGCAGTCGATTGGCGAAGCGACCAATCTGACGTTGCAGGTCGCCGATATGACTGTCCAGAGTCTGCCGCAGACGAGTCAGCTCGTCGACATCACACAGGTCGAGCGGCCGGATGACCTCATCGAACTCCTGCGTATAGACATGATAGTCGTTGAGCGAGCGTCGCTGAGCCTCACCCGCGGTGGCGCGCCATTCACTGCCCGGGGATTCCGAGCTGCGCTCGGGCATGTCCTCTTCGGGTTCGACGATATCGCTGCCATCCTCGGCATTGCCATCGTCATCCTCCATGGATTCCGATTCACCATCCTCTTCCAGGGAAGTACTGTCGGATTCAGTGGATTCGGACTGATCCTGCTCGGATTGCATGTCCTCCGATTGCTGCTCCTCGTTTTCGAGGTCTTCCGGGTTATCACTCGGATCGCCGTTTTCCATCTCCAGAGAGCGCAGCAATTGCCCCAGTGCGCGGGCAAAACCGGCCTGATCCTCGAGGTTGAAGTCGCCCGGTCTGAACTTGTCCGCCACATCACTGGACAGCCATTCACGCCAGTCGGACAGTGTTTCCGCAGCGGCGGCAGGCAAGGGCCGATTACCGAGCTGCTCCCGCAGATACAGGCTCAAGGCATGCTCGATACCCAGGCGCGGTTCGGACTTGTTCTCCCGCAGGTCGATGACCGGCTTGGCCACCGTATCCAGCAGCAGGCGATAACGACCATCCAGCGCTGCGTCGAGATTGCGACCGACGCCTTCGTACATATTGGCGCCCAGCAGTTCCACCCGCGTCTGCTCGGCCATGGCATGCAGACGTTGCGACGTATCGGTGGTGGGTTGATGCCGGGCATGCGTACGGGCATCGTGATGCTGCTTGTGCAGTGCGATGGCATCACTGCGGCCACGAGTCTGTCGCCGTTGCAGCTCGGTGGCATCATCCGGAATACCCGGCAACACCATGCCTTCGACATCGGCGGCAGCATCGTCGAAGGTGATGTCGATGGAGGTGTCCCGCGCAATGGCCCGGGCGCAGGCACCCGTGGATTGCCGAAAGGACTCGGGCATGTGCGACTCATCATCTCGGGGCGCATTGATACCCTGCCCCACCTGCACGGGTGGCGATGCAGTGGCCTTCAGCCCTCCGCCATGCGGCGCCTTGCGATCATCAGTCGCCAATGTCCGGAAGCTCCTCACCAAACACACGCTGATACAGTTCACCGAGCAATGCACGCTCGGCCGGATCACACTTGTTGACGAACGCCAGCTCGAGCGACAGGCCGACATCCTTGAAGAATGTCAGGTTCTGCGTCCAGGTGATGACCGTGCGTGGGCTCATGACGGTGGCCAGATCGCCGTTGCGAAAGGCGCTGCGAGTCAGCCCTGCCAGGGTAACCATCTGGGCAACCAGTTTCTGCCCGGCTTCATCCTGCAGATGCGGCGCCTTGGCCAGCACCACCTTGGCCTCCTGATCCGGCGGCAGATAGTTGAGGATGGTGGTCACCGACCAGCGATCCATCTGCGCCTGATTGATCTGCTGTGTTCCGTGATAGAGCCCTGTGGTATCACCCAGGCCCACCGTATTGGCCGTGGCAAAGAAGCGAAAGGCCGGGTGCGGCCGGATGACCCGGCTCTGATCAAGCAGGGTCAGCTGCCCGGCCGATTCCAGGACACGCTGTATGACGAACATGACGTCGGGACGCCCGGCATCGTATTCATCGAACACCAGTGCGACATTGCGCTGATACGCCCAGGGCAGAATGCCGTCCTGAAATTCCGTTACCTGCTTGCCTTCGCGCAGCACGATCGCATCCTTGCCGATCAGATCGATACGGCTGACATGACTGTCGAGATTGATCCGCAGGCAAGGCCAGTTCAGCCTGGCAGCCACCTGTTCGATATGCGTGGATTTTCCCGTTCCGTGAAACCCGGAGATCAGCACTCGCCAGTCATTGGCAAAACCCGAGAGAATGGCCATTGTGGTGCGGAAATCAAACAGATAGGATGGATCGATATCCGGCACACGCTCGGTATGATTCGAGTAGGCAGGTACCATGAGATCCACATCCAGCCCAAAGACTTCCCTGACGGAAACCGTTGTATCGGGTAGCAGAAGGTTATCTGACGCATCGTTTAGTGTGGTGTCGAGCATGGTACTGGGCAATGTGCTTGATAAAGACGTTATCCTACACGCACAGCAACGTACAGGCACCCACATGGAAGGTTCCGCGGTCAAAAAAATCTTGTGCTCTCAGAGACTGTCATCGTCCCCCTGTCATGTACCTGCAGGCCACTGAATCCGGGATGTCTGACAGGTTTCTGCCCTCCACGACCCGGCGTGTCGGCCTTATGGCTGAACTCACAGGCACTTCCAGTCTGGCACCATTGATCGACGCCGCCGTCGACCACCTGGAGGCCAACGGCTTCGAAACCGTAGTGGTTTCGGCGGGGCGCAGCATGCGTGCCGAGAAGACCGCCTGGCACATTCTGTCCCGCAGTGCCTGCGACGGAATCATCCTGCATTCCGACTGCCTGTCCAACGACCAGCTCGCACGACTGATCAGCACCCGCAAGAACGTGGTGCTGGCCAATGTCCACAATACGCTGACCGGCAAACTGGCAGCCGCCCATCTGATCAGGAACGGGCACAGACGAATCGCGCTGGTATCCGGACCGCTCTACCGTTTCAGCATCCAGCATGTGGTCGAAGGATTCATGCAGCCCATCAACAGTCCGCAGGGACGCGGTGTGGAATTGCAGACACTGGAGTCCTCCATGGACGAAGAAGGCGGCGCCAATGCCATGAATATCCTGCTGGCCTCGAAGGTCACCCCGACCGCCATCTTCCTGCTCAACGACCGCATGGCCATCGGAGCGCTACGCGTCTGCCAGGAAAACGGTATTCGCGTTCCCGACGATATCTCACTGATCGGCTGCGGGGACCATTACGAGGCAGCGCATACCCGCCCGGCCCTGAGCACCTTGCGACTGCCACTCACGCAGGTCGGGAAAGACGCCGCGCAACGCGTCATGAACCTGATCAACAACGTCAACAGCCGCCCAAGCGACGCTGCGGACCCCTCCACCAGTCAACCCAGAGTCATATCACGTTACAGCGTTCGCGACAGGAATGACGAGACCGGCAATGCCGCTGGTGACAGTCACATCAGTGCACGGGAACGGGAGTGCCTCAACTGGGCTGCCAAGGGCAAGACGTCCTGGGAAATCAGCCAGATACTGGGCGTGACCGAAAGCACCATCATCTACCACCTGCGCAATGCCACACGCAAGCTGAACGCCGCCAACCGCCTGCATGCGGTTGCCAAGGCACTGCAAGCATCGATCATCGACTTCTGAAAATCACCCCGCCGGAAACGGCGTATTTCACGCAGATTCTCCAGTCAACGGGCGAACAGCTCGAACAGAACACCAAAAAAAGGCGCTCCTCGCGGAGCGCCTTTTTGCATCACGTCACAATGCGGCCGATCACTTGGCTGCCTTGCGCTCCTGAGCTTCCTTGATGACCACATCTGCCACATTCTTGGGACATGGGTTGTAGTGGCTGAACTCCATCGAGAACTGGCCACGACCGGAAGTCATGGTACGCAGATCGCCGATGTAGCCAAACATTTCCGACAGAGGCACATCGGCCTTGATGCGCACACCCGTGGCACCCGGCTCCTGTGACTTGATCATGCCACGACGACGGTTGAGGTCACCGATGACATCACCGACGTGATCTTCCGGTGTGAACACATCCACCTTCATGACCGGCTCGATGATCTGAGGACCCGCCTTCGGAATCGATTGACGGTAGGCACCCTTGGCTGCGATTTCAAAGGCCAGGGCGCTGGAGTCAACCGCGTGGAAAGCACCGTCGTTCAGCACTACGCGGAAGTCGAGCAGCGGATATCCGGCCAGAACACCGTCTTCCATGGACATCTTGAAGCCCTTCTCGACCGCCGGCCAGTATTCGCGTGGAACGTTACCACCCGTGACCTTGGACTCGAATTCGAAACCACTGCCCGGCTCGCCCGGCTCGATGGTGTAATCGATACGACCGTACTGACCGGAACCACCAGATTGCTTCTTGTGCGTGTAGGTGTCTTCGATCGTCTGAGTGATGGTTTCACGGTAAGCCACCTGCGGCTTGCCGACTTCAACCTCGACGCCGTGAGTACGCTTCAGGATGTCGATCTTGATATCCAGATGCAATTCACCCATACCCATGAGAATGGTCTCACCACTTTCCTCGTCGGTCATGACGCGGAAAGACGGATCCTCGGCAACCATCTTGCCGATGGCCACACCCAGCTTCTCGGTTCCTGCCTTGTCGACAGGAGACACCGAGATCGAGATGACCGGATCAGGGAATACCATGGGCTCCAGCGTGGCCGGATGCTTGGGATCTGCCAGTGTGTGACCGGTCTGAACGTTCTTCATGCCCAGCACGGCAACGATGTCGCCCGCCTGCGCAGAATCCAGCTCGATCCGATCATCGGCATTCATTTCCACGATTCGACCGATACGCTCGGTCTTGCCCGTGAAGGTGTTCAGCACGGTATCGCCCTTGGCCAGCTTGCCCGAATAGACTCGGATGAAGGTCAGTGCACCGTAGCGGTCATCCATGATCTTGAACGCCAGCGCGCGCAGCGGCCGGCTGGCATCGACGATGGCAAACTCGCCAGTCTCGTTACCTTCCAGATCCACTTCAGGCTGTGGCTTGACTTCAGTCGGGCTGGGCAGATACGCAACCACACCGTCGAGCATGGGCTGCATGCCCTTGTTCTTGAACGCAGATCCACAGAACGTGGGGAACCAGACCAGGTCGATGGTGCCCTTGCGGATGCAGCGCTGCAGAGTCTCGATGTCCGGCTCTTCACCTTCGAAGTACTTTTCCATGGCCTCATCGTCCATTTCCAGCGCACTCTCGACCAGCTCTTCACGATACTTGGCAACCTGTTCGACCATATCGGCAGGCACGTCCTCGATCTTGTAACTTTCCGGGTTGCCGGAATCGTCCCAGATCCAGGCTTTTTCAGTCAGCAGATCGACCACACCGACGAAGTCGTCTTCGGTGCCGATTGGCAGCACCATGACCAGTGGGCGCGCACCCAGCACGTCCTTCACCTGCTTGACAACGCGATAGAAATCCGCGCCCATGCGATCCAGCTTGTTGACGAAGATGACGCGCGCAACTTCCGATTCGTTGGCATAACGCCAGTTGGTTTCCGATTGTGGCTCGACACCACCGGAACCACAGAAAACGCCCACGCCGCCATCGAGTACTTTCAGCGAGCGATACACTTCGATGGTGAAGTCCACGTGTCCGGGAGTATCGATGATGTTGAAACGGTGGCCGTCCCATTCGCAGGTTGTTGCAGCCGACTGGATCGTGATACCACGCTCCTGCTCCTGCGCCATGAAGTCGGTAGTGGCTTCACCGTCGTGCACTTCACCAGTCTTGTGAATCTTGCCCGTGAGCTTCAGGATACGCTCTGTGGTTGTGGTCTTGCCCGCATCAACGTGGGCAAAAATGCCGATGTTGCGGTAGTGTGAAAGGTCAGTCATCTTGATGCTCACGGTCTGGGATTGATGGCCCGGTGTCTTGTTCCAATCCGGACGTTACCTTGCTGGGATCCGCTACAGGCCATGCTCCCGAAACCCGATACCCTGATCACTGTCCGAAGACATGCAGTTGCCTGCCCTCGACTCCGTGAATCAGAAGCAACGTCTTTCGAGAAGATGCCTGACGCGGTAAACCCACAATTCTACCCAATTTTGGGACGCAATGTCAGATAGCAAGTCAGATTCGGTACATGATGAGAGCCGTCGCATGGCCGGCGTGATGATCGCCCTGCTCTGGGTGCTGGTTCTCGGTGGAGGCACCTGGCTGGTGCAGGGCTGGCTGGATGCTCGCCAGGCGGACAGAGCGCCCGAATGGTCAAGTGATGACAGCGGCCGACCGTCCCTGATCCTGAAGGCCGATCGGTATGGCCAGTTCGTAGTCACCGGTAGCGCCAACGATCAGGACGTGGCATTTCTGGTCGATACCGGCGCTTCGGGCATCAGCATACCCGGGAGCATCGCCGAGACACTGAATCTGCCCAGAGGCCGGGCCTTCGACGTCATGACGGCCAATGGCAGCACCCGCGTCCATCGCACGCGAATCGACACGCTCTCCATCGGCCCATTCACACGACATGACGTGACGGCCCATATCAACCCGGGCCTGGAAGGCTCGACAGCACTACTGGGCATGAACTTTCTGCGACACTACGAGATCCTGCACCGCGGCGGTGAGCTGACCATCAGCCTGTCCGAATGATCACGACAGTGAATATTGCAAGTCTCAGCCGATCGGGCTCCGCTCACGCTAGCCTCTGATCCACAAGGCGAGTAACACGATGGAACCTTCCCGGCTACAGCTGCTCACAATCGCCAATGAGTTTCAGTATCTACAATTTCACGTCGGATAACGATATTGCAAGCCGCCAGAGCCCTCAGGCAGTGGCAGTGGTATGGCATGACACTGTAATATTGCGAGTTGTGGGATTTCCGCCCAAGAATCAAGGAGTCAGTGGTAGGTCGACATGCATATCACCATAATCATGGTTGTAACCTACATCCTGTGCTGCGTGCGCATTGGAACCCCGCCCTGGCGATACTGGCAGCTCAATGCGCGCTACTTCTCTGCCGAGCACGGCATTTTTTCCAAACTGTCACTGGACGCCCTGATTCCGGAACGCTGGAGACTGTCCCAGTCCATCGATTCCGATGCGATCACACCAACCACCTACCCTGTATTCCTGAAACCCGAGTGGGGTCAGAATGCCCACGGCATTCATCGTGCGGATGACGCCGAGCAACTGGTCCGTCTGCGAGCATCACTGCGTTCCGAACCTCAGCGTTACCTGATCCAGCAAGCAGCTCCCGGAAAGCGCGAATACGAGATTTTCAGCATCGACGCCAACCGCAAGGATGGGCGGCACGATGTCATCACCATTACCGAGGCTGTCAACGATCGAGAGCAGTTTCCGATCAACAGCAAGAACAACCGGCACACACGCTATGTGGATATCAGCCATCAATTCGCTGCAGACCAGAAGGATATCGTGGCCCAGTACCTGTCCCAGGTAGGCGAGTTCGGCATCAGCCGCATGAGTGTCAGGGCCGACTCCAACGAAGAGCTGGTTGCCGGTAATTTCCACGTCATCGAGATCAACCTGTTTCTGCCGATGCCCATCAACTTGCTGGATCGCAGTTACACCTGGTCGCAACGCTGGAAATTCATTCGCTCGGCCATGATGAGCCTGGCACGCGCCACCCGCATGATCACCCCTGTCGAGAACCCTCAACCCATCTTCACTCGCATGATGCTGTACGGCCGTGGCAAGTCGCCTGCAACCGTCAGCAATTCCAAATCGACACACAAGATCGGCGAACGTTACATACAACCGTGAAATCCATCAAAGCGCTGATTTACAGCTGGGTCAGCCAGAAATACATGGCTGGCTGCAGCAACTACAACTCCCTGCAGGTGAGAAAGGCCAGCCGGTCCAAACGGCAGGCGCGCGAGATGTTTGCCCGGCATGACATCCCTCACGCCCGAGGCACACTGTTTCTGAACCCGTGGAAAGCCCATCTGTTTGCCAGAGAACACGGTTTCCCGCTGTGCATCAAACCCAATGTCAGTGGTTTCTCTCGCGGCAGTCACTTCCCGATCAACAACTACCGGGAATTGTGGAAAGCCGCGCTGATGGTCAAGATCTGGTGGCCGACCAGCATTATCGAGCAGTATCTGCTGGGCGCCAATTACCGGGTACTGGCCACCGGGGATTCGCTGGTCTCGGTGATTCGCCGCTACCCGCCCTTTGTCGATGGCAATGGCCGGGACTCCATCAGCACTCTGATCGATGCCGAAAACGCCACGCGGGAGCAGATGGGTCTGTACCCGACAATTCACCCCATACAGAAATCGCAGGCCACCATCGATTATCTGCGCCGCCATGGCAAGACGCTGGACAGCGTGCCGGATGACGGCGAACGCGTCTACACCTTCAACCGCGTGGCGCTTGCGCCGGGTGGCGTGATCGAAATCATCGATCAATCAACCATTCCCGACGCCAATCGCGAACTTTTCCTGAAAGTGATCAATGCCTTCGATGCAAAGCTGTTCGGCATCGATGTCATTTTCGAAGAAGGTATCGAAAAGGACTACCGCGAACAGCGCTGCATCTTTCTCGAAGTGAACTCCCGCCCATACACGCGCATGCACAGTGTTCCCCGTTATGGCGAACGAGAAAACCTGGATGAGTTCTACAGCGAAATGGACTCCCTGGTCATCGCCGATTCGGATACCTTCTGATTCTGCTGCCGCTATCAACCGCTACGCGCTGCCCACCCTCTGACAACAGCCCTGGCGGCGGACCCTCCCCATGAGACCAAGACTACCGGCCGGCAATTCCGGCCCGGGTTACTTCTATCTGTTTCTGGGAACCCATTCACTGCTGATCGGTCTGCTGCCCTTCTTTCTGCCGGTATACCTCTGGCAGCATGGGCTCGGCCTTGCAGGCCTGTCATTGATGATAGGCCTGTCAGGTCTCGGCTTCACCGCCGCACTGGGCCTGTGGCAGGCCCTGTCTCGTCGCTGGCAGCTGAAGCATCTGGTCGCCCTCACCTTCATTCTCGAGTTGCTGCTGCTTGGTGCAGTCGGGCTGGTGACCACGGTCCCGGGGGCGGCGCTGTTTACCGCAGCAGGCAATGCCGTGTCGGTGTCGACACCGGACATGATCGTCGCTGCCGCCGTACTGGGCCTGTTCAATGGTCTCTACAACGCCTTCTTCTGGACCACCCAGCGCACGCTTTTCATGCAGCTGCTCGGCAAAAACGATACCGGACGACAGTACGGCAACTTTCAGATATTCGTGATGGTATTTCTGAAGATCGGCATCCTGCTCGGTGGCGTGTTGCTGGACACCGGCGGCTTCGTCTGGCTGCTCGCCCTGTCAGCCGGCACCAGCCTGATCGCCAATCTGCACCTGGCCGGCAAACCGACAGGCCAGCAACCACTGGCCAGGCATGATGAATCCACGGCAGTTACATTGCGCGACAGCATTGCATTTCGTGACAAGCGCGGCTCCCAACCGATTTTCCTGATTGACGGTGTATTCCTTTATCTGGAAAGCCATTTCTGGACATTGACACTGTTTCTCGTGGTGCAGGAAGACTTCGGTCGGCTGGGTCTTGCCGTGGTCGTACTGGCACTGACGTTCGCCGCTCTTTTCTACCTGATCAAGAACCGAATCGATCAGCTGGCTTCCCGGCAGGTCTACCAGGCCGCCGTCTGGCTGTACCTGGGCTCCTGGCTGCTGCGCTTTACGCTGAACGACGACTCGGGCGGACCCAGCCTCTGGATGACGCTGATCTTCATCACTTTCTTCTCATCCTTCTTCCGCCTGGCCTTCAACAAACGCTTCTATGATGTTGCCCGGACAAGCGGCAGCCAGCGCTACCTTCTGATGAAGAGCTACAGCTCCCAATTCTGGCTTGGCGGCTGCTTTTCCCTGCTCGCGGTTGTATTGCTTGTCACACCATTACCGCATGATCTGCTACTCCAGTATCTCTACCTGCCAGCGGCCCTGTTATCCGTCCTGTACCTGCGTTATTCGGACGGGACGTGACCGACAGGCATGATATCGTTGCTCAAGAATTCGAACGGAGCTGCAATGACAGAACAACAGACGACCCCACCCCGACAAGCCTCGGCAAGTTTCACCGACGCCACCGAAGCAGTCGACTGCCTGATCGCCCTTTATGATCGCAATACGGCCTTTCTTGCCGATGCCTTCGCCCAGTATCTTGCCGGTAACCTGCCCGACAACAAGCATCGCGCCTTCTACCCTGAAATCCGCTTTCGCAACAGTACCTATGCGCGAGTGGATTCACGCCTCTCCTACGGGCATGTCGACCAGCCGGGTGTGTATACCACCACTATCACACAGCCTCGCCTGTTCCGCGGTTATCTCATACACCAGCTCGGCCTGCTGATCGAGAATCACGCACAGCCGGTGGAGATTGCCGAATCGGATGTTCCCATTCCCCTGCACTTCGCACTGGAATCAGGCTCCGCGCTGGCTGTACACCGCCCACAACAGATTACCGTGGCCCTGCGAGATGCCTTCGATGTGCCCGACATTGCGCAGGTCAACGACTACATCGTCAACGGCACGCACGAGATCGAGCCCGGCCTGCCCTTGCCCCTGGCCCCTTTTCCTGCACAACGAATCGACTACTCGCTGCATCGCCTGGTCCATTACACCGCGACGGCACCCGAGCATTTCCAGAACTATGTTCTGTTCACGAACTATCAGTTCTATATCGATGAGTTCTGCCGCCTGGCTCGCGAGATGATGCGCAAGGGCGACACCTCTTACGAATCCTTCGTGGAACCGGGCAATGTAACCACCCTCAATGGCGAGTCTGAACCCAGCTCCGGCACGCCGCCGCCACGCCAACCCCAGATGCCGTCCTACCATCTGAAGGCCGGCAAGCAGAA
Source organism: Granulosicoccus sp. 3-233 (assembly GCF_052681095.1). Classification (NCBI taxonomy): domain Bacteria; kingdom Pseudomonadati; phylum Pseudomonadota; class Gammaproteobacteria; order Chromatiales; family Granulosicoccaceae; genus Granulosicoccus; species Granulosicoccus sp. 3-233. The sequence goes on from NZ_JBQYLE010000005.1 coordinate 67,423, forward strand.
AGGCATCACCATGGTCAATATCGGTGTGGGGCCTTCCAATGCGAAGACCATCACCGATCACATCGCCGTGCTGCGCCCACACGCCTGGCTGATGCTCGGCCATTGCGCCGGACTGCGCAATTCGCAGGAACTGGGCGACTACGTGCTCGCTCACGCCTATGTCCGTGAGGACAAGGTACTCGATGCCGATATCCCTGTCTGGGTGCCGATCCCTGCGCTGGCCGAAGTTCAACAGGCACTCGAAGGCGCCGTGGCCGAGGTGACCGGTCTGGATGGCTACGAGCTGAAGCGCATCATGCGAACCGGCACGGTAGCCTCCATCGACAATCGCAACTGGGAACTGCAGGATCAGAGAGAGCCGGTTCGCCGGCTGTCACAATCCCGAGCCATCGCGCTGGACATGGAATCAGCCACCATTGCAGCCAACGGATTCCGCTTGCGTGTTCCCTACGGAACCCTGCTCTGCGTCAGCGACAAGCCCTTGCAGGGTGAACTGAAACTGCCCGGTATGGCGTCCGAGTTCTATCAGAACCAGGTCGCCCAGCACCTGGAAATCGGCATGCTGGCACTGCGAAAGCTCAGCGAGATGAAATCAGAGCGCCTCCACTCGAGAAAGCTCAGAAGTTTCTTCGAAACCGCTTTCCAGTAGGCGAGTAGAAAGAAGCAGGCAAGGCCCGCCAGTCAATGACGGCGGGCTGCGCCGCACGAACGAACCGCATCAGCGCGCGTTCCAAGGCGGCGGGAAACGCAATGAATCCTGCGTCAACGTGGCAAACGCCCACTCAGTGCCTGATGGGCCATGTCCACAAACGAGGCTCCCAGACGCATGCTTCGCTCGGGGGACCAGCCGCTGAATGGTCGCGGCGTATCCATGGTGTCCTTGAAAGGCATTTCCAGCGTCATCGCCAGACAGCCGAAATGGTGTGCCAGATAACTGCTGCAGATATCCAGATTGGCCTTACCCTTTGCACTTCGGGGATAGCCCTGCGCATACTGAAAATCGGGATTGATGGCAGCCCATTCGTGCTTGAAGACCTGCAGCTCGGCATCCCGTTCATCCGTCCACCCTTCCACCCCTTCCGTGCCGGCAATGAAGTTATAGGGCAGTGCTTCGTCGCCGTGAACATCCAGCGCCAGATCGATACCGGTCTGTTGCATGCGCTGCCGCACATGATAGACCTCAGGGCTCTTGTCGAGACTCGGAGACTGCCACTCACGATTCAGATTGACCCCCAGGGCATTGGTTCTGAGGTTGCCGAGAAAAGTGCCATCCGGATTCATGTTCGGCACGATATGAATGTCCGCCAGTGAACGCAACTCCCGACTGCGTGCGTCATCCTGATCCAGCAGGCGATCCAGCCATCCTTCCATCCACCACTCGGCCATGGACTCACCCGGGTGTTGACGAGCGATGACCCAGAGCTGCTTGCGCTTGCTGTTGTGCGGCTCGTTGGCCGCTTCGGACTGCAAGGCAGTCACTTTCAGATAATCAATGCTTCGCCCCTGGTGTGTCACACCCAGACTCTCGTACTGAACACTCTCCCCGGTTGCCGCCGCGGCAACGAAATCCAGGTGGCGGTCCATCGAGTAAGGTGCAAAGTAGGCAAACCAGATGAGATCGTTCTGTGCTTCAAACGTCCAGCTGAGGGTCCGTCCATCGTATTCAGCCGGTGTCCGATACCAGAACTGCCTGTCCAATGATGTCGCCACATCGTAACCTTCCCAGCCCTTGGGATAGCTGGTGTCTGCGGCATTGACGATGTTGATCCGACAAGTCTTGCCGCGAACGCCTGCCACACTGAAATGGAACCATTGCAGAAAGTCGGAATTGCTGTCCTTGCGGATCCGCAGATCGATGGATGTACAGTCCGTGGCATCGACGACGTCGATATTGCCACTGTCGAAACAGCTGTTGATGCGGATAGTCATGGAGTTGCAGATTCCGTAATCGAAAATCTCGGAGGAGGCAGAGATCGGACCTGTGGTCGCGTGGCGAATGACAACGGACTATCCCCGTCTTCCCGATGATCCGGAAACCGGGGCAAGCCAAGTCACATTCTGTCGCCCAAAAAAAAGCCGGAGGATCACGCGGATCCTCCGGCCTTTTACAACAACTGAACTTCGTTCGAAATCAGTTCAGAAACTGTCGTGAACTACTTACAGCGCACCTTCTACAGAGTAGGTGACTGACGCAGTTGTACCGTCACCAACTACAGTCGCTGGCAGATCATTGATGGTCAGTGCATCAGCAGTTCCACCGAAAGTCAGAGTCGTTCCACCGAAAGTGGTGCCCTGACCCATGTCGATCAGTTCCTGAGCTGTCAGTGCAGTACCAGTGATCAGGTAGTTGCGAACATCGATGTCAGCAGCAGCTTCAGTTGGAGCAAAGACAGTCCATGGATCTGCATCAGTCTCGGCATCCAGCTTCTGAGCACCGAAAGTTGATGAGAAAGCACTCAGGAAGGCGCTGTTGTTGGCAGCCAGAGAAGAAGTCACAGGACCTGTGTTCTCACCACCGCCAGTCTCGCCGCCGGTTTCACCACCAGTCTCGCCACCGGTTTCACCGCCAGTCTCGCCGCCGGTCTCACCACCAGTCGTTGAATCATCAACTTCAGGAGCGTCGAGTACTTCAGTGATCTGATGAACAACACCAACAGCAGTCTCATCTTCGCCGACTTCAGCCTGCAGATCGGTACCAACCAGAGCAACACCGTTGACAGACAGGCCCTGGCCTTCTTCACCCAGTGCCAGAGTCACGCTCTCGCCTTCCAGCAGAGTCTCGACTTCTACCGGGCCTGCAGCAACGCTTGCTGCAATATCGGTGGACAGCTGAGTGCCTGGTACCACGTGGTACATCAGGATTTCAGCCAGTCGGTCTGTGTCGGCCAGCAGAGCGGCAACAGTACCTTCGGTTTCTGCGTCCAGTGCTGCAAATGCGGCATCATCCGGAGCGAATACAGTGAATTCCAGAGTTTCATCATCCAGAGTATCAGCCAGACCCGCAGCGTCGATTGCCGCTTTCAGTGATGTGAACTCACCAGCTTCATTGGCATCAACGATGTAATCGTACACCGAGCCACCGACGCCAGGAGTTGCTGGAGGCGATACGTATACCGGATCCGTTCCACCGTTATCGTCGTCATCGTCGGAAGAACAGCCAGAAGCCACTGCCACGCTGGCAGCAACAAGACTCAATGCAAAATATTTGTTGATCATAGGTGATCCTCGATTGAAAACATGAATTATTAACTGCCGAACACACTGCATAGTGTATCCGAACAAAACTACCAACTGTTCAACGCTTCGTGAGCAACGTTGCAAATACTACCCTTGTTCAGGCATGAACAAGTATGGCCGTCGCCACAGTGATATTCAAACTCTGAAAAACAAGACCTCTCCAGCACGCAGAAACGCAGGTCTGTCTACTGCCGTGGAACTCTCTGCCACCGAACGAAGGCGCATGTTACTGGACGCGCGCATTATTTCAACGAAACAGTTGGCAACCACAGCCCTGTCCCTAGGAACAAAATCAAATAAAACACTCAAACTATTGAATCCATTATAGTTTCAAATGGACTCCACGACCATTGCAATTGCGATAACCAGTCCCTTTACCGCGTCCGGTACGCCTGCGGACACAGAATCGTGCCGTCAGCGAGGGGTCGTTGCTGCAACCGGTAGAAACCCACACCACAACCGTCTCGCCATGATGAGGGAGAAACAAGGCGCAGTCCGGGCATGGTTCGCAGATTTCGAACAGAAAACGGCGGGCAAGATCACTCGACTCCTGATTGTCATTCCCGTAAGGCAGGTAAACGCACTACACTCTACGGACAAGACAAAAAAAGTGGCCGTCCGTGGCCTCGCCGGGCTCCGTGCCTCAATACCACTTGGAGGAGGAATAACGAAAGTCACCACACTTTCGAGTCTCTATCATACAAAAACGCCCCCCCTTTGATTGTGAAACTGGAACATCTGTGTCACGCCTTGATATCAGCAATGACCCGGGTCTGATGCAATATATCTCCGAGCTGCGTGAGAGAGCCCGCATCGATCGGCACCGGGCACTGCTGATCATCGAAAATCCGCCTGCGGGCCACCTGCAAGACCTGGCAACACTGCTCGATGTCCCGTTTCTGACCCCGAACGATAACGCTGACCGTGCCGATCGCATTACTGCCCTGCTCGGTCGGGAATTCGGCATCCTGATTCATGAAACCCTCGAGGCCGTCGACGCTGGTCTGCTGGCCGCCCTGGCTGGCACCCTGAAAGCCGGTGGGCTACTGATACTCGGAGTTCCATTCGCCTTGCGGGAATCCGAGAGCAACACCGCCACGCAGCCCATCGGCCGCTTTCAGCAGCGGCTGACAAGGCTGCTGCTGCAATCGGCGCACAGACACGGCAACATGATCAGGATCGGCTGTGGTGCCGACATGCGCCCGCTCAAGGCGGATGCCCGAGGCGATGACGCGACCACGTACCGGCAAGGGATCGCCAATTGCACGACAACAGCCCACTCAGCGGACAATGACCTGCCTGACAGCGCTGCTGTCAGCGAACAGGATGAGTTGCTGGACGCCGCAGTCGCCCATCTGCGACAGCACCCTCGCGGCTGCATCACGATTACCGGACGTCGGGGGCGAGGCAAGTCCGTACTGCTTGGCCGCATAGCGCAAGAACTGCTGCAACAGGGCATCTCGGTTGCCATGACCGCTGCCAGACGATCCGCCCTGCAGAGCCTCGAGAATCAGGGAGTCCGGATTCCGTTTATCGCTGCAGCCGACGCCGTACATGCCGCTTGTCAGGTCTTGCTGGTGGACGAGGCCGCCAGCCTGTCGGTCGACACGCTGACACGGTATCTGCAGCAGCACCCACAAATCATCTACGCCACCACGATCGACGGCTACGAGCAAGCCGGCAGAGCATTCGATATCCGTTTCAATGAGGTCCTGCAACGGCAGCGGCACCATGTCTTGCACTTGCATCCGCACACCCCCTGGCGCTGGAACCGGCAAGACCCTCTGGAAGAATTTCTCGACACTCTCCTGCTCACCGGACAGAGCGATACTCAGTCCACGAACGCCGATACTCACAAGGCGCCCGGTTCGGCCTTGACCGGGCAGCTGAGTGGCGAGGACCAACACTGGCCGGACAGCCACAGTGCGGACCGGCAGGTACGCCGCCTGGACCGGGATGAGTTGGCACGTGACGAAACGCTGCTGGCCGAGGTTTTCTCGCTGCTGCGCGACAGCCATTACCAGACGACGGCCTCGGATATTGCCCACCTGCTCGACGGCCCCGAACTGCAGATCTGGGTGCTGGAAGAACAGCGACGGCTGGAAGCTGCGTTGCTGCTGGTGGTGGAAGGCGAATTGGACACCGAGCTGCACGATGCGGTACTCAGCAAGCAAAGACGATTGCCGCATCAATTGCTGCCACAGCTGCTGGCCCAGAGTGCCAACCAGACGGCACCACTACAGGCTCGCATGGCCAGAGTCATTCGCATCGCGGTTCCCCCCGCCAGGCGGCGCAGAGGACTGGGCTCCTTACTGCTTCAGCAGGTCACTCGGTCCATCACCGTACCGCAGGGTGGATCGAGTGCTCTGGGTGCCAGTTTTGCGGGAGACTCGAGCAGACTCGACTTCTGGACAGCCAACGGATTCACGCGTTTTCATACCGGCTTCCGACGCAATCCGCGCACGGGAACTCAGGCCATTGCCGTACTCAAGGCCTTCGACAGCCCTGTGAATGCGGCCTTGCAGGAAGCTGCCCGCATCCACGATGACAACCAGTGCTGGCTGCACGACACGAACCCGCACACGGCTCATGACCCGGTCGATATGAGCTTGCTGACACGTTTTTCCCGCTCTCAGCGCAGCCTGGTCGACACGTATGCAGCCCTGAGCCGACTGGCCATGCAATACCCCCTGACACTATCGCCCCCACCGGGCATCAGCAGGCGCCAGCACGAAGCGACACTCAGAGAGGCGGTGGCACGCTGCCTGGAGACAGAGTCAGCCCGATTTTCGCAGTAACAACTGACCGACATCCGTTCGACCCAGCCTGAAGCCGGTCTCGCAATAGTCGAGGTAATAACGCCACATACGCACAAAGCGCTCGTCAAACCCCAATGCGGTCACCTCGCTTATCGCCTGATCGAAGCGGTCCCGCCAGTGCAGCAATGTCTGCGCATAGCCCGGACCGAACCAGTCAACGTCGACCAGCTCGAATCCGGAGTCTTCAACCAGACCGACCAGGTGATCCTTCGTCGGCAGCATGCCGCCGGGAAAGATATAGCGCTGGATGAAATCCGGACTGGCACGATAGTCATCGAAGCGCTCTTCATCGATGGTTATCACCTGCAACAATGCAGTTCCTCCCGGCTGCAGAAGCTGACTCAGCTTGCCGAAATAGGTAGACCAGTATTTCTCGCCGACGGCTTCGAACATTTCGATGGAAACGATATGGTCATAGCGACCCTGCACTGACCGATAATCCTGATAACGAAACTCGGTACTGCCCTGCGATTGCCGGTCGTCGCTGACAATACTGTTGACCTCCTGTGCGTAGCGCAGCTGCTCCTGAGACAGTGAAATGCCCTCCACATGACAGTGGGCTCGAGTCGCCAGCTGCCGGGCCATGGCTCCCCAGCCGCAGCCGATTTCCAGTACACGGGCTCCCGGTGCCGGCTGCAGGGTTTCGACAACCCTGGTCAGCTTGGCTATCTGGGCCTGCTCCAGGGATTCATCGCCACGAAACATGGCGGAGGAGTAACTCATCGTTCGATCCAGCCAGAGCTCATAGAAATCGTTGCCCAGATCGTAGTGAAACTCGATGTTGCGCTGGCTACCTCGCAACGAGTTCCGGTTTCTGCCATGGCGCAGCGTGTTCAGGCATCTCGCGTACCAGCTACCCGTAGTCATGGTGGCAACTTCCGCCTCGTTGTTGACGATCAGGGTAAACAGATTACGCAGATTGTCCGATGACCAATCACCCTGCAGGTAGCTCTCCGCAAAACCATTCTCACCCGAGAGCATCATCTGACGGATCGGTCGGTAGTTGTGCAGGGTCAGCTGTGCATTGCGAGAGGGATCGATCGACTTCCTGCCGTGGCGGCTCAGGTGGCCATCCGGCCAGGTGAGACTCAACTGACCGTGGCTGATGCCGTCGAGCAGATGATCGAAACGACGACCGATGAGATGACCCAGCAACTGCTGATACCACTGAAGCGAAGGTAGCGCCCGGCTGATCGTCTGGTTTTCCATATCTGACATTGGCTTCTGTGTGAATTCGGTTCGTTGGTTTGTTCAGGCAGACGTCTTGGGCTGGTGCCTGAACCAGGGAACACCCTTGCACCACAGAACGAATGCTTCCCAGTGGATGCCTGCAACCACCTTGGCACCCAGCAGCGGATAGACCAGAAAACAACGCAGCAGGCGGGTGGCAGTGATGCACTCTCGGTGAGCGACATAACTCGCCGTGATCAGCAAGCCCTGTGGGTCTGAGGCGCGAATGACGATCACCTGTCGCTCCGCGGGCAGATTGAGTCGAAAGTCATACTGCATGTCCATCTGTGCAAAGGGTGAGACGAACAAGGCCTTGTCCGCCCTTTGGTGGATCCACCGGGGCGTTCCGCCAGCCTGCAGATCGACCGGCAGAACATAGCAATGCCGCTCACCGAATGTATTGTGGACTTCATGCACGATTGCCATGCAGCGCCCCTCCCCGTCAAGGCAATAGAAGAGACTCAGCGGATTGAAGGCATGGCCCAACACCCGGGGGTAACAGCTGAGCAACACCTTGACCGGTGTCTCGGCCATACCGGCCGCCAGCAGCCTGTTCTTGACTTGCAATTTCAGCGAATCCCCTGACCCATCGCCGAAGTCCTCGTCGTGAAACGAGAACAGATTGAAACGATTACGTGAAAACAACCACAACTGGCGCTGCAGATCATCGATCTCATCCAGATCGAGTAACAGCGAAAACACGGAGTAGCGCAAGCGGTGCACCTTCGGCCGGCGCCGACAGTGAAAGACCTGTCCGGCGTAGAGTCGACTGGCAAACGTCACGCAGCAGCCCGCCTTGCAGGAGCATCTGCGTCTGCGGAGAGAACAATGCGACTGGACGGGTTTTCCAGCTTCCACGGCCGCTCGAGACCTCCCAGCTGCTCCGCGACTGCCAGACCCGACTGGACCGCGTCCTCATGAAACCCGGAACCGAAATAGCTGCCGCAGTACCAGGTCCGGTTCTGTCCCTGCAAGGACCAGAGAGCCTGTTGCGCCTGCCAGGTGTCAGCATTGAACAAGGGATGTTCATACGTGTGCGAGCGCAGTACGCATGCGTCATCCGGAACTCTGTCGGGATTGAGCGTCACCACGAATTGCGTATCGCTCCGCAGGTTCTGCAAACGGTTCATCCAGTAACTCAGGGACACCTGTTGCGTATCATCAGGTGATTGCTCGACGTAATTCCAGCTGCACCAGGCTCGTCGTCGCTTTGGCAGGTAGCTGATATCAGTGTGCAGATACGCCTGGTTGCTCTCATAGCGAAACGGGCTCAACAGTGCAACTTCCCGTTCCGACGGTGACTCCAGGCAGGCCAGCGCCTGATCGGCGTGCGTGGCCAGTACCAGCTCATCAGCATCCAGTGTGCGTCCGTCTTCCGCATGGACGGTGATGCCGTCGACTCGGCGCTCGACCTTTTGTACTGCAAACCCGGTCTGGATGGCGTCATGCCCGATGATATCGGCCACCGCTCTGACATAGGACTGGCTACCACCGGTGACGGTCTTCCACTGCGGACGGTTGCTGATCTGCAACAGCCCATGATTGCTGCAGAACCGGATGAAGGAGGCTGCAGGGTAATCGAGCATCTGCTGTTTGGGTGTCGACCAGATGGCGGCACCGAACGGTAGCAGATGATCGTCAATGAATGCCTGCGAATAGCGATTCGCCTGCAGATAAGCTCCCAGCGTCACGCTCCCGTCAGCCGGAATGCGGTTCGGAGCTTCCCGGTAGAAGCGCAACAGGTCAAGCAACATGCGCCAGAATCTCGGCTTCAATGGCAGACCGGGTTGAGCCAGCAAACCGAGCAGCGGACCGCCCGCGTATTCGAAATTGCCATTGTCGCGCGACACCGCAAACGACATGTCACTGTCTTCCGTGGCCACCTGCAAGGCCTCGAACCAGCGTGTCAGGTTCGGATAGCTGGGCTCGTTGTAGACGATGAAGCCGGTATCGATGCCCAGTGCTTGTCCACCGTGCAGTTCACCCGGAATGGTCGCCGTGTGGGCATGACCACCGATCCGATCGTCCTTTTCCAGCAAGGTGACCCGGTGCGATCGAGACAGCAACCAGGCAGCCGACATGCCCGCTGCGCCGCTGCCAACGACCGCAATGTGCTTTTTGCTGTCTGGGACCATGCTCTCGAGTCTACTCTATAGTGGGTATGTGAATGCTCTGCTACGCATTATTCGGCCAACAGGATCAACCAGCATGACCTGTCCTCCGCTCGACGGTACAATTCTTCAATGACCAACATGGCGAACACCAGACAAGACAAGGATGCGGAGGCATCGATAGCCTTGCGCAAGCGCATGGGCGACAATCTGCTGAGAGTCGGTCGTGATCGCGATGAGTCAGCGTTTGCAGATTTCTACAACTATTATGCTGGACGCGTCAAATCCTTCCTCATGGGCAAGGGCATGACCGAGGAGATCTCCGATGAGTTGATGCAGGAGATCATGCTCATCGTCTGGCGTCGAGCCGAGAGCTATGACCCTGCCAAGGCCGCAGCAAGCACCTGGCTGTTCACCATTGCAAGGAATCGCCGTATCGACTTCCTGCGCGGCAACTCACGTATCGAGGTGGAACTCGAGGATGAAATGCTGGATGTCGATGTCGATGAATCTGACACTCAGGCAGGATTCGTCGATGCACAGCAGGCTTCCGAGCGTCTGCATCGCGCACTGGAACGACTTCCCCAGGAACAGCGTCAGGTGATGCACCTGTCCTATTTCAGGGGGCAATCGCACGGGGATATAGCCGAATGGCTGGATTTGCCCATCGGAACGGTAAAATCACGAATCCGATTGGCGATGCAGGCCGTAAGGTCAAGTCTGAAGGATGAAGACATTGCTGCTGCTCCCCCGGACTCCAGCGACAGGCCCCTCACCGATTGACCAACAGAGCCAGACAAGTTTGACATGAGCGTTTCCCACCATCTGACAGATGAAACGATACACGACTATGCAACGGGTAGCCTCAGCATGCCCATGGAAACGCTGGTCGCGTGCCACCTGACCGTTTGTCGGCAGTGTCGTGAGCGGGCCCTGATGGCCGATGGTGTCGGTGGTGGACTGTTCGAGCGCCTGGAACCGGCCCCCATCAAGGTGTCAGCACTGGATCTCATTGCCCGATCAGCCGAAGCGGCCGACTCACGGTGCTCTGGGCCGGTTGCCGGTGAGCCGAATCGGCCCGCTGTGAATGGCGCTTCAGCGCCTGCCATCAAGGGCGTTCCTCGTCCACTTGCCCGCCTGTTGCCCGCCCCTCTGGAACAACTCAAGTGGCGGCGCGTCGCGCCCGGCATCAAGCAATACAAGCTGGATGATCAGCATCGTCGACACGGCGCCTTTCAATTGTTGCATCTGGCTCCGGGAGCCGTGATGAGCGAACATTCCCATCACGATCGGGAACTGACGTTTCTGGTGCAGGGCTCCTACCGTGACAGCATTGGCAGATTTCAGGCAGGTGATATTGCCGACCTGGATGGCAGCATCGAACACCAGCCAGTGGTTGACAGCGAAGAGCCCTGTATCGCCTTGATTGCCACGCAGTCACCGGTCCGCTATTCCGGCGTCATTGGCAGAATAATGCAACCGTTCGTAGGGATCTGAAGCCGTACCGGCCTGCCCTCGTCTCGCGAGAGCAGGTAGAAAGACGGTGTCACGCCGTGGCGCTGACCGACTCACCCTGCAGGCGATAGCTGCCGTCGAGCACGGCCTTCCACCATTCGGCGTTGGACAGATACCAGTCCAGCGTTCGGCGTATGCCTGTTTCAAAGTCGACGGCAGGTTCATAACCGAGCTCATCCCTGATCCTTGCCGTATCGATGGCATAGCGAAAGTCGTGACCAGCGCGATCAGTGACAAAGCTGATCAGCGAGTCACAGCGCTGACCTTGCGCAGCCGGACACGCCGGGTACTGTGCTGCCAGCGCCTGATTGCTGGCAAAACGCTCATCCATCAGCTCGCAGATGAGTCTGACGATGTCGATATTGGTCCACTCGTTGACACCACCGACGTTGTAGGTTTCGCCAACAGCCCCCTTGTTCAGCACGAGTTCGATGCCACGCGCGTGATCCTCGACATACAACCAATCGCGAATGTTCTTGCCGTCACCGTAGATCGGCAGCGACTTTCCATGCAGGAGATTGATGATGATGAGCGGTATCAGTTTCTCCGGAAAATGATATGGACCGTAGTTGTTGGAGCAATTGCTGGTCGTCACGTTCAGGTCGTAGGTGTGGTGATAGGCACGCACCAGAAAATCCGAGGACGCCTTGCTGGCAGAGTAAGGTGAATTGGGTGCATAGGCAGTGCTTTCGGTAAAGGCAGGATCGTCACTGGCCAGAGAGCCATACACTTCGTCGGTGGACACATGATGAAAACGGTGCTGATCCACGGCAAGCCCTTCGATCTGCCAGACCTGTCTGGCCGCCTTCAACAGACTGTGTGTACCCAGAATGTTGGCTTCGATGAAGGCATCCGGGCCTTCGATGGAGCGATCGACATGGCTCTCTGCCGCGAAGTGCACGATGGTCGTCAGGTGCTGATCACGCAGCAAGCCCTTGATCGTATCCGTATCGTTGATGTCGCACTCCACCAATGAACAGCGCTCGGACAATACGCCTTCCAGGTTGGCCCGATTTCCGGCATAGGTGAGCGCGTCAACGATCACGATGACATCTTCCGGATAGGCCTCAAGCCAGTACCGGACAAAATTGGCGCCAATGAATCCGGCGGCGCCGGTCACCATCATGCGTCTCATGTAAGCTCCTTGAGCATGGTTCGAAGATCATTGCGCCAGTGTTCTGCACGCAGGTCGAGTGCCTGCCATGTGCGTGTCAGTTCCAGCACACTGTAATGAGGACGTGCTGCCGGTGTCGGGTATTGCTCGGTGGTCAGCGGCTTGACGGTCACCGGCCTGTCGATCAGCCCCAGAGCACGAGCCTCTTCGTGAATGGCCACCGCGAAGTCGTACCAGCCAGCCACCCCGGCTCCGGTCCAGTGCATGGTACCACTGGACCTTCTGGCCGCGGCATGCCACAAGGCAGCTGCCAGTGCCCTGGCCCAGGTGGGTGAGCCTACCTGATCGGCAATCACCCCGACCTCACCCCGCTCGTTCATGAGACGCAGCATGGTCTTGACGAAGTTGTTCCCGTGAGACGAATACACCCAGGCGGTCCGCATGCACAGGCTGGAATCCGGCATGAGGCGGCGTAGAACCTGCTCGCCGGCAAGCTTGGTCTTGCCATAGACGCTGACCGGTGCAACCTCCGCATCCTCCACGAACGGAGCCCCATTGCCCTGCCCGAAGACAAAGTCGGTCGACACATGCAGCAGATGCGCATCGTTGGCTATCGATGCGCGTGCCAGTGATTCCACGGCACCGGCATTGATCGCCATGGCCTGCTCCGGTTCCGATTCTGCCTTGTCAACAGCCGTATAGGCTGCGGCATTGATGATCACATCGGGCTTCAACATCGAGATGGCCGATTGCACGGCCGCATCGTCACCGATATCAAGGCGCTCGCCCAGTTCCAGAAGTTCCACATCCTCGGGAACCGTCCGCAATAGCTCCCAATGCAATTGTCCCCGGCTGCTACCGGTAATGAATGCTTTCATGTCCAGACCATGTGTCAGTCAGGCTGCCAGTCGCCGTTCGATATCATCAAACGTATCACACTCGGCGAGCGGCAAACCCGCTGCATCCTTCGCGGCCAGCAAGGGCTCCGTACCGGCGGCAATCGGCCATTTGATACCGACCGCCGGATCGTCCCAGAGCAGGCTGCGCTCGAACTCCGGATGGTAGTAGTCCGTACACTTGTATTGAAAGTCTGCGGACTCGGAAACCACATAGAACCCATGTGCAAAGCCTTCCGGCACCCACAACTGTCGCTTGTTGCTCTCCGACAGCATGACACCCACCCACTGCCCGAATTGCGGTGAGTTGCGGCGCATGTCCACGGCCACATCAAACACCTCTCCACGGGTTACGCGGACCAGCTTGCCCTGCGGATGCCTGACCTGATAATGCAAGCCTCGCAGCACACCCTGCGACGAACGGCTGTGATTATCCTGGACAAAATTGCCCGGCAAACCGCTCTTTTCGAAGTCCTGCCGGTTCCAGGACTCCAGAAAGAAGCCCCTGTCGTCTCCGAAAACGCTCGGTTCCAGAATCTTGACAGACTCCAGCGCTGTGTCGATGATTTGCATACCGGTACTTGAGTAGCCCACTTGAAACCCGGTAAGAAGCACGAGGCGGGCCATTTCCCGGACCGGCGTCGCCCCCTGCAGTCAGCCAATGCCGTTCTGACGTCCATGCTCATCACGAGCGCCAGAACTCGGGCAATCAGCGCATGCGCGATCCATCCGGATCGTAGGCGGCTCTGAGACTGGCGCTGGCAGCGTGGCGCTGACCACCGACATCGATCTGCCACTGCTGACCGGCCAGCCAGTCGGCAGTGATCGCCTCGTCACTCCTGACATAACCCAGACCTACAGAGGCACCCAGTGTGTGACCGTAATTGCCGGAGCTCAGATAGCCCACACATACCCCATCGGCCAGAATGGGCTCATGGTGATAGAACATAGGTTCCGGATCCTGCAGTACGAACTGCACCAGACGCTTGTTCAGATGCGACCGGCTTTCCTTCTGTCGAGCTATCGCCTCATGACCGATGAACGGCACCGACTTGTCCATGGCGCAGACGAAGCCGACTCCCGCTTCCAGCGGTGTATCCTCGTCAGCCACATCATGGCCGAAATGCAGAAACTTCTTCTCGATGCGGCAACTGTCGAGGGCATGCAGACCAGCCAGCTTCAGCCCGTGAGCCTGCCCCGCTTCCAGCAGACGGTCGAAGGTCGGCATGGCCATCTCCGCCGGCAGACACAGCTCCCAACCCAGCTCGCCGACAAAGGACACACGGGTAACCCGTATGGGGGCATAGCCGAGCTCTCCCGGCACACTGCGGCCGAATGGGAATGCCTCGTTGGACAGATCCATGCGCAGCAGCGGCTCCAGCATCGCTCGACTATCGGGCCCCATGATGCCGAACACCGCATACTGGCTGGTGACATCCGTAACCGTGCAGAAGTCATCGGGCCCGATATGCGTTCGTAACCAGTGCAGGTCCTTGTGGGTGGTTGCCGCACCACTGATGACCAGGTATTCGTTTTCCGACTGCCGTGTCACCGTCAGATCGGCCTCGATGCCACCGCGCTCGTTCAGCCAGTGCGTATAGACAATCCTGTCTGCCGACACATCGATGTCAGCCGTACAGATCCGTTGCAGTACCCGCGTCGCGTCGCGTCCCTGTACGAGGTATTTGGAGAAACTGGACTGGTCGAACAAGGCTACACGTTCGCGTGCGGCTGCGTGCTCGCTAGCGGAGTGCTCGAACCAGTTCTGTCGACCAAAACTGTACTGGTATCTCGGCTCGACCCCGGCAGGTGCGAACCAGTTGGGCCTCTCCCAACCGGCAACCTGACCAAAGCAGGCATTGTGCTCCTGCAGACGCTGATGGATTGGCGACAGACGAACGTTGCGACCGGTCTCGAACTGCCTGAATGGATAGTGATTGGCGTACAGAAGGCCCAGTGACTCTTCGGCACGTTCGGCGGCAAATGCCTGTGTACCCATGAACGGATACATGCGGCGGATGTCGTTACCCCAGAGATCCAGCGGGCTGTGGCCCTTGTGCATCCATTCCGCGCAGACCTTGCCCAAACCACCCGAGCTCTGAATGCCCACCGAATTGAGTCCTGCCGCGACGAAGTAGCCTCGCAGCTCCGGCGCCTCTCCCACATGGAACTGGTCGTCCGGGGTAAAGGATTCGGGGCCGCAGAAAAAGCTGCGCCAGCCTACATCCGCCAGCATGGGTACGCGAACCATCGCATCTTCCAGAACCGGCATCAGCTGCTCTTCCATATGACCCGGCAGCTCATCGAAACTGAAATCTGCCGGGATACCGGCTTGTCCCCAGGCGACTGCCTTCTTCTCGAAGGCCCCGACCAGCAGACCACCGGCATCCTCCTTGATATAGACACATTTGTCATGGTCACGAAGGATGGGAAGATCAGGCGTTACCAGCTCGTGCTTTTCGGTGACCGCGTAGTAATGTTCACAGGCATGCAGCGGAATGTTGACCCCGCTCATGCGGCCCAGTTCACGCGCCCACATGCCACCGCAGTTGACAACAAAATCGGTGGCGATCGTGCCCTGCCCGGTTCGCACGCCCGTGACCTTGCCATTGTCTGCCAGCACCTCGTCGACCCGGATTCCTTCGAGGCAAAGAGCACCACGCTGGCGAGCGCCCTTGATGAAGGCATTGGTTATCTCGATGGGATTTCCCTTGCCGTCATGTTCGACAAAGGTGCCGCCGATCAGGCTGTCCGTGTCAATCAGGGGGAACAAGGCCTTGATCTCCTCCGGAGTGACCGTGTCTACCCTGGTGACGCCAAAGGCGTTGTTCATCGCCGCGACACGCCGCAATTCTTCCCAGCGATCCGTACTGTGGGCAATGCTCAGACTGCCGACCTGACGAAACCCCGTGGACTGACCTGTCTCCTCCTCCAGATCCTGCAGCAGGCGCATCGAATATTCGGTCAGTCGGGCATGACTCTCGTTGGCGCGGACCGTCCCTATCAGGCCGGCAGCATGCCAGGTGGTACCACAGGCAAACTGCTTGCGTTCCAACAGAACAACATCCTGCCAGCCAAGCCTGGCAAGATGATACGCCACACTGGCGCCTGTGACGCCACCGCCGATGATCACGGCGCTCGCTTGGCTTGGCAGAGTATCTGTCACGATCTGTTACCTCGGTTGCGTGAACGGTCTTGAGACCACAAACCTCACTTGTAACAGAGTCGGACGCGCGCTTCTACCTTCAGTGCAATACAAGGGATGGATCCAGTCAGAAATGTCTGTCCAGACCCTTGATCATCGGACAGATCATCCTGAACACCTGCGTGAAATCGGCTGGCTTCTGCTGCATCCACTGCTCCAGCTCCTGCAGACCGAGCCAGCGGCCGTCCTCGATTTCCTCAGCCTGCAGCACCAGCGCCTGATCGGATCGCACGGCATAGACTTCGGTGAATTCGAAGCCGTTACGCTCTTCCGGTCGCAAACGGCCTATGGAATGCAGATTTTCCACCGCAATCCTGACACCCAACTCTTCATGCAGCTCGCGCACCGCACAGGCTTCGTAGGACTCACCGCTATCGACATGCCCGGCGGCACTGGTATCCCACAAGCCGGCCGCCACATCCTTGAAGCGGCTGCGCAACTGCACGAACAGCTGACCTCTGGAATTGAACAGGGCAATGTGTGCGGATCGATGCAGATGCCCCTCGCGATGGATCCGGTCACGCGGGGCGCGCCCGATCACCGTATCCGTGTCGTCCACGATATCCAGCCATTCAGTCATGGCTGGATATCAGCAGGCAAGGCACCCTGAAACAGACGATCAATCGCCCGATCGCAGCAGTCGCTGAAGCTTGCGTACATGTTTCTGCAACTCGGCGTCATCATTGAGCCGATCTCGAAAGTAACGCTGATTGCGACTCATGGTGGTCAGGTCACGATTGAACCGGTCGGCCATTGCCGTCAGGCTGGCAACTTCCAGCTCCATCGCAAGGTAGGTAATGGTCTGCCGGATTCGGCTTTCATGCCGGGCGCGACTCTCGCTCTTCAGCTGGGCCTCCTTGATGTTCTCTTCCTTGCAGACTCGTTTCACGAGCTGGTTGAGCGTCATCAATGGTGGTTTGACCTTGACCGGCTTGAGTGCCTTCTTGGCAAATTTTGCGTTACCCAGCAGACGTCCGCCATCGGTACCTCGCATCAGATCGACTCGCTCACCCTCGTCCCGACCCGCATCCACGAATTTTGCAAATGCCTTGCGTGAAGCCTTGTCGGTCTTGCCAAACGTCGACAACACCGTGGACGTGGTCAACCAGGCTGGCTGCTTGTCCGCATCCAGGTACGCGGCATGGCTGGTCCATTTGGCAGCCTCGGCAGATTTTGCCTTTGCATTGCGTACAGGGTTGTTGTGAATGTAACGCACAAGATCGTTGAGATAGTCATCCGGGTCGATCAGGATTGCCTTGTAACGCCCCTGAAACAACGCCCCTTCTCTCTTGTGATGCTTATTGAAATATCGCGTATAGCGGAAAGACAGGTTCTGCATCACCTTGGACAGGGGTGCATCGCTGACCTGTATTGCCATCTGCACATGGTTCCTTGCCCAACAGTAGGCGTGCAAGGTGTGCCCGAAGCGCTGAGCGCCTTCCTCCACCAGAGATTCCCACGCGCGGCGATCAGCGACCGTCTTGAATATCGGTTGCTGGTCGAGCCCTGTGAGAGTCACATGGTAGACGGCTCCTGAGAAGTGAATCCTGGGTTTTCTGGCCATTGTCAATTGAAGTGTTGGTTTATCATGCGAGCGGTGACGAGTATCAATCTAACATCCTGATGACACTCGTGAATCTTTTGAGACGTTAATCGAGAATACTCTTCAGGGCCATCAATTGTATTTAGAATATGTGTCATACATTGTATCCGGCTGAACTTATCCATACTGCCAAATGCATCTTGCGTTTCGACCCTGTAGAAAAACCGTTCCTTGTAAAGTACGCTCGTTGGACGTCAATGTCTTACACTATGATGTCACTGTTGGCATATTCAAGCTGACAGGGGAATTGTCATCTGCAATCGACTCTGCCTCGACAGCCTGACTCTACCTGTAACCAAACCACGACCGGGACTGACATTCTGATCCTGGCAGGAGCATCACCTTGAGCGTCTGGCTAGCACGACGATCAGAATACCAGAGCCACCCGGGGCGTGGATTCAATAGTACCCGAGAAGATAGCCAGTATCAGCGTGATCGGGCGCGAATCATTCACAGCGCATCGTTCCGCAGCCTGCAATCCAAGACCCAGGTACTGGGTCTGGGCGAAAGCGATTTCTACCGAACTCGTCTCACGCATTCCCTCGAGGTGGCACAGGTCGGCTCCGGGATCTGCGAATGGCTGCGAGATCAACCGGAAAACGCAGCCCATGAGCCTCTGATCCCCTCTTTCAGCCTCATCGAGGCAATCTGCCTGGCCCACGATATCGGACACTCGCCCTTCGGACACGGTGGTGAAGTCGCGATGAACACCATGATGCGCGATCATGGCGGCTTCGAAGCCAATGGTCAGACTTTGCGTATCATCGCCCGTCTGGGAGAATACTCCCCTGACACCGGACTCGACCTGACTCGCCGCTCCATGCTGGGGACCATCAAGTACCCCACGACTTATTCCGAGGTATGCAACTACGTCCCCGTCGAGCCGGACAACCCACTGAACATCGACCACTGGGCCCCTCCGAAATGCATCTATGACTCCGAGCGCGATGTTCTCGAATGGCTGCTGGAGCCGTTTTCGCAAGCGGATCGCGACAGATTTCTGACGACCGTACCCTCTCCCCGGGGACACGGCCGGACACGCTACAAGTCACTGGATACCAGCATCATGGAACTGGCGGATGATATCGCCTACGGGGTACACGACCTGGAAGATGCGCTGGCTCTGGGTCTGGTGGACCGAGATGTCTGGATGGAACAAGTCTCGGCGACGCTGATGGGATGGCCGGAAAACCCGATCAATCGGCATATGGACGAATTCAATCGCCTGCTGTTCAGCGCATCGGCGAAGGATCGCAAGCATGCCATCAGCCGATTCGTGGGCTACCTCATCCGCAGTATCGTCATACACGAGCAGGAAGAGTTCGATGCCCCCTTGCTGAAACTACAGACGGTCATGGAACCTCTCGCCTACCGGATACTCAGACTGATCAAGGACTTTGTCATGAGTCATGTGATATTTCGTCCCGAATTGCAGATGCTGCAATACAAGGGGCAGCGGGTGATCGTGCGCCTGTTCGAAATATTTGCCGCCAATCCGGAGCGACTGCTCCCCATACCGGTATTCGCACAGTATGAGCAGGTTGGTCGCCGGGCCATCGCCGACTACCTGTCCAGCATGACCGATGTGTCAGCCGGCAAGCTGTATCACAAGCTGCTGAGCCCGACCTCCGGTTCGATTTTCGACAGGCCATGATCCACCGACACCGGCAGACCATGGCCTGACGGCCTACAGCAGGACCTGCTCCACTCCGCCGCGATTGGCGCGCTCGACAAAGTCATTGGCCCAGTTGTCACCGAACAGGCCCTTGGCCAACTCGACCACAATGTAGTCCGTATCCATGCCGGTTTCGTCTCGATAGCGGCTCAGGCCCTGCACACAGGCCGGGCAAGAAGTCATCATCTTGACATCATGCTGCGTCTGCCCCTGGGCGACGCCATTGGCTTCCAGATTCGCTACCAGCTCCCGAGCCTTGCGTTGTCTTACCTGAGAGGCAATATCCGGACGCGCAACCGCAAAAGTGCCTGCCTCGCCACAGCATCGATCGGACATGGTCACGGGCTTGCCCAGCAGTGCCTCGGTCACCTTCATCGGCTGGTAGGTCTTCATGGGGCTGTGACAGGGGTCGTGATAGACGTAATGCTCACCACTGACGCCGTCCAGCGAGTAATTCTTCTCCATCAGATATTCGTGAATATCCAGCAGACGACAACCGGGGAAAATCTTCTCGAATTCATACTTCAACAGCTGATCCATGCAGGTTCCGCAGGACACTATCACGGTCTTGATGTCGAGATAGTTGAGCGTATTGGCCACGCGGTGAAACAGCACCCGGTTTTCGGTCGTGATCTGCTTGCCCTTGTCGACATCGCCGGTTGAAGTCTGCGGATAGCCGCAACACAGATACCCCGGTGGCAGGACCGTCTTGCTACCCGTGTCGTACAACATGGCAAGTGTGGCCAGACCAACCTGGCTGAACAGTCGCTCGGACCCACAACCGGGAAAGTAGAATACGGCATCACTGTCATCCGTGGCTTTTTGCGGGTCGCGGATGATCGGTACATAGTCCCTGTTCTCGACCCCAAGCAGGGCCCGAGTTGTCTTGGCCGGCAGCATGCTGCGATTCGGCAACTTGCGATTGACGAAATGCACAACCTGCTCTATCGGCTTTGCAGGCCCGCTGGTATTGGGCGGCTGCTGTCGGCTCTGATTGACCACAGGCAGTTTGCCCAGCACGGCACTGGCCGTACGCTGCGCCTGGAAGCCCCAGTCGACCATGCCCTTGCGCATGAACTTGATGGTTGCCGGATCCTTGACATTGAGAAAGGCCATGGATGCCCGGGTACCCAGACTGAAGTTCTTCTGCCCCCGATCCTTCAGAATCTTGCGCATGGTAATGGATACATCGCCGAAGTCGATGTCCACAGGACAGGGTGCCAGGCATTTGTGGCAGACCGTGCAGTGATCGGCGATGTCGTTCATCTCGTCGAAATGCCTGATGGACAGACCCCGCCGAGTCTGTTCCTCGTACAGAAACGCTTCGATGATCAGCCCCGTACCCAGCACCTTGTTGCGTGGCGAATACAGCAGGTTCGCGCCCGGCGCATGCGTGGTACAGACGGGCTTGCATTTACCACAGCGCAGGCAGTCCTTGATGCTGTCATTGAGCGCACCCAGCTCGCTTTGTTCGAGTATCAGGGCCTCCTGCTGCACCAGTCGCAATGACGGCGTATAGGCGTTTTCCAGACTGGAGCCGGGCATCAGCTTGCCCTTGTTGAAATGCCCCTCGGGGTCAACGGCCTGCTTGTATTCGGCGAAAGCACCGACCACGCTCTCGTCCATGTACTGCATCTTGGTAAGGCCAATACCGTGCTCACCCGAGATGACACCATCGAGCACACGAGCCAGCTCCATGACACGATCCACGATGCCTTCGGCCTGGCGCATCATGGTGTAGTCGTTCGAATTGACCGGAATGTTCGTATGGATATTGCCGTCACCGGCGTGCATGTGCAGCGCAGCGAACAGGCGCTGCGGCCGCCACTGTGCATGAATGTCATCAATCTTCTTGCGCAGTCGCACATAGCGCTCCCCGGAGAAGCGGTCCTTCAGAGGTTTTTCCACCGACGCACGGTAGCTGAACTCCTCTTCGCGACTCAACAGGGCCTGAACACAGTCGTCCTCTTCCACCGGTTCGCGCTTGTCGCGCAGCGCCTGCAGAAACTGCTGCTCGGAGGCCTGCAACTGATCGTAGAGCGCTGCCCACTTTGCATGAACCTCATCCAGCATGACAGCACCCGCTGCCAGACTGCCGTGCACGATCAGGCTGCTTTCATCATCCGAGTCATCTGACGGACGTGCCACCAGAGCACGT
Source organism: Granulosicoccus sp. 3-233 (assembly GCF_052681095.1). Classification (NCBI taxonomy): domain Bacteria; kingdom Pseudomonadati; phylum Pseudomonadota; class Gammaproteobacteria; order Chromatiales; family Granulosicoccaceae; genus Granulosicoccus; species Granulosicoccus sp. 3-233. Next base: position 88,986 of record NZ_JBQYLE010000005.1, read on the forward strand.
GCCTCGTCCGATTTCAGCAGGCGCCGAACCTCATCGAGCATGCGCAATTTGTTGCTCAGGGAATGCTCGATGTTGATGCGCTCGATGCCTTCGCTGTAATCAGCCAGTCGCGGCAAGGGAATGACCACATCTTCGTTGATCTTGAACGCGTTGGTGTGCGCCGCGATGGCCGCGGTGCGGGAGCGGGCGGCCCAGAACTGCTTGCGCGCCTCCGCGCTGATGGCGATGAAGCCTTCAGCGCCGCGCTTGTTGACCAGTTGCACCACCCCGGAGGCAACCTTGCCGAGCAGATTCTCGTCATCACTGACGATATCGGCCATCAGCAGCATGCGAGGCAATTCACCGCGCGCCGCCTTGGCGCTGTATCGAACCGCCTTGATGTATCGGTCATCCAGATGCTCGAGACCTGCCAGCTGGATTCCATCGGTGGCGTCGATGAAGTCCTTGACCTCGGTGATTCCGAGCACGGCCTGCCGCAGGTCTCGCCCATAGAATTCCATGCAGACGGTTCGCACGTGTTCCGGCATGCGATGCAGGATGAAGACGGCCGATGTGATCAGACCATCACACCCCTCCTTCTGTACACCAGGCAGACCACCCAGAAACTTGTCGGTCACATCCTTGCCCAGCCCCTGCTGGCGCAGACTGGCGCCGGGCGCGTCGATGATCCAGGGCTCACCAATGACTTCGTTCGTGTCTGCGTCGCGTCGCGTCACGCGGAACCGAACGTCGGGCTGTACATGGATCTTGCCCAGATTGTGCGCCAGGCGTTCGATGTCCAGCCAGTGTCCATCGGGATCGACCATGCGCCAGGAGAGCAGATTGTCGAGCGTGGTCCCCCACAGCACGGCCTTCTTGCCGCCCGCGTTCATGGCAATATTGCCGCCGATGGTGGAGGCGTCCTGGGATGTCGGGTCTACCGCAAAGGCCAGACCTCTGGCCTGTGCATCCTCAGTCACACGGCGCGTGACCACGCCCGCCTCTACTCGAATCGTGTGAATCTGCCTTTCCGGCAGATCCTGTTCCGCCGGCAGGGTTATCGCCTGGACAGGTTCACGCGCATCCAGCTTTTCCAGATTGATGACTGCCGTTCGCGCATGCAACGGAATGGCGCCGCCGGTATAGCCGGTACCACCACCTCTGGGAATCATCGTCAACGACAAGGCAATGCACTGCTTGATGATGCCGGGCAGCTCCGCTTCGCTGTCGGGCGTCAGTACGACAAAGGGCAACTCGACGCGCCAGTCGGTGGCGTCGGTCACGTGAGACACACGTGAAAGGCCATCAAAGCGGATATTGTCAGCGTGGGTGATTCCACGCATCTGCTGCACCATGCGTTTGCGCAGGGCCTGCATTTCCGTCAGCCGAACCTGAAAGGATTCGATCGCTTCGCTGGCAAGACGGATCAGTTCATCGACTCGCGGGTCCGTCCCGGCACGCTTGATGATCTGAGCGACCCGGTGCCGCAGTGCCTCGACCAGTGCATCCCGTCGCTTGCGATTGCTCAGCAAGTCTTCCTGAATGAAGGGGTTGCGGTCAATGACCCAGATATCACCCAGAACCTCGAACAACATGCGCGCCGATTGCCCGGTCTGCCGCTCACTGCGCAATGACTGGATGAGTTTCCAGCCATCGTCACCCAGATAGCGTAACGCGATCTCCCTGTCGGAGAACGAGGTGTAGTTGTATGGAATCTCTCGCAATTGCGTTGCGGGAAGTTCGATCGGATCGTTGACCAATGGTGCATTCATGACGTCGACAGTACACTCAATGACGCTTGGCGATAAGCAGTTTCAGGCACAAATTCATGTTACGAATTGTCGAGCTGTTCGGACCGACGATTCGCGGAAACAAAAAAGCCCCGACTGGCGGGGCTTTCCTTGCAATAGCTTGGCGAAGCTGCCGCAGCAGCTCCGCAAAGTCCTTATCGCTTGGAGTACTGAGTCGCTTTACGTGCCTTGCGAAGACCGACCTTCTTGCGTTCGACTTCACGAGCATCACGAGTCAGGAATCCGGCACCGCGCAATGTCACACGCAGAGTTTCGTCATACGACAGCAGTGCACGGGAAATGCCCAGTCGAATGGCTCCAGCCTGACCACTGCCACCACCGCCCTTGACGGTGATGTTGAAATCGAAGTTGTTCAGCGTATCGGTACGCTCCAGCGGCTGCCGGATGACCATGTGAGCTGTCTTTCGACCGAAATACTCGTCAAGCGGCTTGTCGTTGACGGTGATCTTGCCACTGCCCGAGTTCATGAACACGCGAGCTGTGGAGGACTTTCGACGGCCGGTGCCGTAATACTGTTGAGCTGCCATACTTTATTTCAGTTCCAGGAGCTGTGGCTGTTGGGCCTGGTGTGTGTGTTTGTCGTCCGCGAACACACGCAACTTGCCGAACATGGCGCGTCCCAGAGGATTCTTGGGGAGCATTCCCTTGACGGCCAGCTCGATGATTCGCTCTGGATGTGTCTGCTGCAACTTCTCGAAGTTTGTGGTCTTGAGGTTGCCGATGTAACCAGTGTGGTGACGATACAGTTTGTTCTTGGCCTTGTTGCCTGTCACTTCCACTTTCGAAGCGTTGATGACAACCATGTAATCACCCGTATCCACGTGGGGGGTGTAGATGGCCTTGTGCTTGCCACGCAGGCGGCGCGCACATTCTGTTGCTACGTTACCGAGCGTCTTGCCTTCAGCATCGATAACGAACCAATCACGTTTAACCTCTGCAGGTTTTGCGCTGACGGTAGTCTTGTTCACGTATATTTCTCGGTAGGGCACTGTCGAAACTAAGCCCACAATTGTAATGGAGGTTTGCACGAATCTCAAGCATCGGGAGAACATTTCCTGTGCCGGTGCGACTCTCTTGTCAGAGTAGTGGCTCACAGACTCATGAATCCGGCATTGACACGCAAAGAATCAGTGCGGCCTGACGGCCGCACCGCAAACCATCTCGGGAAAGATGATGTAGGAGAAAACGTCACTTGCGCGATACCGGAATTGCAAACGGCAGGCCAGACCGAGATCTGTCTCACGGTAATACACCAGGGGCCTTGCCTCCGCTCGCCAGGAGCGCACAAGCGCACCGTCACACCGCGTAACGCAGCCTCCTACACTTGCCCGATGACAGCGGCAGAACGAGCATGAGACTGAAGCCCTGTCGATGCCTGACGACGCCACCGCGCGATGCTTGCCGCGGACAGACGCCGAAACCTGCAAGGCTCTGTAACACTGCGACAACTGCCAGCTAACACAGGAAGGCCGAACGGCCAGACTCGGCGCAAGCCGGTGACCAGCGGAGGAGATCCGGGCAGTAATCGATACTGCCTGCCGCTCGATCGCCGCGTTCAGGCCACCGACGTTGCCTGCCCGGGGACCGTCAGCTTTCGATGATTTCCCACGTATAAGTAATGGTGGCCGTCTTCTCGAGCATCTTGGTAGCCGAACAGTACTTCTCCGCCGACAAGCTCACCGCCCGTTCCACATGTCTGGCACTCAGATCCTTCCCCCAGACCTTGAAATGCGCCGTTATCCCGGTAAACACCTGCGGAATGTCTTCTGCCCTCTCGGCATCCAGAGCCACTTCCACATCGATGACGTTCTGGCGAGACTTTTGCAACATCAGCACAACATCGAAAGCAGTGCAACCACCCAAACCCATCAGGAGCATTTCCATGGGACGAACGCCCAGATTTCGGCCGCCGTGCTCAGGGGAGCCATCCATGACCACTGAGTGGCCACTACCGGACTCACCAACAAAGCTCATATGATCAAGCCATTTTACTCGTGCGTGCAACGTTATTCGTCCTCGTGTCCTGAACCGGCCACGCGCAGTGGTGTCGATTTCATTGAAGAATTTAAAAAAACCGCCGATCAATGTTTGACGTTAGACAAAAACAGCCTGGATGGTCAACCGAGACTCATCCGGTTCTTGCGCAAACTTTGAGTACGGAGAATCACAAAATGCTGGCGCCACGTATTGCACCGCCGCCTGTTGAATGGTTGGACATGTTCCTGAGAAGCAGCCACCGACGACAGTATCCGGCAAAAACCACCATCATTCATCACGGCGATGTTCCCGAGACGTTGTACTACATTGTTGACGGTTCTGTCAGCGTTGTCATTGAAGATGACGATGGCCGGGAAATCGTGCTGGCCTATCTCAGCGCCGGTGACTTCTTTGGCGAAATGGGTCTGTTCGATGAGGCCGCCGGGCGCAGCGCGCTGGTAGTCGCCAGAGCAAAATGCGAACTGGCAGAAATGAACTACGACCAGTTTCGTCGCTTGGCCGCTGATCAGCCCGACCTGATCTACGCCCTGACAACACAGATGGCAGCACGTCTGCGAAAGACCAGTATCAAGGTTCGTGATCTGGCTTTTCTGGATGTTACCGGACGAGTCGCCTCCACCTTGCTGGATCTGGCGAAGATGCCGGACGCCATCACCCACCCCGATGGCATGCAGATCCGTATCACTCGCCAGGAAATTGCCCGTATCGTCGGCTGCTCACGCGAGATGGTGGGCAGGGTCCTGAAGGAACTGGAAGACCGAGGCCTCATCCACGCTCGTGGCAAGACCATGGTCATTTACGGAACCCGTTGAGTGCAGAGACAGTCGACCGGTCTTGCAGCAGACAATGTCTCTGTGCCTTTCGACACGACGTCAGGACAATCCTCCATTGCGCAGCTTGCAGTACACGACTACCGAGCCAGCCTGGCCAGCCAGAGAGCCGGAACACTGACAACAGAGTTCCGGCTTTCAGAGCGCATGCACGAGCCCGATGCAATCGATTCGACAAGACCGCCAGTGACTGACATCACTCCCTTGCAGTAAACATCTGCTGCAGAGCGGCCCCCGGGTCCGGCGCACGCATGAACGCCTCCCCTACCAGAAACGTGTGAACACCCGCGCTGCGCATGCGCTGCACATCAGCGGAATTCATGATTCCGCTCTCGGTGACCACATGCGTCCCCTTCGGAATATCGGCCAGCAGGGACTCGGTCGTCTTCAGCGACACCTCGAAGGTTCGCAGATCCCGGTTGTTGATGCCCAACAGCATCGGCGACAGCGCCAGGCTACGTTGCAATTCCCGCGCGTCGTGAACCTCGACCAGCACGTCCATACCCAGCTCCACCGCCTCTTCATGCAGGTCAGACAATGTCTGATCATCCAGAGCCGCCGCAATCAGCAGAATACAATCCGCACCAATGGCCCTGGCCTCGGCAACCTGATACGAATCGACAATGAAATCCTTGCGGATGACCGGCAGCTTGCAGACCGCTCTTGCGTCCCGCAGGGCTGCTTCACTGCCCTGAAAGAAATCCGCATCCGTCAGAACGGACAGGCACGCCGCCCCACCGGCTTCATAGCTTGCCGCAATGGCCGCCGGATCGAAGGGATCTCTCAACACGCCCTTGCTCGGCGATGCCTTTTTCACTTCGGCAATCACCGCAGCCTGTCCCTGCTCTGTTCTGGCGTTCAGAGCCTGCACGAAGCCACGACAATCGTCCGCCTGTTCAGCCTGCCGTTTAAGAGCGTGCAGTGGCGTGGTCCGTTTTCTCTCCGCGATCTCCTCATGCTTGCGAGCAATGATCCGCTTGAGAATATCCGGCACTTCCAGCTTGCTGTTCATGTTTGTTACCGCTCCTGCAGATCAGGCCTGATCGAATGACTGTGACACCGAGATCAGCTGAGCCAGCTTCCGCGCAGCCATGCCATTCACGATGACCTCGTCTGCCAGAACCACTCCATCCTTGATCGAATCGGCGATGCCGGCCACACACAGTGCAGCCCCGGCATTGAGAACGACGATATCGCGAGCCGGGCCGGGCTCATTGCTCAGCACACTCTGGATGGTCTTCAGACTCTCTGCGGCCCCTTTGACCCTGATGGCATCCAGCGGCGAGACTTCGATACCGAACTGAGCCGGCTCGATCACGTATTCAGTCACCTTGCCATCCTTGAGTTCAGCCACCTGAGTGGGTCCGCTGATACTGATTTCATCCATGCCATCGTGTCCGTGGACCACAATGACATGATCGCTACCCAGCTTCTCGAGTACGTCCGCCACCGGTCTGACCCAATGCTTGCTGTAGACACCCAGCAACTGGCTTCGCGCTCCGGCAGGGTTGGTCAGAGGACCCAGCAGATTGAATATCGTCCGCACGCCCATTTCACGCCGCGGCCCGATCGCATGCTTCATGGCGCTGTGATGACGTGGCGCGAACATGAAGCCCAGCTGCAGCTCATCGACGCAGTGCGCTACCTGATCGGGTGTCAGATCGATATTGACACCGGCCTCTTCGAGCAGATCGGCCGCGCCGGATTTGCTGGACACCGAACGGCTGCCGTGTTTGGCAACCCTGGCACCTGCAGCTGCCGCCACGATCGCACTGCAGGTGGAGATATTGAAGGTGCTGGTCGAATCCCCTCCCGTGCCCACGATGTCGATGGCATCCACATGCTCCAGCGAGACCCCTGATGCCAGGGCTCGCATGACCTTGGCAGCAGCGGCGACTTCGTCCACAGTCTCGCCCTTCATGCGCAAGGCAATCAGGAAACCACCGATCTGTGCAGGCGTCGCCTCGCCTGTCATGACCTGCCGCATGACCGACTCCATGTCGGCGGCCTGCAGATCCTTCCGCTCAATCAACAGTTCGAGTGCCTGCTGGATATTCATGTTCGCTCAACCTGTGGTCAGGGCAGGAGACCTGCGCGTTTGAAGAAGTTGCCCAGCATGTCATGGCCATGCTCGCTGCTGATGGACTCGGGGTGAAACTGCACGCCTTCGAGTAGGTATTCCCGGTGTCGTACCCCCATGATCTCCTCACGGGAGCCATCGGCATTCTGTGTCCAGGCGGTCACCTCCAGCTCTTCCGGCAGCGAGTCGGCATCAATGACCAGCGAGTGGTAGCGGGTAACCGTGAGCGGGTTCGGCAGGCCTTCGAACACCCCGGTATTGTCGTGATACACCGGCGACAGCTTGCCGTGCATGATCTGCCTTGCCAGTACGATCGAGCCACCGAAATGCTGGCCGATGCTCTGATGACCGAGACAGACACCCAGCAAGGGTATCTCCCCGGCAAAGCGCTCGAGCACCGGCAGTGATATGCCTGCGCTTTCGGGACGTCCCGGGCCGGGAGAGACCATGATGGCCGCCGGTTGCATTTCTGCCAGATCCTCGCAGCTGATGACATCATTCCGAAACACGCGAACATCGCAACCGAGTTCGGCGGCGTATTGCACCAGATTCCAGGTGAAGGAATCGTAGTTGTCGATCACGGCCAGCATGCTCATGCCTCACCTCCGGATGGCAACTCGTCAAACAGCACCGGCGGTGAATCCAGCCCGGCTTCTGCCATGGTGACGGCCCTGAATATGGCGCGCGCCTTGGAATGCGTTTCCTGCCATTCGCTCTCGGGATCCGAGTCGTAGACGATACCGGCACCCGCCTGTACGTTCAGCGTGCCATCCTTGATGACGGCGGTGCGTATCGCGATGGCCGTGTCCATATTGCCGTTCCAGGACAGATAGCCGACAGCACCCGAATAGACCCCACGCTTGACAGGCTCCAGTTCCTGAATGATTTCCATGGCACGCACCTTCGGTGCTCCGGAGAGGGTTCCCGCCGGAAAGGTCGCCTTGAGCACATCCATCGGTGTCATGTTGTCCTTCAGCTTGCCCACGACATTGGACACGATGTGCATGACATGGGAATAGCGCTCGATGCTGAACTTGTCGGTGACCTCTACCGTACCCGTCGTGGCGATGCGGCCGATATCGTTGCGTCCCAGGTCGATCAGCATCAGATGCTCGGCCAACTCCTTGGGGTCGGCCAGCAGGGATTCCTCATTCGCCAGATCCTGAGCCTCGTCGGCACCGCGAGGACGGGTACCGGCCAGTGGACGAACGGTGACCTCCGAGTCCTCCAGCCGCACCAGTATTTCCGGTGAGGCTCCCACCACGTGGTGATCCCCCAGGTCGAGGTAGAACATGTACGGCGAAGGGTTGAGTGTGCGCAAGGAGCGGTACAGGTCCAGCGGTGGCGCGGCAAACGGCACTGACAGACGTTGCGACAGAACCACCTGCATGCACTCACCCTGGGTGATGTAGTCGATGATCTTCGATACCGCCTGCTTGTAGCCTGACTCGGTGAATCCGCTCTCGAAATCTGCCTCTGCCACCCTGGAGGTCGGGTGGCTGCTTTTCCGGACCGGTAACGGCTGCCGGATCTGATCATGCAGTTCGGCGACCCGCCGGATGCCTGCAAGCCTGGCATCCTCGGCCTCCGGGTCCACCAACACGATGATGGTCAGCTTGCCGCTGAGGTTGTCGAATACCACCAGCTCATCGGTCACCATGAGCAGGATATCCGGGTTGCCGATGGGATCCGGATGCGGGTTGGCGCCCAGCCGGGGTTCGATGTAACGCACGGTGTCATAGCCGAAATAGCCAACCAGTCCGCCGGTGATACGTGGCAGCCCGGCGATATCGGGAATCCGGAACTGCGACTGATACTCTTCTATCCAGTCCAGCGGCTCAGCCACCTCCTCGGGTGCCGACTCGACCCCCTGATGTTCGATGGTGATCTGCTTGCCACGAACACGAACAACGGTTCTGGCCGGGAGTCCGATGATCGAGTATCGGCCCCATTTCTCGCCACCCTGCACCGATTCGAACAGAAAGGTATAGGGCTGGTCAGCCAGCTTCATGAAGGTGGAAAGCGGGTTGTCCAGATCAGCTATGAGCTCGCAGCTCAAAGGGATGCGAGTATAACCTTCGGCGCGGTAACGCTCAAAATCGGCGGGATTCATGACTATCGGTTCTCAAACAAGGCTATCGGTTGGTATGGCTATCGGCAAGTCCGGTTCTCCGGTGCCGATACAGACAGGCAGGCAGATGCGGTCGTTCAGCTTCGCCAGCGCCAACTCCGGGTACTGCAGCTCTTGTTATGGGAGAATTCATTCATCACAAGTGGATATTGCCTGCCCCGATTGCCACCCGTCAAGCCTCTCGTGGCAATCAGGCTCTATAATCAGTATATGTGAGTGGCAACTGCCGCCTATCTTCCACCCCAGCCAAGAGTCCCTTCAATGAGCGTGATTCGCCAGGATGACCTGATAGACAGTGTCTGCGACGCCCTGCAGTTCATGAGCTACTACCACCCCAAGGATTACATCGACGCTGTGCATGAAGCCTGGCAGCGCGAGGAATCCCAGGCGGCCAAGGACGCGATGGCGCAGATTCTGGTCAACTCCCGCATGTGCGCCGAAGGCAAGCGCCCTCTGTGTCAGGATACCGGCATCGTGACCGTATTCGTCAAGGTGGGCATGAATGTTCAGTGGGACGCATCCATGAGCCTGACAGACATGATCAACGAAGGGGTTCGTCGCGCCTACAACCACCCCGACAACAAACTGCGTGCATCGATCCTGGCTGACCCTGCCGGCGCTCGCAAGAACACGGGCGACAACACACCAGCGGTCATCCATACCGAGATCGTCGAAGGCGACACCGTGGACTTCGAGATTGCTGCCAAGGGTGGTGGCTCGGAGAACAAGTCCAAACTGGCCATGCTGAACCCCAGCGACAGCATCGTTGACTGGGTTGTCAAGACGGTGCCGACCATGGGCGCGGGCTGGTGCCCGCCGGGCATGCTCGGCATCGGCATTGGCGGCACCTCGGAAAAGGCAGCGGTACTGGCCAAGCAATCCCTGATGGCGCCGGTCGATATCCAGGCATTGAAGGATCGGGGACCGCAGAACCGGATCGAGGAACTTCGTCTGGAAATCTTCGAGGCCGTGAACGCGCTGGGTATCGGTGCGCAAGGTCTCGGCGGGCTTACCACCGTGGTCGATGTCAAGATTCTCGACTATCCGACCCATGCCGCCTCCAAGCCGGTCGCCATGATTCCGAACTGCGCCGCCACCCGTCATGCCCACTTCGTGCTTGACGGCAACGGCCCTGCCCTGCAGACACCACCGTCACTGGAAGACTGGCCGGCGATCACCTATGACGCAGGCACCGGCGCCAGACGCGTGAACCTTGACAGTGTCACTCCCGAGGATGTAGCCAGCTGGAAACCGGGAGAGACCCTGCTGCTCAGCGGTGCCATGCTGACGGGTCGTGATGCCGCACACAAACGTATCCAGAGTCTTCTGGAAAGTGGAGAAGGCCTGCCCGAAGGTGTCGACTTCAACGGCCGGTTCATCTACTACGTCGGCCCGGTCGACCCTGTACGCGATGAAGTCGTCGGACCTGCCGGACCGACAACCTCCACCCGCATGGACAAATTCACCGAGATGATGCTCGATCAGTGTGGTCTGCTCGGCATGATCGGCAAGGCCGAGCGCGGCGAAGCCGGCATAAATGCCATTCGCAAGCACAAGGCTGTCTATCTGATGGCTGTCGGTGGTGCCGCCTATCTGGTGTCCAAGGCCATACGCCAGTCTCGCGTTGTCGCCTTCGAGGACCTTGGAATGGAAGCGATTCACGAGTTTGTGGTCGAAGACATGCCGGTAACGGTTGCGGTCGATACCACGGGTGAGTCCGTGCATGTCACCGGCCCTGCCCTGTGGAAAGGCAAGCTCGACCGAGGCGAAGTCAAACCGGTGTATTTCAAGTGATGCGAACAACATTCTGTCGAGCCCTGTTTGCCACGACCCTCTTTGTGCTGCTGGGTGCCTGTGCATCCGGTGGTGGCCTGAACGACAAGCCGCGCCCTTCTGGCAATGGGGGTCATGCCGACGTCTGCAAGAGTACCGACACTCAAGTGGACAGCAGCAGTCAGTGTCTGCAGGACGACGCTGCCTGTTATGAGCTCAACAATGGCAAGTGGTGTACCGGAGAGCGAGGGAATGTCTGTCCTGCAGGTTCCAGCCCCCTGCCAGCCGGTATTCCCTGCGCGCCGGGCAAGCGGTGCTTTCGCATTGGGGAATCGCTGGAGTGCACGATAAACTGATCACAGTTCGTTGACTCGAAGCGCGCGTCCAATCACAGATCGCGCTTCACCTTACTCTTTGCTGCAACGAAAAACGAGAGCTGCGCCGATAGCTGCTTGAATCAACTGCACAAAATCCATTGCATGTCTCGTCCCTTGCCCTCTCCTGCTCCCGCTGCAGATATCGCTCCCGTGGATCTGACAACGGCCATGAGTGTCTGCCCTGTCGAGGAAAGAGCCTGCTGGGACACTCTCGGCAACGTGCTGCATGAGGCAGAAGGCAGGGACGCCTTCGAGATCCATTTCGAACCCGAGAGCGATTGCCTGCGCGTGCGGTTCAGGAGTCTGTTCGAATTCACCGAAATCCGACTCGAGGACAGCACTCCCTATCTCGATGCCCTGGCACGTCTGCAAGGCAGCCTGTGGCATGCCGACAATTCTGATACTGCAAGGCGTGGCTGGTTCAACTTCACGGTGTCGAACACTACCTGCCTGTATCAACTCGATGTGGTTCGCAGCAGTAAAGGGGCAACCTACCTGCTGACCCATCTGGACGATTCGCGCCAGCAACCGGCTCGTCTGGAAGATCTCGGCCTCAACCGCGTACAGTTGAGTACCCTGAAAGAAGCCCTGCAGCAACGAAACGGGCTGATTGTGGTTGCGGGCGAGCTGTCACAGGCCAGACGCAGAATCAGTCGAGCCATTGCCCAGAGCCTGGTCGCTCCTGACATGAAAATCATTGTGGCAGACACACTGGTACACCCCGTGATACCACGCACCACCCAGCTGGGCATGGACTTCCCGGCCGACAGTTCGCAGCAGGATACCTGGAATGCCATGTGTCGCCTTGGTGCAGACGCCATCGTCACGGCGCAGACACTGGAAGACACGGCTGCGCGGCGATTGATCAATCAGGCTGCCGAACAGACCCTCGTCGTCAACAGCATTGCCGCCGACAGCGCAGCCGGATGTATCGGTCGCCTGCTCGGCCTGGGCATACGCAGTGAAACACTGGCGCACTGTCTGACAGCGATCGTACTGCAACATCGCGTCCGCTGCCTGTGCCCGTATTGCAGAGTTCCAGCCTCGCCCGATGATGCAGGCACCGCCTGGCTGGCCCGCTACAGCCCGATTCAGTCGGGAAACATCAACGACTGGCTCCGGCACCGCATGCGCTCCTCGTTCAGCAGTTCCGAAGGCTGCGATCGCTGCAATGGCACCGGCCATCGCAACTGGCTGGATATCTTCGATGTCATCTCCATCACCAGCGAACTACGCGATGCCCTGTACGATGCCGATTACCGGTACGCGTTTTCACTCGTGGAACAACAGCGGAGTCTGGGACGCAGCCTGCTGAAGCTGGCCCAGGAAGGCATCATTTCGCTCTCCGAGGCGACAAGACTGACTGGAGAACCCGGCCAGACAGAATGATCAGGAGGGAGGCGCACGCTCCTTTCTGCGCCTCACCCTTACTGCGCTTCACCCTTGCTGGATTATCACACGTGATGGATTGGCACACGCCAGCCTGATTGCAAGGCGCTTCTGGGCATCGAGGCCTGTTCGATCATTTTCCGACCACCATGACACAAGGCGAGCAGCTTGATGCCTGCTCGCCCATGAGCGGATCAGGCTGCTTCGGCACTCCCGTCCTTGTCCTGATTGAAACCGGCGACGGATGTCCCTCCCACAACCTTGAGCGAAGGTACTGCGACTCTCTCGACCACGGCGGTATCTTCCTGCCAGGAGTGGATCTCCGCAAGATTGCTTGACCAGACGATTCCGGTTTCCCCTTCGTCGCTGACACGACGATACAGATTGCCATTCAACTGGTTTCGATTGATCAGAAAGGCACGAAAGCTCTTGAAGAGGTCACTGTTGACAGCCCTCTTGCAGGACCAGAAGTCATCGAGGGATTCCTGCGCCGTCAAGCCCGGAATATCGTAGATCGCCTTGCCCAGTGTCTTGACGGGTGCGCCGTGGAACAGAGATGAAATGCCGACGGTGCTGTTGATCAACACCGTCCCCTGAGCATGCTTCAACAGCGTCGGCAGACAGACATCGTGAACATAGAAGACCCGTCCCTGCAGTCCCAGCTCGGCAACCAGATTGGCAAACAGGGTCGTGTAGTCGGTATAGCCCCTGTCCAGAGGATGGTGCTTGAAGACAATGGCCTTGTTGCTGCTCGCATGCTCGCGGAATGAGGCCAGAACATCGCCGATGAAGTGTTCGATCGAATTGAATTCCGAGTGCACGATCACCTGCATGTCACAGTGCACCTGCAACGGACACAGGAAGAAATTTCCGTCGTACTGGGAGAGGATGTCTTTCAGAACGGGTTTCTCCTGTCTGCCGTACTTCCACTTTCTCAGGCCCGAGCGAATCCATCTGGCACCTTCAGAAAAGCACTCGAAGGGGCGATGATGGCGATAGTGTCGGAATCGATCGCGTTGCGCCGCACTGGCCAGGTAATACATCATCGAGTACACGGCAGTCAGGTGAAACACATGATTCGGTTGTTGCAATTCGGTCGGCAATTCGTCGGTGACCTCGGACTTTCTGAAGGGTCGGGACATCATGCTGGAGTGGCCGTTGACGCCCTCCTCTTCCAGCGTGATGAAGTTGGGACGAATATAGCCTTCCTCGAACACGAAGACCCTGATCTTCAGGCGCTTGGCCAGCTCTCTGGCGATCCGGTGATAGGAACGGCAATCACCGAACAGATAGATACGACCAATCTGGCAGTTGATGAGCACGCGCTCCAGCCAGACCTCCCAGTCGTCCAGGGTACCGGTATAGTCGAGTGCCCCGGAATTCCTGTAGAAGAAGCTGTCACCACCATTGAAGTTGATCTTGGTGACGTTGAAGCCACGCCGGGTCAGATCCTGGGCAAAACGCGAGAAGAATGGACCAATGGGCCCTTGCAGTAAAAGCGCGTTTCTCGACAGGGCCTGTGCAGAATCCCCCTGCAGCTCCTGCGAACCTGACACTGAATCAATAGAGCGTAAAGCACTCTTCTGCATTTTTGCTTTTATCCGAATGTGCATTGGGGTAATTCGATGACTACCCGCATTTAGCCGACCTCTACCGTGGGTATCGTCCAGTAACAGTAATACTGAACATATTGTGCTGGCACAGAACCTACCGTCCCTGATCACCAATGAAGGTCGACTGCACCACCATTGACTGATCTAACAACTTGCGTGCCAGATGAATTCTGGCGATTCTGTGAACTAGCGCTTTTCGGCGACCCTACTGTCCGGCAGATACGGCGCCAGCTCCGGCGTCCCGGAAATCAGCTTTTCACGTATCCGGCTCATGCGCGCATCCAGACTGGCATCCATCGTCGAACCCGCCGTACAACTGAAAGGTCGGAACAACGTTTCTCTGCCGAAGTAGCGATCAGCGATATAGCGGTTCGACTCTGCATAGCGTCGTGCCACTCGACAGGCCAGCGCCTCGGGAATCCTCAGACTGCCACTCTTGTCTTCAACGGCCAGCCTGGCCAGACCGTTGAACAGCATCCGAGAATGCTCGGCAGACAGTGGCTCCCCGTGATTGACGCGCAACTTGAAAGCCAGCAGGTCACTGGTCAGCGACGGGTTGGCATCTGTGTCCTGACACCTTGCCGCAACGGTATCGCCATCCATGCCCAGAAAGGTCTGGCAGAAATCCACCACCACATTGGCCTTGATCAATTCCTGTCTGTCATAGTTCTTCACCCTGATCCGGTTCGGGAAATGCTTCTCCCAATCGTCCAGAAAATCCTTGTAAGTGGAATGCGACGTGGCCAGAAAGAAATCTTCAAGCGTACCGCTGTAGTTGCTCGCCTGGACCTTCTGGGCATAGGCCGACAGCAGGTACTTGACCTGTTCTCGCAGATAGACAATCACTTCCACGTCATACCCGTCGAACAACTTGCGCACATCCGCCGGGTTGCAGTTCTGGAATGCCTCCGAACTGATGACAAGGGGATTCTTCTGCTGCTGCACGACGGCATCCAGCCCCTTGCGAACACCGGCGATGATGTCATCCGCCTTGTGCCGCACACGTGACAATGCACCACGCGTGATCGGCGCCCCTATCTCGTGATGGCCGAAGCCTCGTATGCCATAGTCGGGATAACAGAAGCCGCATTCCTCCAGCAAGCTGCGGTTCTTGCGCAGAAATCGCTGAATGGCAGTCGTGCCGGTCTTGTGACGTCCGATATGCAGTATGACTCTTCTCATGGTGCTGGCAAGTAACTCTGATGATCAGAATGTTGTTCGGTCGGGCATGTATCCAGACAGGATTCCGGCATCCGGTCATGCCCGGTAGGACAGGGCTCCGCAGACATTGGCCAGTTTGCTCATCCAGCGCATGCCGGTCATGGTGCGGCTATCACTCCCTTCGGCCCCCATCTTCGCGATCAGCTGTTCCACCGAGATGAATTCGCCACTGTCCAGATCGACGTAATGCGGATAGGCCACCAGACACAGATACACCAGTTCGTCCACCGTTCGTTCACCCCTGCGTCGGGCGCAGGTGAGTGTGTCCGTGGTTATTCCCCAACCGGCATAGAACGGCATGCCGTAGGTAACGACCGGCACATCCCTCAGAATGGCTTCGAACCCGGATAGCGATGTCATGGTGTGCAACTCATCACATTCATGCAGGCAATCGAGAAAATGTCGAACGCTCTCGACACGATCGACACAACTGTTGAGAATGCTGTCATTGACCTCCCCCTTGCGGTTGCCGCTGACCACATCGGGGTGCGGCTTGTAGACAATGAAGGCATCGGGATTGGCCTTTCTCACCGCCGTCAGAAGTCCACCATTGGATCTGACGTCCTTCCCGCCACGCAGAATGGATTGATCTCCTTCGACCTGGCCAACGACCAGAATCCGCTTCTTGTCGGCAGTTCGCGCATTGCGCGGTACGGACTCACCCTCCTGCCGACCGACATTGTATTTGGTCAGATTGGCCGACAGAATCGATTGCCGAAGTACCCTTGCCCGGCGTAGCTCCTCGTCTGAACAGACATATTCGTTAAGCAGTCTCTCCAGTGTACTGGGCGAACCGGCATCGAAATACAGTCCCATTTCATCGATGACCAGCGACGCCGGTGGCACGAAATCGGAACCCAGGCCCCGTGAGCGGATGAAGCCATCCTCGACCCGGATGAAGGCCGAGGAGCCGGCCGATCCCGGCTGGTCGCAGCCTGCAGAAGACAGTTTCCTGCCGATACCATTGGCCGAGTCGGTAAAGCTCCAGCACAGGGGCATCTCACTGGGCGCGGCATCATTCCTGTTGGAAAAACGCAGTCGCCCATCGGGTGAGCGTAGAAACTGCGCCAGATAACGTTTTTTCCAGGGCGTGATGCCGACACAGACCCGGCTGCCGGCGTTCCTCTGAAAATAGTCCTGCTGCAGGCAGACGTGATCGAGACATTCACGCAGTGACCAGATCCTGCCGGTGACAGGACAGCAGTAACGGGCATGATGTACATGCGTGGCGTGAAACAGCTGGTCAAGCGTTCGCCGCGCCGTTCTGCGTTCAATCGGCTGCCAGTCTTCGGTCAGGCCCCAACCGGCGTAAAAGGGTTGTCCGGCGACCTTGACGGTGCATCCGCACAGCAGGGCTTCGTAGCCCAACTGTGACGTGCCTGCATATACCACTGTCGATCGCTTCAACCACGGGATGGGGTTGTCAGCATCGGCACTGAGCTCAATGCCCAGCTCCTTTGCCCGCGCCTGCAGATAGCCCTCACGACGCCCTGCAACCACGTCCGGATGCGTGCGTACGACGATCCGTGCTTCCGGATTTTCCTGTATGGCACGTTCCAGCATGGCTTCGAAGCCTGCGGCATCCAGCCCCCCGAACCTCACGGATGCATCGTCACAGGTCTGATCCAGCACCAGCACCAGCTCTCTGCCATCGCCGTGCAGACGCGCGCCATCAGGCTGCTTGCAGAAATTGTACTTGGTGATGTCCCTGTCGATCATCAGCTGCCGACAGCGGGCTGCATAGCGCAGATCGCCTGCGTTGCACTGCGGGTCGAACTGCTCGTCAGGCTGGTTCAGGTAGCGCTCCAGCGAGGATGGCACCGTACTGTCGTAATACACGCCGAGATCGTCCACCAACAACGAATAACAGACTCGGGAATGCGCATTGGCCGAACAGGACCGGATCCAGCCATCCTCGACATACAACACCGGTAGCTGGTGGTGAGCAGCATAACGCAGCGCTCGCTCGCTGTTCTGCTTGCGTCCCCAGACAACCACGCTCGATACGGGCAGATGTCGTCTGGCAGCCTGTACCGGGCTGACCACTTCGGTGACGCCCAGAAATCGACTGATGTTCCTGATTCTGCGAATGCCATTGGAGAAGGAAACGGCGAAACTGGATGTCTTGCAGTCACTTCCCTGCTCCTCACAGGTGATACTGTCTTCCAGTTCCAACGTGCTCACTAGCAATAGTTCCGATAAGCCGAGACTTCCGGAACAAGCAGCATTCAAGCCAGCCGCGCCGAAGGATTCTCACATTTCGATCATTACTGGCTTGCAAACTGCATGTAAACGCTCTCTCGGTCGGAATCCAGAGTTGTCTTGAACATATTGTTTCTGCATGGTTCGCGTCATGAACTCACCCCCTGGCGAGATGGGTCGACACGCTATCGTTGCTATCACCTGGCCGAATCTCTGCGGCAGAAGGGACATATTGCTGACATCGCTCCGCTGACCGATGTGCGCATTGAGCACCTGAACAGATACCGTACTGTCTGTGTACTCCGCCCTCGCCCGAGCAAGACGCTTGACCAGATTCTCAAACGTTGCCGAAGACTGGGCATTCGCACCGTAGCCGATGTGGATGACCTGGTGTTCATTCCACGCTACTCTGCCTTGTCACCCAGCGTCATCAATGATCAGGCGACCGAACTCAGTGTGCGCGCCCAGTTCAAGCGCAATCTGCAGGCCATGTTGTGTTTTGACGAGATAACGGTGGCTACCGAGCCGCTGGCCCACCACTGGCGCGAACAGACCGGCAGAAGCCGAGTCAGCGTCATCCCCAATGGTCTGTCCATGCGCTGGCTGGATACGCCGGTAAGTCGGCAGACTGATCCGGCAAACGAAGGTCGCACCATTACCTATCTGCCTGGTTCGAACAGCCACAACAGGGATTTTTCGGAAATTGTCGACGTACTGGCCGACTTCGTGAATCGTGACAAGAACATCAGACTGCTGATTGTCGGATCGCTGAACACGGATGAGAGAAAATTTCCGAAAGCTCGACTGTCACGCTCTCCCTGGATTGATTATTTCAAGCTTCCCCAGATCATTGCCAGCAGTTCCGTCACGCTGGCGCCGCTGGTCAAGTCACCGTTCACTCATGCGAAATCGCACATCAAGTTCATCGAGTCGGCAGCATTCGGGACACCAGCCATCTGTTCACCCAACCATGACATCTGCAGGCACGACATCGACGGACTGCACATTGCCAATACCGTCGATGACTGGCACGCCGCCCTGCAGCGGACGCTGGACCCCCCTCATGACAGCGCGGAGCTGAGTCGCATGAAAAGCTACGTTCGTCAGAATGCCACCGCCGGAAAATCAGCCGATACCCTGCTGGCGCACTGGAAAAAGGAAGGTTCACAGTCGCTGCAGAACGTTGCGGTGTAATCACAAGCCGTCGTTTGACGAATAATGGCCTGGATAATGAACCAGTCACAACCATGAATCTGCCATCGCTGCAATACATCGACATCAACAACGCGATAAGCTCGGTCATCGGCGTGAGCAGCTATCCCGACTACTCGGCGCTGTTGCGCAAGACGCCTTGCTCCCGAAGGCCTCAGCACATCGTTGTCGAGAGAACGCAACGTCGCCATGATCGTGCCCGTCCGGGCACGAACGACGATACCCGCAGACAGCCGTTACTGCTCGAGGCATGGCCCGTTTTTCCCAACTCCCTCTTGAGCACCGAGATTGCGGTGAATCTTCCGGGCCCGTTGCAAGAGCCTTTGCCGGCTCTTCTGCCTGCAGAGCTTGTCGGACAGACCGGTGGCGCGCTGGACTTCCCGGTGGACACCAGCCTTCACTACAGGCTTCAGGAACCTCTGCCCAGCTACCTGGGCGGTCTCATGTATCGCTCTGGCCGGCACGCCATCGCCATTCTGGATGACGAGGCCAACCTGCAGCGAACAGACACCACCATGATGCGCAGCCTGCACCTTGCGCTGAACCCCATGCTTTATGGCAAGCGTACGCCGCACGAAGTACTGATTCCACATTTTCTGGACAGCAAGAACGAACCCGGAGGCAGCCTGAAAAGTCGCAGACTGGACAAGGTTCTGGTAGAGCTGTACCAGCTCTCCCATCTGTGTCACCGTCTCAATGTCATTGGCAAGGCAGATCTGGTGCTCTGCGATTCCGCTGGCATTGCCGTGGATGCCTTGCGCGCCTCGGTTCCGGCTGCCTTCATCAGCGGTACCCCATCGGGATTCGAAGAAGTCCAGGCTTGCATAAGCAGATTCCTGGAGCATGGCGATTCCCGGCGCCTGCTCGAAGAGCAGCAGGACGCGTTGGCCGATCTGCTCGACAGCGCAACTTCCGACTATCACGTCATGAGCAATCAGTGCACCCTGCGTACACTGATACGGACACGGTTGTCAGAAGCTGGCAGGCAAAGCACCCGGGAAGCCACGGGGGGCTCAACTTGTCAGGATCGGCATGGCCAGGCAGGGCTACAGTCTTCGGTCAACGAACCGGATGGTTACGAAGACCTGATTCTGCGCACGCAGCAATCGTTGTGTTCCCGTGCCAACCGTTCCGTCAGACTGAAGTCCGGGCTGGAATCGAGTCGCAGAAAGTTCCAGAAGTTCAAGGAGTCCCCCACCCGTTTCATGGAAGACAGTCAGAGCGCCATCCTGAGATCCCTGGTTGCCGGGCGCACGGCACGGTGACTCCGGCAGTACTGGAGAACGGCGAACTCGAGACACGTTATCGACAGGGTCGTTGGGATTCTTCTCTGCTGGACTCGGCCTTGACGCAGGCAGAGAACAGTGGTCGATCCAGCGACTGGATAATCCATTTCGACATTTGCCAGGCACTCAGGGGACTTACCCTGAGAGACTGGCAGCATGTCGCCAACCACTACCTCGCAGCTGACAGAGCCTCCCCGAAGTTGTGGCTCAAGCTGCTGGATTCGATTCTCAGCCCGACGCTGTTTCCCGAGCTGAGCAACGAAGAGCGCCAACGGCGCCACGACGCTCTGATCTCACCCGTCTGGCAGGATCCGATTGCCTGCGCACGCGATGTTCTGCAATCCGGATACCTGGGGTCTCGCCTTTCTCATTACCCCTGCTTGCTGACACAAGGCGAGTCCATGCGCCTACCCGTGGTGGCAAAGGGGTTTCCAGTAGGCAAGAGACGACGCCAGGCCGCCAGGCAATTGCTCTCGCTGACACAACCTTTCGAAGTTCTGATCAGAGAGTGTCTATCGCGTGCTGCAGGCGGCAAGGACACCTCGTATCGACCCACGGTCGCGGTCGTCGGGAACTCTCCCAGCATACTGACTGCCGGCAGGGGAGACGAAATCGACTCTGCCGACCTCGTCATCAGGTTCAACAAGGTATCGATGGAGCCGAACAAGATCCGCCACACCGGCCGGCGTACCGATATCTGGGTCATGTCTCCGTCGACGCCGGTATCATGCTGTCCGGCGGATGCGAAAGGCATCATCGTCAGCGGTCTGGATTCACTGACGCGGCCGTCCTTCTTCTGGCCGACCCTGCCCGGCCCCGGCAAACCGTTGAGTCAATGTCCTGCATCACAATGGCACGAGCTGGTTGCCTGCTTCCGGGCTCCGCCCAGCGCGGGAACCCTGCTGCTGGCATCGCTCAAGGCAATGGATCTCGATGTCAGCTGTCACGGCTTTACCCGTTGCGTCACCGAGCATGCGGTCCACGGCAATCATCATGCTGACGACGATGCACGCTCTGTTCGGCACAACTGGGAAGCGGAGGCCTGCTGGCTAGGCAATCTTTTTCCCCAACGCGAAGCCTTCATTGTCTCGAGCGAGTAAGGGGTGATAGGCGGGGTCGCTGAAGTCTTCCAGTGCCCAGCGTTGCATCATGACGCGCCGTTCCGCATCCACGCGTCTTGTCTTGACGCGCGTATCGTCAGCACCACGACTCAGACCTTCGTGGTGATACAACTCGGCATGCGGCGTCCACAGATTCCTGTACCCCAGGCGACGCACCTTCATGCACAGATCGACATCATTCCAGGCAACGCCCAACTCGTCCTGATCCAGCCCCCCTGCCTGCTCGTAGACCGTTCGTCTGAGTGCCAGACAGGCGGCTGTGACCGCCGTCAGGTTCTGTGAGCAGATCAGTCGACGACAATAGCCTGCTGCTTGTCCGGGGCTGTATCGGTGGGCATGCCCGGCAACACCCGTGATGCCCACGATGACCCCGCCGTGCTGAATGCGGCCATTGCTGTAATACAACTTTGCACCAACACAGCCGATTTCCGGCCGCATGGCCTGTCGGACCATTTCATCCAGCCAGCCTGGCGAGATGACCTCGGTGTCGTTGTTCAGCAACACCACTATCGGAGACTCACCCTGCGCCACCGCATGATTGTTGATTGCCGAGTAATTGAATGCACCGGCAAAATGCAGTACGTCGACACGTGATTGCCGAGACAGCGCACGGTAGTAGTCCAGTGTTTTCGGCTCTTCGCTGTCATTGTCCACCAGCAGTATGCGGTAGTTCGGATAGCGGGTTTTTTCCAGCACCGAGTCGATACAGGTTTTCAGGATATCGACCTTGTCACGTGTGGGTATGATGATATCGACAGCCGGCGAGGCTACCGGCAAGGGCCAGAGAACCCGACTGATATCCGCGTGCACACCCGCTTCGACTCGGGCCTTGATACCGGCTCTCGCCAGGGCCAGCCTGATGCACTGCTGCCATTGGTCAGCATCTTCCAGGTCGTGCCCGTACTTGTCATTCGACAGCAGATAGCGACTTGCCAGAATCCGTGGAATCCGTGTTACCTGATGATCCCGCAAGGGTGGCACAGCCATGAGTCTGTCAAACCACTCGTGCTGCGGCAAGGCACCATCCTCCACCCGGTGCGCGTTTTCGCACACGCCAACCGAGGCTGCCAGCAGTATCAGGTCGTGAGTCTGCTGCCCTTCACCCGGCGGAAGGGCCAGGCGCTGTCTCCAGGCATCACAGACCATCCAGGGGAACCGGATATAGTTTCGGTTCAACAGCAGCTCGGGGTTCCAGGCCGGTTTCAACACCGGGTCTGACGCCGCCCCGTCAGCACTCACATGATCGTGATCGGCATATACCAGGATGCTGTCGTCATTCACGGCACTCAACATCTGGTGAAACAGCTCCCGCCGACAACGGTAGCCGTGTGGCAATGGCATGCGAAACACCCGTTTTCCCGCCAGTGAGGCGGTATCGACCGACTCCGGATCAGTGGTCGAATCCCATGCTATCTCCCAACCCAGTCGTCTCGCATGGGCCATGGCGGCAATTATCGACTCATCCGGGTTCTCATGCCCGCTTGCGGACGACAACAGTAGCAGCAACACGCCATCTCGCTCTGCGGTAATGGTAGCGGCTACACTGCCGTCAGTGTCTGCTTCGCCTTGTGGTGTGTAGGCTCGGGGGAATATCGCATCATGTACATGGCTCCGGTAATCCGCATAGAGCACTGACACGTCAGCCGTCTCTGCTGCATCGACACAACCGCGATGGCTGAGACGTTTGCGAATCCGGTTGATCGCAAAGCGGGAAGTCAAGCCACTCAGTACCACTCGCTCCAGCGTACAGCCAGGTTGATCCAGGCTGATGGTGCAACACTGCAGGGAGCGATCGAGCCTGATGATTCGTTTACAGACCGGCTTGGAAGTCAGCAGCAGATGCTCCTGCAAACCACCCTCGCCTTCCAGGGTCAGCACGCAGCCGATACTGCTGAGAGAGTGCTCGATTTCCAGCATGTACCAACCGGCTTCGAGTCGCAGTTGCTGCAAATCCCAGCTGGTTGCGGTCCCGGACGGCGTAGAGGCTTCTTCGACGGATGGGCAGTGGGCCGTTGCCGATGAGATGTTGCCTTGCGCTACCGGTTGACGAACCTCATGGTAGCGGCCGACCAACCGCATCAGCCAGCGAGCAATCGTTGCACTCACCGGTGCATGATCCAGCGAACCTAGCTGGCCAGCTTCAGTTGAACGAGATTGCTCTGTTCTTCGACCAGGGATACGAGGTAATTGCCATAACCGCTCTTGATCAGCGGCCGGCTCAGTGCCAGCAGGTCATGGTCATCGATCCAGCCCTGACGCCAGGAGACTTCTTCGGGGCAGGCAATCTTCACACCCTGGCGGCTCTCCAGTGTCTGGACGAACTGGCTGGCCTCCAGCAGAGAGCCGCAAGTACCGGTATCGAGCCAGGCAAAGCCGCGCGACAGGACCTCTACCATCAGATCTCCACGCTCGAGATACACCTTGTTGACATCGGTGATCTCCAGCTCGCCACGGGCAGAGGGCTTGATGGACTTGGCGATATCAACGACATCATTGTCATAGAAATACAGGCCTGTTACTGCATGACTGGATTTCGGCTGAGCAGGTTTTTCTTCGATATCCAGAGCCTTGCCACTCTTGTCGAACGCTACCACGCCGTAGCGTTCCGGGTCACTGACACGATAGGCAAACACGCTCGCTCCTCGCGTCTGGCTGGTGGCGTTGAGCAATGAGCTGCTCAGATCGTGCCCATAGAAGATATTGTCGCCAAGAATGAGAGCAACCGAGTCATCTCCGATGAAATCCTCGCCGATCAGGAATGACTGCGCCAGGCCATCCGGCTCTGGCTGCGTGGCATAGTCGAGTTCGATTCCCCACTGGCTACCATCACCGAGCAGGGATTCGAACAGGGGAATATCTCTTGGTGTGGAGATAAGCAATATCTCGCGAATACCCGCCAGCATCAATGTGCTGAGCGGGTAGTAGATCATGGGCTTGTCATACACCGGCATCAGCTGCTTCGATACAACCTGAGTCATCGGATGCAACCGGGTTCCAGAACCACCTGCCAGTATGATGCCCTTCATGATCTATTTTACTCCGGCTACCTTGTGCCCTGTGGCACCTGATTTCAGAAGCCCATCGAAATAGGCGATTGTCTTTTCCAGGCCCTGCTCCAGCTTCACCTGCGGCTCCCAGCCAAGCTCATTGCGTGCCTTGGTGATGTCCGGACGACGCTGAGTGGGATCGTCACTGGGCAGTTCCTTGAACACCAGTTCCGAGCTGGAGCCGGTCATCTCGATGACCTTCTCCGCCAGCTGACGAATGGTGAACTCGTCCGGATTGCCGATATTGACCGGCCCGGTGAAATCGTCGCCGGTGCCCATGATGCGCACGAAGGCGTCGATCAGATCCAGGCAGTAGCAGAACGAGCGAGTCTGATCGCCTTCACCGTAGATGGTGATCGGCTCACCGGTCAGAGCCTGCATGATGAAGTTGGACACGACGCGGCCATCGTTGGGATGCATGCGTGGGCCATAGGTATTGAAGATACGACCCACCTTGATACGCAGATCGTGCTGACGGTGGTAATCGAAGAACAGGGTTTCCGCACAACGCTTGCCCTCGTCATAGCAGGACCGGAAACCGATCGGATTCACATGTCCCCAGTAGCTCTCGTGCTGCGGATGAATCTTGGGGTCACCGTAGACTTCACTGGTTGAGGCCTGGAAGATCTTCGCCCCCGTTCGCTTGGCAAGACCCAGCATGTTGATGGCACCGTGAACGCTGGTCTTGGTGGTCTGCACCGGGTCATGCTGGTAGTGAATGGGCGACGCGGGACAAGCCAGGTTGTAGATTTCGTCAATCTCCAGATAAATCGGGAAGGTTACGTCATGACGCAACAACTCGAAGCTGGGGTTGTCCATCAAGGGCAATATGTTCAGCTTGGATCCGGTGAAGTAGTTGTCCATACAGATCACTTCATTGCCTTCATTCAGAAGACGTTCACACAGATGTGATCCCAGGAATCCTGCCCCACCAGTAACCAGAATTCTCTTCCGGACCAAACTGCCGGGCGTTGAAGTAGCGTCGTTCATCGGATAAATGATTTTCCTGAATGCATGAATGTGTAATGGAAACAGCCTGAAGAAACAGAGTCTGCAAGGTCGGCCGCCATTATAAGAGCTAAAGCCTGCGATATGGCTTTTGCGCAATTACACCTCATCCGTATTCGAGCAATTAGCGAGCCAGTGATCAGTCCCCGCACAGAGCCTGATAACTCCCCCAGGTGCCATTTATCTGTCACAGCAGCAAGGCAATGACCGCTATGCCGATGAGCAGACCTGTCAGAACGTCTCGCACCAGCCTCTTGCCGGACCAGGACGGTGCCTCCACTTTCCTGCGCGGTATCTGTGGGAGTACGGATGCTGGCTGTCGCAGCAGATTTCCAGCAATATCAGATAGTTGATCGGTCTTGATACCACACGCCAGGGCATAGGCCAGAAAGGTATTGACCGCCTTTGCGCCGCCGTCTCCCGGGTTTTGCTGAACCATTTGTGTCAAGGTGGACAAGGCCTTGGCATCCAGGCCCTCCTCTCGTGCTACCGATCTGGCATGGTTCAGATCCAGCTCAAGGTTAACAATCGTGGAAATGTGATTTTCCAGTGCCTGTCGGGACAAACCACCTTGTCCGAACGCGCTCTCAGCCTGTTCCATTGCGCTGTCAATGGCCACAGCCTGCTTGTCGGGCTTTTTCTGAACACCGAATTCGACGATCATTCGAGTTGTTCGCAGCGGCACACCGTGAGCCCGCAGCATCTCTCGAATGTCATCCATCTCGTTGATCAGGTCACTGAATTCCTCGACCGCACGCTTGACCGGATTGTCGGCCGTGGAACGAGGTCGTCGCGCCTCCTCGCCCGCCTGCTCGACATCGGCATCATCACCGTACTCGGCATCATTGGCCGGCAGTTGTTTTTTCTCGACAGCAGCTTGAGGCACGCGCTTACCCATCCCGATCGCTTGTCAATGACCAGCAGCAAACATGCCACTGACCGAAGGTGCCAGTCATGGCGTTGAAGCAGGAGGCCTTCCACGACGGACAGTTGCTCACGCGTCTATCGAACCAGCGTCAGACGACGTGCAGCAGCACTGCCCACCCGCTGCTCCAACCGTTGCAGACTGGCCGCAAATCGCCCGGAGGCGTAGCTGTACAACTGCAGATCCAGCCGATTCCTGACGCAAAGTTCGTCGAACAGATCGTTGCCGATCTCGCGTCTCAGCAGCTCTATTCTCTGCTCGATGGAAGTGCTGCTGGCGTCGGTGACATTTTCCCGATGCTCTTTCACGATCAGTTCCGGAAACCGCTTGCGGGTGCACTCGGCCATCAGTTGCAGAGATTCCGTGAATCGATCAACCAGGCCGACAAAGGGCAAGGAATCAATGAATCCACAGGCAGCCGGCAGCAGGTCGTGGTTGTATCGATGCAGACGCTGCCTGACATCATCGTAGGCAAGATTGCTCAGTCTGGACACCTGGAAGTTGGCAATCACGCTGGTATTCTTCTGCTTGAATTTCTCCTCGATGTAGTCGGTCAATGAACCCTTGGGTTCACTCAGACCTTGTTGCTTCTGCCATTCGAACAACCAGGCTGACCGTACTCTCGACAAGGGTTCACGCAGGAATACCACAGGAGTGACGTGAAAGCTGCCCTGCGGCACCGGCGGAACCAACTGATGTGATGAAACGGCTCTGATCCTCGGGTTCGCTTCCAGCCACTGTTGCAGTTCCTGGCCCGATATCTTGGCACCCGACTCCGGCTTGTCCCATGAGGCCCAGGTGTCCCCCAGGGACAGCTGCAGCAGTCTCTCGACAGATGTCCCGGCATTCTTGAAAAGATGGTAATGCACGATCACCGATCTTCTTCTGGCAGTCTGGCTCATCGTTTTTCTACCTGTTGTCCTGCGACGGTGGTATCCAGTTTCAGATTGTCGAACACGCCTTGCATCGCCGCCACACCTGACGCCCGGGAATAGCACCTGTCCCTGAGTTCCACTGCATTGGCACGAATGTCTTCCCACAGAGCCTGATCATCCAGCAGACGCTCGATATGACTGACCCACTGTTCCGGGGAATGCGCAATCAGGGTACTGCGACCATCGACCAGACCCGTAGCCTCCGCTGCCACCGGTGACAACACTGTCGGCACTCCGTAGGCGAGGCTGTCCAGAACCTTGCCCTTGATGCCCGCACCTGCCTGCAGCGGGGCGACAAATGCAAGTGTCTCTGTAAACACATCGTCCAGCGACTTCGCATAGCCTTCCAGTACCACCCCCTCCTGCCTGTCCCAACCACTGTCCTCTGGCATGTGGCTGCCCCAGACATGGAATCTCAGGGTAGGCCTTCTCGCCATCAGCAATGGCATGACATGCTCGACAAACCAGGTCACGGCCTCCCTGTTAGGAGGGTGACCGAAGCCTCCCAGAAACGTGATTCCACTGCGCTTGCCCACGGGCTTGCCGGACGACTCGGCTTGCAATACCCAGGGACAGCGGAACAGCTTGTGCCTGTCGAGTATGTGAGAGGCGATGATCTCGATCTCGACATCACTGTACGAGAGCACCGCGTCGGCCGACTTCATGACAGCCAGCTCTCGTCGACGCGTTTCCTCAGCCGCGGAAAGGTCCTCCTGACCGCTGACCCAGGCCGTTCGCATTTCCCGCAGAAAGTGCAGATCGGCATTGTTGAAGATGATGCGCGCCTCACTGTACTGCCGAACCAGAGGGATGATCTTTTCCGCAACGACATAGCGCGTTACATAGACCGCATCGAATTCGGCTGCCCGGCGTTCCATGAACTTCTGGATGGATCGGTGAAACGGCGCATGCACACACTCGACTCCCAACTGTTGCAGGTAATTCACATGCACCCCGAGGTGCAGAAGGTTGTGCGGCAGGAAGGTAACCTTGCAGCCCAGCGCCAGCAGGAGCTTGAGCTCCTGAATCGCCGCGTAACTGCCCGCATCCTGCCCGAGACGTGGAAAGCCGTTGTCCACCATCAGCACGCGCAGCCCACGATTCCTGTCCTTGTGCCGGCCCAGAT
The DNA here is from genome assembly GCF_052681095.1 of Granulosicoccus sp. 3-233. Lineage (NCBI taxonomy): Bacteria > Pseudomonadati > Pseudomonadota > Gammaproteobacteria > Chromatiales > Granulosicoccaceae > Granulosicoccus > Granulosicoccus sp. 3-233. The sequence continues at coordinate 117,050 of NZ_JBQYLE010000005.1, forward strand.
TGACACCTTCGGTACCCCGCCCCGCAAACTGCGCTTTCCAGGTCGCCTTGAAATGCTCGGCATTGACAAGCTGATGCTGCTTTACGCCACTGGCGGTATCAGTACCATGACTGCGCCCTTCATAGTGCACGACCGTGGCTTGCGGACAATACAGGGTCCGATAACCAGCTGCCCTGAGCTTGAATGACAGGTCGGTATCTTCATAGTAGGCGGGCGCGTACTGTTCACTGAACCCGCCCACGGCATTCCAGGCATCACGCGACACCATCAATGCAGCACCGGTCAGGTAATCCACCTCACGCACATAATTGAATTCGGGATCATCACTCTGCCTGCCATGGCCGACGTTCCAGGGGGTACCGCTGTCCCACACGATGCCACCGGCATCCTGCAAACTGCCATCGGGATAGATCAGCTTCGCACCGACCGCACCTACCCCGCTGAAGCGCTCGAAGACCTCGAGCATTCGGTCGATCCAGCCTGCCTCGACTTCGGTATCGTTGTTGAGAAACACGATATGGTTGCCCCGAGCCATGGATGCTGCCTTGTTGCAGCTGTGGAGGAAACCCAGGTTCTGTTCATTGCGGATGACACGCAGGTTGAGCACGCGGGATTCCATGGCGCTGGTTGCATCGGTAGACGCATCATCCACCACGATGATTTCCACATTGGCCCTGTCACCGGATAGCACCAGAGATGTCAGGCACTGGTATGTCAGCTGAAACTGATTGTGGGCGGGAATGATGATGCTGACGCTGGTCTCGCGGTTCTCCGGGTCGAACTCCGGCAAGCTCAACAATGGCCAGTGCTCCAGACTGGCCAGCGTGGTGATGCTGCAGGAATCCAGCCTCGCCAGTTTTGCCTGCGCACCAGCGGGCAAGCGCGGTTCGGCCCGTGCCTGATAGTGTTTGCGGATTCGCCGGATCGGTTTGAGTACCGGGGACACCACCGCATCGAGCCGGCGTCGATTGCGACTCCTGCGCCGAGGCGCGAGGCCATGCAGACTCCTCGAATCCAGCTCTTCGGCTTGCACAGCCAGGGGGTCACGGCAATGCAGTGTGAACGGCACGGCCGCGATCACCGAGCCGGATGTCGTATCGAACAATTCCAGCTCTATACGTTGACCACTGTAGAAGGGAATCCGAACCTCGATGCTGAACCCATGGCAGCCTTGTCCGAAACCTGCTCGCTGCAGATCCGTGCGCAGCCGATCCGCCACCCCTGAGCCGATGCAGGTACGACCCGCACGCACGCCGACCTGGACCGCCTGGTCCGGTCGGGCACTGTCAAAGGCCCAGCCGTGAACCCTGTTGCCTTCGACCCTTTCGATGAGACCTGTAATCGGTGCCTCCGGCAGCGAGTCGGACGGGGATGTTGCAGCCACCATGTCAGGGATATCAGGCAGTCTTCAGTTGGGCGTTGTCTCCGAATGTCTCGCGCTCGTAATATCCTTCATCGAACCAGTAGGAAAATTTCGTGGCGATGGCCTGCTCGGAGCGCTCGCACATGTATTCGCTGTAATGGGCACGTTTCGACGCATTAAGATGCCCGAGCACCGGCATGTCGAAACCGAATTTCTCCGAGTACCGGTTCAAGTCATCATTCATCTGCTCGAAACGGATTATCTGCAGATTGTCCGGCTGCTTGCCATCGATGGTCATCCAGTTCTTCGGCGAGCTCACACCTACCTTTTCGCAGAAATTGACGAAATCGTTTTCGTGTGCGATGACGAAATTGGGTCGCTCCTTGTTCGCCTTGTAAGTCTGCCTCATGAAGTGGTAGTTGGACACCATCAGGTCATAGGGGTTGCGAATGCAGCAGAAGATCCCCTTCATGGTACGGATATCGCCGCCCTGTTCCGCCACGATTTCATCGGACTGTGCCAGATTCTCATGACCTCGACCTACCACGATACCGGTCTTCTCCAGTTCGCAATCAGCCAGCTCATTGACCTGCCCTCTGGATATATAGCCCGATATGGGGCGGGGCCAGGCCTGCACGAAAAAGCGCGTCAGGGTCTTACCGGCAGTTTTCGGGTAGTGCACAAACAGATAATCATCACACCACAGCATTTTCTTTTCTCCAGCATTGGATCGGCAGGCGTCCGACCCGGGATCTTCCGATCAGGGTTTATCGATGGATTGGCAGACAGGCTGACCACAATGGTCGAAACCGGTCTGCCGGCAACGCGTTTTCATGGACGGACAGTTCAGGCAGACTTGCGTAACTTGCGGTGCAAGGATTGATCCATGATGTCGAGAATTTCACCCACCCTGCTCTCCCAGGCAATGGTATCCATGGTGGACTGCCACTGCGCGGAACGGGTATCGACAGGATTCTCCAGAGACTCCCTGATTGCCAGAACGAACTCGGCTGCAGTGGTGGCTGTCTTCAAGGCGCTACCCAGGCTTTCCAGATTCGCAACCTCAGACGAGACAATCGGCAGACCTGCCGCAAAGTAGTTGTAGACTTTCAGTGGGTTCATGCGCTCGGTCAACTGATTGTTCAGATGAGGGACGATGCCCACATCCAGAGACTTCAGATGAAAGGCCAGCTCGTCATAGCGCACGACACCCGGTACGTGCACATTGTCATGCTTTGCCAGACTGTCGGCATTGGGGTTGTCGCTGGATGGTCCGAAGAACACGAAAGAGACATCCGGCATCGCGGCCACGACTTCATGCAACAAGGTCCAGTCGATCCGGTCTCTCAGATTGCCGACATAGCCGACTACCGGACCCTTGATATCCTTGAGCGAATCAGGCACTGGCGCATCCGGAAAGCGGTCGAACCTCTCTGCCCCGTTTGCCACGACATGAATCCTGTCGCTGGCGTGCTCCTGCATGGCTTCCGCCAGCGAATCACAATTGGCAAACACGAGATCAGCACTGCCGAGCGTGTCATGATAGCTTTTCTCCAGCTGACGCTTGAATGTCGGCGTGCCATCCCAGGCACGCTGATCGTCGATCAGATCCGCAATGACCCCACCGAAACCGACCTTTTCGATCAGCTCCGGTGCATCCCATATGACCGGACAGAACCAGGCGACCGTATTGCGTGCCCGCATTCCATGCTCTTCCAGCTGCTCATTCACGAAACGCACGTAGGAACCCTTGGAATGGACTTCCTGCCCCAGCAGTCGTGCAGGTCTCGGCTGTCTGGAAAAGACATGTGTTCGGTGGCGTACGATGCTGGTGTCGTAGATCCCCATCTGCCGATCGATGAGATTGGTCATGATCAGTTGTTGTTGTCCGTTCTTCACCAGTTTCGGATTCTCGAACTGATCGTTCATCGACGGAGTCGACACCGGGGCATCGAAGTGCACCATCTTCCTGATGCGACCCGATCGCGCGAACTCCTTGGCGATCATGTCGGAACGTCTGCCGTAGATGTTGCTGTCATTCTGTTTCCAGAAGAAGGCAATGTCATAACTGCTTGATCGTGAGCGAATGAGGGACGGAAAGCGACTCGTCTTTCCAGCCGCTCCAGACGCCACATCAGTTGACGCGAGTTCGCCTCGACGCTCTCTTGCAGATCTGAACACCTCGCCACGCAGCCCACGATAGTGATTGCGGAAGATGTCCACCAGTTCGGCAAGCGCCGCCGGCATGCCGCGCTCGTCATCAACGGATTTCCTGGCGGAGAACAGGGAAACAACCGACTCCGGTTCGGATGCTGCCGTCCGGCGCTCACAGGTGTCTCGAGCTTCACTGATGGCCTGGTCCAGGCGCGTTCGATTCACAGCCAGACCCAGCTCACTCAAAAAGCTGCGGCGTTCCTGATTCACGATGTCCGGCGATGTTCTCCCCCCTTCCTTGACCCATGCGGCCTTGATGCCGGCGATGGTATTGCGCAGGCCTTCGTTATCCGTCTCGCGGATGGCACCACTTGCAATCAGGTCTTCCAGCGGTGGTGTCCGGGTCGCAATCACGGGAACACCCAGAGACAGAGCGTCCGAGACCTTCGCCGGAATCTGGTACTGGCTGATCGCATGATCGACGTCCTGAATCAATGGAACGAGATCGGCACCTGCCAACAGCTCGGGCAGTTCATCGAACGAGCAGTTCGGGTGCAACACGACTCTCGCCCGGGAGTAGCTCGCCAGTCTTTCCTTCAACGAGGCATCCGTGATGCTACCCACGATATGAAAGACCATATCCGGATCATCCAGCTCATCCAGTGCGCGGGTCACTTCCAGCACGCCCTTGTGCGGACGCGGCGTTCCGATGAACAGCAGCGCAAAATCGGTCTCGGCAATGCCGAGCTTCTGTCGTGCCGCAGCCCTCTTCTCCGACGAGTTCCTGAATTGCAATTCATCCCGCGCATGGCGGATCATGTGACCACCAAAGCGGGAGCGCAAGGCGACATTGGATACAGTGATGGCATCTGCAGCGGGAATCAGAGTCTGCGCATAGCGGGTGCCAAGCTCTTCGAAGGGAAGATGCAATGCGGCGTGCAGATCGGATTTCAGATCATCCACACTTGCATATTCCTCATTCCTGAAGAACGACAGCTCGAAGTCATCGACATCCAGAACCAGAGGACAGTCACAGGCCTCCTTGATCAGGGCTCCCAGATACAGAGACGGCAGACGCGGCTTGCAGACATAGACAATGTCATAGTGTTGTCCGGCCGCCAGGGCTTCCGCCTTCGGCACGAACTCGGATATGTCGGCACAATGGAAACTGCGAATGCGCATGTCGGCGTTCGCCAGAGGTCCCCAGAGGGAGGTCCCGTAGCGTGGCCACATGGGACCGATGAGGTCGACATTCCAGTCCTTCTTGAGCAACTGGTAAAGCACATAGGCTCGACCGGCCGGATTGTGGGCCAGATCCCAGGACACCACTGCCGCGCGCCCACGCTTCTTTGCCTTGGGCTCTTCCTGCACTGACATCAAGGCGGCCTTGCGAGCATCCTCCATGCCGGCCTTGTATCGTCTGGCTTCCGATACACTGTATGCCGCAACCTCTTCTGAAAGATTGATCAGATTGCGTGTCAGCCTGGTTATCTTGACATCATTCGGATGCATTGACTTTCGATCCTTGTTTTCTGTATAGGGTTTGCATGCGTTGCAACGCAGCGACAGCGGCCAGTGACTGACGGCTTGCCCTCGAGCACCGGCAGACGGTGACTGTCGAGATCAGACGGGTGACGCCTCTTCGGAGATCATGACAAAGCCCAGCTGTCGTGGATCCGTGGTCTGATCGATAAGTTCGGGCTCACAATGCAGGTTCAGACTGACCTTGCCCTTGCTACCATTCTGAACCAGTGGAATACGCGTCTTCTGATCTCGCGCTACCCACACCTCCAGGCTGTTGCCGGTAACCTGATTCGAAATGGTCAACATCTTGCCGTCAGAGTCGCTGCGTGCCGGCAGATAGGCATCCAGATACATGGCCCCCACATTGTCCAGGGTTATCGTGGCATCGGAACTCACCCAGCCATCTCTGTACGGCTTGGTGTTCCAGTCGACATTGAGCAGCGTATTCTCATCAAGTACGACGTCAACAGTGGCAATGATCTGATGATCGGGACTGCTCAACTGAACCGACAAGCGGCGATCATCCGCCTGAGTCACCCTGGCCGTACCTGCCTGATGAGGCTGCTCTATCAGCTCATGCTGGTTGACCATGTTCAGTGCAAGTCCACTCAGAGCAAGGCCAACCTCGTTCATGTCCTCAAGGCGATACCAGGCTTGCTGGTGCTCGACGAACCAGGCCTCTTTCTGCAACAGGAATAGCAATCTCATCGGAAGCTACCTGCCAGGTCAATGCCACCATGTAGACTCTCTGAATACCTGCTGGAAATCATGGTACTGTCCCGTGTTTGCCAAGGAAACCGAAGTCACCGGCTTGCGCTCTGGTCCTGTCGAGCCACCGGGATTCATTGATGTGTTTCTGCATGGAGCGTGCCACCGGATCGGCCTTGCGCTCCTCGCTGGCATGCCTTGTGTAGGTAAATCAGCAACAAGGTTCATCACTGGCCAGGGAGCCATGACAGCTATCCGTATCGACCCCGAAGGTACCTGCGACCGCGCAACAAGAGAGCTTCAGAAATGTCTGGTGGATGAAGGCAACAGGCTGGCCAGACTGCAACACCATGAATCGGCACTGGCCACCCTTTTCCGCGCCTACTCACTCCAGCCCGGAGCCAGTCCTGTACTGCATGCCATCGCACCAGTCTATGAGGCCATGGGAGATACCGACGCGGCGACAGCCTGCCGCCGCGGTGTCGTACCGGAATCAGCCGAAATACGTTACTTCGATGCGGACAGCAACAAGTCACGTTTCGTCAGTGCACGCAGGGCGTCAAATTGCCAGCACCTGACCACTCACCGTAGCGAACACATCAAATTGCAGGCCCCGGCATCCAATGCCGATCCGCGCAGTCGTCCGGAATTCAGGGTGACGCAGACCGAGTCTCGAGGCAGCTTCGTCAGCGTCATGGACAACGGCGCATTCTGGTTCGATGGGTTCAATACAGCCGTTGTGGACAGCAGACAGAAACTGCTGCAAGAGCATGTGAAGGGCAATGCGCACCTGATCGCGGCCATTGCAAGACAGCGCCCTGAGCGATCTATTCAGGGTACCGTCTGTTTTCTGGATGCCAGAAGCTCCTCCATCTACTATCACTGGATGATGGACGTGTTGCCGAAGCTGGCCGTGCTGGCAAAAGCGGGCATTGCTCTGGACAGCATCGACTACTTTGTCGTTTGTTGTCACTCTGACTTCCAGCGCAATACCTTGCAGCACCTGGGCATCCCCGAGGACAAGTTGCTGGCTCCCTGGAGCGATGGCCTCACCCGTAGTCGAAAGCTGCTGGTTCCCTTTCTCAAGCACGACCGCGGAGATCACTTCTACAATGGTCTCGGACTGGGCATGGCGCAGTGGGTACCACAGTGGCTGAAATCGGCATTCATCAATGCCGCAGCGCCTGGCAACAGGCTCAAGCTGTACATTTCTCGCGCGGCCCGAGGTATACGATCCCCCCTGCAGGAAGAGAGACTGATCAGCGAACTGCAACAGCGAGGAATTCGCAGCATCACACTGGAGTCCATGTCGGTTCCGGAACAGGCACGGCTACTGTCCGCCGCCAACCTGGTTGTCGCCCCTCACGGTGCGGGACTGAGCAACATCGCATTCTGCCAGAGAGGCACGACCGTGGTGGAACTCTTCGACAACTACGTCGTGCCCTGCTACTGGGCTCTCGCTGAGCTGGCTGAACTCGACTATCATGCCTACTTTGCCGACAAGTCGACTGACCAGCAGGCCAACAGGAAAGATCAGTTGCGCAAAGTGGCCAGTCTTGCCGATCGCCGTAACCAGAGCCCTGATCTGGATATCGACGACTTGCTGGTTTATCTCGATGGATTGATGCAGACACACTCGGTTGCCTCCTGATGCGAGGCAAGCCTGCATTACTGCTGGCCCTGAACCAGCTGAAGACAGCAGCCGAAGAGCAGCAACGCCTGGGTGACAGCGCCTTTGACGGCTGTCGCAAGGCACCTGCCGATGTGCACTATGCTCACGCCCTGTACCGTGAGATCGGTGAAATCGCCCTGCGCCAGCAGTTATGGGAGACCGCCGAGGAGTTTGCCATCAGGACGCTGAAGAAGATGCCCAGCAGCGGCGCAGCCTTGAAGATTCTGGGAAAATCCCTGCATGGCAGAAACCGACTTGACGAGGCTGCCCTGTGTCACCGGTACAGGCTGCCGAGTTCCGTCAGAGATCAGTACTTCAGTGACAAGTCCCTGTCGACACTGCACAGCACGCAATCGAAGAACCTGAACTGCCTGATGGCGCATGAAGCGGAATCACGACCAGTCTCCCCGCCGACCAGTCTGCATGAGACAAGCATTCATGAACTGTCACAGACACAACTGAACTCTTCTGCGGCGTATACCTTTCAACTGCCGGATGCAAGGCTGTGGTTCGACGGATTCAATACGGCGGTCTGGGACAAGCAGGGCTACTTGATTGCCGATGCCTCCAGAGGACTCCCCGATGTGGTTCACTGCGCATTGGACAGCCGCCCTGCCCAGTGCTTGTCCGGAAGAACCTGTGTGCTGGGCAATCGGAACTCGGGCAACTACTACCACTGGATGAATGACATCCTGCCACGTCTGCATGTGCTCCAGCAAAGTGGCATTGCTCTGGAGAGCATCGATCATTTTCTGATCAATCCCCTGCAGCACGAATTCCAGAAGGAGACTCTCGGGCAGTTCGGCATCGATGACAGCCGACTGCATTTCAGCAAGCTTGACACTTTCCTGCATTGCGATGAGCTCTTCCTGCCGGTTTTCGGCAGCAATACGCTGGGCAAGGCTCAGGCCCCGTGGACTCCTGCTTTCCTCAAATCGGCATTTCTCGACAAGGTAGCCAATACTCATGACGATCGTCTCCATATCAGCAGAAAGACCGCCACAGGTCGCTCGATCGAGAATGAAGAGTCATTAGTGGCTTTCCTGCAGACAAGAGGCTTTCGCAGCGTCAACCTGGAGGGTCTTGCCGTCAGGCAGCAAGCACGGCTGTTCAACGCAGCCGCTGTCGTGATCGGTGCTCACGGGGCGGGTTTCACCAACTGTGTCTTCTGCGAACCCGGTACCACGATCATCGAGCTGTATCGTGATCACATTGCGCCCTGCTATTGGCTTACCAGCGAATTGACAGCCTTGCGACACGCCGTGCATTACTGCGGTGCCGATGCCGAACTGCCTTCATCTGGTGGCAGTGAACGCTATCATGCCAGTGCAGACAGGCGGCGCCTGTCCGACTTCACCGTGGAACTGGACAGTCTGAGAAAACTGCTCGACCTTCTGCATATCGACTGATCGTGCGCTACGATCAGTCCTGAAGCCGCCAGCCAGCGAGATCTGCTCCAAGGGTCACATCGGCACCGAGCAGATCCGCAGCGGCAAGAACCGGTCAATCGCGAAAGATGTCCAGGCCCTTCTGTCGGGCCACCAGCCAGTGCTTGTCATCACTCTTGTAATCCAGACTGCGCGCCAGCTCGAAGTATCGGGCAAATTCCTCTTCATCAACGTAGTGAATGCCGTCGAACAGGTCCTGGTAACGCTCATCGGCGTGCACGGTCTGAAGGACATGAGGACCGGTCACCTGCCAGACATTGTTGGAGGTGCGATTCGAGACGTTATACAGGGCTTCTTCGAGAAATTTCTCGGCCAGTGGGTTTCTGGCATCCCGGAAATACATCATGCTGTTGGTCAGGCCTCTCTCCCGCCGATAGAGGCAACCTTTCCAATCGGCCTGCACCATGGGTTCGAGACTGGATACAGCCGGAAAATCGGCATCGATGTAGATACCACCACACCGTGCAAGAAAGCAGTAGCGGAACAGATCGGCACGCATGGCCGGAATCACGCAGCTTCTGTACAGTTTGAGAATCTCGCTGCCATACTCCACCCGGATGAATTCGGCAGCACCGACGTCATCAAAGAGCTGATAATTCAGAGCTGCGTTCACCTGGGCAACGCCCCGGGTCAGCTCTGCTACAGCCTCGGGGATGTCCTTGTCCCAGAATTGAAACAGCGAGATGGCGTACTCTGACTCCTTGCCTTCACTGTAAACCGCAGACGTGCCATTCATGTGCGTTTGTTTCCTGACCTATAGTTGTACTGCAACCGAAGCTGCAATGGCAATCTTGTAGAGAATGTCAACGATGGTTGACGCGAGTTGCAGGTTCTTCACCGGCACCTTGGGCAGCACGATGATCTCGTCGCCTGCCAGAATGACCGGGTTCTTGCCACTACTCACTTCCCCATTGGCGTGCAACACGACCAGACGATTCGTCAGTGCCTGTTGACTGAAACCACCGGATCGGTTGATGTAGTCCAGCGCCCGCAGTCCCTTTTCGAACAGTATGGCCTGCGAAACGAGCACTTCGCCACTGAGCAATACCGAATCCGACACACCGGGAATGGTAATGGTGTCCCCGGACTGTAGCAGGATGTTCGCAATTTTCCCCTTTCGGGCAACGACCATGCGACCACTGGGTTCAGCCTGTCGCGCGTTCATCACGAACTGGCTGATCAATTGCGCCTCCTGGGCTCGTATTGCAGATTCCTCATCGGTTTGCGACGAGGCAGTCAGGTATCTGGCCTCCAGACGTTTCAGGCTTTCCTGCAGCGCTTCCTTCTGTCTCATGGCAACGCTCTGACGCTTCAACGAGATGGCCTTCAAGTCGGTCAACTGTGGATCCACCTCGATGAAGTCAAGCAACTCCTGCAGATGCGTGTTGCGAGGAACGGCGAATCGGGAAGGCCCCATATGCGAACCTTCGACATCCACGACGATGACGCTATCATGCTGGTCTGCCCGAAAACTGATGAGATCCCCGTCCGATACGGTGACGTTCTTGAACTCGGCAATCGGCATATAGGCAGAGTACGGCTTGTTATTGCGTATTCCCGAAATACCGGCATAGCTGACGCCGGGCAGCAAGCGAGCCATGTTCATGACTTCCTGACCGCTGGCCTGTTTACCGACCATCTCGAACAGGGCGGTATCCACGACATCGCCGGACACCGACACGGCATCTCCCCGCTCCTTGATCAGAATCGTATCGCCATCCTGAAACTGTACATTTGCCAGCTTGCCATCACGGATGAAGCGATACAGATCGACTTTCTCGATCACCCGGCCGGCGCGCAACAGTTCGATCTTTCTATAGCTCCCCTTGTCGGGATCGATTCCCCCTGCCTTGTCGATGTAGTACAGAATCGAATTGGACGGTATGCCGGCATAGCGTCCGGGCGCGATGACATTACCGGTGACAAATACGGCGACTGGCTGAGAACTGTCCAGACTGGTGTAGACCTTGACGTTGTCGATGAACACCGTGCCCACCGCCTGCGAGACGCGCGCGTTCAGATCCTTGTTCTTGACTCCACCAACCATGATGGGTCCGACCGATGGCAGGAAGATGTTGCCACGAGGATCCACCTCCAGACTTTCATTGAACTCGATGGCTCCCCAGATCCTGACACTGACCCGGTCACCGGGCTGAATCACATAACCGGGGTTGAGACCGTCTTCCCGACTATCGCTGAATCCGCCGGTAAACAGATTGCTACCGAACGGTGCCGGAAGATCATGACTCAGCAAGGCATTCTGATGTTGCTGTTCGTTGAGCAGTCCGACTGCCGACAGGTCCGCCTGCTCCACCTGAGTGCCGGCGGCATCCAGTGACTGCGCCTGCGAGTTGGACACCTGCAGCATCGACAGCAACAGGAAAAGTGCAGAGAGTTTATGGAGTCTGTTCACGTATACGCCTTGGGCATCGATTGGTTTCGTTCAGGGTGCTGCGATCGCCCCTGAATCCTCAATGTGTTCTGTTTCGCAATATGCATGCCGGTAAACGACAACACCGGATACGAGCCGTGGCTCACAAGGCCCTGGCAAGTCATGCAGAGACCAGGATCTATCGACCGATATGGTCCTTCAGGGCCGACCACAACAATCCACCGAGCAGATAGGCGAGAAACGAGAAGATCATGACCGTCAGAATGCGATTGAGACGATGCGGCTCCACCGCCTCATCGGGCAGGCTCGGTTGGATGAAAGTCACCAGATACTGCTTCTTGCGCTGAGCCTCGATCCTTGCCAGCTCCAGGGAACTCAGGGCGGATGCGTATTGCTGCCGGGCCAGTTCCTGATCGAGAATCAGCGGTTGATAGGTTTCGATCAGGCCACCCATTTCGAAATCACTCTCGCCTGCCAGGCGCCCTTTCTCCAGCGCCATCTGTCGGGACAGTGCACGGATCTTGTTCTTCAGGCTGATGACATCCGGTGAGTCATCGCGCATATAGGCCGACTTCTCGCTGAGCAGGGTCCGGGCCTCGATCAGACGAGTTTCCAGACCGGACACGATACCCAGCAAGGCACTGGATTCGGCGGCCGGATTGAGTGATGAACTGTTGCGCCGAAAAGCGGCGACTGATGCGCTGGCCTGCTTGACCTTCTCTTCTGCCAGGGCCACTTCATCGCGTGCGGTCTTGAGCGCATCCTCCTCAATGCGACTGGACATGTCATTGACCAACTGCTCACTCAGACCGATGACCAGCTCGGCAATCTCTCTTGCCATCTCGGGATCATAGGCGCGGGTTGTCAAGGTAATGACATCGCTCTGGGAATCACGCATGACATGCACATGTCGACGGAAATAGTCGAGCATCTCCTCCAGCGTGGCATCGTCTGACAATCGGGACAATGCATCAATGGACGAATCGCTGAAATGCGAGCGAATATCCAGTTCCTTCTGCACCTTCAGCATCATGTCCTGCGAGTGCGTGTAATCGGTGACAACCAGACCTTCCTTGCCGCCCGATGAGACGATCGGCGTACTGATGATGGCTTCAAGCCCGGTTGCTCCCCCGGTCCCCTTGGCCGAGGTGATGGCGAACCGAGCTTCCGACACATAGACATCGGAGGCGATGAAACCGAAGTACACGATGGCCAGGAGCGTAGGCACTCCGACAACGGTCAACAGGCTTCGCAGGATAGCGTTCATGAATTTTCAGGCTGCTCTGGTCTGTAATAGCTTGTAGAAGCGCATGGCTTCCTTCAGGTCGTCATACATGTCTATCTTGCCCTCATACAGAATGGCCGCCATGTCGCAGTTCCGGCGAATGGTCTGTTCGTTATGGGATACCAGAATCATCGATGCCTGCTCCCGTCGCTCTTCGAAGGCACGACGAAACTTCTCCCGGTATCTGGCATCGCCGGTTTCCAGTGCTTCATCCACCAGGTAATATTCGAAATTGCAGGCCAGGCTGACAGAGAAGGCAAATCTGCCCCGCATGCCGGCAGAGTAACTGCGCAGCGGCACATCGAAGTACTTGCCCAGTTCGGCAAATTCCTCGGTGAACTGCTCCACGTATTCGGTACTCTCGCCGTAGATCCGTGCCACGAATCGAGCATTCTCGCGCGCCGTCATGTTCGACTGGAAACCACCGGTGAAACCCAGCGGCCAGGACACCTTGCAATCTCGAATGATGCGCCCGGAGTCGGCAGGTTCGGCGTCGCCGATGATGCGGATCAGGGTCGATTTGCCCGCCCCGTTCATGCCCAGTATGCCAACACTGTGCCCCTTGGGGAATGTGATGCTGACGTTGTCCAGAATGGTACGTATTCCGGCCGCCGTCTTGTAGCGCTTGTTGACGTTCTGCAGTCTGATCATGAATGAACTCGATGATCTCTACAGACCGACAATGGCACGGCGCTTGAGCGCCTGGTGGATCAACAGACCGAAGGTGAAGGTGCCGACAACCCAGCTGCCGGCATAGAACCAGCTGCCGTGATTGCTTTCGAATTCGTAGAAGAAATAGGTACGCATCAATTCCATCAGATTGAGAATCGGGTTGTACAACAGCCAGCCACGAAAGGGCTCGGGGACCGAATCTGCCGTGAAGAACAGCCCGGAACTCACCATCAACGGACGACCGAAGATCAGATTGGATACCTGCCCTACCGAAGGGACGACAGGTATCAGGGTTGCAAGAATGAAGCCGATGCCACTGCCCAGCAACAACAGACAGAGGCAGACGCCCAGTACACCCAGCGGATTCTCGACCCGGAACTCGAAGCCGATCAGATAGGCCATGCTGAGAATGAAGACGAATACCGACAGCAATACCCCGCCTTCAAGCAGTGCACGTGCAATGATCACGTCGAAGGTGGTTACCTGTGGAAAACCCAGTAGCGTGCGATTGGAGGCGACGGCCCCCTTGAGCTGGTTCATCGTGTTCCTGAACATGAAGAACGGTACGAAGCCGGTAATCATGAACGGCACCAGAGGCATACCGCCCGGCGAGTCATTGCGCAGGACCGACAGCACGCTGGCAATCATCGTGACCATCAACAGCGGTTCGAGAATGGCCCACATGAAGCCCAGCTTGTGGTCACCGTATCGGCTGAGCGTCTCGCGCATGATCAGGGCATGAATGACCCTGGATTGCGTTGTCAGCGCGCCCTTGATGTCCGACCATTGCAGCTGCTTGCCGGAAAACGGAACCTCGGCCTGTCGTGCGTCTTCCTGGCCCTGACCGGCCACGGAATCGAAGTCTGTCCCCTTGCCAGCGGTTTGCAGCGAGACCTCTCGCGACATGTTACGGGGCGTCCTTCAGGAGTGAATGCTCCACCTGCAGTAGCTGACCGGGCCAGACATTGTCGGCATCCGACAGTTCATTGTCTGACGCTATGCGCTTCCAGTTCAGAGGATTACCCGTCACCCGCGAGGCAAAGGCCCAGAGCGACTCCCCCTGTTTCAACTCCATTCCCACGCTCTCACCGCGAGATTCCACCGACATCTCTGCAGCCGACATCTCCATTGCCCCCGACGCCGAAATACTGCGAGTGGTATACCACTGCCCCGATTCGTTCTGGCAGCTTCTCAGCGGCAAGGGCGTGCCATCCAGCCGGTTGAGTCTGCGACACGTGCGACCGCTTGCCGCGAGGTAGCTGCGGCCAATGCTGACGCGCCCCACGCCCTTGACTGTCAGTTGATCATTCGATTCCGCTGTAACCAGCAGCTGATTGACATCACCAGCATACGCGGCGGCCAGGGCCGGACCCGTATCACGCCCACTGGCACAGGCACCCAGCAACAGAGGCAGGACAAGCGCCACCCATCGCAGTTCATGTCGTGTTGCCTGTTTCATAGGACTCAGCCCTTGTTGTTGGCAAAGATCTCGATCAGACCACACACCTGGTCCTCCTCCCCTTCCCGGGCACCGGTCACGATCAGCGCTCGTATCTTGTACTTGCGCATGAGCGTTTCAGCCTCACTGACCATGGCATCCGCCGAGATGGTCACCGGCACCGGTGTCATGAAATCCCGTACGCGCTTGTCCAGCATCGTGGGGTCCATGATCAATGCGCGGCGCAGATCACCATCGGTGAGAATTCCCAGCAATCGATCGTTCTCGACGATGATGCACAATCCGAGCCGACCCGATGTCATGCAGAAGATGGCCTCTCGCACCGTTTCCTCCGGACCGATCAATGGCAGGTTTTCGGTCAGCATGGTATCGACCACCCGGGACAGCAATCGACGACCCAGCATGCCACCCGGGTGGAACTGTGCAAAATCCGAAGGCTTGAAATCGCGTGCGCGTATCAGGCAGACTGCCAGCGCATCCCCCAGGGCCATGATGGCCAATGCCGATGTGGTTGGCGCCAGATTGTTCGGACAGGCCTCCCTTTCGATATCCACTCGCAGGGTCACATCAGCCTGCTTTCCCAGAGTTGTATTGTCAGACCCCACCATGCCGATGATCTTGTTGCCGAAGTATTTCAGCGAAGGCATCAGCTTGACGACCTCCTCGGTCTCGCCACTGTAGGAAATCAGGACAATGAGATCCTCGGCGGTGATCATTCCCAGGTCGCCGTGAATGGCCTCCCCCGGATGAACGTAGAAACTGGGCGTACCGGTCGAGGCAAACGTCGCGGCGATCTTCTTGCCCACGATGCCGGACTTGCCCATCCCCGAAACGATCACTCGCCCCTTGCAACTGAGAATCAGACTGACCGCATCATCGAATTCGGTGCCCAGCCTCTGGGCGATGGTGGACAGTGCCTTACTCTGATTGGTGAGCGATTCAACCGCCGTTGGGATGAAGCTCGACGAATGATCGTTGGATCGCGTGGATAGTTGAGTAATGCTCATCTTGTTATCTGTTCTTCGCAGGCCAATGGACCCGAGGCAAATGTCAACGCTACACTTGCCAGTTTCGTACCAGAGCAGAAGATGAGATCAGAGTCGGATGAAATTCCGCTTATCGATTCTGTCGCCTGCCTGTGATATCGGGATCACAGGCAGGCCGAAAAACCGCAGGGCGAGCATGCAGGTCGATGCCCACACGCATGCTTTTCGAGCGGAATGCTACAACTCCCGGTTGACGAGATCTGCCAGCGCTTCTCCGTCAGATGCACTGTCTGCCAGACAGTTGACATGGCCCATCTTGCGTCCGGGCCGGGCTTCCGACTTGCCATACAGATGCAGGTGCACGCCGTCTCGCCGGAACAGTGTCTGCCAGTCAGGCTCACCCGCCGTCCAGGTATCGCCCAGAAGGTTCAGCATGCATACCGGTGACAGCAGTGCGGAACTCCCCAGTGGCAGACCACACAGGGCACGCAATTGCTGCTCGAATTGCGAGCATACAGTGGCATCCAGCGTGTAATGCCCGCTGTTGTGCGGACGGGGTGCCATCTCGTTGAACAGCACCTGGGCATCGGCATCGATGAAGAATTCGACGGCCAGAACACCGTGATAATCCAGACCGTCGGCCAGGGTCAAGGCCATGCGTCGCGCACGTTCGACGACCGACTCTTCCACGCTTGCCGGTACGGTAGAGGTATGCAGAATGCCGTTGACGTGTACATTCTGCGCTACCGGGAAAACAGCGGTTTCGCCATCGTAGCCACGCGCCAGAACCACGGACACTTCCGCATCGAGTGCGATACGGCGCTCCAGCACACACGCCACTTCTCCCTGGTCAATGAACGCTGCCAGTACGTCCGCCTCTGTGTTACATACCACCTGACCCTTGCCGTCATACCCGAGCCGCGCCGTCTTGATAATGGCGGGCAAGCCCACCGAAGCGACCGCCGGGCCGATGTCACCACGTTGCTGCAGGGGCGCATAAGGAACCGGCTGCAAGCCATGTTCTTCCGCTGTCCGTTTTTCCAGTATGCGATCCTGCGCGATGCGGATGCTGTCGGCACCCGGGGCCACGCGGCAATGCTGTGCCAACTGCTGCAGACTTGCCGCTGGCACATTCTCGAATTCCACCGTTACCGCATCGCAGGCAGCGCCGAGTGTTTCCAGTGCCTGCTGGTCATCATAGGCCGCGACCAGGCGATGCTCAGCCAACTGCATGGCCGGGGCATTCTCGTCCGGGTCGAGCACCCAGGTATGAAAGCCCAGTCGTCGCGCTTCCAGAACGAAGTAGCGACCCAGTTGCCCACCACCCACCACACCGACAGTCGCACCCGGAGCCAGCGGCTCCATTCCTGTTTGCCCGCTCATGATCAGACCTGCTCGGGTGGCAGCGTCATGGCTTCCGCCTTGGCTTGCTGCGCCGCTCTGAAAGCCTGCAGACGGGCTGCCAGCTGTGGATCGCCGACGGCCAGCATGGCCACGGCAAACAGGGCAGCATTTGCCGCACCTGCCTCACCGATGGCAAAGGTGGCCACCGGAACACCCCGGGGCATCTGAACGATGGAGTACAGGGAGTCCAGACCGTTCAGGTGGCGGCTCGGCACCGGTACCCCGAGTACGGGGACCGTGGTCTTGGCAGCCAGCATGCCCGGCAGGTGAGCAGCTCCACCGGCTCCGGCAATGATGCAACTCAGGCCTCTACCGGCTGCCTGCTCGGCATAGTGGAACATTTCATCGGCCATGCGATGCGCAGACACCACCCGTTTCTCATGCGCAACACCGAATTCTTCCAGCAATTCGACTGCACGCTGCATGACGGGCCAGTCACTGCTGCTGCCCATCAATACCCCTACCTTGATATCCGTCATAGCCACTTCTAGAGAATGTTGTCCTTGTAGCGCAGTATACTGGAGCCTCTTTCCAAGCTTGCCAAAAACCTCCAGAGCATGAGCGTACATTCCACTGATCAAGGCCTGCATACCACGACGATCAGCTCTCTGAAGCTGCAATATCGTGGCAAGGTGCGTGATATCTACGTGATCGACGATGCTCACTGGCTGATCATCGCCACTGACCGGGTATCGGCCTTCGATGTCATCATGCCCAATGTGATACCGGGCAAGGGCAAATTGTTGACCCAACTGGCCATGTTCTGGTTCGACCGGGTCAGAGCCATGGTGCCCAATCACCTGGCCAATATTCCGCTGGAAGACATCCTGCCGGATCCAGCCGAGCGCGCCCAGGCCGAAGGCCGCTGCATGATCGTCAAACGCCTCAAGGCCGTACCGGTGGAAGCGGTGGTTCGCGGCTATATCATCGGCTCCGGCTGGAAGGACTACCAGAATACCGGCATGGTATGTGGCCATACCCTGCCCACCGGTTTGCGGCAGGCAGACCAACTGCCCGAGGTGATCTTCACACCGGCGACCAAGGCGGAGCTGGGCGATCACGACGAGAACATCAGTTTCGACACCATGGTGGCCACCATAGGCCGGGAACTGGCCGAGGACATTCGTCGCGTCAGCCTGGCCTTGTACAAGGATGCTGCTCGTCACGCCCTGGAGCGCGGCATCATCATCGCAGACACCAAATTCGAATTCGGTCAGGATGCTCAGGGCAATCTGGTATTGATGGATGAAATCCTGACGCCCGATTCTTCGCGATTCTGGGAAGCCGCCACCTGGAAGCCGGGTATCAGTCCGCCAAGCTATGACAAGCAATTCGTGAGAGATTGGCTGGAAACTCTGGACTGGGACAAGACGCCTCCGGGTCCGGAAGTGCCTGCAGAGGTCATCGAGGGCACCCTGCTGCGTTACCGTGAAGCAGTCAGCCGTCTGACCAGCTGATCGGCTCCGAAGCTGGAGCGAGGGCGACCCGCCGTAGCGAGTCGCCGCTTTACTGCACTGGAATCAGTGACAAGGCCTGATCAGGCAACCGTGACGCGTTCGTCGAGGTATGCATCCTGAATGGCGTGCAGCAATGCCACACCGTCCTTCATGTCCTTCTGGAAGGCCTTGCGACCGGAGATCATGCCCATGCCACCGGCACGCTTGTTGATGACCGCCGTGCGTACTGCCTGCTCCAGATCGTTGTCGCCTGAACCGCCACCGGAATTGATCAGCCCGGCACGACCCATGTAGCAGTTGGCTACCTGATAACGGACCAGATCGACCGGATGATCGGTTGTCAGATCGGAATAGACTTTCGGATGCGTGTTGCCGAAATTGACCGCATTGTAGCCACCGTTGTTCTCGGCCTGCTTCTGCTTGACGATATCGGCCTGAATCGTGGCTGCCAGATGATTGGCCTGCCCCGTCAGATCGGCTGAGACGTGGTAATCCACACCATCCTTCTTGAAGGACGAATTTCGCAGATAAGCCCACAGCACGGTCACCATGCCCAGCTCGTGAGCCCGATGAAAGGCTTCCGAGATTTCCTGGATCTGACGTCGAGAATCCGGTGAACCATAGTAGATGGTGGCACCCACCGACAGGGCTCCCAGATCGAATGCCTGCTCCACCTGGGCAAACAGAGTCTGCTCGTAGATGGCGGGATAGGTCAGCGTCTCGTTGTGATTGAGCTTCACCATGAACGGAATGCGATGCGCATAGCGACGCGAGACCGACCCCAGTACACCCAGCGTCGAGGCAACACAGTTGCATCCACCTTCAATGGCCAGCTCGACAATGTTGGCAGGATCGAAATAGATCGGGTTTGGCGCGAAGGACGCGCCGGCCGAGTGCTCGACGCCCTGATCGACAGGCAACATGGACATGTAACCGGTGCCTGCCAGACGGCCGGTGTTGAACAACTGCTGCATGGCGCGCATGGTGCCCGGACCACGGTCGCTGACACCGATGACACGGCTGACATAATCAGGGCCGGGCAACTGTACCAATTCCTTGGGAAGTCCCTTGCAGGTGTGATCAAGCAGGTATTCCGCCTCATCGCCCAGTAAAGAAACCGTATCGGTCATAACATTCGTCCTGTGTAGTATTTCAACAAAAAGCCAATGGAAATGTCAGTGAGAAACCGTCCTCACGTACTGCGGGAATTGAGCATCGCGACTGCCGGCAGCGTCTTGCCCTCGATGAACTCGAGAAAGGCACCACCACCGGTCGAGATATAGGACACCTGATCTTCGATGCCATACTTGTCCACGGCAGCCAGAGTGTCGCCACCGCCGGCAATCGAGAACGCCGAGGAGGCAGCAACCGCTTCGGAGACGACACGGGTGCCCGCACCGAACGCATCCAACTCGAACACACCAACCGGACCGTTCCAGACAATTGTTCCGGCATTGCGCAGGATAGCGGCATAAGACGCTGCAGTTTCAGGGCCGATATCGAGAATCCGGTCATCCGGCTGCACCGCATCCGTGGCCCGCGTACTGACCGGTACGCCCTCTGCCAGTTCGGGGGCACAGACGACATCGCTGGGCACCGGAATGGCAGCCCCTCGAGCCTCCGCCCGACGCATGAGGTTCGCCGCATCACTGACCAGGTCCTTTTCGAACAGCGACTTGCCCACTTCATGCCCGGCCGCGGCAATGAAGGTGTTGGCAATACCGCCACCCACGATCAGCTGATCGACCTTGTCCGTGAGTGATTCCAGCACCTGCAGCTTGGTGGAAACCTTGGAACCGCCAACAATCGCCACCAGAGGTCTGCGCGGATTGTCCAGAGCAGCATTCAAGGCGTCGAGCTCGGCTGCCAGCAAGGGTCCCGCACAGGCAACAGGAGCATGCAGACCGACGCTGTGAGTGGAGGCCTGGGCACGATGCGCGGTGCCGAAGGCATCCATGGCATACACATCACACAGAGAGGCATACCGTCTGCCCAGTTCATCGTCATCGGCCTTTTCACCGACGTTGAAGCGGACATTTTCCAGCAGCACGACTTCGCCCTCGCCCACTTGCGGCTCCACGTCGAGGTAGTCGGTGACCAGCCGTACCGGCTGTCCCAGCAGCTCGCTCAGTCGCTGGGCCACCGGACCCAGTGACGATTCGCTATCGGGCTCCCCTTCAACGGGACGCCCGAGATGTGACATGACCAGTACCCGTGCTCCGGCCTCGATCGCGTACTGCAACGTTGGCACAGAGGCTCGGATGCGTGCATCCGAGGTAATGACGCCATCCTTCAGCGGAACGTTGAGATCCTGACGTACCAGCACCCTCTGACCCGCCAGAGGCAGCTCCTTGAGTAGCTTCATCATCAGGCGTTCATCGCTGCCAGAGTGGTGTCGAGCATGCGGCAGGAGAAGCCCCATTCATTGTCATACCAGCTGCACACCTTGACCAGATTGCCATCCATGACGCGAGTCATGCCGGAATCGAAGTTCGAGGAGGTGGAGGTGTGATTGAAATCGACGGACACCAGGGGGGCATCGTTGTAGGCCAGAACCTTGCCATCTGCCGCTTTCTGCATGATGCTGTTGATCTCGTCCACGGTCGTGTCGCGCCCCGCCGTGAAGGTCAGGTCGACGATGGAGACATTGATGGTCGGTACACGCATGGCGAAACCATCCAGCTTGCCATTCAGCTCCGGCAATACCAGACCAACCGCCTTGGCAGCACCCGTGCTGGTGGGGATCATGGACATGGTGGCGGACCGTGCACGACGCAGATCGGAGTGATAGACGTCGGTCAGCACCTGATCGTTGGTATACGCATGAATGGTTGTCATCAGGCCATTGACGATACCCAGAGACTCGTTCAGTGCCTTGGCCATGGGAGCCAGGCAGTTGGTGGTGCACGAGGCATTGGAGATGATCTGGTCGGACGCTTTCAGTACACCTTCATTGACGCCAAAGACAACCGTGGCATCGATATCTGCCGATCCGGGCGCCGAGATGATGACTTTCTTTGCACCCGCCGTCAGGTGCATACCGGCCTTCTCCCGGTTCTTGAACAGACCGGTGCATTCCAGCACGACGTCGACGCCAAGCTCACCCCAGGGCAGTTTCGACGGATCACGCTCGGCGAAGACCTTGACGCGGTCGCCATTGATGACGATCTCATCCCCTTCGACCTTGACTTCACCGGGGAAACGACCATGCGCCGTATCGTATTGCGTCAGGTGAGCGTTGGTTTCGGCATCCCCCAGGTCGTTGATCGCCACGACATCGAACTCACTGCTGCGTCCCTGTTCGTGAATGGCCCTGAGCACGTTTCGACCGATGCGGCCGTATCCATTGATTGCAATCTTGACTGTCATCTGGAGTTACCCCTGTTGAATTTCCATTTGTTCTTCTGAAAAACCTGACGTCCGACATGCCGATCGTCAGGCCACTGTACGTGCATGTTGTGACACCAACATGCACGCCACTCGACTCTGATTTGTTCAGGCAACCGCGGCAACCAGCGCCTTCACTCTTTCGGCCAGCGCATCCGCAGTCAATCCGAAGTGCTTGAACACCTCGGCAGCAGGTCCGGACTCACCAAAAGTATCAATACCCATCACATCACCTTCCAGGCCCACGTATCTGGCCCACAGATGTGTGGTTCCCGCTTCGACGGCCATGCGCGCCTTGAGCGCCGGCGGAAGCACAGCGTCCCGATAGGCCTGGTCCTGCGCATCGAAATGATCCGTGCTTGGCATGGAGACAACCCGCACCGGCGTACCCTGCTCGGCCAGCGCCTGCGCGGCGTCCATTGCCATGCCGACTTCCGAGCCGGTAGCGATGATCACCGCCGCCGGTGCAGCATCCGGCTCATGCAGGATATAACCGCCACGAGCGATGTCTGCCACCTGCTGCTGGGTGCGTGACTGATGTGGCAGGGCCTGACGGGTGAAGACGAGACTCGTCGGCCCCTCCTTGCGTTCGATGGCCTGTTTCCACGCCACGGCGGATTCCACCGCGTCACACGGACGCCACAGCGCCATGTTGGGCATCAATCGCAGTGTTGCAGTCTGCTCGACCGGCTGATGCGTCGGTCCATCCTCGCCCAGGCCGATGGAATCGTGTGTGTAGACGAAAATGTTGGGCAGCTTCATCAGGGAACACATGCGCAGCGCATTGCGAGCATATTCCGAGAACATCAGGAAGGTAGCGGTGTACGGCAGAAAACCACCATGCAGACTGATGCCATTGCTCATGGCCGTCATGGCGAATTCGCGAACGCCGTAGTTGATGTAGTTGCCGGCAGGATCATCGTGTACCACCTTCGAACCGCTCCACAGGGTCAGGTTCGACCCGGCCAGATCGGCCGATCCGCCCAGCAGCTCGGGCAACAGAGGGCCGTAGCCATTGAGTGTGTTCTGCGACGCCTTGCGCGAAGCGATCGACTCACCCTTGTCGATCACCTGCTGGATGAACGCCTGCGAATCGGCTGCCCAGCTCTCGGGCAGATCGCCCGCCATGCGACGCGCGAATTCTGCAGCCAGCTCGGGGTTCGCTGCGGCGTATTCGTCGAACAGCTTGTCCCAGGCCGCCTCCAGCTCACTGCCCGCATCACAGGCATTCCAGCCTTCATACACCTCGTCGGGAACCTCGAAGGCACCGTGCGTCCAGCCCAGTTCCGCCTTGGCCAGCTTGATCTCGTCATCGCCCAGTGGCGCACCATGACTGCTTTCCTTGCCCGCCTTGTTGGGTGAGCCGAAGCCGATGGTGGTGCGTGCGCAGATCAGTGTCGGCTTGCCGGTTTCGGCCTTTGCCGCTTCGATCGCGGCCTTGATGGCATCCGCATCGTGTCCATCTATACCTGGAATGACATGCCAGCCATAGGATTCGAAACGTTTGGGGGTGTCATCCGTGAACCAGCCCTCTACCTCGCCGTCAATGGAGATGCCGTTATCGTCGTAGACGGCAATCAGCTTGCCCAGACCCAGGGTTCCCGCCAGTGAGCAGGCCTCGTGCGAGATACCTTCCATCAGACAGCCATCGCCCAGGAATACCCAGGTGTGGTGGTCGATGATAGTGTGCTTGTCGGTGTTGAACTGCGCGGCCAGAGTCCGTTCGGCCAATGCCATGCCCACGGCATTGGCGATACCCTGCCCCAGTGGGCCAGTGGTGGTCTCGATGCCCGGCGCATAGCCATATTCGGGGTGACCCGGGGTTTTCGAGTGCAATTGGCGAAAATTCTTCAGTTCCTCGATCGGCAGGTCGTAACCTGTCAGATGCAGCAGCGAATACAGCAGCATGGATGCATGGCCGTTGGAGAGCACGAAGCGATCTCGGTCAACCCAGTTCGGGTTGGAGGGGTTATGTCGCAGGAAGTCGTTCCACAGCACCTCTGCCAGATCGGCCATTCCCATGGGTGCCCCCGGATGTCCGGAATTGGCCTTCTGGACGGCGTCCATGCTCAGGGCTCTGACGGCATTTGCAAGTTCGCGACGAGTGGTCATGCGAAAACGATCTCCTGTGGTTGGTCGGGCGGGTTGCAGTGCTGCGATAACGTCCCTGGCATCGCCCAATACGCGTTACCGGGGGCCGCAGTATAAGCGAGGCGGCACCTTTAAATTGAAGCAGTCGGCAATATGTTCGATCCCAGTGGACGCATGAGGCGGAATAACCCCACTTTTTTTACCAGAAATACGTCGGAAACGACCTTCCCTACTACCAATTGGCGCCCCTCCGAGTATAATAAGGGGTTACGCTGACCGCAGGTACTCTATGACCGCTCGCATTGCAATGGACAAGTCGCAACAGTCCAGCCTGAAAGAACTCATTTCAAAAGGCAAAGAGCAGGGATTCCTGACCTATGCCGAAGTCAATGACCACCTTCCTGAAGGAATAGTCGACCCGGAACAGGTCGAGGAAATCATCGCCATGATCGCCGATATGGGCATCTCGGTCGGTGAAGTCGCGCCAGAAGCAGACTCCCTTATCCTGTCTGACAAGAACTCCAGTGCCGACGACGATGCAGCCGACGAGGCAGCCGCCGTTCTGGCCACTGTAGACGGCGAATTCGGCCGGACCACCGACCCGGTTCGCATGTACATGCGCGAGATGGGCACGGTCGAGCTGCTGACCCGAGAAGGCGAGATCGAGATTGCCAAGCGCATCGAAGACGGCCTCAAGCAGGTGCTGCGCGCTCTGGGTACCTACCCCGAATCCATCAATCTGCTGCTCGAACGTTACCAGCAATTTCAGGAAGAACAGCTGCGCTTCACCGACATCATCGTCAATTTCATGGAGACCTCTGACGAAATCAAGGTAGCCAAGCCACCTTCCGACGATGATGACGATGACGAGCCGGTCGATACCGGGCCGGACATGGAAGAAATCCAGCGCCGCATGATGGCAATGCAGAAAGCCTACGGCAAGGCCCTGAAAGCCATTGATGCTGCGGGTGGCATCCAGGATGCCGCCGGCAAGGCCGAGATGGAAGCCGTGTCCGAAATCTTCCTCGAATTCAAGTACGCCCCTGCCTTCGTGGTCACACTGGTCAGTGGTCTGCGTGGTCAGGTGGATCGCATTCGCTCTCTGGAACGCCAGATTCGGGATCTCTGCGTCAAGCAGTGCAAGATGCCACGCAGCGCTTTCATCCAGAGCTTTCCGGGTCACGAGACCGACCCCGAGTGGCTGGATTCCGTCATCAAGGTGAAGAAGCCTTATGCCAAGGCCCTGGAAGAGCGCCGTACCGAGATCGAACTGCTGCAGACCCGCATCCAGCAGATCTGTGTCAGCAGCCTGCTGCCCATCACGGACATCAAGGAAATCAACCGCAAGATGTCCATCGGTGAAGCAAAGGCTCGCCGCGCCAAGAAGGAAATGGTGGAAGCCAACCTGCGACTCGTCATCTCGATTGCCAAGAAGTACACCAATCGCGGACTGCAGTTCCTCGACCTCATCCAGGAAGGCAACATCGGCCTGATGAAGGCTGTTGACAAGTTCGAATATCGTCGCGGTTACAAGTTCTCCACCTATGCCACCTGGTGGATTCGTCAGGCCATCACCCGCTCCATTGCGGATCAGGCTCGTACCATCCGTATTCCGGTACACATGATCGAAACCATCAACAAGCTGAACCGTATTTCTCGCCAGATGCTGCAGGTCATGGGTCGTGAGGCCACGCCTGAAGAGCTGGCCGAGAAGATGGAAATGCCCGAAGACAAGATCCGCAAGGTGTTGAAGATCGCCAAGGAGCCCATCTCCATGGAAACACCGATCGGTGATGACGAGGACAGCCATCTGGGTGACTTCATCGAAGACAACAATATCCTGTCTCCGGTTGAAACCGCCACCGGCCTCGGCCTGGGTGAAACCACCCATGAAGTGCTGGCCAGCCTCACCCCGCGCGAAGCCAAGGTACTGCGCATGCGCTTCGGTATCGACATGAACACGGATCACACGCTGGAAGAAGTCGGCAAGCAGTTCGACGTCACCCGCGAGCGTATCCGCCAGATCGAAGCCAAGGCTCTGCGCAAGCTGCGCCACCCTACCCGTTCAGAGCAGCTGCGAAGCTTTCTGGACAACCAGGAGTAGGCTTTTCGTGAAAAGCGCGGCTCGCTCTGTTTGTTGCAGAGGGGGCCGCGTTTTTTTTCGTCTGGAAAATGAGCTGGTGATATTTGGTCGGCTGGCGTGATGAATGGCTTAGTGTGCTGGGTGTGCTGGGTGTGCTGGGTGTGCTGGGTGTGCTGGGTGTGCTGGGTGCGCCGGGTGCGCTGGGTGCGCCGGGTGTTCCGGGTGTGCCGGGTTTGCTGGGGCTAGGTGTTGTGTGCTTGCGAACAGCTGGGCGAAAGCGAGCTGGCAGTGAGTTTCCCCTGATGAACACACGAGTGGACAGCAATCGAGGTCGGCGAATGGCTGTGGCCTGTTTCGCGAAATAGCGTTTTAGACGAGTAAACGGTTTCGGTGCTCGTGAGACCTGCGTCACGGGAAAGTGTTTAGACGAGTAAACAGCCTTACTCTGATGCCCCTTACGGCCCTGCACTTCTGGCAACTCGTCCAGGTACCTCCGATCGGCCACCATCCACACGCTCACCCGTCCTCACCTCGCGAAAAGCGACACACTTATACACTTGCATGAGTTAGAATAGCGCCCTTGTGGGCCTGTAGCTCAGTTGGTTAGAGCAGGGGACTCATCTAAATGGTGCGTCCATGTTGTAAAACATGGAATGAACGGGATGAATTCAGGGAAACCTTAACAGCTCGGCGAATAGCTGAGGCTGATGGCAATCCTGAGCCAAGCCAGAAGTACACTTCTGGAAGGTGCAGAGACTACCTGAGAACTTCAGTGTTCTTGATAACAGGCTAGAGCGTCCCGCGCCCCACCAGTCACTTCGATTGAGGGTGATGAGATAGTCCGCTCCGTGCAGAAATGCTCGGTACAAGTGAATCCCTTGGTCGCAGGTTCGAGTCCTGCCGGGCCCACCATTACTCTTCGGGGTAAACTCTTCGCAGAAATGCATCGAACGTTGGCACAGTGAAGTCGACATCGCCATGTGCAGGGCTGTATATCATCCCCTTGCTGATTATCTGAGCGCGTCTGGGACCTAGTGATTGAACGCTCTCGCCCAGTTGTTCTGCAACATCAGCTGAGCGATAAGGCCCCTGCCCCAACCTGGCCATCGCAATGGCATAGTCACGCTCTTTGGGCGTCAGGCGATCCAGACGCACTCGGAAAAAACTGTCGTCCAGGCGTCGCTCAGCGTTCGCCGCAGCCTCTTTGACATCATCCAGAGAGATGGGTGATTCATCAGCCGCATTCCAGGATTGATAGGCCCATTCTTGAAGAAAATAAGGGTAGCCCGATGTTTCCAGTAGAATCCTGTCCAGCGCATCGCTTTCGATCGACTCCTCTTCCTCTTCGATGGGCTGTTGCACGGCCATTCGCGCCGCATCAGCATCCAGAGGACCAATGGTCGAAAAATTGAACAATCTCTCAGCATAGGACTTTGCATTCCCGCTCAAAGCTGCCAACTGTGGCAGACCCGCACCGAAGAAAACCACTGGCAGATTCAACTGGTTGAGTCGATGCATGGCGACAATGACCGCAGGCAATTCTCGATCACTGAGGTACTGCACTTCATCTATCAGCAGCACCCAGCCGGTACCTGCAGCTTGCGCGGCTTGGCCGATAAGAACGAACATCTCGGTAAGATCCTGTTCAAGCGAGCCCGAGTCTGCAACTCCAGCCGCTGGGTCGACCGCAATGGAAACATCTCCTATCTTGATCTTGAAGGCACTGGCAAAGCTTCTCAGCCCACGCATAGCCTTGAACGCCTGCTCCTTTGCGCTTTCAACCAAGGATAGTTTCCGCAGCACTTGGTGCATTCTGGGATACAGCAACTCTTCGAGACTGCTGTCATCAGGCGCTTCAATGAAAGAGCTCTGCATGTCGTGGGAGATAGCAAGCTCTTCAAAACGATTCAATAGTACGGTCTTACCCGTTCCACGCAAACCCAACAGCATCAGAGATTGGGCATGCCTGCCTCTTAGTGCTCGCTGTAGAGCAATGTCAGCGTCGCGAATGATCTCACCACGGCCGGCAAGTTCTGGTGGTTGACTCCCGGCTCCGGGGGCAAATGGGTTTCGTATTTCATCCATTCGTGGAGTATAGGCTTTTTAGGAAAGTATAACCACATGTAGTTATACTTCCATAAACCACTTATATAGTTAGTCTGGCTTCGTTACAGAGAATTTACCAGTAAAGTATCAAAGCGCAATGAGCAGCTTCTCTACAGCCTGAATCAGCATCATCATTCAATAGGCATCATTCCAACGCGAGTTATTGTCACTGTGTCTGTCCGAGTTATTGTCAAGCTGCACTGGCGATAGAGAAAAATAGCATATATGCTTTCAAGGTTTTCTCCGGCATTCGCGCCGGTGAGTTCCATCGGAACCGCCAATGCTCGCGATAGACATACCCCATGCAGGCAAAACTCAACCTCTCACAACTCGAACAATACCTCTCCAAGGCCGCATGGATCTTGAAGGGGCCGATCGGGGCGTCGGACTTCAAGGCCGACATCTTCCCGATGCTCTTCTTCAAGCGTATCTCGGACGTCTACGACGAGGAGTACCAGAGTGCTCTGGAGGAGTCAGATGGGGACGAGGAATACGCCGCTTTGCCTGAATTTCACAGGTTCACCATACCGGAGGGTTGCCATTGGGATGACGTTCGCGAGACAACCTCGAATATCGGACTGAAAATCGAGACCTGCCTCCGCGAAATCGAGGCCGCAAACCAGGAACACCTCTACGGGATTTTCGGGGACGCACAATGGTCGAACAAGGAGAAGCTTCCCGACCGACTCCTCACCGATCTGGTCGAGCATTTCTCGCAATACACGCTCTCTACAAAGCTGGTTGCCCGGGATATGCTTGGCCAGGCCTACGAATACCTCATCAAGCACTTTGCCGACCTCACCAACAGGAAGGCCGGTGAGTTCTACACACCTCGCTCGGTGGTTCACCTGATGGGGCTCATCATTGATCCTCACGAGAGGGAGAGTATCTACGACCCGGCCTGCGGTACGGGTGGCATGCTCATCGAGTCGGTCGAACATCTCAAGGAAGCAGGCGAAGATTTCAGAACGCTCAAACTCTACGGACAGGAGAAGAACCTGACCTCCTCATCCATAGCCCGGATGAACATGTTCCTGCACGGTGTAGAAGATTTCCACGTGGCTCGTGGCGACACCTTGCGGTCCCCGCCTTCTTCGATGCCGACGGCCTGCAGACATATGACTGCGTCATTGCCAATCCTCCCTTCTCCTTGAAGGGATGGGGCGCTGACCTCTGGGTAAACGACCCGCATGGGCGCAACATCGCCGGGGTCCCACCGAAGGGGAACGGTGACATGGCCTGGGTCCAGCACATGATCCAGTCGATGAAACCCAGGATCGGCCGCATGGCTGTCGTATTGCCGCACGGCGCCTTGTTCCGGAAGGGAGCCGAAGGAAGAATCAGGAAGACACTGCTAGAAAAGGATTTGCTTGAAGCAGTCATCGGTTTGGGGCGAATGTTTTCCATGGCACTCGAATAACCCTTCACCCCCGCTGAGCGGGGGGACTCCCGGTTTTTCCTAGGCCGCAACCTCCCCATCACAATCGAGCATGGCTGCAAGCACACTGGGTGCCACCGCCCCAGCGTAGAAAAAGCCTTGATATTCCTGGCAATCGTGCGCTTTCAGGGCCTGCAACTGCGACGCCGTTTCCACCCCTTCGGCAACAACATCGAGGTCGAACAACCGAGCCATGGAAATGATCAGTTCGATGATCGGCTGTGCGGAATCGAGTTGGGCGATGAACGAACGGTCGATTTTCAGGCAGCTGATCGGATAGCGGTGCAGGTAGGAAAGGTTCGAGTATCCCGTACCGAAATCATCGATGGCGATGCGAAACCCATGATTCACCAATGACTGCAACTTTCCCACGGTCGCCTGATCGTTTCCCAGCAACACCGACTCGGTAATCTCGAGTTCCAGTAACCGCGGGTCGCCTCCATTGACGTGCACAATCTCGATGAAGTCTTCAACAAGCGTTTCCTCGACAAACTGCACCGGAGACAGATTGACCGAAACCTTGAGACGGTGTCCGCTATCAAGCCATTGACGTTGTGCCAATACGGCTTGCGTCAGCACGAACTTGCCCAGCTCGCCAATCAGACCTGAATCCTCGCAGGCCGGGACGAAATCTGCGGGACTGACCATGCCGCGCTCCGGATGGAGCCAGCGCACCAATGCCTCTGCGCCACGAATCGCTCCGGTCTGAACGTCGACTCGTGGCTGGAAACAGACCGAGAATTGCTCTTCCTGCAAGGCAACCATCAGTTCCGATTCCAGATTGATGCGTCTATCCACCGCCTCACTCATCTCATCCGTGAAATAGGCAACCTCATTACGCCCCAGTTCCTTGACGTGATACATCGCCAGGTCGGCGCGCCGCATCAGCTCATTGATGTTGCTGCCGTCAGCCGGAAACAGACTCACACCGATGGAGGCGGTCACACGCACACTTCTACCTCGCAGTTCCATGGGCTCCGACAGACAGTGCTTCAACTCGCGAATTCGCCCCTCGACGCTCTGCTTGTCCGTGAGCGGCCCCATCAACAGCAGAAATTCATCGCCGCCGAGCCGAGCAATACTATCGGTATCACCAACCAGACATCTGAGTCGGCGCGCGATTTCCACCAGCAAGCCATCACCCGCCTCATGACCCAGCGAATCGTTGATATCCTTGAAGTGATCCAGATCGATGAAGATCAGCGCGCCCTGCTCCCCTCGTGCGTTCATCTGCACGATGCGCTGTTCCAGCACGACCGACACGTGATTTCGGTTGGGCAAACCGGTCAATGTGTCATGCTCTGCCAGAAAGTGAGCTCGCTCCTGGGTGGCTTTCAGCTGCGACACGTCCACCTCACTGATCAACCAGGCAGACTCCCCCGAGACGGCATCCAGGCAGCGTCGTGCCGAGATATCGTGCCAGCGACTGCCATTGCCGACGTTGACGCTGGCGACAAGGTTCACTTCCGGCTCACGTGATCTGACGAGCCGCTGCATGGCGCTCTGCTCGCTGAAGTGATCCTGCAGTTTTTCATCACTGGCACGTACCGAGGCACGAGCCGCCGGATTTCGATACAAGGGCTCCCCCGAGGCACTGTAGAGAGTGATCATCACCGAAGTATGCATCAAGGCCTGCGAGCTTCTGAGCGCATCATTGTCCAATCGCTCCAGACCCTGTGCTTCGCAGAACATCGACATGCGACCGTCATCCCGCCGAAAGGCACTGAACAGGACTTCCACTGGCTGTGGATCCCCATTCGGGTACAGCGTCCAGTACTCCCGGAATCGAGCAGTCTCATCGCGAATGAAATCCTGGCGATACTGTTGCAGACGCATCATCACGACTGGCGTCATGCCTGTCGCCAGGTCGCGCTCACTGAGCTCCTGATTCGATTCCGCCTGCCACAACGACAAAGCTCCCGCATTGGCCCAGACAATACTGGCCTCGTCGAAATCGTAAACCCAGAGAGGCTGGTGAACGCGCGTCAGTTCAGCAAGGCGATGCTCGAGGCTCTCAACGGCAGGTTGCAGCGCGGAGAGTTTACAGTTGTCACGCATGACGGCTTACACGGCCAACCCGAACAGGCAGACACTACCCAACAGCCTGAGCACCCGGACTCGCCTGAAGCCCTCGCCCGCGCGCTGTGTCATGTAAACCAGTGAAATACCGCTCAACACCCTGCCCCTGAGTCAATCCCGCAGTGGGTACTATCGGCAGCAGAGGTGAATGTTTGAGTCAATGCATGCAGCTTGCGACAACACGACACCGCAACGCGAGGGGTTGACTGGTTGGCTGGGCGCAATGTGCCAAGACAATGCGATGCGCGACCGCAATGGCAATGGCAATGGCAATGGCAATGGCAATGGCAATGGCAATGGCAATGGCAATGGCAATGGCAATGGCAATGGCAGCAGGTTTCCAGAACATCAGAAAACAAAAAAGGGAAGAGCCGCCTGAACCACAAGCAGCTCCTCCCTGTACGTCAAACCTTCTGGAAAGAGCCACCCTGATCGGGCAGCCCATTCCTTCCAGATCAGTCCTGCAGATCAGTCATGCAGATCAGTCCTGCAGATCGAAACGATCAGCATTCATGACCTTGGTCCATGCAGCGACGAAGTCACGAACGAACTTCTGCGTGTTGTCGTCCTGAGCGTACACCTCGGCATAGGAACGCAGAATCGAGTTGGAACCGAACACCAGATCCGCACTGGTGGCTGTCCACTTGACAGTGCCAGACTTGCGATCCCGAATCTCGTAGGTATCATCGGATTCCACCGGGTGCCAGCTGTTGCTCATGTCGGTCAGGTTGACGAAAAAGTCGTTCGTCAATTGCCCTTCCCTGTCAGTGAATACACCGTGTTTCGAACCACCGTGATTGACACCCAGCACACGCATGCCACCCAGAAGCACGGTCATTTCCGCAGCCGTCAGACCCAGCAGTTGTGCCCTGTCGAGCAGCAGCTCTTCAGGACCTACCGCGTATTTCTCCTTCTGGAAGTTGCGGAAGCCATCAGCCAGTGGCTCGAGAACCGAAAAGCTGTCTGCATCAGTCATCTCGTCCGTGGCATCTCCACGACCTGGAGTGAACGGGACGGCCACATCCTGACCTGCTGCCTTGATGGATTGCTCCAGTCCGACATTACCGGCCAGCACAATGACATCAGCCACAGACGCACCGGTATCGGCAGCAATCTGCTCCAGCGCCTGAAGTACACGACCGAGACGCTCTGGTTCGTTGGCTACCCAGTCTTTCTGCGGAGCCAGACGGATGCGAGCACCGTTTGCACCGCCGCGCTTGTCAGAGCCGCGGTAAGTACGAGCACTGTCCCAGGCTGTCGCTATCATGTCTGTCGCAGACAGACCACTGGCAGCAATTTTCGCCTTGACTGCGTCAACATCGTAGGCAGTGGAGCCCGCGGGAACCGGGTCCTGCCAGACGAGGTCTTCGGCAGGCACATCTGGCCCGAGGTAGTTCGCCTTCGGCCCCATGTCACGATGTGTCAGCTTGAACCAGGCACGTGCGAAGGTATCGGCGAAGTACTGCGGATCTGCCATGAATTTCTGGCAGATCTCGTTGTAGATCGGATCAACCTTCATTGCCATGTCGGCATCGGTCATCATGGGTTCCTGACGAAGCGATGAATCAGAAGCATTCAGCGGCTTCTTGTCCTCCGGCATGTCGACTGGCTTCCACTGGTGTGCACCGGCCGGTGACTTGGTCAGTTCCCATTCGTAGTTGAACAGATAGTCGAAATAACCCATGTCCCACTTCGTGGGATTGTAGGTCCAGGCACCTTCGATACCCGAGGTAAACGCATTGGCCGCCTTGGCATCGTGACCGGCATTGGCCCAACCAAATCCCTGCATGTTGACGCCTTCACCTTCAGGATCGGCACCGATATTCTGGATGTCGCCCATACCATGGGCCTTGCCGACCGTGTGTCCACCGGCTGTCAACGCAACCGTTTCCTCATCATTCATCGCCATGCGAGCGAAGGTTTCACGCACATGCTTTGCCGTGAGAGCAGGGTCAGGCTTGCCATTCACACCTTCGGGGTTCACGTAGATCAGACCCATGTGGACTGCCGCCAGAGGGTTGTACATGGTGGATGGCTCTTCCAGATTGCCGTAGCGCTGTGCACTGTCGGCAAGCCACTCGGTTTCCAGTCCCCAGTTGATATCCGTTTCGGGTCCCCAGATGTCCGAACGACCGAAACCGAAACCAAACGTCTTCAAGCCAAAGGATTCGTAGGACATGGTGCCAGCCAGAATGATCAGGTCGGCCCAGGACAGTGCATTGCCGTACTTCTTCTTCATGGGCCAGAGCAGACGACGCGCCTTGTCCAGGCTTGCATTATCGGGCCAGGAGTTCAGTGGGGCAAAACGGATATTGCCGCTTCCGGCGCCACCACGTCCGTCTCCCATACGGTAGGAACCGGCCGAATGCCAGGCCAGACGAATCATCAGGCCACCATAGTGACCCCAGTCAGCTGGCCACCAGTCCTGACTGTCTGTCAGCAGGGCCTTCATGTCGGCCTTCACTGCTTCATGATCCAGCGCCTTTACCGCCTTGCGGTGGTCATAATCCGGATCCATCGGATCAACACGGGCGCCGCGTTGATGAAGGATGTCCAGATTCAGCGCATTCGGCCACCATTTGGTTACCGGATTTTCCTGAGAGGTGTTACCGCCGTGGGCGAAGGGACATCCCCCTCCGATATCACTGTCCATAAAAGTCTCCTGGTTCTAGGTCGTGGGTTGGTTTGAAGAAATGTGATTGACTTTGAATGTGTTACTACGTTCCATCATGCCTTGCTGTCTGCAGTCTTCTGGCAATCGGGACAGATGCCCCAGTAGGTCACTTCCGCTTCATCGATCTTGTAGCCATGATCGTGCTCGGCTATCAGACAAGGTGCCTCACCCACTGCGCAATCGATATCAATCAGATTTCCGCAACGACGGCATGCGAGGTGATGGTGATTGTCGACACGATGCTCGTAGCGGGCTGCGGAGCCTGCCGGTTGAATCCGCCGGATGATTCCATGCTCGGACATCACATTGAGCGCGTCGTAGACGGCCTGCCGCGAAATGACGCCGAGCTCCAGCCGCACTGCCTTGCAGATATCGTCAGCAATCGCATGAGGCGATGAACACACTGCCCTGTAGACCGCCAAACGCTGGGCAGTCACCTGTAACCCGGCGCTCTTGAGTGCCTTTGACAAGTCAACCGGATGTTGATCGTGGTTGGTCTCGGATATGTTCATGGATTTATACTATGACCAATTCTGTACTGTGTCAAGAATGTTGAGAAAGAAAGACGAGACTCGACTCGCACATCGGTCATGTCATTCGGGATTCAGGCCGCAGTGGTGCGCAAACATCGCTTGGGGAGTGGGTTTGAATCTCACCGATAGCCGGTCAGCTGACGGCATTGCCAGGGTTCGCCCTGTATCGACCAGCCACCGGTCCGAATTCAGGGGCTGGCAAGGTGTGCGGCACGCATTGGCGGGTGACTTGTCTGCAAACACGTGTATACTCTCAACACGAAATCTACCATACCAGTTTACCAAACACATACAGGAGTCAGATTATGGCGAAGCCAGTCATCGGTTTCATCGGCCTCGGCCTCATGGGCAGCAACATGGTTGAGTGCCTGCAAAAGAACGGCTTCGAGCTGAATGTCATGGACCTCAACAAGGATGCAGTTGCCGCTGTGGTTGCTCGAGGTAACGCAACCGAGGCGACCTCCGCCGCCGAGCTTGCCGCGGCCAGTGATATCGTCATGCTCTGTCTCACCACTTCCGAGGTGGTGGAGAAACTGGTTTACGCCGAAGACGGTATTCTCGCCGGCATCAAGGAAGGCAGTGTGCTGATCGACTTCGGCACGTCGATTCCCGCATCCACGCGCAAGATCGGCGCAGACCTTGCCAGCAAAGGCGCAGGCATGGTCGATGCCCCTCTCGGACGCACACCGGCGCATGCCAAGGACGGTCTGCTCAACATCATGGCAGCGGGTGACAAGGAGGTCTTTGACAAGGTGAAGCCGGTACTCGACGTGCAAGGCGAGAACATCTTCTATCTGGGTGCTCTGGGCGCTGGTCATACCACCAAACTGATCAACAACTTCATGGGCATGACCACCGTCTGCACCATGTCTCAGGCCTTCGCCGTGGCGGACCGAGCAGGTGTTGATCGTCAGCAACTCTTCGAGATCATGTCAACGGGCCCGTCCAATTCTCCGTTCATGCAATTCTGCAAGAACTACGCGGTCGATGGCGTCAGCGATCTGGGATTCTCCATCGCCAATGCCAACAAGGATCTGGGCTATTTTCTCGAGATGGCCAAGGACCTGGGCACACGTGCCCAGATTGCCGAGGGCACCTCAGCCAATCTGCAGGCGGCTTTCGACGCGGGTATGGGAGATGGTAATGTTCCGGAGATCTTCGATTACTTTCTGAAACTGGAAAAGTAAGCCGACCCATTCATGAAGACAGGACCGCGCTCTCGTCCCATCCGGGACGCGGCTCCTGAACGGCCATGTCAGTTGGCCGACCTACGCAGAGAGAAGACAATGTTCGTACACAATGACAAAGTGACACTGGAAGATCTGGGCGACGGCGTGAGTCGCAAGGTTCTGGCCCACTCGGACAACATGATGTCCGTGGAAGTGCATTTCGAAGAAGGTGCTGTCGGTGCCATGCACAATCACCCGCATGAACAACTCACCTATGTGCTGTCAGGTGAATTCGAATTCACGATCGGTGATGAAACCAGGGTGGTCAAGGCCGGTGACACCATGTACAAGGAACCCAATGTCATGCACGGTTGTCGCTGTCTGAAGCCCGGCGTGCTGATCGATACATTCACACCAATGCGTCAGGATTTCGTACAGGACTGATCGACACCCGATCTGCCTGAACAAGCAGTCAACCCGACCATCGCCAGCGTGGTTCAAAGTCGGGAGTTCATGAAGACTGCCCTGTCCTGCGGCAGCGTGCTCCGCAGGCAGGGACCCCATCGAACATGGGAAAAGCGCGCCTGACCTCGATTCCTTGCCGAATCGTCACTGCCTGGCAAGCCAGATGGTGTGTCTTGTGCCCTTGCTGCCATGCGCGAACACAGACTTCTCCGTCACCTGCAAGCCGCACTTGCGCAATTTCCCTCGAAAGCCGGGGTCAGGTGTTGCAGACCAGTATGCCAGCACCCCACCGGGACTCAGACGCGCGCTGGCGCAAGCGATGCCTTCGGCAGAATAGAGCCAGTTGTTACTGCTGGAACTGAATGCCTCCGGCCCATTGTCGATATCCAGGGCGATGACATCATGCTGTTGATCGGCACGACGCAGCAGGTCGCACACATCGCCGTGATACACCCGGGTTCTCTCATCGTCGAGCGGGTAGCCGGAATATCGACCCAGAGCACCCCGGTTCCACTCAACGACCTCCGGAACCAGTTCGGCCACCACCACGGTGGACCTTGCACCGGTTGCCGCCAGCACGGCTGCCAGTGTGAACCCCATCCCCAGCCCACCGATCAGCACACGGACTTCATCCGTCTGCTCGAGCATGCCGCAGGGTAGCGTACCGAGTGCATCTTCGGATGCATGCTTGCGCGTGGACATCAATTCGCCCTTGCCGGAGATGACAATGGTGCAATCGTCCTTGCCCTGATAGAGCTTCAAGACGTCAGTGCCGCCGGGTATGACAGCTTGTCCTGCAAGAGTTCGTTTCATGCCGTCAGCATAGCGCAATCACCGGCATACACGCGGACTCAGTCTGAATCGATCATCTGAAAGCGGCACAGGACAACTCTGACACTCGGTCACCGGGCAATCGCTCGGAAACAGACTCTCTCCAAACAGTCACGGACACGGTCGATGGCTGTGATTGAGCCTGCGTCGAGCTGCGCTACCATCGATGTTCCATCTTCACGGGACATGATTTCATGAACGGATCCATTGAAAATCACACTCACGAGAGCAGCTCGCGACAGAAGGTGTCGAGCAATCGGCTTGCTCACTGTTGCCTGAAGCATCATGGTCTTGCAGCCCTGATTGCAGTCTCTCCGCTTCTCCTGGCACCTGGCATCGTTGCTGCCAATTGCGCCCCGGACGAGCCGGACTCCGGCTATGTCGACAGTGATGGAGACGGTTTTGATGACAGCCTGGTCGCTACCGACGCGGTCATCGTTGGCGGCTCACTCAGTTGTGACAGCCGCGTTGCCAGCGGCAGCAAGCTGGTCAAATCAACTGTGGCCGATGTCAGCAGCGTCGGCGCCGGAAGCACCGTCGTCCAATCAAGCTTGAACCGGGTTTTTCTTGGGGCCAACTCGCATGTTGATCGCGCCACACTGGGTGCTCCGGAGGCGGAAGCCATTCTGGGCGAAGGCTCCGTCGTACTGCCAGGCGCCAGAGTCTTCGCGGCTTCCATCGGCAAGAATGCACGACTCCACCGGAATGCCAACGTCAATGGCGGACTCGGCATCGACTTCATGCGCCTGGGCGATAATCTGACCCTGGGCCAGAAAGCCAGAATCTCGATTCGCAAACTGGGTGACGACGCAACCATCGGGGCACGCGTGGAGATCGGCGAAAGCACGCAAGCTGGTGACCGGTTCAAGATCGGTAATGACAGCCGTTGGGATGATGGGGGTGTTATCGGAGACAACGTGACCATCGGCAACAAGGTCAGGATCAACGGCGGATTCAATGCCGGTGATGGCGTGGTCATCGACAATGCCGTTACCGTCGATTTTGTCGTCTCGGTCGGAAACTACACCACCATAGAACGCGCCGTGTCCATCGGCGGCTATACCGACATCGGCAGCAATTCCCTGATCATGAACAATGCAAGCATCGGCTCCCAGGTGACAATCGCTGACCGTGTTCTGATAGGTCGACAAGCCAGCATCGGTGAAGGAGCAAATATCGGTGAGGGCTCCATCGTGGATCTGGGTGCAGCAGTGCCCGCCGGCACCGAGATCCCCGCCGGTCACATCTTCACCAGTGACGGCACCGTATCCCCATTGCCCTGACCAAAACGCCATGGCGCATTCCAGCCTGCCACGCTGAGGCTGGAATGCGTCAAGCTCTACCTCACTGGTGCATCAACACTGTCGCTTCCATGTCCGAAGCGCCGCGAATCAATC
Source organism: Granulosicoccus sp. 3-233 (assembly GCF_052681095.1). Lineage (NCBI taxonomy): Bacteria > Pseudomonadati > Pseudomonadota > Gammaproteobacteria > Chromatiales > Granulosicoccaceae > Granulosicoccus > Granulosicoccus sp. 3-233. The sequence goes on from NZ_JBQYLE010000005.1 coordinate 155,827, forward strand.
AGGTACGAGCCTCTTCGAACTCCCGCCACGCCTTTTCCAGTTTCTCGATATTGAAGCCGGGTTCACGAGCAGGCCCGAGTATCAGGTGCTCGCTGCCCTGCATGGTGCGAATGGCAGCCTCCAGCTTCGCAATGACCTCAGGTGGAATCACCAGCGCACCATGACGGTCCGCATGGATCAGATCACCGGCTGCGACGCGAATGCCCATGACCTGAACCGGCGTACCGAACTCCGTGACATGCACGAAGGCATGACTCGGTCCGATCGAACCCGCTACCACCGGAAAACCCGGCTGCAGATCGCCAAGATCGCGCATGACGCCGTTGGTCAATGCCCCATCCAGCCCCAGTCCCTTGTGTACCGTGGTATGAACCTCTCCCCACCAGGCGCTGACACAGTGCGGATAGTCCATGTCTTCAATGACGGCAACAGCGGGTCGTGGCCCGCCAGCCATGTGTCGAAAATAATCCAGGCGTCGTTCTCGGATCACCTCCTTCGACTCTGTCGGCGGTTCCAGCCCGGCTATGCGGGCAGTACGCGCGAAGCCGACCATCGCGGGCGCAGTCGGGTCGGACGCATGCATCGTCCCCTTGGTGTAGTTGTCGAACCCACGGCGCCCCTGAGCTACCTCGATGGCATTGCACACGGTAGGTGTATCCACTTGCCTGAGCAATTCCAGCAGCGTTGGCGACAGTTCCTGATCTGACATGACTTGAATCCGTATTGGTGGTTAGGTGCTGGCTGATGCGCTGGATCCGCAGCCGATCGCCAGCTCGCTGGAATCACACGCCTGCAACCAGGCTTGCAGGAAGGCATTGGTCTTTGCTGGTTGCTCCAGCACTGGCAGATGCCCGGCATGTTCGATAATGGCCAGCGTCGACCCTCGCACCATGTCGTGCATGGCACGATGTCTGTCAGGTGGACACAATCGATCCTCCTTGCCGCAGAGAATCAGGGTGGGCACCGCAACAGCCCGCAGGGTATCGCACTGGTCCGGTCGCTCACGTAGCGCAAGAGATTGTCGGATGAAGACTTCATCGCCCAGATCCAGAGCCATCTGTACGCACAGTTGCAGGATGTCATCTCTGCTGTCGCCCTCTGCCAGGTAATTCGGCTTCATCTCGTCGCGCATGACCTCGAGCAGGCGACCGGCACGCACCTTGTCCATCTGCGGTCCTCGTATCCGCTTCACGCTGTCCAGTTCCGCAAGGGGGTTGGTATCCAACAGGGCAAGACCACGTACCCGTTCGGGTGTCTGGCGCTGCACTTCCATCGCCACGATGCCGCCCATGCTGAGTCCGCACAGAGCGAACTCGGTGGGTGCCTTGCGCAGAATGTCGGAGGCCAGACTCTGTACATCCTCATGCAAGGTCAACGGGCCGAACTGTACCGTTCGCTGTGTCGAGAACCGTTCGATCTGATGACGATACAGTCGAGCATCGCACATCATGCCGGGCAACAGCAGAAGCGGTGTCAAGCCTCCGACCTCGCCAGAGCAGCCCCTTCGGACAGGGCGCCGAGCTTGGCATAGGCAATATCCGGATCGACAGCACCAAAGCCTGCAAAGGTGCCAAAGCCACAATCCGAGCCGGCGAATACTCGCTCGGCACCCACGATATCAACGAAACGCGTCAGCCGTTCCGCGACCAGGCGTGGGTGTTCGACAAAGTTGGTTGTGGTATCAACGACACCCGGTACCAGAATCTTGTCCTCCGGAATCTCGTTTCTGCGATCGCGAAAGACAGTCCACTCGTGACCATGGCGCGGATTGGCGGTCTCGAACAATACATGCCTTGCTCTTGTTTCCATCAGTACCGGAAAGACCGTCGCCATGTCCACATCACAGACATGAGGGCCTTCATAATTGCCCCAGCAGATATGTACTCTCACTCTGGCAGGGTCGACATCACGCAGTGCATGATTGAGCGCTTCCACATGCAGATGAGCAATCTTCAGAAACTCGGCATCACTCAGATCGCTGAAGAGCATATGCCGAGACAGCGCCAGATCGGGACAATCCAGCTGCAGGGTCAAGCCGGACGCGACGATTGTCTCGTACTCCGCCTTCATCACATCGGCCAGCGCCGCCAGATAGCGTTCGCGATCGGGATAATAACTGTTTTGCAGAAACAGGGAAATCACGCCGGGAGATGCCGCATTCATGAAGCCTTCGCTGGCACCATGCTCACGCATCGCGGATGTCAGGTTGTCGATATCCTTTTGCAACTCGCCTTGCCCCTTTGACACGACTTCTCCCGTGCACATGGGACGTGCGTACTGCGGCGTGCCGCCTTCATCGGCCAGGCGTTTCAGGAACCCGGGAAAGAGCTTGAGATCGCCGGGTGCATTGCGCTCGCTATCACCGGAAAATCCGCTGTAGCGATCCTTGACATAGGTCGCGTAGCTGATCTTGCTGGTCTCACCATCGGATACGATATCAACACCTGCGTCGACCTGTCGTTTGACGGTTGCCGAGACAGCGTCGCGCATGCAACGATCGAAAGCTGACTGATCATACTCCCTGCCATGCTCGCGAGCAAAGATGAAGTCCACGACCTCCTGGCTACGCGGCAAGGATCCTACATGTGTCACCGGCAATTTCTTCATGAGAGTCTACCTGTCATTCCTGCGGGATCATCGGTATTGCGTACTCGAAAAAGACTGGCTTCACCGCTCATGCTGGGCACGATGGCATGCGGCAGACCCGGTGGCACGGCACAGGTATCCCCGGGATTGAGCACACTGCTACCCCCCTCCCAACTCAGACGCCAGTGACCGCGCATGATCATCAGGATCTCGTGGCGTTCACTGCTGCGCATCGTGCCGTCCTGTGAATCACGGCTGAGGAAGTCGACCTCGAACCCCGGGCGATCCCTGATCAGCGCCTGCGCCCCGATGACCTGACAAGGCGAAGCCGCTGACAAGGCCATCATGTCATGATAACGAGCAACATACTGCCCCACCACATCCTGCACACCCGGCTCGCTGATCTTCGCCAGTTCCTCTTCACTCATCAATGGCATCGGCTGCACACCATCAGGCAACTGCTGCCCTTGCTTGCGGTCGTAGAGCACGCCGTTGTCACCCAGAATCAGTCCGTGAGCAGTGGCATCCTCGATCACCTGCGGTGCCCAGAGCACACCACCACCGGCATCATCGCCGCCAAGCACGGCCATGATCATGCCGTAATCGGTACCGATATTCTCGAAGCCACGAAAGATGCCGGTGGGAATATCGAAGATATCACCCTCCTCCAGCGTCACCTCTCCAGCATTGCCATGACGCCCCCAGAAAAAACGCCAACGTCCCTTGAGCACGAAAAACACCTCGGCGGTACGGTGGGTGTGCAGGGAATTGCGACACTTGGGTGGCTGACCGGCAGCACCGATATTGAAGCCGGGTGTCTCCTTGACGTGCACATGCTGATCGGGACTTTCGGAGACACCTCTGCCGATGATGGTGAAGTTCTCTTTCTGATCAGAGCCCGGTGTGTGCGCATCGATGAAGGCCGTGCGACACGGTTGCAATTCACCGTATCTGACGATTCGTGCTTCCATTTGTTCAGGTGTCATCTCTTCCTACCCGGTTTTCAGGACGATCTGTTTCCAGATCGCGGTTTCATCGAACAGCACATATTCCCGGCGCAGCCCCCAGGGACCAAACTCGGCGTGACAGGCCCCCATGATGTAGACATCTGCGCCACTGGGGGCCCCAAAGCCACCCCAACCATCGTGCTTGCCCTGCAGGCTCCAGCGAATCGCGGCGCGTGGCGGCATCATCGGGTCATCACGCCCAATCTGATGCTCGATACGAAATTCGGCATCGGGAAAACTGGCTCGCAGAGAGGTCCAGAAATGATCGGCATCGACATGCGAATGACCGGTGATACCTCCCGGGTATTCCAGCTGACAGGCGCGATCGTACTCGGCAGGTATGGCGGCAAGATCCGCCGCCATGAGGCGCTCGAGCAGATCGGCATAGCGCTGCCCCCATTCGTTATCATTCCCCTTCCCTGTATAGGGGCCGGGCTTGTCGATCCTGTCGGAGAACAGCGGAGCACAGTTGTCGGGCCCGCCCTCGCGAAGAATCTGATCGCGAGCGAAGTCTGCCGGCTGCCATCCCAGCTGTCGAACAATGGCCCCCTGATCACGTATCAGCCATTCATCATCGATCTGATTGTCGATGGCGTGGCAGTCGGCAATGATGCGGTAGCGAAGCTGTTTGCCACTGGCCTTGCCATAGACACCGTCGCCCCGATGCGTCGCCGTGGAGAACAGGCGATGCGATGACAGCATGCCCTGCTCGGGGCTACCGCTCCAGATGACATCTTCGCCCAGCAAGGTACGATCGGGAAACTCCGCCAAGGTCGCCAGCGTGGCGGCGATGACGCCCTGGTTCCCCTCCACGACCGATGCAGGCGAACGCACGATGATATCCGGCGAGTAATACTGGTGCAGCGTGGCGATGCCACGATCTTCCCAGATCTCCCGGGTGATGCCGATGATGTAGTCAGGAAAGTCCTTGAACCGGGGGTCAAAGCCTTGCATGTGGATTCTCTCTTGTCAGGGTTTGACGCTGGTGCTGCGTACCACCAGCGGGCCATCGATCGACAGTCGCCGAGGTGGCGTATCGTCGTGTTCAATCTGAGTCAGCAGCGTGGTGATGGTCTCTTCGACCATGCGGTTGGCAGGCTGCCTCACCGTGGTCAGCTTGTAAGCCCCCCAGGCGGCAGCGGGAACATCGTCGTAGCCCACCACGGCAACGTCTTCCGGTACGCGCAGTTGCATTTCATCGCGCAATACGTCCATGACGGCAAACGCCATGTGGTCGTTGCAGACGAACACGGCATCCGGTCGATCGTCAACGGAAAACATGCGTCGCGCCGCCAGCTTGGCCTGTTCGAAATGAAAATCACCTTCTTCGCGGGCGAAGAGCTGAACACCGGCCGCGGCCAGGCCTTCGCGGAATCCTGTCTCGCGATCCCGTTGCGTGGATGCCCCTTCCCAGCCGGCGATGTAGGCAATGCGCTGATACCCGGCCTGCACCAGATGATCAGCCACCTTGCGTCCGCCTGCGACATTGTCGGCGGTGATGGATGACAGCAGATCGTTATCCTGAGTGCGATTGAACAGCACCACAGGCACACCCGCTGCATGACTGCGCAGCGCCAACTCGGAGGACATGGCCACGGAAGCCAGCACAATGCCATCTGCCTGGTAGTCCAGGATTTCCTCCAGAACTTCATCGATGTTGCCGGCTGTCTGTGCTGCCATGAAGACCAGGACATGATAACCCTTGGCTTGCAGGCCATTGGACAGCTTCTCCAGCACCTCGGGATAGAACTGATTGTTCAGATAGGACACGACCAGACCGATGATCCGGGATTTGCCGGTAATGAGCGAACGTGCCAGCACATTCGGTCGGTAGCCAAGCTCATTTGCAGCGGCCCGTACCTTGTCTGCGGTTTTCGGTGACACACTGGCACCGGGTGTGAATACCCGGGACACCGCTGACTGACTGACGCCTGCCAGCCTGGCCACTTGAGAGGACGTGATTTTCTCGCCAGCCATCAATCTGCCGTCCAGCCACCATCAACCATCAGTGCCGTACCGGTCACCAGTGCCGACGCATCAGAGGCCAGATACAATACCGACCCCATGATGTCTTCCACGACTCCGGTTCTGCCGAGCTTGATCTTCTCTTCGATCCAGCGTACCCGTTCAGGCTGATCGAAGGTCTGCTCTGTCAGGGGCGTACGCACGAAGGTCGGACAGATCGTGTTGATGCGTATGCCAGAGCGGCCCCATTCGATGGCCATGGCCTTGGTAAAACCCTCCACCGCGAACTTCGATGCACAATAGACCGAACGATCAATGCCACCCACGTGCGCCATTTGTGAGGATATCGTGATGAGTGAACCCGGCTTGTCCGTCTCCATCAGTCTCTGTGCAACCGCCTGGGCAAGAAAGTAGGCACCGCGCAGATTGACATTCATCACTGTATCGAAGTCGTCCAGCCGGGTCTCCAGTGCCGGACCGTGAATGGCCAGACCAGCGCTGTTGACAAGGATCTCGAACGGTTCTTGACGACTGACGGCCTGTTGCACGGCGTCGACATCGGCCACATCGAGCGCCAGCGCTTCACAGGCATGGCCCTGTGCACGCAGCGCCTCGACCGTTTTCTCGAGCCGTTCGATGCCGCGCGCAGCCAGCACGACATGCGCACCGGCCTCTGCCAGCGCCACCGCGCATCCCTGGCCAATACCGGATGAGGCGCCCGTGACCAGTGCGCGTCGGCCATCGAGTCTGAAGCTTGGAGTAGTAGGCAGTTTCGTCATGTGACTATATCGGGTTCTGTATTGTCGAGTCTCTATTGTCCTTCATTCAGCCGCGACTTCCGTTCCTGTCCCTCAACGATGCCATGCGCGCGAACAGGTCGATACCCATCTGCGCAAACAGGTCGATCATGTCGACAAACACCCAGTTCTCCGTGAATTGCTCGCCGGAACGCAACCAGAAATCGATGCCCGAAATCTCCAGCGACGCACCCGTGGCCGGCTGACCAAGATAGGGACCTGTGTGGGTTGCTCGCACTCCGGCCACGCCGGAACAGGCCAGCAAGCGACCTTCCGCAAACAGGGACTCCAGGCCGACGACTTTCCGATCCGGGAATGCAACAAGCCAGGGTTGCTGATGCCATTGCTCGAATTCACTGAACGACAGACAGGCGCCGATACCACCGGGTCCATACCATTTGAGATTGGGGTGAAAGTAATCTGCCATTCCCATACTGGACAGATTGTCCTGATCGAAGCCGTTCAAACCGCCGTAGAGCAACTTGTGACCCAACTGCAAGGTCAGCTCGGTATCCTGCGCAGGCTGCGCATCCCTGAGCACGCTGTCGAAGCCGGTCGCGGCTGGATAAACGTGTGCAATACCACGCGACGGTGGTAGCACTGGCATACCCACCTGTTCGAACCAGTCCACGAAATCGTAGATGAGCTGCGACTCCACCATCTCATCACCACTGAAACGTATGAACTCGATCCAGCGAATGCGCAAGGGACGCTCGGTGGCAGGGATCCCCAGAAATTCGCCGGTGGCCGTCCCGTTCAGGTAACCACTACCGGCAACCCAGTAAGCATCCCTGGCATCTTCACCCACATGATCGACCGACTGCCCGCCCATGAACAGGTGCGTCTGGCGCGTCAGATCCGGTATGGCCTGCTTCAGGGGTATCAGTACCTGTTCGGCCAGTGCGGTGGGGCCCTTGATCTCTCCCAGCGGTGCCGGACCTTTCCAGCGAAAGTTCTCCGGCAGATACCTTGCGGTAACGGCAGCCAAATCCTCGACGGAGGCAGAATCGGTCGCAGCCCAATAGTCCAGGACCTGTGCCTTGTTTGCCTGATTACGATTCAATGCGAGTCACTCCCGCACGTCATTGCCTGGTGCCGAACCACCGTACGGCACATTGATCCCGCCATAGCGTCGAACACGTACATTGGCCTGCTCGGCATGCCCGACAAAGCCTTCCAGCATGCAAAGACGCGAACAATAGGCTCCCATCTCGGCAGCAGCAGCATCGCTCGTCACGCGTTGATAGCTGTGAGTCTTCAGAAACTTGCCTACCCACAAGCCACCGGTATAGCGCCCGGCTTTTTTGGTCGGCAGGGTGTGATTGGTACCGATGACCTTGTCACCGTTGGCGACATTGGTACGCGGCCCCAGGAACAGAGCGCCATAACAGGTCATGTTCTCGAGGAACCAGTCGTCACGCTCGGTCATCACCTGCACATGTTCGCTGGCGACATCATCCGCCACCTGCAGCATTTCCTCGTAGCTGTCGCACAGGATCACTTCGCCATAGTCACGCCAGCTGACGGAGGCGGTCTCTGCGGTGGGCAGTATCTGCAGGAGTCTGTCGATCTCGACAAGTGTCTCTTCGGCCAGCTTCCGGGAGTTGGTCAACAGCACTGCCGGCGAATTATAGCCATGCTCGGCCTGCCCCAGCAGATCGGTTGCGCAGAGTTCGGCATCCACGGTTTCGTCGGCGATGACCATGGTTTCCGTGGGACCGGCAAACAGATCGATCCCTACGCGTCCGAACAATTGCCTCTTGGCTTCGGCGACGAATGCATTGCCCGGCCCCACCAGCATGTGCACCGGCTCTATGGTTTCCGTACCCAGCGCCAGAGCGCCCACTCCCTGCATGCCACCCAGCACATAGATCTCATGGGCACCAGCCATGTGCATGGCGGCAATGACCGCGGGGTTGGGTTTCCCCTGAAACGGTGCGGTCGTCGCAGCGATTCGCGGCACTCCCGCCACCGAGGCAGTCAGCACCGACATATGTGCCGAGGCCACCATCGGAAATTTTCCGGCAGGCACGTAGCACCCCACCGACTGTACCGGTATGTTCTTGTGCCCCAGAACCACCCCAGGCAATGTCTCCACTTCGATATCGCTCATGGAGGCTCGCTGTGCCTCGGCAAACCGACGTACCTGCGCCTGTGCATACTTGATGTCTTCAATGTCGCCCGGTGCCACCTGAGCGATCAGCTCTTGTATTTCCTCATCACCGAGCCGATAGCTGTCGCGCGAATCCTTGTCGAACCTTTCGGCCAGTTCGCGCACTGCAACGTCACCGCGCGCCTCGATATCTGCCAGCGTGGTTTCCACGATTTGTCTGACCCTGGCATCATCCTCGGCGCGCTCATCCTGAGGTTTGCCACGCTTCAAAAACTCGATCGTCATACTGTTTTCCCGATTCAAGCCCCTCGCGGAGCTTCATGACCAATGAAATACTTGCTACAACACCAGCCCGATCAGCGGCTGACTCGCGGCGCGGTACGCTCGCCTCGGTCATACGCCTCCCAGCCTTCGCCATCAAAGACATCCTTGCCCAGCTGCGCCAGAACATGCGGGAAATCCACCATGACCCAGTTGTCGACGATCTTTCCATCGACGACCTTCCAGAAGTCCATGTAACGAATCTCGACCTTCTTGCCACTGGCGGGTACTCCCATGAAATCACCACTGTGTACCGCCTCCTGGCGACCAAAGGCAGCGGCCCACTCCCCCATGTACAAACGTGCCTCATCGACACAGACCTTGTCGGAAAACGCTGCCTGGAAAGGCTGCTGCCAGTTCGTCTGGAACTCGCGTAAACCGGTCTTGGTTCCACAACCTGCATTACCCATCCAGCGGAAGGTCTCGCTGAAGAACTCACCGATATCGCCGATTCGGTGATCATTCAGGCCATCCACCATGCCCTCGATCACTTGCCGGGTCTGATCGGTCTTGCTCATGTCGGTATCACGACTCAAGACAGCCTGTTCCGGTCTTGTTCCTTTCATCTGTATTGCTACCCCTTGACGGCACCGGCGGTCAGGCCGGAGACGATCTGACGTTGAAAAACCATGATCATGACGAACAGCGGCGCGGTGACCGACACCACCGCAGCGACCGCAAACATCACATTGCCCTTGGTCTGGGTGGTCCCCAGAAAGCTGGCAATCTTGGGCACCATGGTCTGATTCTCCTTGGACAGAATCATGGCGGTCACCGCAAAATCGTTGTAGGCCAGCAGAAAGGAGAACAGACCGGTCGTGATCACCCCGGGCCACATCACCGGCACGATCACGTGACGAAAGGCCTGAAAACGATTGCAGCCATCAACCATGGCGCTCTCATCCAGGTCCTTGGGTATGTTCTTGAAGAACGAGTGCAACATCCAGAGAGTGAAAGGCTGATTGATGGCCACCAGCACGATGATGGCGGTCGACAGCTTGCCCCACATGTTCCACTGAAAGAAGACCGGCAGATAGCCCGACACAAGCGTGATGGGCGGCATGGCGCGAAAGATCAGCGCAATGATCAGAAACCAGAAGGTATAGCGGTAGGTGGATCTGGACAAGGCATACCCACCCAGGGTGCCGAATGTCAGCGAGATGGTCACGACGAACAGGCACACGATGACCGTATTGATTGCGGCCAGACCGAAGGCTTCCCTGACCCAGGCACCGTGATAGCCCGCGCCGGTGAACGTGCTACCCGTTTCAGTCTGTGTCAGAGGTCCTGTCAGCGCGTTCATCCAATCGGCCTTGGAGAAGAAGTCACCCTCGACCTTGAAGGAGCCCCACAAGGTCCACAGGAACGGAAAGGCCGCCATCAACATCCAGGCCACCAGAATGCCGATCAGCAATACGTTGAGAGCGGTGGATCTTCTTTGCGTCAGCGCAGTCATGAGACCCCCTACTTGCGTGAAAAGTCACGCCAGGTGCGTACCAGCACCGGCGTCAACAGAATGGCGATACCGAGAATCGTCAGCACCGAGGTTGCGGCTGCCGAGCTCAGCTGGCGCGTTTCACCGCCCAGGTCGTTGTAGATGGCCCAGGACAAGGAGGTGGCGTGCGCTGATGCCGAGAAACTGACAATCGGTTCAAACACCCGGAAGTTGTCCATCAACTGCATGAGAGCAATGAACGTCGTCAAGGGAAGCAGGTGCGGAATGATCACGTAGCGGATCTGCTCCCAGCGGCTGGCGCCATCGATCATGGCCGATTCCAGCGTATCGCTGTTGACCGTCTGCAAGCCGGCGTAATAGACAATGAAAGCAAACGGAGCCGAATGCCAGACGCCATACACCATCAGCATGACCCAGGTCAGTGGCGTCGAGGCCTTCACTGACAGATCGGGATCGCCAGCCAGATACTGCAAGGCTGCTCCGATGACACCGCGCGCATCCACCATCCAGAAGATGATCAAAGAACCCACCAGAGGCGTTACCATCATCGGCAACAGAGAAAAGAAGATCAGTGGTCCCCGTATCTTCCGGGTTGCGCTGTTGACGGCAACGGCAATGATGAAACCGAAGACGATGACCAATGGCGTGACGATGAATGTATAGGCCAGTGTAAAGCTCATGGCCTTGTAGAACGGCAGATTGACCACCTTGGCGTAGAACTCGGCCATGCCGTTCGAGCTGTTCCAGGCCGCGCCGACTTCATCAAGGGCCAGGTGGCTGCGATCCAGATAGGTATCCAGACCGGCAAAACGCCCCAGCGGACTCGCCTGTTGCAATGCCTGGGTGGCTTCCTGATCAACCGCCGTCGTTGTCGTGCACCCGAAAGGGCCACAGTTCTCGACTTCCTTGATGACTTGCTCATGATCGACGTATACCGACTGCACCAGTACAGACACGATCGGTACGAAGATGAACAACAGCATGGCCAGTGATGAAGGAAGCACGAACCAGAAAAACGTCTTGTGTTTCATCAGTTCCTATCCGGGGGATGCAAGAAGGCATCGTCTGGAGCGGTACGAAATACCGCTCCGACGACGGCGGACTAGTTCAGAAAACCCTTCTCTTTTGCAGCAGTGGTATACGTGGCCTCTATATCAGCCAATGCTTCCTCGGCGCTTTCCTTGCCTTGCAGATAATCCGACAGATTGTCACCCAGCGCGGTGTGCAACAGTCCCATGTAGGGCAGCATGGGATAAGGCTTGGCCTGGGCCTGAATGGCGGCGAAGACGCCTTCATTGACGGGAGCGGGTTCATAACCGTCGATCATCCATACGGCCTGCGCCATGGTTTCATCATTGAGGATGTCGGGACTCGTGCCAGTCATCAATGCCAGAAATGTGGCTTCCGCATCTTCATCGCTGATATTCTTCGCCACGGTCCAGCCGTCCCACCACAAGGTCGTGGCTGGCACACTACCGCCGGCTACCGTCATGGGCCCTCCTACCGCCACATTGCTGTAGACAACCTCCTCGGCGCCATCTTCGTCCATCAACACGCCCACTCGTGAACCCCACATATTCATCAGAGCCACATTCCCGGCCTCGACCTCGGCACCCGTGGCATTGGAGTCATGAGTCAGGAAATCGGGATTCATGTATTCGGACAGGGCTTTCATCATCTCCAGTGCAGCCACACCTTGTGGATTGTTGATGGTGACTTCCGCGGTTCCCGGCTTGTAGAATTCACCGCCGGTACCGAGATACATATTCACGAACTCGGTGGCCAGATTCCAGCCCGATGCAAAGGCGCCTCCTACCGGGTTCTGCATGATGCCCTTTTCGCGAATCAATTCCGCCGCGGCCAGCAGCTCTTCATAGGTTTCAGGTGGTTCCACACCGACCTCGGCCAGTACGTCCTTGCGGTAGACCAGATGCTGAGCATTGGCCATGAATGCCACGGCCATGATCTTTCCATCTACAGTGATAAGATTGCTCTTCGGGATGTTCTGGCCGTACTTGGCTACCAGATCATCCAATGGCCGGATCACGTCTTCATTGATGAGCGCCACAATGGAGGAATTCGCGATGATCGCCGAGGTGTACTCGGCCGGATTACCCTGCAGCCCGGCCAGATTGATTTTCTGATGATCGGCGGTGAGATTGGCACTGACGCTGACATTGTCGTCAGCGCAGGCCTTGGCGGCATTGACGACGGTGTGAATGGCGGGAAACTCGTTGCCGACGATATTGACACGCCCGGCTGTCGCACCGCAGCCCGCATAGGCTGCATTTGCGGACAGGATCAGGGAGGTGGCAACGATCAGTTTTCTCAAGAGCATGGTTTTGTCTCCAGGTTGATGGTCATGGTGATGGCTTGCCGCCCGCACCAATCCTTGATTCAGGACTACTTACAACTGCTTCGATAGACGGGCGCCGGTCCTGGCATCGAACAGATGACAGAATCGAGGCTCGATGACAATCGACACCGGATCGCCGATCTCTGCTCGATAGTTCTTGTCGGCCTTGACCGACACCAGCACACCGTCGATGCGTACCGAGATCATGGTGGCGTCGCCCAACAGCTCCAGCGTGTACACGGGGGCATTGATCTGACCACTACCGTCCTCGGCAAGGCTGGCGTCTTCGGCGCGAAAACCGAGCGTTATCGGACCATCCTGCGCGCCATCGACAGGGACTGCCATATGGCTGGCCTTGAAAACGCCTCCTTCCACCCGACCATCGATCAGATTCATGGCAGGTGAGCCGATGAAACTGGCAACAAAGGCATTGCTCGGGTTGTCGTATATCTCCGTCGGCGTACCCACCTGTTGTACTACCCCTGCCTGCATCACCACCACGCGATCGGCCAGTGTCATGGCCTCGATCTGGTCGTGAGTGACGTAGATGGTTGTCACTGCCAGCTCATGACAGAGATTCTTGATCTGGGCCCGCGTGGAAACGCGCAGCTTCGCATCCAGATTGGACAGCGGCTCGTCCATCAGAAAGGCATTGGGCTCACGTACCACGGCGCGTGCCAGTGCGACCCGTTGACGCTGACCACCGGACAACTCTGCAGGTTTGCGTTGGAGGAAATCATCCAGTTCGACCATCGCGGATGCTCGCCTGACTCGCTCGTCGTGACTGGCGGGGTCAATCTTGCGCACCTTGAGCGGAAACCGGATGTTCTCGTAGACATTCATGTTCGGATACAGCGCGTAGGACTGAAACACCATCGCCACGTCCCGGTCCTTGGGCTCCAGATCGTTGATCAGTTTGCCGTCAACGCGAATTTCTCCGGAACTGACATCCTCCAGCCCTGCGATCATGCGCATGGTGGTCGTCTTCCCACAGCCGGAAGGCCCCAGCAGTACGAGGAATTCACGATCGGCAATGGTCAGGTTGAAATTGTCGACACCGACAAAGCTACCCCACCGCTTGCAGAGGTTACGTAATTCGATTTCGGCCATGGTCAGGTCCGTTCCCTCTCAGCCACACAAGGTTTTTGCATACGTTTGCAAAACCATACGCCCATACAACCGATTAACGCAAGAAGTTTTTGCATTCGTATGCAAAACAATCCATATTTCGACTCCAGGTGCGAATGGAATAGCCATCCCCTTGCATCGCCTTTCCCACTGACCCACAGTGCCCATCCAATCCAGGAGACTGTCATGAGCCGATTCCAGCCGGCAAAGCTATGTGTTCGTCGTTACATGCAAGCGATGGAAACGGCCACCGCTTCAACGGTGGCTCGGGTTCTGGCCGAGTACACCAGCGATCCTTATCGCTGGCGCGGGGTCTATCCGTTTCGCGAGCAGAGCAGCAGCGAATCGGCCGCGCAAACCTTCTGGCAGCCCCTGATGCAATCGTTCAATCAGCTGCAACGACGCGAGGACTTCTTCATCGCCGGGGAGAATATGCATGACGGCGAGGTGTGGGTCATGAGTGCTGGCAACTTCATGGGGCTCTTCGACGCGGATTTCCTGGACATACCGGCTACGCGCCGCATTGCCAACCTTCGCTACGCCGAGTTCAGCTGCGTGCAGGATGGCAGGATCAGCCAGACGGGCCTGTTCGTGGATTTGATTGGTCTGATGATGCAAGCCGGTGTCAATCCCTTGCCACCCTCCACCGGAGTCTACTACAACTATCCGGGCCCACGCTACCACGACGGCCTGCTGCATGAGGATGCCAACCCCCGGGAGAGCAGACAGACACTGGACCTGATCAACGCCATGGTGAAGGACCTGAGTGAGCTGAACGACAGCGGCGCCATGGATTGCCCTCCGGAGATTCTTGCCAGAACCTGGCATTCGGACATGCTCTGGTATGGCCCGGCAGGTATCGGCGCCAGCTACACCATCCCACGCTATCAGGAACAGCACCAGTTGCCCTTCCGCGAACAACTTGGCGACAAGAAATTCGAAGGCCATGTCTGTCGCTTTGCCGAGGGCCATTTTGCCTGCTTCTTCGGTTGGCCCAATCTCAGCAACAGCCCGCTGGGTGGTTGGCTGGGCTTGCCAGGTGGAGCCAGACATACGCAAATGCAAGTCGTGGATATCTACCGACGTGAAGGCGACAAACTGGCAGAAAACTGGATACTGATCGATTTGCCCTGGTGGCTCAAACAACAGGGACTGGATGTGCTGCAGAGAAATCGGGAACTGCGCAGAGGGAGAAGCTGATTCCGGGGCATACCGGCGCAGCGCCTCTGTGGACACTACAGCCGGGGACCACTGTCACTACTCGGGCAGAGCCCCGCAGAACCCACCGGCACTGGCGGCTCCGGAGCCCAGCGCAACGATGGCTGGCTGCTGGTAGGGATTGGGGGGTGCCGAGATCAGATCGGCGCCGACCAGCAGAATCAGCATGACCATGGCAATGCCAGCCGTTGTTCGTCGTGTCATGCGCGTGCCTCCAGTCCGAGCAACGGCCGCAGTCGGACTCCCTGTATCGAACCGATGAACGCGGCAATGAACCAGACCCAGCCGTGCAGGCTGCCCGTCGATATGCCGGAGAAGAACGCACCGACATTACAGCCGAACGCCAGACGCGAGGAGTAACCGAGCAGAAACCCCGCAACGATGGTGGCAAACCAGGCGCGCAAAGGTAATCGCGGCATGCCCTGTGACAGACCACCGCTACGCCAGCTGGCGACCAGGAAGGCGCCGGTCATGATGCCGATGTTGGTCAGAGAGGTGTAATCGGTCAGCAGACTCGATTGCACGCGTGCAATCGAATCCGATGCGGCCCAGAAGCTCGAGCCTGACAGGTCCATTCCCGCGGCCGTGGCCCCTTTTGCCGCCCAGAGACCGAGACCATACACGACACCCCAGGGTTGCCCGGCAACGGCCAGATTGGCGATGGCCAGTGCCGCAATCACAAGCGCAGCTACCAGGTATCGACGCGGTATGCGGCGGTGCTCGGGATCCGCCTGACGAAGGAAGAAAAAGGCAAGTCCGGCCAGCGCCGTCAGCGTGATCGCCACTCCGCTCCAACCGGTAAAACGGACGATGGGCAAGGCGCCCAGCGCGGTCCAGTCGAGCAGATGATAGGCACCGGCAAAACTACCGATGGCGAAGAATGGCAATGCCAGCAGTCCGACGGGATTGCCGGAGCCGGCGTTGACCAGAGTCCCTGAACCGCAGCCCAATACAATCTGCATGGCCACGCCGAACACGAATGCGCCACCAACCATGGCCCATCCCACGGGCGCTTCGGCACCGACCAGCTCGCCCCCACTGGCATCGATCAGTGGCAGGGCCACCGTCGCCACGACACCGATGGCCAATAGCTGTGCCAGCAGGCCTGAGGGGTCACGACGCAGGATCATGGCTCGCCAGGGTCCGGCAAAACCGAACCGCAGGCCCTCCAGCGCCAGACCGAAGCCGAGGCCGATCATCAGCATCAGGCCGTAGCGAACACCGGCAAAGATGGCAACTGCCAGCACCAGCAGCACTGCCATGACCAGCAGACTGCCGCGTTTCAATATCGGATGACCCACGCCTATCCTCCCTGCTCGAATTCCGGCGTTGATCAGTTCCCCTTGAGCTTGTTCAGGAAATTCTCGACGACACCGGGCGTGTTGGCCATCTCGTGGTCTGTATTGGAATATTCAACCATGGAGCCCGGGTACAACTTGACGTTGTCGATACCGGCCACCTCTGACAGAGCAAACCAGTTGGTTGCGGCCCAGTGACCCGTATTGCAGAATGATACAACCTCTTCCCCGTCTTCGATGCCCAGCTGCTCACGCAAGCCGGCAGAATCCGGAATCTCCGACATGGCAGACGCCCCATCGCTGAAGAACGCGGTGTACGCGTGATTCTCTGCGCCAGGCAAGGTACCCGGGCGAGCTGCCGCTGCATGGCTCTTGCGCCCCTCATAGAAGTCGTCAGGCCTGGCATCCAGCAGCAAGGCATCGACTTCGCCGCGGGTCACGGCGCTGACCTCTTCGGTATCGGCCGTCCACTGATCTGAAAAGTGGATATCAAGCTCGGTGACTTGTGGCACCACCGGATCGGCACTGGTAGCCAGGCCGGCGGACTCCCAGGCCATGGCCCCGCCGTTGAGAATCGACAGATCGGCAAACCCCGATGATTTCAGTGTCCAGTAGACACGCGCTGCCGCACCAAAGTCCGTATCGGTCTTGCCTTCCGGTACGATGACCACCGGCTTGTCGAGCGACAGGCCGAGCGATTCGAAACGTTCCTCCAGCACGCTGACCTCCAGCATCTGCCCCGGGTTGTCCTTGGGTCCACGAAACAGCCCGTAGGGAGCCGAGATCGCCCCTGGAATATGCCCCTTGGCGTAATCGTCTCCGCGGATGTCCAGTATTATCGGCTTGACTTGCTCCAGCTCGGCCGACAGTTCGGAAGGGCTGACCAGCGGACCGAACGAGGTAGCCGCGGAGACGGTGGCGGCAAGCAGTCCAAGAGGGATGGAAATCAGGGAGGCTGACAGGTTCATGGCGACTCGATCTCTGCAGGTTGGTGGGAGATTGGGCAGGCAGACTCCGTGATATCGGCGAGAACCCGGACCAGAGGCGATTATAAGCCGCAACACGTAGCTCCGTCCAAGGTTCGACCCATCGACACACGGATGGTTCATTACTGTCAGGCAGCGAGATTCGGTTGCAGCACGCATTCTTCTCGTCTGCGGCAGGCTACGGGAAAAACGATGGAACCAATTCGGATGAGCGCTGTTTAACTCCGGGTCAATCACTCACTCGCTACAGGAAAATACAGTCATGACATCCTCCTCCCGCATCGGCCTGGCAACTCTGCGCATCGGTCTGTTTCTGTTCATGATGGTCTGGGCTCTGGAAAAATTCATCAGACCTGAGGCGTATCAGTCCATCTTCGGCTCGTTCTACGGATTCGATGCAGGGCAATCACTGATCTTTCTCATCGGTGCCGTGCAGACAGCGATCCTGCTGCTCTTCGTCGCCGGCAAGTTCAAGACGGTAACCTATGGCCTGGTCATGCTCATGAACGTCGTGACTCTGCTGGTATCCTACCGCCAGATACTGGCACCGTACGAAGGATCCACCAACCATCTGTTTGCCGCGTCGATCGTGGTAGCCGCCGCCAGCATTGCCCTGTTCCTGTCCCGTTCCGAGGATAGCGTCCTGGTTCTTGGCTCTGGGACAGACTCTGATGAGACCGGCGAACTGCCACCCGAAACCACCAGCGCCTGATCTTCACCGATGCAAGGCCATCGTCCCGGTCTGTCATGACCGGGACGACAGCCAGCCAGTGACTCAGAGAGCGTCAGGCCGGCCGAGGTGCGAGGGGCCGCCAGCCTGACCTAGTCGATAGCAGCACTCTCTTTCAGAAGTTTGTTCAGGATCGCGTGATTCATCGAATAATCGACTGGCAGATCGATGACATGCACCCCCTTGCCTGCCAGTGCTGCTTCGAGTATATCGACGAAGTCTGCATGGCTTTCTGCCCGATGACCGGTCGCACCGAAGCTGTTGGCGAACTGCACGAAATCGGGGTTGTTGAAATCCAGCCCGAAGTTCTCGAACCCGATGCCCTCCTGCTTCCATTTGATCATGCCATAGGCCTTGTCGGTGAGAATGATCACCACCAGATCAAGTCCCATGCGCACAGCAGTTTCCAGCTCCTGACAGTTCATCAGGAATCCCCCGTCGCCATTGACCGATACCACTTTCCGGTCCGGGTTGAGTTGTTTTGCCGTCATGGCTGACGCAAGACCGGCCCCCATGGTGGCCAGGGCATTGTCCAGCAACAGAGTATTCGGCGCATGGCACTCGTAATTGCGGGCGAACCAGATCTTGTAGATGCCATTGTCCAGCGTGACGATGTCTTCCGCATCCAGATGATCACGCAGCAGACTGACCAGTGCCTGAGGCAGTATCGGGAACCGGGTGTCGTTGAAGTAGCGCGTCAGATGTGAATCCACCTCATCACGAACTCTGGCGAAAAAATCGAACTCCTGTGGCAATCTGCCCAGTTTGTCGGCCAGACGATTCACCGAATTGGATATGTCTCCGACCACATTGAGCTGCGGAAAATACACCTCATCGATATTGGCGGCATCGAAGTTGATGTGTATCACCTGCCGTCCACCCTTGTGCATGTAGAACGGTGGTTTTTCGATATCATCATGACCGACATTGATGATCAGGTCGGCTCGTTCGATGGCACTGTGCAGATAGTCATTGTCCGACAAGGCAGCGGTGCCAATGTATTGAGGATGCCTTTCGTCCACCACTCCCTTGCCCATCTGAGTATCGAAAAAATACAAGCCCGTGCAATCCATCAAGGCCCGCAGGGACTCCGCCGTTCGCTTGCGATTGGCACCTGCACCAATCAGCACCAGAGGCGCTTGCGCCTTGCGAATCATCTCCACGGCAAGATCGATGGACTGCTCGCTGGCATCCGGACGCCGATGTCCAACGACATCGAACACCGTCGCCGAGCTCTCCTCCTCGGCGATATCCTCTGGCAGCTCGATATAGGCCGCACCCGGCCGCTCGTCCATGCTCACACGAAATGCCTCACGGATCATCGATGGCATGTGATAACCATCCACCACTTGCCGGGAATACTTGGTGACAGGCTTCATCAGATTCACCACATCGACGATCTGGAAGCGCCCCTGCTTGCTTGTGCGAATCGGCTTCTGCCCACCGATCATGATCATCGGCATGCCGCCCAGCTGCGCATAGGCAGCAGCGGTAACCAGATTGGTGGCACCGGGCCCCAGCGTGGATAGACAGACGCCGGGCTCACCGGTCAGACGTCCATAGGTGGCCGCCATGAACCCTGCCGCCTGCTCGTGACGAGTCAGTATGAGTTCGATGGAGGAGGTTCTCAGCGATTCCAGCAAATCCAGATTTTCCTCTCCGGGAATGCCATAGATATATCGAACACCCTCGTTTTCCAGCGCCTTGACGAGCAGATCTGATGTCTTCATGGTGAATTCACCTGTTACCGGGCAGCGGTACTTCGACTCGCGAACCGGCAGGCTCGGTATCCGAAGCGGAAGCTCACAGCCAATGGGTTCAGCTGCTTGTCACGCCATTGTGCCCCAGGCGTCAGCCACTCGGCCAGTCCATGCAATAAATTGCAATCGTTGCAGGGGAATGTAACACTGACAGATCTTTCCCTCATTCTTCGCCCGAGTCTCATCCAGCCCATGCGCGTCGATGTTGCCACTCCCAGTTCTATCCCCACCCGACAGGCCAACAGCCACAAGGGCATGCTCTTCATGCTCGGCGGCATGTTCTTCTTTGCCGGAGCAGACGTCCTGTCGAAGCTGCTCACCGACTACTTCCACCCAATACAGATATTCTGGTTCAGACAGCTGGCACTGCTGCTGGGCGTGCTGACAATGCTGAGCATTCATGGCAGCGCCATTCTCCACACCCGCCGACGGTTGCTGCAGATCACCCGCGGCACCCTCGTGGTCGTTTCCAGCCTGCTGTTCATCTTTGCCGTCCGCCATGTACCACTGGCTGATGCCGTGGCCGCAAGTTTCGTGGCCCCCTTCTTTCTCACGATCCTGGGCGCCACCTTGCTGGGCGAAAAGGTGGGTCTGCGACGCTGGCTGGCCGTAGTCGTCGGATTTCTCGGTGCATTGATCATCGTGCGCCCCGGCATGAACAGCGTACACCCTGCCGTCATGCTGGTCGTGCTGGCCGCGGCTTGCTACGCCATCAGGCAAGTGCTCGGACGCCTGCTGGCAGACACGGACAAGAGTACGACGACCATCGCCCACACTGCGCTCACGGCCAGTCTCATCGCCTCTCTGGCATTGCCCTTTTTCTGGCTGTGGCCGGAAACCCGCTTTCAGTGGCTGGCACTGCTGGGCGTCGCGCTCTGCGGCGGCGTTGGAGAAATCCTCGTGATCAAGGCACTCGAGACGGCAGAAACCGCTGTCGTGGCCCCGGTACACTACACCTTGATCATCTGGGGCACCCTGTACGGCTATCTGGTGTTCGAGCAACTGCCCGATCGATGGACCTGGACCGGAACGGCCATCATCGTGGCCGCCGGCATCTACACACTGCAGCGCGATCGACTCAAGCGTCGCGCTCCTGTCAGCAATTAGCGGTTCAGCGATAGCGGGTTGCTGCAGGAAATGAAGCTGGCGTGCAGCCAGCAACAGGCGGCATCGCTCTGCAGCACTGATGTGCCGTCGCGGGATCGGATACACTCAGCGACCACCTATCCAGCTGCCCACCACCATGAAACTGCTTGTCCGCAACCTCGACCGAACCCTGGATGAAGAAACCCTGAGAACGATGTTCGAAGCCTATGGCAGGATCCAGTCCTGCACCATCGTCATGGACCCGAAGACAGGCGTATCCAAGGGATTCGGTTTCGTCGAGATGCCTGTGCCGGGTGAAGCCAAGGCCGCGATGAAGCAGCTCAATGGCACAAGCGTTGCGGATCTGGTGATTCGCGTCAAGAAGGCCGAGTAGAGAGGCCGTACAGACCATTCGCCGCCGGAGGCAGGCGTTCAGCGCGATGCCGAACGGGAACTCACTTCCAGCAGTTCTTCGTGTCTGCGCTGCTCGAGACGCACGGCTCGATTATGGCGGTTGACGGTATAGACACCGGTCAGAATGATGAAAGGCCACAACAGCAGCGCGCCGAGTACAAAGGTGACGCTGCCGACACCGATTACCGCCAGCAACCAGAACAGTGCAGCCGCCACGCTTGAATAGAACAGCCCGAGCGGGCCAAGCAGCAGCGCCAGAATGAATTGCAGCAGTTGTGATTTCTTGACCATTGAAGGAACGATTGCTGTCTCGAGTTCGTACCTTCCGATCATACTGCATTATGTCTTCAGGTCGAGGCGTTTCACCCTTTGCCCTGCCTCACTCCTGCCGGGATTTACCGGCGAGCAGATTCTCGGAATCCGACTCCGCCAGTTCACGATCAATGGTCTGCTGAATTGCCTGATCCACGGTGGTATCACTGACCACATCGCGACCGATGACACCCGCTTCCCGAGCCACAGACTGCGATTCAGGCAAGACTTCCGGAGGCGCATCCTGTGACAGGATCGGCTTCCCCCAACCTTCTCGCAGATGCACACGATAGATCGGTTCCGGCATGACGATACCGGCACTATCGAACGCCTGCTTGACCTCTCTGATCGCCTCACTGCGTACTTTCATCAGATCACTGCGTGTCTGATCGATCCATGCCGCCACCAACAGGGAAACACTGGAATCGCCCAGTTCCTTGATCAAGGCGGCCGGTGCGGGGCTGCTCAGCACACCATCGACCCGCTGTATCGCATTGATGGCGGTCTGCTGCGCCCTGTTCAGATCCAGATCCGTATCCACCCCCACCGTGAACTCGAAGCGTCTCTCCGGCTGCCTCGTGTAATTGACGATGACAGACTTGTAGACGATCGCATTGGGCACACGCACATGATTGCCATCGCGTGAAATCAGGATGGTTGCTCTGGAGGTGAGCCTTGCGACCGCTCCCTCGTGTTCACCGATACGCACATGGTCCCGTGCAAGGAACGGCGTACGCAGGCTGAGCAGAATACTGGCAATGAAATTCTCGACCGTATCGCGAACCGCAAATCCGATTGCCAGACCGACGATTCCTGCCGCACCGAGCACAGAGCCCAGAATGGAAGTCGCATCGAGCAAGGTCAGCGCCAGAACCAATCCAGCCACGGTCAGCAGGATGCGAGTGAGGGTGGCCAGCAATTCGGCAATGAATCCATTGGGCGCTATCAGCAGAAACAGCCGCCGGTGACCTCCTGCTCTTCGACCCGCCCACCAGAACAGGGCGATGACGCTCAGCGCCAGCAGCAGTATCGGCAACGAACCAATGAAGTTGTACAGAATTGCCTGCAATCGCTCCACCGTGGATTCCACGCGCCGCGTGACATCCGTATCGACCGTCATCTCGTCCACCACCTCGATGACGCCTACCACCTGCGCTGCCAGCCGCGAAGCCCGCTCCCCCGATTGTGCGGAGACCACCACGCCACCCAGCGTCACCACACCATTACTGACCGACACAGTCACACCTTCGAGCGCCTCCAGCTCAGCGTAGATGCCCTGCAGCCGCTGGCGAATCGCATCATCGGAACGCACGTCGTTTTCAACTTCGATACTGCCCGGCTCGACGTCTGCCTCGGCAGCACTCTCCTGACCCAGCAGATCATCGATGACATCGCCAGAGGCGATTGGCGCCGCCAGCGACAGCAGCAGCATGAGTACACGGACAATCAGCAATTTCATGAAACGGCCTGGCTCCGGACCGTAGCCCGATGTGAACGGATGAACACACGAACCAGCCTCAGACAGGCAGAGCCTGGCGAACGCATGATTCGTGACTGCATGACAAGCGCACCTGCCCCGAACGGACAGAGGGCCTGACTCAAGGTCTACCCTGTCGTGCCGATAAATTCAATGATGCACGACGTCAGATAGCCTCCTGTTACAACCGACTTTGCGATGACAGCAATCAATCTACCCCTGGTCCGTAGGTTGACAGGGAAACTGTCAGGTATTCCCCTGCGAATACAGATTACAGCCATGTGCTGTTCTTTTGTCGTGGTCGTGTCGCTTGTCACCTGGATCATCGTATCGAGAAGCCAGGAACAGGTCATTCAGTTCGAAGCCCTGAAGCTGGCGGATATCGTCGTCAACCAG
The DNA here is from genome assembly GCF_052681095.1 of Granulosicoccus sp. 3-233. Lineage (NCBI taxonomy): Bacteria > Pseudomonadati > Pseudomonadota > Gammaproteobacteria > Chromatiales > Granulosicoccaceae > Granulosicoccus > Granulosicoccus sp. 3-233. The sequence continues at coordinate 179,233 of NZ_JBQYLE010000005.1, forward strand.
GCCGCATCTGCACGCTCGGCCTATTCCAGCCTGGCCGTCTCCAAGCTGAAGGCAGACGGCCTGGGTGCCTCTGAGTTCTCCGCGGATCAACCGGGCCATATCCCTCTGCCGGCGCAGTTTCTCAAGGATCTGTCCTTCAGAAGCCAACAGGACAACAACGGTCTGTTCAGTTTTCGTCCCATCAGCAAATGGAATCTGGCTCCGGAACATGGCATTCGGAACAAATTTCAGGAATGGGCATGGGAACAACTCGAATCCCAGAACCGCCGCGCCCCGGAGACTCCACTCGAGTGGACACCCGTCTGGCGAATCAGCGAGGACGAACAGGGAAAGGTTCTGCGCTACCTCACCGCCGATCCCGCTGCCAGCCCATCCTGTGTCAACTGCCACAATGCGCTGGAAAAACGAGCAGACGTCATAGCGAAACGTATTGCCAGTGGGGTGAAACCGGGCAATCAGTGGCAATTGCATGAGTTGCTGGGCGCTATCGAAATCACGATCCCGCTCGATCGCGTGGCCGCACTGGCCAGGGAGCAGACGCGCGATGGATTGCTCATCGTGCTGGGAATCACCATCATCGGCGTCTGTGGTGTCTGCTTCATCGTCTTTTACGATGTCGCAAGAACGCATGCAGCAACAGAGAAACTGGCGTTTCACGCCAACCATGACTCTCTGACCGGCCTGCCGAATCGATTTGCCCTGGAATCGACTCTGAACGAGCTCGTCATGGAGAACGAGGAACAGGCCCGGGGTGAGTCAGCAACACTGGTTTTTCTGGATCTGGACAATTTCAAGCAGATAAACGACACGCTGGGGCACGAAACCGGGGACAAGGTTCTGACCATGGGGGCCAATCGCATCGCGCAGGCGGTGGCCGCTGACGGATTTGTCGCGCGACTCGGAGGCGATGAGTTTGCTGTCGTCCTGCCGGGCAAGTCCGTAGAGCAGGTCAACGCGATTGCCGGCCAGATAGCGGATTCGATCATCCAACCCTACGAGGTTGAGGGATACAAACTCTCGCTGGGGGTCAGCATCGGCGCGGCTCTGTTTCCGGAGAATGCTCACAGCACGTCCGAACTGTTGCGTTGTGCCGATGTGGCCATGTACACGGCAAAGAACGGTCCTCTGACATTCGCCTGGTATGACCCGGCCAGTGATACCAATGCCGTCTCCAACCTCGTGATGAAGGACGAACTGCGAGAAGCCATTGAAAACGACACCCTTGACGTACATTACCAGCCCAAGTATTGCCTGAACACTGGTCGGATGACAGGGGTTGAAGCTCTGGCTCGATGGCATAGTCCCAGCGCCGGATTCGTACCACCGGATGTCTTCATATCACTGGCAGAACATGTCGGTCTGATCAATGATCTGACCTCGCTCATACTGAACAACGCCGCAAGTCAGTGCCAGCGATGGCGCCAGATGGGTTTCGATCTGACCGTGTCGGTGAACCTGTCGGCCATGAACCTGCACGACGGAACCTTGCCGACACTGATCAGCAACTGTCTGAGCACTACCGGCCTACCGGCCTCTGCACTCATACTGGAAGTCACGGAAGGTACGGTCATGACCGATATCGAACGTGCCTGCGAAGTTCTTTCACAGGTTCGGAGTCTCGGCGTCACGTTTTCGGTGGATGACTATGGCGCCGGATACAGCTCCCTGTCCTACCTGAACAAGCTGCCTGTCAGCGAGCTCAAGCTGGACCGGGCTTTCATCACTCACGTGGGCAGCAGTGAGAAGGATGCTGTCATCGTACGCGCAACGCTGGAACTGGCTCGCAACCTGGGTCTGACCATGGTGGCAGAGGGAGTCGAGGATGCAGCAGCGCTGGACTTTCTCTGCTCCATCCATTGCGATCAGGTACAGGGCTACTTTCTGTGCAGGCCGCTGCCGGCGCATGAACTGGAGCGACGCCTGCCCTACATTCACCGATTCAGCCCGGTTGCCCTACACGACAGCGGATCAGGGCAGGCATCGGATCTGTCCTCGGAAGAGATCCCTCGGGACAAGGCGGCTTGACGACTGTCGAGGGTAATCGGACCAACCAGGCCTCTTGCCCTCGACTGTCATCATCAACCCGTTACCGATACAGATCAGTGTTGCCAGTGGCGTCCCTGCCACCGACCTCACCCATCAAGGCGTATCGGGCGCCAGCGTCTCGACAGCGACAACATCGGCAAATGTCGAACCGTTGTTGCGGTTTACGGCAACCACGGAGGCCTGATAACTGGTACCGGCCAGCAGACCTTCGGCGAACCAGCTACGCCCCTCGGTTGAACCTTGCAGGTTGCCATCGAGGTAGACATCGAAGCGATAATCGGCAAGGTCATTACCCAACCAGGCTGTGTCCCAGAAAAGTTCGATCGCCGACTGGGAATACGTGGAAGCACGTGTGTTCATTCCTGAGGAATCCGACTGCCCGACCTCTTCTCCCTGCGTCGTGATACTGACAGACTCCTGCCCCAATGCGTCACCAGCACGGCTGATTGCCGTCACTGTATAGCGATACAGGGTTCCGGGCTGCAACGCACTGTCGAAGTGGCTGCGACCATCAGTGATTGCCAGCAGCTCTCCTTCACGACGAACCTCGAAACTGACTGCAGCTGGATCATCGGAGACCCAGAACAGCTCCAGGGCCGTTCCGGAATAGGCCTGTCCGCTCAGTGCAAGATCGCTATCGGGGTCTGACTGGGCAATGACACTGACCGTTGCCGATCGTCCCCAGCTCTCCCAACTGCCTGGTCCTGTTGCGACCAGATAGTATTCTCCCGCCTCGCTCGCCTGCCACTGAGTCTGGCTGGCTGGCAGCGATTCAATCCAGGAGCCATCGCCGCGATGTACGTTGATGACGATGGCATCCACCGCATCCCAAACCAGGGTATTTCCTGAAACGGATACCAGCGGTGCGCTGACGGATACGGGCTGGGTGGGGGCTTCCGGTTCTGCGGGTGCTTCCGGCTCTGCTGGCGCTTCCGGTTCCGCAGGTGCTTCCGGTTCCGCGGGTGCTTCCGGCTCTGCGGGCGCTTCCGGTTCTGCGGGTGCTTCCGGCTCTGCGGGCGCTTCAGGCTCTGCGGGTGCTTCCGGTTCTGCGGGTGCTTCCGGCACTGCTGGCGCTTCAGGCTCTTCAGGCGTGACCACCGGTGATGAGCCATTCACTGTCCGAGACTGCGACAGACTCGCAAAGCGTGAATCCGAGAATTTCACGTCGGCATAACGATAGAGCGTTATGCGATCGATCGCGTGACCGTTCGACCGTCCGGAAATCTGAATCGTATGCTCGCCGGCAGAGAAATACTGCCTGACGGGTCGGTTGACATGATCCACGGTCGCCGACTTCCATGCCCACTTGTTGAGCGTGTTCATGAAGACTTTCGTCCAGCCGTTCAGGGACTGCTCACCACTGACATTGCGTCCGGAGGGAAATCGTACCCAGCTGTCATTGTGCTCACTGGAACTGTTGCCGCGTGTAATACGTGATCGCCATCTCAGTTCGTAGTTGCCTGCTCGCTGGATTCGGAAGCGGTACGTGATGGTTCCTCTGCCTGCCGTTCGCACTGCAAAGGAATCGGCGCCATTCCATTTCAGATAACCACGCCCCGTATAACCGCTGATCGATCTCTCGAGTTTCCAGTCGCCGTTGGCCGGGGAAGACTCGGCCTCCATCACGACTATACCGTCTTCTTCGAGGAAGGTATCCGCGAAAACGGGTGGCATGAAAAACAGGCACGCAAACAACAGGCGCGCAGACGTCGTCTTGCAGATAGTCATTGAACAGGGGGCTCTGATGGTAGTGACGGGAATATGGCCGACGCTCGGATGTCCGGCCCGTGAAGCGTCAACATACTAACGCCTGTTTATCCGGGAAGACAACGCGCATTGCATTAACACCTTGTCACCTGAGCGAACTCGTCAATACAACTCCACACCACAACATGCCAAGAGCGTCCCTTGTCGAAACACGAAGCAAAGTCGCCACCAACAAAAAGACGATGAATGGATCAATCTACGCCTGTGTATATGCTGCTACACCAGATACCATGATTTCTCTCAACACAAAGGTACACCCATCTTTTTTGTTCCTGACTTGCATTTCACTTCTCTCGATGCGTATCAACACACTGGCCTTGCCGGTGTAGCCATACCAGCAGATGCATCGGGGATATTGAACGAACTATCAATCCGCAGGAAACATGTCATCTCTCACCGCCTGCAGATGACGCTTCATGCACGCCTGAGCGGCATCGGCATTGCGATGTTCTATGGCATCGAGTATGGCCTCATGCTCGACGAAACTGTGATGCTCTGGCGTGGGCACCTCTGTTCGACGATGCAGACAGCCCCAGACAATCGTTCTTCTCAAGGCATTCAGCTGCTCGTACATGGTGATGAGCGGCGTGTTCTGTGTCGCTTCGGTCACCAGGCTGTGAAACTGATTGTCGATCGACTCATATTGCCGCCAGGTTGTCGCTTCACGCGCCTTGGCGCAACTATCACTCATCTGCTCCACGTGCTCGGCGGTGGCGTGCATGGCAGCCTCACGTGCCAGCATCGGTTCCAGCACCAGGCGCGCATGCATGACCTCCCGAGGCGTGGTGCGCTTGGCAATATCGGCTATTGACAGATAGTCCGGCCCCTGCCCTCGACCATTGCCAACAAACGTGCCCCGACCGACGTGTCGCCAGATGGCCCCTTCCGACTCGAGTACTGCAAAGGCCTTGCGTAACTCCGACCGTCCGATACCCAGTGTTTCGCACAGCTCACGTTCGGCAGGCAGTCTGTCATTGGTAGCGAACTCTCCCTGTGCGATGTAGGCACGTAACTGGATGAGGGCACCTTCGCTGTTTTCTCTCTTCATTGCCTGTCTGCTGCTTCGCCACTGTCACCGGATCTTAAACAATGATCAACCAATTTACAAATTGATCTTTCAATTGCAACCAAACAAAACCAATCGTTAGAGAAACGAGCTTCTTCACAATGACGATTGAAAGAAAGTTCGCTCTGAAAAGCTTTCCAGTTTCTTGAAAGCATATATTTTCACTTAAATTTCAACAGCCTATATGAAAATGGGACATTTTTTGCCAACCTCTCCACTTCTGGAAAAGATCTTGTGCCAGAGAAGAAAATGGATTATGGTCTGTCCCACATCAGATTGGTTTGTATTAATACACCAATTTTCAATCAACCCTGTTACAGACCGTGGAGTCCATAACCCATGCACCTCGCCACCATAGCCGTCGACGAGTCCTCCGTCGCGGTGGTTCGCCTCAACGATGGTTCCTTGCTGGACATTGCCAGAGCAGCCTCCTCCGTTGCTGGCGCCTCTGGCGCATCACTCAAGGATGGCAAGCTGCAGACCATCATAGAAGGTGGGCCTGAGCTACTCGAAGTCATTCGCAAGCTGGTCAGCGAAGCAGAGTCGGGCCAACATGCCGACGCCAGACACGATGCGTCAAGCTCGACCTTCCTCCCCCCATTGCCCAGCCCACGCAAGAACACGTTCTGTGTCGGCAGAAACTACGCCGAACATATCGCCGAAGGCGACAAGGCGCAGAATCAGAAAGTCGGCGTGACCGAGCACCCGGTCTTCTTCACCAAACCACCCACAGCTGTCATCGGTCAGGGCGCACCAATACCCATCTTCCCTTCCGTTTCGGAATGCATCGACTACGAAGTCGAATTGACTCTGGTCATCGGCGTGTCCGGTAGAAACATTTCTCGTGAAGACGCCTACCAGCACATCTTCGGCTACACCATCATCAATGACATCACGGCCCGTGACATCCAGCGCCGACACGGCGGTCAGTATTTCAAGGGCAAAGGTCTGGATGGCTCATGCCCCACGGGCCCCTGGATAGTCACGGCTGATGCCATTGACAATCCTCATGACCTGGCCATCGGCCTGTCGGTCAATGGTGAGACGCGCCAGAGCGGCTCAACCTCTGACATGATCTTCGATATCCCGACCCTGATTGCATCGCTGTCGGAAGGAATGACGCTGGAGCCGGGCGACATGCTGGCCACAGGCACTCCCTCAGGTGTTGGCTATGCCATGGATCCACCACAATACCTCAAGGATGGAGACACGGTAGTCTGTGAAATAGCGGGTATAGGGCGGCTCGAAAACACGATTCGTACCGCCTGACAACAGGGACAGTAGTTGCAATAACACCACAGTAGCACCCACGACCACCACAAGGAGAATACACCATGATCACCCGACGTCTGTTCACAGCCGCCCTGGCTGCGGCAATTCCACTGACCCTGATGAGCGGGTCTCCGGCGCAGGCTCAGGACCTGCGAGAGATCACCTTCGTTCAACCGAGCCCTTCTGCCATCAACTCCTACCCGGTGTTCGTTGCCATCGGTGAAGGCTACTTCGAGGAGGAAGGACTCGAGGTCACCGTCGAAGCCATCAATGGGTCGGGCGCCGTACTGCAGGCACTGGCAGCCGGACAGGCGCATTTCGGTCGTCCCGGACCCGGACCGGTACTGGCCGCACGTTCACGCGGAGTCGATGCGGTGTTTTTCTACAATGTCGCGGCACGCAGCAACTTCGGCATCGTGGTCAGGGAAGATTCCGATATTCAGGACCTGGAAGACTTGCGCGGCACGGTCATCGGTACCGGAACGGCCGATGGCGCCGAAGTCGGATTTGCCCGCAACGTGATGTCCGACGCCAACATGGTCGCCGGTACGGACTTCGAGTTTCTGACTGTCGGTGATGGCGGTCCGGCAACCGTTGCATTCAACAGCGGAGAGATGTCCGCCTACTCGTCCTCCACAGCCGATTCCGCGGTACTCAATCAACGCGGCATGAAGGTGCGTGATATCACACCTCCCAAATTCGCCCGCTTCTTCGGCAACGGTCTGGCAACCATGGGAGACACCATTCGCAATGATCGTGAACTCGTGGAGAAATTCGGCCGTGCCTTCATGCGCGGACATGCCTTTGCACTGGATGATGCCAACCGGGAAGCGGTCCTGGCGCACCTGAAAGCGGGCAACCCGCAGGAAGGCGAAGACGCGGAATTCCAGGGAGCACTGTTCGACGCCATTCGCTCCAAGACCATACCGGTCGACATGGCCAGTGGTCTGGGCTATCTGCCACCGGAGGTATGGGATGAATGGCAGACAAGCCTCGTGGCAGGCGGCGAGATCCCCGCACCACTCGACAATCTGGAAGAGGCCTACACCAACGAATTCATCAGCGATTGGAACGAGGCAATCAACTAAATGAATGCTCTCGCAGCCGCACCGGATTTCTCCACCGTGAACGACGAAGCCGTCTATGAACTGGCGAATGTCGGCAAGACCTATGCGCGCAACAAGGTGGTTGCACTGGAAGGCGTCAGCCTGACATTGACCAAGGGAAGCTTCTCCTCAGTCATCGGGTCGAGCGGCTGCGGGAAATCAACTCTGTTGAAGATCATGGCCGGATTGATTCCGCCCAGCACAGGCCGAGTGGTCCTGCAGGATAAGCCGGTTACCGGCCCTCGCAGGGACATCGGCATGATGTTCCAGCACGCCACGCTCTTTCCCTGGCGTACCACTGTGGAAAATATCGTCCTACCGATTGAAATTCGTGACGGTCGTGCAGCCGCCGAGAAGGCCAAGGCACGAGCTCACGATCTGCTCGATGTGGTGGGCCTGAAGGGATTTGAAAACGTCTATCCCAATGAACTCTCCGGCGGCATGGCACAGCGCGCATCCATCTGTCGCATGCTGATCACCGAACCGGCTGTTCTGCTACTGGACGAGCCTTTCAGTGCACTGGACGAATTGTCCCGCGACATGATGAACATGGAGCTGCAGCGTATCTGTACCGAGCAGAACGCCACCGCCTTTCTGGTCACACACTCCATAGCCGAAGCCGTGATCCTGTCCGATCACATCTACGTCATGAAACCTCGCCCGGGACGACTGGCCGAAGTCGTCACCGTCGATCTACCCCGACCGCGCACACTGGACATGATGACAACACCGAAGTTCGGCGCCATTGTCGATTACATACGTGCATTACTGGACAAGGGAGCAGACCTGTGAGCGAGATAACAAGCAATGCGGTTCCCGGCAGCGATGAGGAGACCATCTGGGTAGAACATGAATCCCTGATCGACCGGATTCCTCGCAGTGTTTCCATGGCCTTCGTGTTTGCAGTCTTTGTCGGTGCCTGGCAACTGTCAACCAGTCTCGGCCTGGTCTCACCGATCATACTGCCGACACCTGTCGAGACCTTCAATGATCTGGTGTTTGTCGGCAAGAACCTGCTCAGTGGCGATTACATGCTGGCGGCACTGTGGATCACGGTCAAGGAGGTCATTTTCGGATTTGCCCTGGCCATCACCATCGGCTTTTCGCTCGGCGTACTGGTTGGCGAAACCGCATTCGGCGAACGCGCCGTCATGCCCTATCTGGTGGCCATCGATACCATGCCCAAGGTCGCCTTCGCTCCCCTGTTCGTTGCCTGGCTGGGTTTCGGCATCGAGTCCAAGGTTGCGCTGGCCGCCTTCATCGCAACCTTTCCGATCGTGGTGGGTACGGCTGCCGGTCTGCATGCGGCTGATGAAAATGCCCGCATGCTGTTCAAGACCATGGGCGCCAGCAGAATGCAGACATTGATCAAGTTGAAGCTGCCCATGGGCCTGCCGCAGATATTCACCGGGCTGAAGATCGGCGCCGTGGGCGTGATGGCCGGTGCCATCACCGGTGAATTCCTGGGTGGAGGCAAGGGTATCGGAGAACTCATCCGGGTCGCTGCCTCGCAACTGCATACCCCTCGTGTCTTTTCCTTGATCCTGTACCTCAGCCTGCTGGGTCTGGCGCTCTATGCCCTGGTAACCTGGACACAGCGTCGCGCGGTCTTCTGGCAAAAGGATACGGTTGGAGGCAACCATGAGTGACAAGAGCTCGACTGTACATGTCAGCACCAACAGTCTGATTACCTGCATTCGGAATGCACTGGCCACTCAGGGCGTCCCCGAACAGGATGCCCGTACCGTGGCAACGCTCATGGTCGATGCCGATCTGTACGGGCACGAGACTCATGGTGTCTTCCGCCTTCGTCAGTACATGGCACGTCTGCATGACGGTGGCTGCAATGCGCGAGCCCATGTCTCGCTCGTCCATGAAACTGCAGCCACGGCACTGATCGATGGCGACAACGGCCTGGGACATCTGGCCATGGCCAGGGCCAGCCAGCTGGCCATCGACAAGGCCAGAGAGGCCGGTATCGGCTGGGTGGGTGTTCGTCGTGGCAACCACGCCGGCCCTCTGGCACTCTATGTCCGACCACAGGCAGAAGCCGGCAAGCTGGGTATGGCGGCCTCTGTCGGCAGCGCCAATCATGTCCCTCCCTTCGGCGGTACGGATCTGTTGCTGGGTACCAATCCGATCGCCTTCTCCGCCCCCAATGGCAGCGATGACCCCTTCGTTCTGGACATGGCCACAACCGTTGCAGCCATGGGGAAGATAAAGGTTCTGGCACAACGCGGCGAATCGATGCCGGAAGGCTGGATGGTCGGTCGGGACGGTGCTCCTCTGACAGATCCGGCACGAAAATCCGAAGGCTACATGCTGCCCATCGGAGGGCCCAAGGGCTTTGGACTGTCGGTAGCCATCGGCCTGATGGCGGGAGTACTCAATGGCGCCGCTTTCGGCTCGGATGTCGTGGACTTCACCAGCGATACGACAAGCGAGACCAATACGGGTCAGTTCGTCATGGCACTGGACCCCGCTGCATTCGGCATGGGCTCCGACTTCGGAAGTACCGTCGCTGGCATATTTGCCGACATGCGCGCCTCGGAGCCTTTGCCGGGTCACGATCCCGTGCGGCTGCCGGGCGATGGCAAGACCACAGCGGCCGCCGAGCGCCGCCGCAACGGTCTGTCACTCAATGGTGCACTGCATGAGGATCTACTGGCACTCGCGCAGCTGTATGAATTCGATGCCAGTCTGGATTAGCAGTTCAGGGTACATTGCCCTTTCGCATTTCGCCATGATGTCATGGCGCTCAACCCCCCGAGGAGAAAGACCATGAACACCGTAGCCACCGAGTCTCGGCCAGACGGCTATGTCATTACGCCGCCTGCCCAGGCGATATTGTCCATTGCAGGTAGCGAGGAGCAGTTTCCGGTTCATCGGGTGTATTGCGTCGGGCGCAACTATGCGGCTCATGCCGTCGAGATGGGACATGATCCGGACAAGGAACCGCCTTTCTTCTTTCAGAAGAACCCGGACAATCTGATCCCCGATGCAAGCTCCTTCCCGTACCCGAAGGCCAGCAAGGATGTGCACCACGAAGTGGAACTGTTGGTGGCGCTGAAATCCGGAGGCGAGGATATCGCGGTTGCCGATGCACTCGACTGTGTCTACGGCTACGGCGTCTCACTTGACATGACGCGCAGGGATCTGCAGGGCGAAATGAAGAAACTCGGCCGGCCGTGGGAAATCGGCAAGGCCTTCGAGAAGTCGGCACCAGCGGGGCCGCTGTATCCCGTATCGCAAGTCGGTCACCCGGTTGAAGGAGATATCTGGCTGAAGATCAATGACGATATGCGCCAGAGCGGCGATTTGAATCAGATGATCTGGAAAACCGCGGAAATGATTGCCATTCTCTCCACCCTGTTTACCCTTCAGCCGGGAGATGTGATCATGACCGGAACTCCTGCCGGTGTCGGTCCGGTTCAGCGTGGTGACAGGATGCATGCTCACGTTGCAGGGGTCGGGGATCTGCAGCTGACGGTGGACTGATTCAGCCTCCGCAAGCAAGCCATCGATCGACAAGCCGCTGAATCATCTCTTCCGACACGGTGGTCTCTGCTACGCAAGGCCCGGAAACACGGTGTTTCCGGGCCTTGAATCACTGGCGAGCAGTTACTCGTCGTTTTCGCAAACCTGCTTCTGCTGACCCAGGTTCTCGATACCCAGCTCGACCACATCCCCCGCCTTCAGATAGCGAGGTGGCTTGAAGCCCAGGCCAACACCTGGAGGTGTACCGGTGGAAATGATGTCTCCCGGATGCAGTGTCATGAAACGGCTGAGGTAGCTGACCAGATGGGCAACACCGTACACCATGGTCTTGGTGGAGCCATCCTGAACACGCTCACCGTTGACTTCCAGCCACATGGAAAGATTCTGCGGATCGGCAATTTCATCACGCGTCACCAGTGCCGGTCCCGTCTGACCGAAGTTGTCGCAGGATTTACCCTTGGTCCACTGACCTTCGTGTTCGATCTGAAAGGCACGCTCTGACACATCGTTGATGACGCAATAGCCGGCGACGTGTTCCAGTGCCTGGCTTTCATCGACATACTTGGCAGCCTTGCCGATGACCACGCCCAGCTCGACTTCCCAATCCGTCTTTTCGGAACCACGCGGGATGATGATCGGGTCGTTGGGCCCGCAGATGGCGCTGGTCGCCTTCATGAAGATGACCGGCTCGCTGGGCACATCCAGACCGCTCTCGGCCGCATGGTCGGCATAGTTCAGACCGATGCAGATGAACTTGCCAGTCTGGCCCACGCAAGCACCCAGGCGTGTATCCGCATCGACCTGTGGCAGTGATTTCCAGTCGATGTCCTTGAACTGCTCCAGGTTTGCCAGCACATCGCCGGCAATGTCATCGCACTTGCCTTCCAGGCTGCGAATGTTGCCTTCCGGATCGATCAGACCGGGCTTTTCCTGCCCTCTATCTCCAAATCTTACAAATTTCATCGTGCAAACTCCTTGAGAATGGTGTGACGCGCCCATTGACGCGCTACGGTTGGTGAAATCGGATCAGTGGTTGTCGCGCGGCACACCCTTGGACTGTGCAATGCGTTGATAGTCGGGGCCGTTCTTCAGAACCATGCCCTTGTCGAACTGCGAGACCAGCGAACGCTGAATCTCCTGCCATGGTGTCTGGTCGGCCGGATACTGATAGCCGCCTGCCGCTGCCAGTTCGGCATGGCGTGACTGCAACTCTTCATCGCTGACCAGCAGGTCCACGCGACGCTTCTTCAGATCGACACGAATACGGTCTCCCATCTTCAGTATGGCCAGCCCACCCTGCACCGCCGCTTCCGGAGCCACATTGAGAATGGACGGCGAGCCGGAGGTACCGGATTGACGACCATCGCCAATGCAGGGCAGTTCGGTGATGCCACGCTCGATCAGGTAGGCCGGAGGCTGCATGTTGACAACCTCGGCACCGCCGGGATACCCGATGGGTCCGGCACCACGCATGATGAGTATGCAGTTCTCATCCATTTCCAGCGCCGGATCTTCAATGAGATCGTGATAGTGCTCGGGGCCATCGAAGACCATGGCACGCCCTTCAAACGCTTCCGGATCGTCGGGATTGGACAGATAGCTCTTGCGGAAACTCTCGGTAATCACCGATGTTTTCATGATCGCGCTGTCCCAGAGATTACCCCCCAGATTCAGAAAACCGGCCTTGCCCTTCAGCGGCTTGTCATAGGCGCGAATGACTTTCTCGTTGCTGGACTCGATACCCTGATACTCATCGACAACCGTTCGGCCGGTTGCCGTGACGGCTGCGGGGTTCGGCAGCGCACCCGCCTTCAACAGGGTGCCGATGACGGCCGCCACCCCACCTGCCCGATGAAAATCCTCTCCCAGATACTGCCCGGACGGCTGCATGTCCACCAACAGTGGAATCTCGTGACCAAACGCCTCCCAATCGGCATTGTCCAACGGCACACCCATGTGAGCGGCCACCGCATTCAGATGAATGGGTGCATTGGTAGACCCCCCTATGGCGGAATTCACCACGATTGCATTTTCGAATGCCTCACGCGTCATGATATCGGATGGCTTGAGATCCTCGTGCACCATGTCGACAATGCGACGACCGGTCAGATAGGAAATCTGCCCTCGTTCTCTGTATGGAGCCGGAATGGCACCGGAACCCGGCAACTGCATGCCAAGCGCCTCTGCCAGATTGTTCATGGTGCTGGCCGTCCCCATGGAGTTGCAGTAGCCCACCGAGGGTGCCGAGCCGGCCGCCAGACGAAGGAACTCATCCTGATCGATCTCACCTACCGCCAGCCGCTGGCGGGATTTCCAGATGATGGTTCCCGAACCGCTGCGTTCCTCGCCTTCCCAGCCATTGAGCATGGGCCCTACCGACAAGGCCAGCGCGGGAATGTTGACGGTTGCGGCAGCCATCAGCAGGGCCGGAGTGGTCTTGTCGCAACCGATGGTCAACACGACGCCGTCCAGCGGATAACCGTAGAGGCTTTCGACCAGGCCCAGATACGCCAGGTTACGATCCAGAGACGCGGTGGGTCGCTTGCCGGTTTCCTGAATGGGATGCACCGGAAATTCCATGCAGATGCCACCGGCTGCAACGATACCCTCACGCACACGCTTGGCCAGTTCGATATGGTGCCGATTGCACGGTGACAGATCGCTGCCCGTCTGCGCAATGCCGATGATCGGCTTGCCGGAACGAAGCTCCTCCAGAGTGATGCCGTAGTTCAGATACCGTTCGAGGTAGAGCGCCGTCATCGACGGATTGTCAGGGTTGTCAAACCACTGCTGAGAACGTAATTTCATGGGTGTACTCCGGAATTCTCTCTACGGGATGTCTCAGGAACGGACATGGCTTCTTTCATGCTCGGCTCCTTCGAACGGGATCGGACAAGGTGGCTGTCGTGCCGCGTTTGACCAGGGAACAGGCAGCGATCTCATGGACCGCGGCATGTTTCATGGTCGTCGGAAACTCGATGCGCCGAATCAATTGTTCGATTGCTCGCTGCCCCGTCTTCACCGGGTCGAACGAGACGGTGCTCAGATTGATGCCCGGCAGGGATGACATGCTCATGTCATCAAAGCCGACCAGGGACAGGTCATCGGGTACCTTCAGGCCATGCGCCATCAGGGCCTCCATGGCGCCATAGGCCATGAGATCACTGGCACAGAAGATGGCGCTGAAAGACAGTCCGCTCTGCAGCAGTCTTTCACAGGCAGCACGCCCTCCCTGACGGGTATATTCTCCGCTGATCATCAGTCCGGATTCAGCCTTGAGTCCGGCGTCGGCCAGTGCCTGCTCATAGCCCTCACGCCGCCGGCTGCCGGTGGAATTCGGGAGGCCGCAGATATGCGCAATCCGTTGATGACCCAGCGCTATCAGATGCTCGACGGCATCCTGGGCACCACGACGATTATCGGCTTCGAAGACATCACAGCCCTCTTCACCGGTCCTGTTCAGCAATTCGACATACGGTACGCCAAGATTGAGCACCATCTTGCTGGCTTGTGCCTCGGGATCGGATGAGGACATCAGAACACCGGCAACGTTGTGATCCACAACGGTATTGACCAGTTCCAGCTCGGTCTTGGCGTCACGCATGGTCACCGCCATCATGACCGTGTAGCCGCGCCTCTCGGCTTCACGCACGACGGTCTCGGCCACCTCTGCGTACATGGAATTGGTCATGCTGGGCACCACCAGACCGATCAGCCGGGACTTGTTGGTCTTGAGCGAACGAGCCACGGCATTGCCGCGATACCCGCATTGACTCAGGTGTGTCAGCACCAGCTGGCGGGTCTCCTCACTGACAACCGGCTTGTTGTTGACGACATTGGAGACCGTCTGTACCGACACGCCAGCCGATTCAGCGACTTCACTGAGTGTAACCTTGCGTCTCAAGTGGGAACCTGACGGATCTCGGTGGTTTTAACGTTAAAATAACGATACGCGAGTGCAGCTTGTCTGTCAATCAGTCAGCGCAGACTCCTGATTCCGCAGTCAATCGTTCATGTCCTGCCATCGCACCTCGACAGTCTGCAACTCGCCGTATTTGATGATGTGCGAGCCGATGATGAACTTGACTGTCGTCAGTGCCTCCTCGCTGTCGGCAGTACACTCGAACTGCATGCAGTTTCCCGTAACCGACATGTGGCAGCTACCCATGCCGAACTGCACATGGGCACTGTCTTCGGTAACGTCGACCGGCACTTTGCGTGCAAAATGTCTGGCCAGAGACGCGTGATAGCGCTTCGCCTTCTCTGCATGGACACGGGTGCTGGATCGGTAGTTCATGTCGGTCTCGGGATAAGGATACGATGGACGCGGGCTCAAGCCTCAATGAGACATAAGTCCACGACCAGAAACCGCCTGCGGCTCGCGCTATACCGGCGTCTACAGCCGCGTACTCGTTATTTCCAAACCTCACTTGGAGTAACCAAGCCACGGTTTGCGGAGGGCCGCCCCGAAAACAACTCCGTGCGCGACTGTATTCACCGGTCTATGGCGTTTCTGCTGCGCGTCTTTATGTCTCACTGAGGCTAGAAGGTGTATTCAGCCGTGATCTTGACGTTACGACCCGGCTCGTAGTCCTGCAGATAGAGCTCGCCGAAACGCGGATGCAGACTCAGGCCAGTTCGCGATGACTGGGATGCGTAGTATTCATCAAAGAGGTTGTCGACCCCGACAGTCAGGGAGAGCCCATCGACAGCCGCAGGGTGCCATCTTGCAGAGATATTGTGAACGGCGAAACCATCCTTGGCATTGTTCTCGGTAGCACCATCCAGATCGACACCGGCACTCAGGGAATCCACCACCAGGGTATCCCAGTGAAGCGCCAGACGAGCATCTGCCAGATGATAATCCAGCCCGATGGCGAAGGTATCGCCCTGCTTGCGATCGAGTCGCGCTTCATCCAGCGCCAGGTAATCGCTGTCGGCGTCCAGCTCACTGTCGGCAATGGAATAGCTGAACAGAGCCTCGAACTGTCCGATGTCATAGCCCACATAAGCCTCGACCCCCCGGATATTCATGTCACCGATATTGTCCTTCCAGTTGCCACCGCCATCGGCCTCCGCAATCGGTGCGTAATCATAGATGTAATCGTTCAGTTGAGTATTGAACAGCGTGATACCCGCACTGAACTCATCCGCACCCAATACGGCATCGGCATAAGCCACCGACAGCTCGGTGTTGAGACCGGTTTCCTGCTGGATATCGGCATTGGCTGTATCGTAGAGACCGGCACCGGTGAACACTTCACCAATTTCCGGCCCCTTGAACAGTTGCGTTGTGCTGGCGCGCAAGTGGATGGCAGGCGTCAGATCGAAGTCCGCTGCCAGGGCCGCCGTGACGTCATCGAAGGTGTCATCGCTAACCGTCGTATCGTTTTCCTGCACGTTGTAGCGCAAACCCGGTGTCAGGGAAAAACGTTCGTTCAGGCGGATGCGATCCTGTACGAAAATGGCGGAATCGACGATGTTCTCCGAGGCGCTGTCCCGAGTGCCGTTGTCATAGGCCGCGTTGAAATCCGTCTCGTACTTCGTCACCTCCGCACCGTAGGTGATGCCGTGCATTCCCAGATCCTTGCGTACGATGACATTCACCCCGGTGTTGAGGGCCTCCCCTTCCACCTGTGCGGCTGAATCGGCAAAGGCTTCGTTGTCAGCCCAACCACTCTCGTCACGTTGCAATGTACTGTCATTGTGGAACAGGGTTGCATTGATACTACCTGCCTGCATCGACTCTCCTTCGTAGTTCAGCGTGAAGGTATCTCGACTGAATTCGGTAGGCCACAGCAAGGGCACACCGAGATTGTTGGTGATGGCCAGATCCGTGGCCAGTCCCATGTCCGGTCGGTAGCTGTAGTCGCCTTCATCGACATAGCTTTCAACACCCAGACTGATACGATGGTTGTCATTGATGTCCCAGCCGAACTTGACCAGGGCATCACTCAGGTCCCCTTCCAGTCCGCGAACGGTACCATCGGTACCCTCGATGGCATTGCCACTGAAATCCCTGATCTCACCGCCACCGACCTCATGGTTGTCCCGCTTGACGCCATTGTAATAAGCGATGACATCCACCGAGTCGGTCAGACGACCATAGCCCGTGATGGCAGCGCTGGAACCGGAATTGTCGCCATGGCTCAGCTGCACGCGACCGCCGGCACGCTGCCCTTCCTCCAGCAACTGCTCTGCCGATTTAGTCCTGAACCGCACCGAACCACCCAGTCCGCCGTTGATCACACTGTTGTTGCCGACATCGATATCGACAGACTCCAGAATGTCCGCATGAATCTGCAGATTGCCCATGTGGTGATACATATAGGTATTCTGGTTGGCCCCGTCGATACTGATGCGCAGATCCTTGTCATCCATGCTTCTGATGGTGATGCGCTGGTTCAGCGAATGTGCCCCGCCGACATCCACGCCTGGAACCGAGCGCAACAGGTCGCTGATATGGTCCGCCTGCCTGATGCCAATGCCTTCACTCCCCAGTTTGACGGATGACGATTGCACCTGCGTGCCCCAGACCACCAGAGGTCCGAGCACGGTCAGTTCCTCTTCATCTGTTTGTTCCTGTGCATGAACCTGCTGCATCGACAGCACCAGGGGCAGTAGAACGAACACCGAAGCTCGCGACAATGGTCTTGTCTGAGATTGTATGGCGGACATGGATTTCCCTATGAGCAATTGCGCGCCGTGCGCGGCAATGTGAAGTGAATTGAATTTCTGTTAATGCTAATGCGAATAATTAGCATTTGTATTATGATACACAGGTAATTTCCGAAATCAATCGACATCAATCAGATTGGCGTGCCGGTTTTCTCTGACAGCCATCTGTCCGCAACAACAACCGTGGATTGCACCTCATGAAATCCTTACCCCTGAGCGCCGGCATTGCGCTGATGCTGAGCGCAGTGATCACTCCGCTGACAGCGATCGCCCTCGAACTCGAAACGGCTCGCGGCCCCGTCACTATCGAGCACACACCCACCACACTTGCAGTATTTGATATTCCTGCGGTCGATACACTGGATGCGTTGGGCGTGCCGATTGCGGGAACTGTCAACAAGCTGTTCGTCGATTATCTGGACCCGGTTGCCGAATCCGCCTCGGTGGTCGGCAGCCTGTTCGATCCCGACTACCAGGCACTGTCTACCCTGCAACCCGATCTGGTCATCGTTGGTGGCCGTTCCGCAGGCACCCTGGATTCGGTTGCCAAACTGGCGCCCGCCATCGACATGAGCATCGATGGGACTGACCTGATCGAGCAGACCCGCAAACGCACGCTGCAATATGGCGAACTGTTCGACAGGCAGGACAAGGCCGGTGAACTACTGGCACAACTGGACGCTGCTCTCGAAAAGGCCCGGTCAGCAGTTGCCGGCAAGGGCAAGGCGCTGGTTCTGATGACCAATGGTCCCAAGATTTCGGCATTCGGGCCCGGCTCGCGCTTCGGCTGGATATACACCGAACTGGGACTGGAACCCGCGGTCGATGACCTGGCCATTGCAGACCATGGTGACGCCGTGTCGTTCGAATTCGTGTTGCAGTACGATCCGGACTGGTTGCTGCTTATCGACCGTACCGCCGCCATTGGTCAGGAAGGCGACAGCGCTCGACAGACCCTGGACAATGAACTGATTCATCAGACTGAAGCCTGGCAGAACCAGCACCTCGTCTACCTGAACAGTGCCGATGTCTACATCGCTGGTGGTGGCATCCAATCCCAGATCCGCACCCTGAACCAGATCGGTGACGCGTTCGGCATCAGCAACTGACGTTTCGCTGCCCGCACGCCGCCATCCCCGGCAAAACGTCCTGACCTTCATCGCTCATGAGTACCTGGCCGACGCAGTTCCGACTCTCCGCACAATCGGGGCTGGCCATTGCGGCGCTGCTGCTCTGTGTCATGGCCAGCCTGTTCATCGGTGTCATCGACATGCACCCTGCAGAACTGCTGTCAGACCCGGAAGCACTCTGGCTCATGAGTGTCAGCCGATTGCCCCGTACCCTGTCAGTCGTGCTGACGGGCATGTCGCTTGCCATAGCCGGTCAAGTCATGCAGGTACTGGTGCAGAACCGCTTTGTCGAACCCTCCACGGCCGGCAGTGGGCAATCCGCCGTATTGGGCATCGTACTGGTGACACTGTTCGTTCCTGATAGCTCCATTGCCGGTACGATGATCGCCGCCAGCATCATGTCCTTGCTGGGAACCCTGCTCTTTCTGTTGATGATCCGGCGATTGCCGCCGCAGGAGACCTATCTGGTGCCACTGGTGGGTATCGTCTACGGTGGCGTGGTTGGCTCGGTTGCCATCTGGCTGGCATGGCAGGCAGATCTGCTGCAACTGCTGGATGTCTGGATGACCGGTGAATTTTCCGGCATGGTGCGCGGACGTTATGGTCTGCTGTGGATTGCCGGAACCCTTGCCGTCTTCACCTGGTTCGTGGCGGATCAGTTCACCATCGCCAGCCTCGGTCGCGATCATGCGCGCAATCTGGGTCTGGACTATCGCACCATCATGGCATTGGGGCTGCTGGTGATATCGGTGGTGACCGCAGTCACCATCGTCACTGTCGGCATCATTCCGTTCATCGGTCTGGTGGTACCCAATATCGTCAGCCGCTTGCGAGGCGACAATCTGCGTCATTCACTGCCACTGGTGGCCTGGCTGGGTGCCTTGCTGACCCTGCTGAGCGACATGGCCGGCAGGTTGATCATCGCCCCGTATGAAATCCCGGTTGGTACGGTCTTCGGTGTTGTCGGCGCTGCCATCACACTGTGGCTGCTGTACAGCAAGCCGGCGATGCGATACTCATGAAGCTCTCGGACACGCGAGGTAGCCAGCACAGGCAACTCTACTGCTTGCTTGTCGTACTGAGCCTGGCCACCGTGCTGGCTGCAGCGGTCTACCTCTTTCAAGGCGCCAACGGTAATCTGCCTTTCATCATGGCGTTCAGGCTACCCACTCTGCTGGGCCTGTTGATCACTGCCTCGGCCATTGGTATATCGACCCTGCTGTTCCAGACCCTCAGCGGCAATCGCATACTGACGCCATCCCTGATGGGCTTCGATTCCCTGTACGTTCTGATACAGACCAGTGTTGTATTCTTTCTCGGCAGCAGTCACTACGTCGCCCTGCCCACCTCTGCCAAATTCCTGGCCGAGCTGAGCATCATGACGGTGCTGGCACTGGCCTTGTTCAGCACACTGCTCAAGCGTGGTCAATCCGATTTCTCTCGCCTGCTACTCACCGGCATCATCGTGGGCGTGCTGTTTCGTTCGTTATCCGGCTTCATGGCGCGCGTACTGGCGCCCAATGACTATGCCGTGGTGCAATCAGCCAGCTTTGCCCGCTTCGGCGATATCGACGAATCGCTACTTGGCTATGCAGGTATGACTGTCATCGTGGCGCTGTGGCTGACCTGGCAACTGCGGCGCAAGCTGGATGTCATGGCACTGGGTCGCGACCTGGCCATCGGCCTTGGCGTCGATCATGACAAGGGCGCATTCCAGATTCTCGCGCTCACTGCCGTACTGGTCGCAACGGCCACCGCTCTGGTCGGTCCGGTGGTATTCCTCGGCCTGCTCATCAGCAGCCTGGTCTATGCGCTCAGCCCGGATCACCGGCACGCCACCCTCATTCCACTGACCATTGTCACCGGCATGCTGGTGCTGCTTGGCGGCCAACTGGTGCTGGAGCGCCTGCTGCACATGGAGATCACCATCAGTATCGTCATCGAACTGCTTGGTGGTCTTCTGTTCCTCTACCTGCTTCTGATGAAACGGCCATGATCAAGACCCGCGATATCGATCTGACGCTGGATGGCAGCCGGATTCTCGAACAGGTCTCCATCGAGCTTCCACCCGGCAAGGTCACTGCGCTGATCGGTCCGAACGGTGCAGGCAAGTCCACCCTGCTGCATACCCTTTCGAGGTTGCAGAACCAGGACAGCGGCGAGATCGAACTGGCGGGTCGCCTGCTCGGGGAATACGCCTTCGACGAACTCGCCCGACATTTGTCGGTATTACGCCAGCACAGCACCATTGGTTCTCGCCTGAGGGTACGCGATCTCGTGGCCTTCGGTCGCTACCCTCACAACAAGGGGCGCAGCACTGCCGCCGACGATGTCATCGTCGATCAGGCCCTGTCCGACTTCGACCTGGATGACCTTGCCGCCCGTTTTCTCGAAACCCTTTCCGGTGGCCAGCGGCAACGCGCTCTGCTTGCGATGAATTTTGCCCAGAACACCGACATGGTGCTGCTCGATGAACCACTGAACAATCTGGATCTGCGCCATGCCCGCCTGCTGATGCAGCTGATCCGCCAGCACGCCGACCGGGGTCGGACCTTCGCGCTGGTATTGCATGACCTGAACCATGCCGCCCGCCATGCCGATTTCATCGTGGCCATGAAGAACGGCAAGATCTTCAGGGCCGGTGAGACAGCCGATGTGCTTGATTCGGGCGTGTTGTCGGAACTGTATGACACGGAGATCCGAATGGTGACCGTTGAAGGAGGCTTGTTCGCGTTGATGTAGTGTGCCAATGACTCGGGTATGAGGCCGTCATGCATCTCATGCACTCAAGGCATTCCAGAACGCCTCGGCCACCGGACTGAGACGTTTCTCCTCATGGCGGATCTTGCGCAGTTCACGGTAGGCCGGCGGATCATCGGGTTGCACGAAGGCGACATTGACCATGCCGCTGGTGATGGCATTGCTTGGCAGCACCGTCGTTCCCAGACCATTCTGAACAAAAGTCAGCAATGCCGTGGTACTGCGTGCCTGCAAGGTACATCGTGCGAGATGCGACGCCACCTGTGGGTGGTCGATCATGTCACACAGAGGGTTGGCAATCAGCGGTTCCAGTGACAACAAATGCCAGCCGGGACGGACGTCAGGATCGCGCAAGGCCTCGGCAATGGCGCCGTTCCCTGCATGAACGATACCGAGTCTGTCTGTCAGGATGACATCCTCTTTCCGGGTATCTGACGGTGTTGCCGAAATGATGCCGATATCGGCATCGTCTGTGTGTATCCGGCGACGTACGGCGGCACTGTCCACATCGCTGATCTCGAGGCGCACGTCCGCATGGTCCCGCCGAAAGCTGGCGATTGCCAACGGTAGCAGGCTCACGGCGGCTGAAGGGACTGCCGCGATCCGAACCGTACCTGCCGTGGCCCGCACATGTCGCTGAATGGCATCGGTACAGCGATCAAAGGTATCCGTGGCTCGGTGACACTCCTGCAATACCAGTCTACCCAGTGGTGTCAGCCGATTCTTGCGATCGGTTTCGAACAGCGGTGCGCCGATGCTCTCGGTAAGCTGAGCCAGTGTCATCGAAATGGCTGCAGGGGTTCGATGCAGTGCGTCGGCGGCGGCTGCCAGACTGCCCTTCTCCGCAACGATCCTGAAGACACGCAGCATTTCCAGCTTCATCATCATTTCAACTTTTATTGAAATAGGGTCAATTATTTTAGATTGACTGAATATGAGGCTCTCGTCAACATTCGCGCATCGACTACGTGGAGCCTTGACATGCAACAAACAGGAATTCATATCGCCGGGCGCTGGGATGCCGGTGCCACTCATATCGAGAATCGCAGCCCGTCCGATGTCTCGGATCTGATCGGCAATTACGCTCAGGCCAGCAGCGAGCACCTGGAAGAAGCGCTGGATTCAGCGCGCAAGGCACAGAATATCTGGTGGGCCGCCGGCGTGCAGAAGCGCCACGATGTGCTGATGGCCATCGGCACGGAATTGATGAACCGCTCGGCAGAAATCGGTGAATTGATTGCCCGCGAGGAAGGCAAACCGGTAGCCGAGGGCAAGGGCGAGGTTTACCGCGCGGGACAGTTCTTCACCTGGTTCGCCGCCGAGGCATTGCGCAACCAGGGCGACCTCGCCGAAAGCGTGCGTAGCGGTGTCGAAGTGGATGTGCGCCGCGAACCCGTGGGTGTGGTGGCCATCGTCAGTCCCTGGAACTTTCCGGTGGCCACACCGGCCTGGAAGATCGCACCGGCACTGGCCTTCGGCAATGCCGTCGTCTGGAAACCTGCCAACCTCACATTGGCCAGTGCCGTCGCCCTTACCGATATCATCACGCATCAGGACATCCCTGCCGGTTTGTTCAATCTCGTCTCCGGGCCGGGACGCGACGTCGGTCAGCGACTGATCGAGAGTCACCGTGTCGATGCCATCAGTTTCACCGGTTCGGTGTCTGTCGGACGTGGTATTGCTGCTGCAGCCATCGGCAACATGACCCGCTTGCAGATGGAGATGGGGTCGAAGAATCCTCTACTGGTCATGGACGATGCCGATCTGGACCTGGCGGTAAGCTGTGCTGCCGGTGCGGCCTTTGGTGGAACCGGACAGAAATGTACCGCCGCCAGCCGGTTGATCGTACATGAATCGATCCACGATGCTTTTGTCGAGCGCCTGGTGGAAGCTGCCGAAGCACTCACAGTGGGCCATGCTCTGGATGCAGATACTCAGCTGGGCCCCGTGGTCAGCGATGCCCAGTTGCAGCAGAACCTTGCCTATATCGAGACTGGAAAGGCCGAAGGTGCCAGCCTGCTCTGTGGTGGTGAGCGACTGGAGCGTGCAAGCGATGGCTACTACATGTCACCAGCGGTTTTCTCTGGCACCCGCAACGATATGCGTATCAACCGCGAAGAGATGTTTGCACCGATTACCTGTGTCATGAAGGCCGGCAGTTATGAAGAAGCGTTGAGCCTGGCCAATGACAGTGAATTCGGCCTGACTGCAGGCATCATGACGCAATCGCTGGCACGCGCCTCGCACTTTCGCGCAAACGCACGGGCCGGCTGTGTGATGGTGAATCTGCCAACCGCCGGCACCGACTACCACGTGCCCTTCGGAGGTCGCGGCGCCTCATCCTATGGGCCTCGTGAACAGGGCAGCTACGCAGCCGAATTCTATACTGTAGTGAAGACCGCTTATGTCGCCGCGGGTGATCCACTGTGAGTACTCATGAACTTGCGGGCGTGGCAGCAGGCTCAGGCAAGGCACCATTGATCGATGGCCTGCAGTATGCCAACTGGTCCGAGAAGATCTTCCGGCAAATGCGCGAAGGCGGCGTTGATGCGGTGCATGTGACCATCACCTATCACGAGAACTTTCGTGAAACCGTACTGAACATCGAACGCTGGAATCGCTGGTTCGAGCAGTTTCCCGAACTCATCATGCAAGGCCGAACGGCTGGTGACATCGCGTTGGCCCGTAAAACCGGGCGTACCGCCATCTTCTTCGGTTCGCAGAACCCCTCCTGCATGGAGGATGACATCGGCCTGGTGGAAATCCTGCACACCCTCGGGCTGCGCTTCATGCAACTGACTTACAACAACCAGTCGCTGCTGGCCTCGGGGTGTTACGAGGCTGTCGACAGCGGCATCACTCGCATGGGGCGAGAGGTCATTGCCGAGATGAACCGGGTCGGCCTGGTCATTGACATGAGCCACTCCGGCGAGCGGTCCACACTCGAAGCCATCGAGTTGTCCGCCCGTCCTGTGGCGATCACTCATGCCAATCCGGCGAGTTGGCATGCGGCAGGTCGCAACAAATCGGATGCCGTATTGCAAGCATTGGCAAGCACTGGCGGCATGCTGGGATTTTCCCTCTACCCGCACCATTTGCAACACGGGAGTGCCTGCACCCTGCAAGGCTACTGCGACATGATCTGTCGCACGGCCGAACTGATGAGCCCGGACTGTATCGGCATCGGCAGCGATCTGTGTCAGGACCAGCCCGACAGTGTCGTCGAATGGATGCGCACGGGGCGCTGGACGAAATCCATCGACTTCGGCGAAGGCAGTGCCTCCGAGCCCGGCTTTCCGGACATGCCCGACTGGTTCTCTGACAACCGCCACTTCGGCCAGATAGCCAGTGGCCTGAAGAACGCCGGCATGAGCGATTCGGACATTGCGGGCGTCATGGGTGGCAACTGGCAACGATTCTATGCGGAGAGTTTTACCTCAACCGAGGGGTATCCGACCGAGCAAGGAATACCCGGGATTCAGCAACGACAGCAGCAATAGCAGCAATAGCTGCAGTAGCAGCAATAGCGGCACCAGCAGAAAAAATCCGATCTGCAGCCGGTGCGGCGGTAACGCGCCGCCTGATTGACCACTACCCTGGAGAGATCAACTCCCATGAGCGAAACAAAGTCCACCCTTGTATCAGTTCCCGACAACAACAGAGACACAACCGTGGACGCTGCACAAAACGCACAGCCTCTGGACAAGACTCTGTTCGCCCTGACAGGCGGGTTCATCCTGTTGTTCTGCACTCTGGCTCTTGTCGATATCGACGCACTGTCAGCCGCGGTTGACTGGGGATTCGAATTCGCAGCCACCTGGTTCGGCCTGTACTGGCAACTGCTGTTGCTCGCTACGTTTCTCATGGGCATTTTCATCTGTTTCCTGCCAGGCAGCCGCACCGTTCTCGGCAATCTGGAACGGCCGGAATTCAGCTCGTTTCAATGGGGCTCGATGATCATGTGCACTTTGCTGGCAGGTGGCGGTGTGTTCTGGGCCGCCGGCGAACCCATCGCACACTTTCTCTCCACTCCCCCGCTGTTCGGTGAACTCGGTAGCGACAATCTGGCGCGCACACGGATTGCCATGGCGCAATCCTTTCTGCACTGGGGGTTTCTGGCCTGGGCCATACTGGGCTCGCTCACCACCCTCATGCTGATGCATTATCACTACGACAAGGGTTTGCCGCTGGCACCACGCACCTTGCTTTACCCGGTATTCGGCGAACGTGCGCTGCATGGCCCCATTGCCATCTTCGCAGACGCGAGTTGCATTATCGCCGTCGTTGCGGGCACGGTCGGCCCCATCGGTTTTCTGGGGCTGCAGATGTCGTATGGCGTCAATGCGCTGTTTGGTATTCCCGATACCTTTGCGACTCAGGCGGTGATGATATTGACGCTGACAGCGGTCTTCACCCTCTCGGCCATTTCAGGCCTGTCCAGGGGCATCCAGCTCCTGTCGAAGCTGAATGTCATCCTCGCCTTCCTGTTACTGGCGTTCATTCTGATTGCCGGCCCCACCGAATTCATTTTCAGCAGCTTCTTCGGCGGGCTGGGAACCTACTTCCAGCACTTCTTCGGCATGGCGCTGTATCGCGGTGATGCCGGCGTGTTTGGTGCACCCGGCTGGCTGGGTTGGTGGACAGTGTTCTTCTGGGGCTGGTTTCTGGGCTACGGACCACTCATGGCCATTTTCATCGCGCGCGTCAGTCGTGGACGCTCGATTCGCAGCATCATCATCACCCTGTCAGTGATTGCACCGTTGGTCACCCATTTCTGGTTCACCATCATCGGCGGCTCCGGCATTGCCTTCGAGCTGGCAACTCCGGGTGTCATCTCCGGTCCCTTCGAAGGATTCAACCTGCCTGCCGGCTTGCTGGCCATCACCCGCAACATGCCAGCGGGTTTCCTTCTGTCGCTGGCCTTTCTGGTGCTGACCATGTTCTTTGTTGCAACCACCAGCGACTCGATGAGTTATGTCATCGCCACGGCCATGTCGGGTGACAACCCATCAGTGGGACTACGCGCCTTCTGGGGCATTGCCATGGCAGTCATGGCCCTTATTCTGATATCCACGGGTGCAGGCGGCATCGGAAAACTGCAGAGTTTCATTGTGGTGACAGCCGTGCCCGTATCACTGGTACTGCTGCCCTCGCTGTGGGACGCACTACGCATTACACTGTCATTGAACAAGGGGTAATGAGATGTCCGCATTCACGCCCGTCAATAGCGCCACGGAACCCGTAGCTCGACGCCTGCCCGAGCAGGTCATGCGACTGGATCGACTCGGCAGTGCTCACCCGACGCGTCTGTCCTTCCTGCGTATCCTGTTGCGCCGCATGCAGCAGGACGCCTGGCGTTTCGACAGACCGCTCTGGCAGGTGGACGCCACCGGTGTCGGAGTCGGCGTCTATCGGGCCATCGGTCCAGACCGAAGCTACTCCCTGATTGCCTTTGCCCACGACTTGCCAGACGACATGCGGTCTGACCGAGTCATCGCTACGGCCTGGGATGCAACCTTCACCTTGTTCGACGGCGAGCCCTCATCGGCCGATATAGAACGCCTGTCCCGCAACGTGCCCTTGCAGGAGGCAGGTCGAATAAGCGCCAGAGAACTGTCTCTCAGTCGCGCCAATCGTTCGGTGAGACTGTTCGAACATGTGGTGGAGTGTCTGTCTCAGGGGCAACAACCGGATGTGGCGCAGATCGATGCCGTGGGCTATCTGATGCGCACCACCGCTGTCTATGGTTCCGGAAAATTCGGTGCCGCCGATCGTCGGGACCTGTGTGATCGAGCCGAATTCACCGAGCCGTTTCAGGTGGAGATGCTGTCGGTCTGGTTGACACGACAGTTCGTGGTCGATATCGCAGAACACCTTGCAGCTTCCCGCGGTGGCCAGCAGGCCGTCAGGCTTGACCCCGGGCTGCGTCATCGCCTCGGTGTGGGCAATTCCACTGGTCTCGGTATGGCACCTTTCATCGTGCGTCATCCGGTTCTGTTGCACAACTGGATGGTCGTTCGCGAAGAGGCTCTTTCGCGCGTTCGCTCCTGCGAGACAGTGGATTCGAACACCGTGGCTGCGCTGCGTGACGCACTCGAACAGGCACGTGCCAATGCCCGCAGCTGGCATTCGGAACATCCTGTGCAGGTTCCGAGACTGGCGGCCTTGCGAACCGACCTGGACAAGCTGGCGGAGCATCTTGAGAGCGTCGATTTCAAGGTATTCAGACCGTGGAACGTACTTTGGCAGTGGGGCGAACAAGCCTTGTCACTCGAAGGTCAGGAAGCCTTGCTGTCGATCCTGCTGGAACCGCACGGGCATCTGGTCGACGGCCTGTCTGCCTGTCTGAGCGCCGATGAATCGGTCGCCTTTCGTCTCGATGGTGCGATGAGTGTTGCCAGACTGCGCGCACTGTTGGAGACGGTCTACAACTGGGCCCTCGACATCGATTTCGACGACCCGAAAAACAGCGCACGATTCTGGTACGTCTCCGAAGAGAAACTCGAACCACGGCTGGGAGATCGTGCCAGGGAGGAAGGTGCCGAACTTGAACAACCGCTTTGCGTGGCACGCCTGGCCAAGGCACTACACGTTGCGCTGCAGCCATGGAGCGAGGAGACCCCGGTCGCCGATTTCCTGCTGCGACACCCCGAGCATCGCTTCATGGTTCGCCGTGCGCAACTGGGGGCCCGCTTTCCATACGCCGAAGTTCGCGACAACCTGATTGCAGAAGATATTCTGCCGATCGATCTGATGCGCTGCAAATTGGCATTCTTCGGCGCCAGCCATTTTGATCCGCGCTCGGACCGCTGGGTGCGCATCAGCCTGTTCAAAGGCGCCCCCTACCCTGATGAATTGAACTCGGAGCCCCGCACATGAACAGCAGTGTGAATGATCCTGCGCGCAGCGGGCCGCCATTGATCGTACCTCCCGGTACCACGCTCCGACTTTCTCGCAACGAAGTCGAGTCGATTTGTACCAAGGCAGCGCGAGGTGCAGGCATGAGCTGGGGGCTCGCCGAGGAGGCCGGCTATGCCGCCGGCTGGCTGCTGGCCAATGGCCACGATGGTGCCAGCATGCTGGCTCGACACTTGCGCAACGCACAGGGCAAATCCTGGTCGGATATCTGCCCTGTCGTCGAAGCAGGTGCGTGGCTTGCATTATCAAACAATCAGACACTGTGTCCGATCGCGCTGGGTGCCACCCTGAGCGATCATTTCTGTGTCGATGACACACTCTTCGATGGCGCTGGACTACGTGTCGGGGAGGTCAGCTCTCCGGCTCTGGTACTACCCTTCCTGGCCATGGCAGTGGCTGCGCGCCAACAAGGCATCAGTGTGCGCCTGCATGATGACGTACTGCGTATGGATGTCAGCGGAACCGTTACGGGAAATCTGTCGACTCTGCTCCAGGCAGAGCAGGCAACACTGATCATCGCACTGGATGCAAGGCCGGCAATCGAGGGGGCCGCGCAACCGTCTTCCGCGGCGGAGCCCGCCCCCGTTGCAGCAGACGCTCTGGCATTCCTCCATGAACTCTCTCTGCGCACAACGGTACCCGCTTCTGCCGCGTCCAGAGCCAATGCGGGCGCAGCGGGAGGCGACAACGACTGATTCCCTGCCGCGTCAGGAAACGCTCAGCTCACCATCGGCTGCGCCCTGACCCAGATCGCCAGCAGCAATCCGGCCGAGAACAACCAGATGAGCGTTGCCAGCAACAAGGTAATGACCAGGGAAAAGCGATAACTCAACTGATAGACGGCCAGCAGATAAGCCGCATAGGGAAAGAGCGAGAACAGTCCGAACAATGCTGTTACGCGCAGGTCGGCCATGGAACGCTCGGTACCCACGATGTAATGGGCAATCAGTGCAAAACTGGGAAACAGCGGTACCAGCCCTGCAATGAAGAAACTCTTGCTTTTCGACAACAGGGCGATCAGCAGGACTGCTGCTGCACCAATGAGAGACTTCAGGAACAGCGAGGTCATGATCTTGTGGTTTCCGTAACGCCGGGGGAATATCAATGCGCCGCTCTTGATACCGACGCCAGGGCTTTTACCAGGCACTGGGAGGTCGCCGGTATCGCCAGAGTATCCACGTTGCCGAGCCCGATGACAATAGCCTTGCAACGAGTGGGACGAGCAAGCTGCCAGTCCAGATGCTCCAGTGGTTGCGCACCGATTCCCGCTTCTGTGAATGCGGCCTGCAGGGCAGTCAGAGACACACTGTCTTTCAGCTGCAGCACCAGGCTCAGACTGCCTGACACCTCGTCGATCGGCTCGAACAGATCGCAATCCTGCAATGCGCTGATCAGGGCCTGGCGTCGCTGCCCATAGATATGCCGTGCCTGCCGCAGATGTCGACCGATCGAACCATTGTCCAGCAGTTCGGTGACGACCGCCTGAGCAATCGTGTTGCAGCCTCCCCCGATGACGCGCAGACAGCGTTCCGCCTGTTCAACGGCATGCTGTGGCAGCACCAGCCAGCCAACTCGCATGGCCGGGAACAGTAGCTTGGAAAACGTGCCGGCGTGCAGGACTCTGGCACCGGCGGCATCCGCAGCCAGTGCGGGGCGCGGCTGGGTATCATCCCTGAATTCACTGTCGTAGTCGTCTTCGAACACGATGCAACCCTGTTCCCGAGACAACTGCAGCAAGGCGGCGCGGCGCCCGGTTGCCAGCGGTACGCCAGTCGGATACTGAAAGCATGGCGTCACGTAGATCAGACGAGGCAGCATCGTGTCCGTCGGTGGCATCACCAGTCCCTCGGCATCCACACGGCAGGGTGTCACCGACAAGCCGGACTGCCGGAAGGCATCCACAGCCCCCAGATAGCCCGGACATTCCACCCAGGCCGAATCACCGGGATCGGCATAAAGGTGTGCGGCAAGAGCCAGGCTCTGGCGAGTTCCCGAGGTGATCACGATCTGTTCGGCATCCACCGACAACGAACGGTAATTGGCCAGATATCGAGCGATGGCCTCGCGGGTTTCAGGCAGACCCGAGTTGCGGTAGCCCAGTTTGCCGGCCACTCTGTCAACCGCCCTGGATTGCGCCTTGCGCCAGACTGCATGCGGAAACAGGCGCGTATCAGGCTCTCCCGGTGACAAGGCACTGCCGGTGGAAGACACGACTCGATTCCCGGCAGCGCGATCCGAATGCGGCCACGGCAAGCCGCTTTCATCTCGACGGCTACCGAGTCTTCTGGCCACTCGTGTACCGCGGCGACCATCGGTCTTGAGCATGCCCTCCGAAGTCAATTGCTCATAGACACCTATGACCGTGTTCCTCCCCAGATCCAGTTGCGCGGCCAGATCGCGACTGGAAGGCAAACGACTGTCGAACGGCATTTGCCCGCCCTCAATGACACCGTACAGGTTCAGATACAACTGCCGGAGCTTGGGCAGCGGGCTCGATTCTCGAATGCGTAGCGATTCCAGCAGCTCTGCGGAAATGGCCGGTGCAGCCACCGTCACCCGTCGAGAATTCTTCATCGCATTTTTGGCTCCTTCAACAGACCCATATTGTATCTGTCAGAAGGAACCATTGTATGAGAATCTGTGACCAGTCCATGCAGATGAAACCGGAACAATGAGCAGCAGGATAGAAGCAGGCACACCACCACCCCCACGAGGCGACAAGCGACTGGTACGGCAGTCTGCCAACCGCGCAAGCTACGAACGGGAGGATCTGTACCACGTGCTCGACGCCTGCCCCATCGGTCACGTGAGCTTTGTGCATGAGGGCTGGCCTCAGTCGGTACCCACCGCCATTGCCAGAATCGAAGATCATCTGTACTTGCATGGCCATCCCAAGAGCCGACTCTATCTGGCCCTGTCCAGAAGGGAGCGAGTCTGTGTGTCTGCCTGTCGGGTGGATGGACTGGTGAAGGCGCGCTCGGCGTTTCACTGTTCGATGAATTATCGAAGTGCGGTGGTCTTCGGTGCCGGAGAGCTCGTTGCTGCCGAGCAGAAGGCCGCTTTGCTGGACCGATTTACCGAGCGCCTGATTCCGGGAAGTCTGGACGATTATCGGCCTTACCTTGCCAAGGAATTGAAGGGCACGGCACTGATCCGCCTGGCCCTGGATGAATACTCGGTGAAGATTCGTACCGGAGACCCCATCGACGATGCTGAGGATCTCGACCTGCCCCACTGGGCCGGGGTCATTCCCATCGAGTCGACTTACGGCACACCCCGGCCGTCGGCCAATCTGAACACCGCGGTGAACCTGCCTGACACCTTGCTGGCAGGCGTCGACCCGTAGAGGCAGAACGGCGGCGAACCTTGCGTGGCATGGTTCGCCGCCTCATCAGCCTCTTGCTACTGGCGTGGCGGTGAGGACATCAGTAGGTTGCACGACCACCGGACAGATCGAAGACGCCTGCTGTCGTGAAGCTGTTTTCCTTCGAGCACAACCAGACGATCATGGCCGCGGCTTCATGCAGTTCCAGGAAACGACCGCGTGGGATCTTCGACAGCATGTAGTCGATGTGTTCCTGCGCCATCTGATCGAAAATGCGGGTGCGCGCGGCTGCCGGCGTCACGCAATTCACGGCAATATCCATGTCTGCCAGTTCCTTGCCCAGTGACTTGGTCAGTCCGATGACGGCCGCCTTGGACGCCGAATAGGCCGATGCATTGGGATTGCCTTCCTTGCCAGCCACCGAAGCCACATTGACGATTCGACCGTAGCCGTTTTCACGCATCAGTGGCACAACAGCACGATTGACGTGAAAGGTTCCCATCAGATTGACGTTCACGATCTGCTGGAATTCCTCTACCGAATAGTCGGCCAGGGGACCGTTGCTGCCCGCAATACCGGCGGAATTGACCATGATATCGACTCGGCCGTAGGCCTCGCGCGTCGTGGCCATGGCCTTCTCCACGCTGCTCCAGTCAGCCACGTTGGCCGCTACGGCTATGGCGCCTCCGCCGATGCGATCGGCCGTTTCCTGTGCCAGTGCCTCATCCATGTCCCACAGGGCAACTCGCACACCCGATTTTGCCAATTGCTCGGCCACCGCTCCACCGATGCCTTGCGCACCACCGGTGATGACGGCTGTCTGATCCTTGAAAGTCATGAAGATTGATCCCTGTGTCGTTGAATGGAAAAAAGCATCGTGTTGTCCGTAATCAGCGATGATACACGTATATCATACGACAAATTGACTGCATCGATCAAGTGACAATGACACCTTGGTGAGCAGGATGACGCCCTTGTCATGACCTCTTCGGCAGTACGGGCCTTATCGAACGGTGTTGACTGCAAGAAAATTCCGCCCTGCGAATCTCACTCCGGAATCGTGATTGCCGAACGCCGAAAGCCAGGCAGTAACAGGCTCAATCCGGAGAAGACGACCAACAGACATCCGATGATCATCGGCAGATCGAGCTGCTCACCGAACAACAGCACGCCCAGACTCAGACCAAACAGGAGGCGCGTGTAACGATAGGGCGTGACGGCCGATACCTCACCGGTGCGCATGGCTTTCATCAGGGAGCTGTAGGCAAACACGCCCATGCCGATGGCGCCGATCATGAAGGCACTTATCTTCACATCGGGCATCGTCAGCGGCCTGCCCTCCCAGACGGCATAGCAGGCACCGGCCAGCACGATCGTCAGAAAACCGTAGAGTCCGAGGATGGACGTACTGAGCGACAAGGGGGCTGCCCGGCTGGCCAGATCTCGTCCGGCAAAACCGATCATGCCGATGACGGCCAACAGGGAGAGCCACGAGAAACTGTCAGACGATGGACGCAGAATGACGAGCACACCCAGCAGACCCACCACGATAGCCGCCCAGCGCTGCCAGCCGACCTTCTCGCCAAAGAAGACAGCAGCGCCCAGCACCACGATGATCGGTGTTGCCTGCAGAATGGCCGTGGTGGAAGACAGTGGGGTCATGGCAAGCGCCAGCACGTAGAACAGACGCCCAACGAACTCGAAGACCACTCGAATACGCATGGCGCGCGACACCACATCGGTGGTGAAGAGACGTTCCTTTCGCACAAAGGCCATGCAGCCGAAGACGATGGCTCCGCCGAGCCCGAAAATCATCAGAACCTCGCCAACCGGGAGCTGCACCGCTGCAGCCTTGACAAAGGCATCTTCCACCGCAAATCCTGCCATGGACGCAATCATCCACAGACTACCGCGCAGATTGTCGTTCCGGGTCTTGTTCTCTGTCATCGGTTGCCGCGCAGGTGGTCGGTTGAAGGATATTGCGCGATTATCCTTGTTTGAAGCGAC
This sequence comes from Granulosicoccus sp. 3-233, assembly GCF_052681095.1. Taxonomy (NCBI): domain Bacteria; kingdom Pseudomonadati; phylum Pseudomonadota; class Gammaproteobacteria; order Chromatiales; family Granulosicoccaceae; genus Granulosicoccus; species Granulosicoccus sp. 3-233. The sequence goes on from NZ_JBQYLE010000005.1 coordinate 212,806, forward strand.
CTTGTCCGATTCACCGTGACGAATTCCACAAGCGCACCTGACCGGCTTTTCACGGCAGTTTTCAACACCACCTTGACACTGTATGATTGAACAGTATTTGTTCGATCTCAACCACCCCTCTCCTGCAACCCGGATCAGGAGCACTCGATGCCTGAAGCCTTCAAGAACCTGATTTCGCCAGAACTGGTCACGTGCCTTGCCAGGCATCTTGACCGGCATCTGACCTCATCTGCGTCGCCATCCTTTGCCAATGCGGTGTTACCGGAACTCGGCAAGCTGGAACTCAAGGCACGCGTACAACTGATTGCCGATGAGATGTTCAAGGTGCTTCCTGTGGATACCCGTCAGCGCAATGACATTCTGCGGGCCATGCTGCACCCGGACACGCGCTCGGAAACGCTGGTTCGCGAGTCCGATGAACAGGGCATTGCCGGATGGGGTATCTGGCCACTCTCGCTGATCGTGGGTCAGCACGGCCTGGATGAATTCGATGCATCCATGGACCTGTTGCGTGAAATGACCCTACGCAGCACATCGGAGTTTGCCATACGCCATTTCCTGTTGGCCGATCAGGCACGGGCTCTGCAGATCATGGAGGGCTGGCTCGACGACCCGAACGAGCATGCGCGTCGACTGGTGTCCGAAGGCTCGCGACCTCGCCTGCCCTGGGGCATGAAACTTCAGGCATTGTGCAAGGACCCGACGCCAACCCTGGTGTTGCTGGAAGGCTTGAAAGACGATCCGTCCGAGTATGTTCGCCGGTCGGTCGCCAATCATCTCAATGATATTTCCCGAGATAATCCGGCGGTGGCGATCAGGATGGCGAGACGCTGGATGAAGCAGGCGGACAGGAACCGAACCGCCTTGATACGTCATGGCTGTCGCACCTTGATCAAGGCAGGGCATCCGGACATCCTGACGCTGTTCGGGTACGAAACACCTCGACTCGAGCACCGTCCTCTGATCCTGTCCAGACAACAGCTGAGTCTCGGTGAATCCCTGCAGCTATCCACCGAGCTGATATCCACTGCCGCCACGCCCCAGAAACTGATCATCGACTACTCGGTGTTTCATCGACTGGCCAATGGCAAGCGTTCCGCCAAGGTGTTCAAGGGCGGTACCGTGACCCTGAACCCCGGACAGAGCCTGTCATTTTCGCGAACTCACACGTTTCGACCCGTGACAACCCGTCGCTACCACGCCGGCACTCATGCCATTGCCTTGCGCATCAATGGCGTGGATACCGACGAGGTAAACTTTGAATTCGTACTCTGAGCTACCACCTCGACAACCACCAACACCGTCAATCACCCTCGAACAGGGTCAGCATGTCATCGGCCGAGAACGCACTGAAGGCCTCGCCATCACGCTTTTCCACCGTGGCATCTGCCAGTGCCTGCTTGCGTTCCTGCATCGCCACGATTTTCTCTTCCAGCGTATCTCTGGCCACCAGCTTGTAGACGAAGACCGGTTTGTCCTGCCCTATCCGATGCGCGCGGTCAGTTGCCTGTCGTTCGACCGCCGGGTTCCACCACGGATCGTAGTGGATGACCGTATCTGCCGCCGTCAGGTTCAAACCAGTACCACCGGCTTTCAGGCTGATCAGGAACAAGGGCACTTCACCCTCCTGAAAGGCATCAATGACGACATCCCGCTTGCGTGTCCTGCCGGTCAACTTCACATGGGGAATTCCGGCCTTGCGCAACTCGGCTTCCAGCAAGCCCAGCATCTCCGTGAATTGCGAGAACAACAGAATCTTGCGCCCTTCGGCCACCAGCTCCTCGATCATCTCGAGCACGAACTCGGTCTTTGCCGACTCGGTGACCTTGCGTGCCGCAGGCACCTTGACCAGCTGTGGATGACAGCAGGTCTGACGCAGCTTGAGCAGCGCGTCCAGCATCTCGATATGACTGCGAGCCAGGCCGCGCTGCTCCAGCAACTTCTTGACGCGCGCCTGCATGGCCAGACGAATGCTCTCGTAGAGTCTTGCCTGCTTGTCGCCCAACACGATGGTACGAACCACTTCCGTTTTCTCGGGAAGTTCCCTGGCAACCTGTTCCTTGCGGCGGCGCAGCATGAATGGCTGCACCACGGCATTGAGTCTGGCCTGGCGACGTTGATTGCCCTGCCGTTCTATCGGCGTGCGAAAATGCTGGCTGAAGCGTTTCTGGCTATCCAGCATGCCGGGCATCAGAAAATCGAACAGGGACCAGAGCTCTCCCAGATGATTCTCCAGCGGGGTACCCGTCAGACACAAACGATGCGCAATCGGCATCGTCTTCAGTGCCTGTGTGATCTTGGCATTGGGGTTCTTGATGGTCTGCGCCTCATCCAGCACCAGCGTCCTGAAGCCGTGTGAACTCAACAGCTCATGATCGCGCAGTGCCAGGGCATAGCTGGTGATCACGATATCCACGGCGTTGTCCACCAGTGGTCGGTCATGGCGATCGCTGCCATGCCAGATACGTGTCGACAAGCCGGGCGTGAATTGCCTGGCTTCGCGTTCCCAATTGCTCAACAGACTGGTTGGGGCAACCACCAGAAACGGGCCATTGCGATTCTTGCGGTGCTTTCTCGCCGTCTGGTTCTTCAGCGATTGTAGGTGGGCCAGGGTTTGAGCGGTCTTGCCCAGGCCCATGTCATCGGCAAGGATACCGTTCAGTCCGGCCTGTGCCAGAAAGTTCAACCAGCCCATGCCGATCAACTGGTATTCCCGCAACTCGCCCAGCATGCCTGCTGGTTGCCGGGCGGACGTCATTGCCGACTCGGCCTGACTGGCAAACTGGCGCAGTGTGTCTGCCAACTGCAGCAGCTGCTCGCTATCGTGCCAGTGCGTATCGACACCCGTCTCTTCAAGTTCATCACGCAGTCGTGCCAGGCTCAGGGCTCGTGCACGGGAGATGATCAATTTCGTATCTGGCTGTTGCTCATCCAGCAACTCGCTCATCGTTTCCACAATGGGCGCCAGCATCTGCTCCGAGGCCTCCAGCCAGCTGCCATCCTCGGCCTGGAAGCGCAAGGGTGTATCCCCTCCCGTTCGCTGCAACCAGTCGATGATCAGCGGCATGAGTTCGTAGCGCACGCCATCGTGCTCCAGCATCAAACCCACCTCGAACCAACCAGTCGAATCGGCCTTGAGGCTGGCAGAAAGTTGTCTGACCTGTCTTACATCGACCCCCACCGGCGGCTCGATGATGAGCGTGAACCCTCGGCTTTCAATGAGCTCCTTCACACTGAACAGTCTTTCGAAGGCTTCCAGCCTGCCATCCGGATCACGCCTGACAGGCTGGTACTCTGCCACATGATACAAGGATGGATCTCTCGCCAGACAAGGTTCGAAATCCGGCAGCATCTCCTGAAACCGCTGGTGATACTGGTACTCTGCCTCGTGGTCTCGCTCGACCAGAACCTCGTTGCCATCCTCATCAATCACACTGGCATGCAACTCGGAACGCCGCAGATCAACAGCAAACCGATGTTCCCCGTATCTCATCACGCAGGCCACCACCCAATGATCGATACTGGGCGATTGGTTGACAGAGCGAATCACGACTTCAGCCACCAGCGGCTCCTGCAACAGGTGTATCGAGGGCTCTGCAGGCAACGTCATGGCACCATCGGGCAGCATGACGCTCATTTCATTGGCCAGTTTCACCGCGGAATCCTGCGGCACTGCCGGCATATCGAACATGAAAGGCAACAGCTGAGAATCGATTCCGACCTGCAAGCTGCCCACCGAGTTGCGATCCATGTCGACGTAATACGGAGGATCGGTGAATATCGGATACCAGTTCTCGACATCGTCCAGAAACAGATGCAGACGAAGCGATGACTCATCGTCTGTCGGCAACCACTCGCTTTGCAACTCCCGGGCAACGCCCTGCTCCAGAGGCACATCTCGACGATCACCCGGATACAGGCGTTCGGACCTCAACAGCAACTGCACCACGCTGGCCCCCAGATGTCCCGACAGGACATAGGGTGGTGAGACTTCCAGACTGGACTTGTTGCCGGAATGAACGGCCATGGTGCGTACCAGATCGATCAGCATATCGTCTTCCGGCCGCGATCCGAAACCGTGAAAATGACTGTAGCTGCTGATCCGGTACAAACGCCCCTTGCCCAGTTTGCCGTTCTGCAGAAGCCTGGAAGAATAGACCTTGACTTCGGCACCTTGCCAGCACCCTGCCACATCCGACAAGGGCTCGAGGCTGTACAACATGCATTCATTGCTGCCACCGCCAGTGCCATGTCGCTGCTTGTCCTGCCGCGTCTGGAATCCGTTCAGCCGCTTCATCCAGACATCGATCGGCGCCTCGACTACGGCGGTTGGCGCAAGGTCGGCAACACTGATTTCGTTGGCCAGCGTCTGCAGCAGAGTGGCGGCTGCATGCTTGCAGTCACGGCCTACCGGGCAGTCGCAGCGACAGACGAGACGCCTGCCTTCGCGACTGATTCGCGTTACATAGGGTTCGGGCGCAGTGCCCTCGACCACGCCCATCAGTGTATCCAGATCGTCGATCCACTCCACCAACAGCACATCATCTCTCGCCAGTATTCCCTGCGCACGTACGAAGGTCCTCTTGGTGAACAGGGAACGAATATCGGTGATACCCAGCTCCAGCATGATGGATTTGATCATCGACACGGGAAAGTGTTGCTCTGGCTTGTCAGGTCCACTGTGATTCGCGGCTTCCTGTCATCAATGACTCAGGCCATCCATCCGCCAACGGCCTTGACCTCCAGGAACTCCTCCAGACCCCACTTGCCACCTTCGCGGCCGTTGCCTGACTGCTTGTAGCCGCCGAATGGCGCACCGGCCGAGCGTGCCTTGCCGTTGATATCCACCATGCCCGAACGCAAGCGTCTGGCAACCCGTCGGGCCTTTTCTGGGTCGCGGGTCTGTATGTAGTTGGTCAGCCCATAAGCCGTGTCGTTGGCGATGGCGATGGCTTCCTCTTCGGTATCGAATGGCATCATCGACAACACCGGTCCGAATATTTCCTCGCGCATGATGCTCATGTTGTTATGGCAATCGGCAAACACGGTCGGCCGCACGTAGTAGCCTCGCTGCAGTCCGTCTGGCCGTCCGAGCCCACCTGCCAGCAAACGCGCACCATCTTCGCTGATTCCGCGCTGGATCATTTCCTGAACCTTGTCGAACTGTGTCTGACTGACCAGCGGACCGATATGACCGCCACGTTTTTCCGCCAGATCCACCGCTGTTCGCTCTGCCTGTTCGCAGGCTTCCGCCAGAGCCTCTTCATAGCGTGATCGTTCGACCAGCATGCGCGTCGGGGCATTGCAGGACTGCCCGGTGTTGTTGAAACAACGAGCCACGCCTTGTTGAACTGCCTCCTCGGGGGCATCGGCAAACACGATATTGGCTCCCTTGCCGCCCAGTTCCAGCGACACGCGCTTCAGACTGTCGGCCGCATTTCTGGAAATGGCGATACCCGCTCGTGATGAACCGGTAAAGGAAATCAGGGCGATATCCGGATGGCCGGATATCATGGTTCCCACCCCGGCACCATCACCATTGACCAGGTTGAACACACCGGCTGGCACGCCGGCCTCGTGCAGGATATCGGCAAACAGCATGGCCGATACAGGAGAGAGTTCCGAGGGTTTGAGTACCATGGTACAACCGGTGGCCAGAGCCGGCATGACCTTCAGTGCTATCTGATTCATTGGCCAGTTCCAGGGAGTGATCAGTCCGCAGACACCAATGGGCTCGTGAATGATGCGATCTTCAGGTGTATTCGGGCGCAAAATCCGTTCGAACTCGAACTCTTCCAGTGCATCGATAAAGGCCTTGATATGGTAAGAGCCCGATCCCGATTGTGACGCTTCGGCCATATCGATGGGGGCACCCATCTCCCGACTGATGATCTCGCCCATTTCATCGCTGCGCGACTGATAGATCGTCAGGATGCGTCTCATCAGGGCCAGGCGCTCGGTCTTGTCCGTCACCGACCAGTCAACAAAGGCCCGCCTGGCCGCGGTGACAGCGGCTTCGACATCGGCCTCACTACCCAGACTGATCGTGGCATACACCTCTTCGGTGGACGGATTGATGACATCCAGCGGCTGGCCGAGGATGGGATCGACCCACTGGCCATCAATGTAAAATTTACGCGTATTCATGCTTCTGGAGTCCAGCCAATGGGAAAAAGGCGATGCCGAAAGGCTCTGCTGCGATCATCAGCGCAACCAGGGCGCATCGCGCGGACCGATTCTAACGAACAATGATGGGCAGGGTCCAACAGCAGAGTCGATCCGACCCTTCATGCAGCCGCATCAAGTTCACACTTGACATTGTTTTACGCTGCCCCATGCCGGATACCGCGTCGCCCATCATCGGTCCATGCACACTTCGAGCTCCGGCAGCACTGCCTGGCAGACACTGGCGAATCGACGCTGAGCCGATCGCAGGACAGCGAATCGGCGCAGCGTCGACCCTCAGGCAGCGCGTGGGTGCTCCGGCTCATCACCGATTTCCGCCATCTTCCTCTCCAGCTTGCGTGTCATGTCCTGCACGACTTCGGCGTAGGCAGGATCGTTGTAGACGTTGAACAGTTCCAGCGGATCTTTCTCGCAATCGAACAGTTCCCACTCGCGGTCTTCCCCGCCATGGTTGGTACCAGGCAGCTCATACCCTTCGTTGTACCAGTAGACCAGCTTGTAACGCTGGTCTCGGACGCCGTAATGCGAATAGGCGTTGTGATCCGGATCGCGATGCATCCAGTAGCGATGGTAGGCCAGCTCGGACCAGTCCTGCGGAGTTTCACTTTCGAGCAGAGGCTGGATGCTCTTGCCCTGCATGTAGCTGGGTATGGTCAGACCTGCCATGTCGAGAAAAGTCGGGGCAAAATCCACGTTGCAGATGATGTTCTCACACACTTCACCGGCCTTGATCTTGTCCGGGTAACGAATGAGAAATGGCATCTGGAAGGATTCTTCGTACATGAATCGCTTGTCGTACCAGCCATGTTCGCCGAGAAAGAAGCCCTGGTCAGAGGTGTAGATGACAATGGTATTGTCAGCCAGATTGTTCTCTTCCAGATAATCCAGTACCCGGCCAACGCTTTCATCGATCGACTCGATGGTACGCAGATAGCGTTTCAGGTAGCGCTGATACTTGAAATGGCTGAGTTCCTGCTGCGACTCGAAGGTGAACACTTCACCGGTATCCTTGTCGATCAACCGCAAACCCGAGACATCCTCGGGATTGGGTATCTTGCGATTGGTACTGCTGCGCATGGTGCGCTCTCCCACCTCGGAGCCACCTTCGGGTTGCACCAGCCCCAGGTCAGCATATTTCATGTCGTCCTTTATACGCATCTTCGCCTCCGCGGCCGCCTTCGCCCGATGGCTGTAATCATCATCGAAGGTTGGCGGAATCTCGATATCATCCTGATACAGGCCCCGATTCTTCGGATGCGGCTCCCATTCTCGGTGCGGTGCCTTGTGGTGGCACATCAGAAAGAAGGGTTTCGACTCATCCCGTTGCTCCAGCCAGTTCAGGCTCTTGTCGGTGATGACATCCGTGGCATAACCGGGCACCTCGATCTCTTCCCCCATTTCGATCATGAGGGGGTCGAAGTACTCGCCCTGCCCCGGCAATACCGACCAGAAATCGAAGCCAGTGGGTTCATGCTGTCGACCTTCGCCCAGATGCCATTTGCCGATGATGGCCGTCTGGTATCCACCGGTGCGCAGATGCTTGGCCACATTGGGCAGGCGATTGTCGATATGGGTATCCAGCGTCGACACGCAATTGACATGATTGTAGGTGCCCGTGAGTATCGCCGCCCGACTCGGGGTGCAGATGGAGTTGCTGACATAACAATGGTCGAAGCGCATGCCTTCGTTCGCCAGACGATCCAGATTGGGCGTCTGATTGATACCCGCGCCATAACAGCTGATCGCCTTGGAGGCGTGATCATCGGCCATGATGAAAACGATATTGGGTTGCTTGCTCATACCTGCAGTGCCTTTTTGCTCTCGCGATCAAACGCATGTAATTGTTCGGGGTTCAACCGGACGGCCAACTGCTGACCTTGTTCGGGATAGTCGACACCATTGACGCGCGCGGTCATGATCTCTCCGCACACCGACAGGGTCAGCAAGGCATCGGCTCCCAGCAGCTCCGCCAGCATGACCTTGCCCGGCAGCACCCAGGGGTCATCACCCGTAGCCGAGGCCTCCAGAATCGTCAGGTGCTCGGGGCGGATGCCTACCCGTACGGTGTCAGCCCCCTTCGTATCGAAACCCGGCAGTCCGGGTAGTTCCAGTTCCGAGTCGGTCGAACGCCAGCTGCCATCAGTGCCCGCTTGCATCGTCATGAAATTCATTGCCGGACTGCCGATGAAGCCGGCAACGAATTCGGTGGCAGGCTTGTCATAGACTTCTCGTGGTGTACCCACCTGGGCAATGACACCACCCTCCATGATGACGATGCGATCTGCCAGCGTCATGGCTTCCACCTGATCATGCGTGACATAGACCGACGTCACACCCAGGCGATCGTGAAGCTCCTGCAGCTCCATGCGCATCTTGACACGCAGCTTGGCATCCAGATTCGACAGAGGCTCATCGAACAGAAAGACCTCGGGAGTTCGCACGATGGCGCGACCGATCGCCACCCTCTGACGTTGCCCACCGGAGAGTGAACCCGGCTTGCGATCCAGATAGTCGGTCAGACCCAGCATGTCGGCGACACCGGCAATACGCTCCTCGATCTGCGCCCGGGGCATCTTCTGCAGCTTCAGGGCCATGCCCATGTTTTCGGAAACCGTCTTGTGCGGGTACAGGGCATAGTTCTGGAAAACCATCGCCACACCGCGATTTTTCGGATCGACATTGTTCATCCTGGTATTGCCGATGAGAAGCTCACCGCTGGTGATGCTCTCCAGGCCGGCAATCATTCTCAGAGTGGTGGACTTGCCGCAGCCCGAAGGTCCAAGCAATACCAGAAACTCGCCGTCCCGGATTTCCAGATTGAAGGCCTCGACCGCCACACTGCCGCCATAGGATTTGCCGATCTGCTGAAGTGAAACATTTGCCATTAGCTGAACTCCTACTTGCCCGAGCCGGCCGTGAGGCCGCCCAGGATCTGTTTCTGGAAAATCGCGGTGATGACGAGAACCGGAATGATTGCGATGACCGTGGCGGTCGAAATGGTTTCCCAGGGAAACGCGAATTCACCGGGATACAGCGAAATGCCGACAGGCGCGGTTCGCATGGCGTCCTGCGTCATCAACACCAGCGACAGCGGAAACTCGTTCCAGGAGAAGATGAACACGATCAACCCCGTAGCCACGAAGCCGGGCCAGGACAGTGGCAGGATGATGGAAAAGAAGATGCGCAGAAACCCCATGCCATCCAGCCTTGCCGCCTCTTCGATCTCCACCGGCAAAGTGCGGAAGTAGCTGGCCAGCATCCAGACGGTATAGGGCAGGAACAGTCCGGTATGGGCAAGGATCAGCCCGGTAAAGCTGTTCAGCAGACCCAGATTCAGAAAGGTCTGAAACAACGCCGGCAACAAGGCAATGGGTGGAAACATCGACACCGACAGGATGATGACCATCAGCACCCCGGCAAAGCGCATGCGCAGGCGCGACAAGGCGTAGCCTGCCAGTCCACCCACCGACAAGGTCAGTACGGTACAGCCGACACCGACGATGAAGCTGTTGAGCACATAACGCAGCAACTCCGGCGTTTCGGTGAAAATGGACCAGTAGTTCTGAAAGGTCAGCGGATCGGGCCAGTACTGAACCGGCCAGGAATAGATGCCAGCGGTATTCTTCAGCGACGTCAGTATCAGCCAGACAATCGGGAAAAACGAGATCACCACCGACAGGCCGACCAGTGAATACAGAATGATGCGTGGACGATTGCTCATGATTCAGTCCTTGCTCCGCAGCGTGAAGATATAGAGAAGGCTCAGCGAGAAGATGACAGCGAACTGCACGACCACGATGGCTGAGCCGGCATTGAACTCGACAAATTCGAAAATCACCTTGTAGGCATACAGGGACAGGGTTTCGGTAGCGGAGTCCGGACCGCCATCGGTCAGACTGAAGGGCAGTTCGAACGTCCTGAGCGCATCCATGGAGCGAATGATCAAGGCCACCATGATGGAGCCCTTCAACAGTGGCAAGGTGATTTCGCGAAACTCCTGCCAGCGACTCATGCCGTCCATGCGCCCGGCTTCATACAGGTCGCGGGGAATCGATTGCAGACCAGCGAGTATGATCAGGGCCATGAATGAACTGGTTTTCCAGACCGAAACGATCACCATGGACGCCATTGCCAGCGTCTCGTCTCCCAGCCAGTTGACCGGCTCGCTGACAATGCCGGACTCCAGACCGATGGCATTGAACAGGCCATAATCGGCGTTGTACATCCAGCGCCAGATCAGCGCATTCAGGGCTGTCGGTAACGCCCAGGGGAACAGTACGGCCAGTCGAGCCAGGCCTTTTCCGTGAAAGGACTCGTTCATCAACAAGGCAAGCCCTACTCCCAGAATCAACTCAAGGGGAATCGAGATTGCCGTGAATATCAGGGTCACCGACAGAGAACGCCAGAAGCGATCTTCCTGCATCAGCGTCACGTAATGCTCCAGTCCGACAAATCGATAGGGTTCGAATCCGTCGACACTCGATTGACCGACACTCAGCACGATCGATTGCACAACCGGATAGACCAGTATCAGAGCGATGATCAGGAATGTCGGCGTCACGAAGCCAATGCCGACGAACTGGGTTCGTCGTTCCAGGGTATTGAATGCGTTCAAGGCAACAGGTCCCGGGTAAGGGTCCGCCAATGAAGGCGAACGGGTTTGAGGCGGAGCGGAGGTCCGTTCCGCAAGGCACTTGTCACAGACCCACTGCCGGGCGCAAGACACGCCCGGACAGAGGGTTCAGGGTTCACTTCGCCAACAGCTTCTCGAGGCTGGCCTGTGCATCGTTCAGGGCTTCTTCAACGGTTTTCGACTGATGCAGGGCACTGGTGATGGCTACCTGCATGACATCGGAGACCTTGGGGTAGAGGCTGCCGGTACCGGCAGAGGGTCGAACAACACCCGCCGCGTAGGCCTTGCCGAACTTCTGCAGCACTTCATCATCCTGCATGGCTGCATCGTCATAGACGTTCATCAGCCCGGGGCTCTTGGAGGCATTGACCGCAGCTGAGAGTTGCATCTCATAGCTCGTCATGTGCTTGAGCAGCTTGATCGCGGCATCCCGGTTCTCGGTATTGGCATTTACCGCCAGCAGGAAACCACCCATGGCGGTAGCCGGCGCATCTTCATGCCCTTCGAAATAGGGGTTTCGGGTGAAATCGAACTTGCCCTTCACCGGGCTGTCGTCAGCACTGAGCGGTGCATAGACGAAATCCTGAACCATCATGAACACCGCTCTGCCCTGCTGAAACAGGGTACGCGCATCGTCAGGGCGCATGTTGAGTATGGACTCGGGCACGATCTGATGCTTGTAAAGCATATCCACCATGGTCTGTGTGGCCGCGATGGCTTCCGGCGAATTCACGTTGACATTGCCGTTTTCATCGAAAAATGTCGCCCCATTGCCATAGGTGAATGACAGCCAGTTCATGAACAGTCCTTCGATCTTGGCCCACATGGAGACAAAGCCTGTCAGGTCCGGATTGTTCTCGCCATCCAGAATGGTTCTGGAGGCACTGATGACCTCTTCCCAGGTTGACGGAACATCGAGATCGTACTTTTCCAGCAAGTCACTGCGATAGAAGAACTGCGTGCCATCGACATACAGTGGTACACCATAGAGCTGGCCATCGACGGTGGCGGCTTCCCGAAACGAGGCATTGAAATTCGCCAGTTCCTCTTCCGAGAAGGCGTCTCCGATCGGTGCGATCCAGCCGCGCTGGGCAAACTCTCCGGGCCAGATGACATCCACCGCGAAAACGTCAGGGGTCGAACTGCGCGCCATCAGACTGGTGACATAGAGCTTTCTCGATTCGCTGGGCACGTCGGAGATCTTCAACCATTCGACCTTGATGTCGGGGTTGTCCGCCTCGAAACTCTCGATGGCCGGACCGACCGCAGCTCCATAACCACGAGAGCCGATGGACAGCACCAGATCATCGGCAACGGAGACTCCACTCAGCAGCAGGGTCGTCGCGGTGGCAAGAGCGATAGAACTTTTCTTCAAGAACCTCATGAGTTCCTCCAATGGGTGAACGAGACTAGCCAGTCTTCTTTGGTGAGGAGACAGACTGCAAACCCGCATGTGGCTGGCTGTTGGCACTGACCAACTCCAGCTCCTTGCGGGTACTTTCCAGCGTCTCCCGTATTCGGGCGATATGCTCTTTCTCATCTCGCACGGGAATTGCTGCTTCCGCCACCGTCAGCAGCGAGACCAGCTCGCCCCCCGGTGACGCTATCGCGATGGAAAAACGTCGTATGCCCTTGGCATTGCCGAGCATGTCGAACTGCATGGCCTGTCGATCCGTGTCGAGGATGCGTTGCCGGGCTTCGCCCCAGTCCAGACGTTTGCCCTGCACACCCACCTCGTGAAAGCTGGACAGATCCCAGCTACTCTCGATGTCCTCGATTCGGCAATAGGCCAGGGCCAGACGCGAGATGGAATCCAGTTCGTAGGTGGATCGCACATAACCGGGATGCGCACGCAATTTGATCGGCTGCAGCGGGTGTTCATCGGTGACATGCCAAAGCAGGCTGTGACCGCGCAACAGGATGATTTCCGAAGCCGATTCCAGACTGGCTGAAATGGATGCACAGGCCTGGCGCAATTGAATGGGCGAGATATTGCCGATGCCGATGCGCCTCTCAAACGAGAAATTCGGCAGCAGTCGGCCTTCCGGCGTGGCGTACACATAGCCGGTCTGTTCCATCTCGCTCAGCAGTCGATAGACCGTGGAAGAAGGCAAGCCCACTCGCTCGACGATTTCGGATTTGCTGAATCCGTTGCTGGGAGCATCGGACAGGGATTCAGCCAGCCTGAGGATTCTGACAAAGTTCTTGGACACCGGTTTTCCCATATTTGAGAATACTGATTCCCATTATAAAGAATTACCGATCCCTGTCAACTGCAGGCCGGCGCAGGCCGGCAAACCGTCTTGCGCATGACCGGCTTACCGGTGACCAATGGCTCTGGTAGCATCGGGCGCATCAACACAGTGAAAAGTCCCCCTGGATTCGTGTTGTCCCTCACCCTGCCTGCCGATACCCGCACTACCGGCATTGACAACGCTGGCAGCCATTCCCATCGTTCAGCCAAGCATCCCCACCTACCGATATGTCGATACCAGATTCGCCTGCTTTCGAAAGTCCGGATTTCCTGCAGCAGCACATCCGCTCAATCCTGGATTTCTACGAACCCCGAGTCATCGGCCCGGAAGCCGGTCTGCGCTCCTGCTTTCTGGACAACGGTGACTGTTTCGATCCGCATAGCCGGCAACTGGTGGGTTCTGCCCGCTACGTGGTGAACTACGCAACCGCGTATCGACTGTATGGCAAGACCAACCATCGGCAGTGGGCTGAGCGCGGACTGGACTACCTGACCCAGGTACATCGGCAGGAAAACGGCCGCTATGCCTGGCTGCTGGAGAAGGACGAGGTTGTCGACGATCGTGTCATGGCCTATGGACACGCCTTTGTCCTGCTGGCTGCGGCCTCCTGCCTGCGCGCCGGTGTCGAGAGCGCCAGGCAGACGCTCTACGAGGTGCATGCATTCATGGAACGGTATTTCTGGGATGACACGGCCTGTGCCTATGCGGACGAGCGTAATGCAAGCCTGGAACAACTTGACGACTACCGTGGTCAGAACGCCAATATGCACATGTGTGAAGCCTTGCTGGCAGCCTGGCAGGCAACGGCGGACAGCTCGTTTCTCGACCGCGCCGAACGACTGGCCGAACGTTTTGCCCTGGATCTGGCCAGTCAGTCAGGTGGTCAGATCTGGGAGCACTACGACCAGAACTGGCAGGTCGACATGCAGTACAACATCGACAAGCCGAACGACCGATACAAGCCCTGGGGATTTCAGCCCGGTCATCAGGTGGAATGGAGCAAGCTGTTGCTGATTCTGGACGGCGAACGACCCGATGAGAAGTGGCTACCCAGGGCACGCGATCTGTACGACGGAGCCATGAGCTCGGGATGGGATACACAGCACGGTGGCCTGGTCTATGGCGTAGCCCCCGATGGCGACTTCTGTGCGGCCGAGAAATACTTCTGGGTGCAGTCCGAAGCGTTTGCCGCAGCCTGGCGGCTCTACAGGCTGACCGGAGAACAGCGATTTCTCGACGACTACCGCCGAATCTGGCAGTGGAGCTGGGAACATCTGGTGGATCACCGATACGGTGCCTGGTTCCGCGTGCGCAACCGGGATGGCTCCGCCATCGATGACCGGAAATCCCCGCTGGGAAAAACCGATTATCACACCATGGGGGCCTGCTGGGATGTACTGTCGCAACCTCTCGAATGATGACTGTATCTTCACGACATCAACGCTTTTCAGCTACCATGGGGAACTGCGGTCTGCAGGCATGCAGCCGCAAACTTCCACCATTCCCGGACCCGGTTCAGGCAATCCCGAGTTGACGTTCAATCGTACAAGACATGGGCACCCACCTACTCGACACAGATGAGTCAATCGATTCCGATATGAGCAATGACAGCAGCACAGACTGGCCAAGACATGTTGACCTGAACAGAACGAGTGCGACTGCAAGTGCGACTGCAGATGTGGCAGCTGGCGAAGCCGACTTTGCCGGCACCCATCTGTTGATCGATTGCTGGCAGGCGAGCCGTCTGGACGATATTGCCCACATCGAAGCCACCCTGCGTGAAGCTGTTGCCGTCAGTGGCGCTACCCTGCTGCATATCCATCTGCATCACTTCACCCCCAATGGCGGTGTGTCGGGGGTGGCGGTACTCGCTGAATCCCATATCAGTATCCACACCTGGCCCGAACGGGATTATGCCGCCCTGGATGTCTTCATGTGTGGCGAGACACATCCGCACGAGACCGTACCCGTCTTCGCCCGGGCCTTCTGCACCGACACCATTCAGCTCAGCACGCATCAACGCGGGGCTGCGGCCAATCCCGCGTCAGACTCGTCTACCGGCAACCAGAGGACTGCCTCATGAAGTTGCTCAGAGCCATGCGAACGGCCGATATCGATGCCGTGGTGAACCTGATAGACAGCCACGATGAAGACGACGCCGAGGACGCACGAGCCGGTTTCACCGGCAGCGATGGTATCGACGACTACTTTGTGCTGGAAATCGACGGCCAGATCATCGGGGTAAGTGGTTTTCGGACACCGCCTGCCTGCGATCAGACCCATTGGCTGTCCTGGACCTACATCCACGACGATCATGTCAACCAGGGGCACGGCCGGCGCATGCTTGATGACATGCTGCAACACCTCAAGGATATGGGCGGTCGCAAGGTCTTCGTCAAGGTCAGTGATTATGCCGAGATCGATGAATCGGGTGAACGAGTGGAGACCTACGCTGCCGCCCTGCACCTCTATCAGAGCATGGGCTTTGCCATCGAGCTGACGCACAAGGACTACTATGACGCTGGCGAGGCCATGATCGTGCTGGGCCTGCGCCTGAAAGAAGGCGATGCCGGCTTCAAGGACGCCGATTTCGGTGACGCCACCTTTTCAAACCTCGGAACGTCGCCATTGCTGCAGGCACGGCCTGTACAATTCAATGCCGTATTCGAGATTGCCGAGACTGACGGCGCTTTCAGTTTTGGCTGGAGCGATGACGGCAAGAAACTCTTTTCCGTCGAAGATGTGGAACTCGGCTTGCAGGAGGTGAAAAAACGCCACGGACGCGCCGTCTTCCTGTCTTTTCCGTCAGACTACAAGGATATCGATCAACGGCTGTTCGCCGCCGGTTTCCGAAACTCAGGAGTACTCGATGACTATTTCGAAGACGGTATTCACGAACAACACTACACCTACAACTTCCCTCAGGAATTGCTACTCGGACATGACTAGATCAGCTATCGGCGGCAAATTGACCGCCATTGCTCTTTTTTCCTCCATGGTGCTGGCTGGTTGCGGCGTGCAATCCACAGCCGAGCCACGCGTCGATCTCGATCGCGTCATGAGTATCGCTGGCGAAACCATGAACAGCTTCGACGCCCGTGCCAGTGATGTAAACGAAGAGAATGCGATGGATGAGTTCTCGGTCCTGCTCGGCTACGACCTGAACGATGCCCAACCGCCACTGTATGACGGCTACATCGGGGTTGTCCCACAGGAAGATGGATCCCTGCTGGGCTTCAATGACGCCGACAGTGACAGCGTTTACGACGGTGGCGAGAATGAGCTGTTCAAGGTGGAAGTGGACACGGAAAACAATCGACTGCTGGCATCTTCGGAAGGCGTGGTGCAGGAAGGGGGTGGCTTTTCGATGGGTGGGCTGTTCATGGGCATGATGCTGGGCAACATGCTGAGTCGACAGCGCAGTGCCGGCGTCAACCCGGCCTCACGCAAGGCTGGTCCAGCGCCGAGCGCTCGCTCGCGTGCCGGGTCTGGCAGCCATTCAGTCGGCAAGTAATCGATCGTCTGCAGGAAGGTGCCAGGCCAAGCGTGTCGGAAGACTCTGCCCGGCACCTTCCCTTGTGGTTCTCCCCCACACCGGATTACCGATGGAGCGATGACGAGGGCGACGACGCGCCTCCTGCGGCGCCGAAATACGACTCGCCTGGCGCAGGCCTCGCTCATCATTCCCTCATCGTTTCAAACTCAACGTGACCCAACCCGAATACGCCGGCTTCAGTGCCCGCCAGACCTCCGTACTGCTCCTGTCGATTCTGATCGTCGCCCTGTGCGGCATTGCCTATCAGCTGATCATCAGTACGGTCTCCAGCTATCTGCTGGGTAACAGTGTCTACCAGTTTTCCCTCACCATCGGCTTCTTCATGTTCGCGATGGGCGTCGGCTCCTACCTGTCCAAGATGCTCAGTGAGGATCTTCTCGCGAATTTCATAGCGATAGAGATCGCCATATCACTGGTCGGCGGCGTCTGCAGCCTGCTGCTGCTGCTGGCGTTTCCGTTCGCCCGTGCGCTGTACGAAACCACCATGTTCAGCCTGATCTTCATCATCGGTGCGCTGGTCGGCATGGAGATCCCGATACTCACCGGCATCCTGACGCACAAGCAGGGCATTCGTGATTCCATTGCCAATGTCATGTCGCTGGATTACATTGGCGCACTGATCGGTGCTGTCGCCTTCCCTCTGTTCCTGCTGCCGCATCTGGGTCTGATTCGCTCGTCCTTCGCCATCGGCCTGATCAGCATATTCACGGCTCTGATCAATATCTGGTTCTTTCGCCGGCAATTGAAATCAGTGCGACTGATGACCTTCCTGAGCCTTGCCGTACTGATTCTGCTGGTTGCATTCACCCTGTTCGGCAGCCAGCTCAGCAGTTTCGCCGAAAAGCACCTGTATTTCGACCAGATAATCTACCAGAAGCAGACACAGTACCAGCGCATCGTCGTGACCGAATCGGCATCCCATCAGGATACCCGCCTGTTCATCGACGGGCATATCCAGTTTTCATCGCGCGATGAATACCGCTATCACGAGTCTCTGGTACATCCCGTCATGAGTGCTCCGGGCAGTCGTGCACGTGTTCTGGTGCTCGGTGGCGGCGATGGTCTGGCCATTCGCGAGTTGCTGAAATACGACGATGTGCAGCAGATCGACCTGGTCGATATCGACCCGGAGATGACGCGCATCAGTCGCACCCTGCCCATGCTGGCCGAGATGAACGAGCACAGCCTCGACGACCCGCGCGTCACGATCCACAACGAGGACGCCTTCAGCTTCATCAATCAGGCGGGTGTGCTCTACGATCGTGTCATCATCGACATGCCCGACCCGCACAATGAGGCGATCAACAAGCTGTATTCGCGTGAGTTCTACACCATGATCCGCAAACGCATGGCAACCGAGGCGCTGGTGGTGACGCAAAGCTCATCGCCGTTCTTTACCCGAAGAACCTTCTGGAGCATTCACCATACGCTGGACAGCATCTTTCACGACACCACCGGCTATCAGGTCAGTATTCCCTCATTCGGCCTGTGGGGGTTCAACATGGGCAGTGCCGGCGGTGCCATACCCGATTCGCTGCGGTTTCAGGTGCCAACACGATTCATGACCGAGGAGGTCATGCAGGCTGCCCGCGTCTTCGGCAAGGACATCCAGCCGCTGGATGTGCCGGTCAACTCCATCATGGAGCCCCGGCTTTACCAGCTCTATCTGCAGGATCTGCAGTCATAGTTCAGGCAGGGGATTCAGACGTCGACGTGTTGCCGCCAATTGCCTTCCCGGAATGACAGCAGCGCCTTGCGGGCTCGACTACTGTTGGTCTCTTCGTCCTTGTTGCGAAAGCCGCGCTGCAGAAACTGGTGAAATCCTTCCAGATTCCTGGCGCTGCTCTGGTTCGACCGATAGAAGCCCATCGACCAACCATCGAAATCACGGTGATCGATGTCACCCTTGAACAGTATCTGCGTTTCCGTATGGCGCGAATCCTGACCGATCTTGCCGTAGATCTCCTCGACATGTTCCTGCTTCCCCTCAAGCGCCTGGATGAAGGAACCTTCATGAAAGAGCAGCATGCCTGAGACACCCCGCTCTTCATTCTTCGTCCTGGCCAATGTCAGCAGTTCCTGCAACTCCTCTTCGGTGAAGTCATGCGTCGCCGCACTGATATAGAGAATCTGATATACGGTTTCCACTTCCTCGACCGCATCCGATCCATCATTCACGCCACCTACCGACTCAATGGTGTCAATCTCCACAAATCCTCTCCTGTGTTGCACTGGACAGGATATCGGCAGCGACTGTTATTGAATGTCGTTCAATTGCCTTGAAACAGGCAGTCGTTCAGGTAGTAACCGGGAAATACATCACGTGCCTGCAGGAGCACTTCATGCGCTCCTGGCCAGTCATGCGTCGGTTCAGAGAACGGTGACGGGAGTTTCCGCAACTGGCGTCACAGGCGCCCCCGTCTGGAACCACGAGACGATGTTGTCCACAACCAGCTGACCCATGGCATTGCGACATGGCACGCTGGCAGAACCGACATGTGGCAGCAGAACGACGTGCTCCATATCGATCAGTGCCTGCGGCACATTGGGTTCGTCAGCAAACACATCCAGACCCGCCGATAGAATGACCTTGTCCTGCAAGGCCTTGATCAGCGCCGGCTCGTCGACCACCGACCCGCGGGCCACGTTCACCAGAATGCCGTTTTCTCCCAGCGCTTCCAGAACCTCACGATTGATCAGGTTCTGCGTCGCCGGCCCACCGGGTACGATCACGATGAGGGTATCAACGTCCGACGCCATGGCCAGCAGATTGTCGTAGTAGGTGTAGTCAAGGTGAGAGCGTTGCGTGCGCGTGTGATAGACCGGCACCACGCCGAATGCCTCGAGTCGACGTGCAATGGCTTCGCCGATCCGGCCCATGCCTATGATGCCCACCTTGCGCCCCTGCAGCGACGACGGTGTCAACGGAAAGGCATCGTTGACCCAGGCCCCGGTTCTGACATGCTGGTCTGCCTGTGGCAACTGGCGGATCGTCATCAGCAACAATCCAAGGGTGGTATCAGCCACTTCCTCGTTCAGTACATCCGGCGTATTCGTCACGATCACACCCAGCTCGGCAGCGGCAGCCGCGTCGACCTTGTCATATCCGACACCGAAATTCGCGACAATCTGCAGATTGGGCAGAGCCTCCATATAGGCGCGGTCAACGACCGCCCCTTGCGTGACGATCGCCCTTACCCGCTCGGCACATTCAGCGAGAACGCCAGCCGCATCGTCGGCTTCGGCGAGCTCGATCAGTTCATAGCGATCGGAAAGCTGTTCGGTGATGAGCGCAGGCAGAGCTGCAGGTGCGAGTACGGTGGGCTTGGGCATTTCGGCAGTATTCCTGTTATCGAGACTTCGGGTCTCATTATCAATGGCAAGTCTGTTGCGCAGTGCGATGTGTGCGCAAGCGGTGATTTCAGATTGTACCTGCTGAAGGCAAAACAGCTCCAGTGCTGACTCAAGGTCGTGACAAAACCCCTCACAATCAGCATTCAATCACCCGGAAACAACATCGGCAAAACAGGCTGGACAGGATCAGCCAGAACGAAAAAACCCCGCCGGAGCACGCTGGCCACGACGGGGTTTGCTGACTGACAGTCGTTGGAACCGAATCAGAACTCCCGCTTCGACCCTTCGCGGTATTTGTTGTGCGGTACGAAACCGGTTCGTTGAGCTTCACGTGGCTGTGGCACCCACAGCACACGATCCGGGTGCATGCCGGCACCATAGACAGCGGATACGGCAGACAGTCGCATGCGGTTCAGCAGGCGGGTATCCACCTCGCCACACAAGGGGTGCATGCCGCCGTTGTCGGCCACCACTTTCTCCCAGGCCGCCTTGCGTGCCGCCAGAATGGCGGGGTCATCCAGCGCCGGGCAGTTGAGCTCATTGGTGTCCAGATCAACGATGATTTCATCGCCATCTTCGACAAAGGCAATCGGGCCACCCAGAGCCGCTTCCGGACCCACATGTCCGATAACCAGGCCGACAGAACCGCCTGAGAAACGCGCATCGGTCATCAGTCCGACCACGATGTCGCGCTCGCGGCACAGAGTGGTGATGCGTGACGTGGAATCGAGCATCTCGGGCATGCCCGGAGCACCACTGGGGCCTTCGTAACGCACGATGACCATATCGTGGTTCTGAAAACTGTCAGGGGCTGATTCCAGAGCATTCAGCAGGTCCTGCTCGCCGTTGAAGATACGCGCACGACCCGTGAACCGATTGTTTTCCAGACCGCCTTCGACACCCGCCAGTTTCAGCACAGCACTGAATTCGGGTGACAGGTTGCCACCGAGAACACGCAAGCCGCCAGTCGGCTTGTAAGGCTTTTCAACGGGATAGACCACGACGCCATCAGGCTCGGGCGTGTTGAGTCGAGCGACCTGCTCGGCCAGAGTTTCACCGGTGCAGGTCAGTGTGTCGCCGTTGAGCAGACCGGCATCCATCAAGGCCTTGACGATGACCTGCACACCGCCCTTCTCGTCGATATCGACCATGGAATACTTGCCATACGGGCGGGCATCGGTGAGTACCGGCACCACGTTCTTCGACAGATGGTTGAATTCCTCCGGTGACATGATGTCCTCGGCAAAGCTCTTGAAGCCGGCGGCACGGGCAATCTCGGGAGCGTGCAGCAGAACATTGGTGGAACCACCGACCGCCATGGAAACGATGACAGCATTGCGAATGGCATCGCGCGTGACAATGTCGCGAGGCGTGTCACCGCGCTCGATCATGCCTTTCAAGTAGCCAACCAGCTCTTCGGGGAAATCGTTCAGGCGGCGCGGGTCGTCAGACGGTGGCGCCACCATGTGCAAAGGCTGCATGCCGACCACACCGATGAAGGTCTGCATGGTGTTGTAGGTGAACATGCCACCACAGCTGCCGTAACCCGGGCAGGCTTCCTTGGCAATGCGCTTCTTGAAATCGGCATCCGTATCGCCGGCTACCTGGAAAGCCGAGACGATGTCGATGGGCTGCTCGGTGACCGAATCGCGGCCCGGGCGGATCGGGCCATCCGACATGATGATGGCAGGCCGATTGTGCTCGAGCAGACCAGCCAGTGTACCCACCGGTGGCTTGTCACAGGCAACAACCGCAATCGTGCCTTCCAGTCCGCTGGCAGACAGGTGTTCACACACGGTGTCGTGAGTGACTTCGCGTCCGATCAGGGAATAGCGCATCTCGCGGGTGCCGTTGCGCATGCCGTCGGATGTGGCCACCGTGTACTCCGGCTGCACCAGACGCATGTGCATCTTGCCCTCTTCACGGCCCAGCGCCTGGCGCAGTCGCTCGTGGATGGCTTCGACCTTGCGCTGCACTCCCACGTAACACTGGCTGTCGCCCTTGGTACCCATCACGCCAACCGACGGTTCGTGAATCAGCTCCGGATCGGTATTCAGCAGACGAGCGACCCCGTAGGTCTGCGCGTTGCGGCCGGGGTTGTTGTCGAATACCACTGCTTTCGACTTGTTAGACATCGATCTTTCCCTTATTCCCTAGAATTTATTCAATTTTGCCTGAATCAGCCGGCAAACGATGACGAATTAGATGCTTTAGGTCAACCCGGACTGACAATTATCTGGTGAGAGTGTTTCGGGGACAGCTGATACAGCGTCAATTCCGGGTCAGATTGCTCCACGGCACAAGGCTGAACTGTCGCAGCCAGACAAGATGATCCACGGCAGGAACGCACACAGAGCGTTATACTTCACAAAAATGTCAGGCTGAACACGTCACCTTTGCGCCTGCGCCGATTGCAGCACCGCTGCCGTACCTGACGCGGGCAGCCGAAAAACCGACGCTGACAACCCCCTTTTCCACCGTTCGCCGACCGTCATGCTTGACACGCGGCAGGTATGCCCTCACGTCCGATTCACGGCTGAGAAAAACAAGATTCTGGAGAAACCAATGACTGTAAAAACCGGCATCGTCCTCTCATCACTGGATGTGGACCGTCTCGAGAGCCTGCTCGGCTCCCTGCCGCGTGAGGAACGCCAGCAGCACGCAGGCTTGCAGGAAGAACTTGACCGCGCCGAGGTGGTGGAACCCCGGGATGTGCCGCCCGATGTGGTGTCAATGAACAGCACGGTGCGATTTGCCATGGAATCTGGCGAGGAATTCAATCTGACACTGGTCTACCCCAGAGACTCCGACGGTAGTGCCGACAAGGTGTCGATTCTGGCACCGGTCGGTAGCGCCCTGCTGGGTCTGTCGGTTGGCGAGCAGATCGACTGGCCGAAACCCGGTGGTGGCAAGATGACCGTGAAAATCAAGGAAATCATCTGGCAACCGGAACGAGCCGGCGAATTTCACCGCTGATCCGGCGGGTTGCCACGGAATCGATCAGACGGATTCAGGCCCCGCGTACCGACAAGCCGCCGTCCACCCGCAGCACATCGCCGGTTATGAAACTGGCGCGCTCACTGGCCAGAAACAATACCGCTTCGGCCACTTCGGGAGGGTAGCCGAACCGGCCCAGCGGATGCGCCTTGTTCCAGCTCTCGATCAGCTCGCTGGGGTCATCCATCGAGGCGAACAGCTTCTCGTTCAGCGGCGTCATGATGGTACCTGGCGCCACGGCATTGATGCGAATGCCGTGGGGCGCCATTTCCACGGCTGATTGCCACGTCAAGGCATTTATCCCACCCTTGGCCGGCGCATAGGCTGCGTAGCCGTCGAAGCCGAGTGCACCTTGTACCGATGACATGTTGACGATGGCACCACCGCCGCGCTTTCTCATTTCCGGAATGCAGACTCGCATCATTCGCCAGAAGCCCATCAGATTGATATTGATGGTGCGCTCGAACTGCTCCTCGCTCATCTCGTCCACCACGCCCTTGATGGCCTGACCGGCATTGTTGACCAGCACATCGATACCGCCGAACCGTGCCACGCATTGCTCGGCCATGTTCGTGACAGACTGCATGTCCGCAATGTCGGTATGAATGAACAGGGCATGCTCGCCCAGTTCCCGGGCCGTCGCAGCGCCGGCTTCCGCATCCAGGTCTGCAACGATCACCGAACCACCACGCTCGACAAAGCCTTCGGCACAGGCGCGTCCGATTCCCATGGCCGCACCGGTGACGACAACGACCTTGCCGTCGAAATCCGAAGACAGATCATTTCCCATCTTGCTGAACTGCTCGCTCATGATTGCAGCGCTCCCCTTGCGTGTTGGTGGATAAGGTCTGCAACGAGAAGCTGAAGACAGGCAACCGGCAGATTCAGTGGCTCAACATAACGGTTGCGCAAGTCAGCTGCAAGATCAGAGATCGATCTCGTAGTGCCGAATGAAGTCGGCATCCGGCTCCACGCCCAGACCGGGACCATCGGGAATGCTGACATGACCATCCTGGCGCCTGACCTGCTCCTGTATGTCGAGTGACTCGACCAACAGCTCATCACGAAAACGGTTGTCCGTGGTATCGAATTCCAGCATGGGTTCCCAGGGATGCAAACCACCGGGCATCGGGGGCATGGCTGCCAGCAATTGCAGATTGGTCGCCACGGCGATGGCTGATCCCCAGACATGGTTGATGACAGGTGTGAAGTGCGCATGACACAGCGCCATGATCTTCAGATACTCACTGATACCTCCGAGCGCACAGACTTCCGGCTGCGCGATATCCAGGCCGCGGTTCTCCAGAATGGCTCGCCAGCCCCAGCGACCGAATTCGGCTTCTCCACCGGAAATGTTGACTTTCAGACCCGCTCGCAGTTCTCGGTAGCCATCATGATCCTCGGGAGCAACCGGTTCCTCGAACCAGTAGGCATCCAATTCTTCCAGAGCACGTCCGACGTAGAAGGCATCCGACGTCGTGTAACAATGATTGGCATCCACCATGAAGCGGAAGTCTTCCCCGACCCCCTGTCGAACCGCCTCGCACAGACGCACATCATCACGTGCACCCAACCCGGTTTTCATCTTGGTGGCGACGAAGCCCTGCTCACGAATGCGCGCGGCTTCATCGGTGAATCGCGCGACATGTTCATCGACGCTCTCTCGCTTGAGCATCATGCCGTAACCATATGCCTGAACGCTGCTTCGATGAGCGCCGCCAATCAGCTTGTGTATCGGCAGGCCGGCCAGCTTGCCGGCGATATCCCACAAGGCAATATCGACACCGGACAAGGCCTGCATCGGCATGCCCTTCTGCCCATGGTCGCGCAGCAGGTTGTACACCTTGTGCCAGATCACATCCCGGTCCAGAGGGTCATCGTCCAGCACCAGGGGTTGAATCACTTTCTCGACGATACATTTATTGGCCAGGGCCACATTGCCGGGACCGAAACACTCACCCCAACCGGTAATGCCCTCGCTGGTCTGTACCTCAACCAGATGAGCCGAACGCTTCGCGTAATACTGCTGCGAATACCCCAGCTCCTCGGGCATATCGTACTGCAATACATGACTCTTGATGGCGGTAATCTTCATGCAACGCTCCTGTTCCGGTCACACCCGATGCGCCTGGCAGGATCCCCCCCCATGGCACGAAAACAACAGTCGTGACCCATACCTGATTATCCGTATCCACCGTATGGCAGATCGGTGCCGTATTCGATGCCGTTCACAGGCAACGATTTCGAATGATGCGCGCCGGCTTCTCAGTCGAACAGAGTTGCCATATTGCGCTTGATGCTGTCGCCGATATACAACGCCAGGGCCTGAATGGTCGAGGTCGGATTGACGGCACCGGCCGTGACGAATGTGGAACCATCGACGATGAACAGATTCCGGACATCATGACTGCGCCCCCAGCCGTTGACGACCGATGACTCGGGATCGTCTCCCATGCGACAAGTACCCATCTGGTGCCAACCAGCTCGCCACCAGACCTCACCATCGGGCTTCGCCAACACCTCTCTGGCTCCTGCCGCCCAGAGTACCTCCGTGGCCCTTGCCTCGCCATGCGCGAGCATACGGCGGGTATTGTCACTGAGCCGGTAATGTATCTTCGGAGCCGGAATACCATCGCTGTCGGTCAATTCGGAATCCAGAGTCACGCAGTTGTGTTCCTCGGGCAGGTCCTCAGTCACGATGGTCAGGCTGGCGAGATAGGGATAGATATCATCCATGACCTGGCGATGCGCTTGCCCCCAGGGTATGGGTCGATCGATGCCATAACCTCCAAGGGCGAAGGTCATCGGAGTGGTCGAGCGTCCGGAATGCAAGCCGTAACCACGCACGAAGTCACGCGACGGATCGGTCTCGTAGAATTCCTGGCTGAGTATCGAACAGGCCATGGGACCCTTGTGCCCCTCCATCGGCTCATCGAATACACCGGAGACACCCTTCAGGGGGTGGAACATCAGATTCCTGCCCACCATGCCGGAACGATTGGCCAACCCATCCGGGAACAATCGCGAGGTGGAATTGAGCAACAGCCGCGGTGTGCCGATGCCATTGCAGGCCACTATCACCAATTCGGCATCCTGTCGCTGCAGCTGACCGTCGGCATCGTGATACAGCACGCCGGTCGCCAGCCCACTATGCTCATCCACCAGAATCTCACGGACTCGGCTCCGGGTTCTGAGCTCTACTCCGGCCTGCTCCAGAACTGGCCAGTAGGTGAAGTTACTGCCACCCTTGGCCCCGGCAGCGCAACCAAGGTCGCAGGTTCCGGCGTTCACGCATTTCTGTCGTCCGTCGACATCCTTACTCAGAATGGCCACATCCGAAGGCCACCAGTGCCAGCCCAACTCATTGAACCCGTGTGCCAGAGTCTGACCGAGTTTGCCGATCGGGATAGGCGGATGCGGGGGGTCGTAGGGTGGATAGGCAGGATTGCCAGCAAGACCCGACACCCCCGTATTGCGATCATTCATCGCATAGAACGGCTCCAGCGTTGCATAGTCGATGGGCCAGTCGGAAGCCACACCATCCAGCGTGAAAGCCTTGAAATCGGATGGTTTCATGCGCGGCCAGTGACCGAGAAAATTGATCGTCGAACCGCCGACCCCATTGAAGTTGACCGGCGCTATGCAACTGTCAGCCACGTTGATCGGGTAATCCTCCGGCAAGCCCCGCACATTGGGGTCACAGGAGAACTCTGCATAGCGGGCCAGCTCGTAATCCTCGCGACGACTGGGGAAATCCTTGTCATGAACGCGCCCACCCTGTTCAAGACAGACAATCTGCATGCGTGTCTCGAGCAGCGACCAGGCAATGGCGGCGCCCGACGCGCCGGCACCAATGATCAGAACGTCAACCGGTTCTTTGGACATGATCGAATACCTCGTGGAGCTTGATGGTTCAGCAGGGCCGATAGAAAGGACCACGAGCCCTGACCGGTGCGGTCAGGGTCTGCAGCAACTCCGCAGACTCCGCAGCTACCGTATAACCCTGAGGATGTACCGGCCAGGGCCCCAGACCCAATTGTCTGCGAGCATCAGCGCGGCTGTAATACGCCATATAGGTCAACCGCAACAGACTGGCAAACGCCTGAGGATGATCGGACTCGAGCAGACACAACAGATCGGCAGTGAGTACAGCTTGCGATGCGTTGGCAGAGGTTCTCGTGGGTTCGGATGCCGCAGTCAGCAACGTCCGAATCCGTTCGTACAGCACATCGTCGTCCTGCAGCGCTTGCTGCAGGAATGCCATGACGCCCGGCGAATTTCCGGACTCGATTGCCGCCGTCACATTGCCTGGAATCAACAGCTCCAGGATCTGCTCGAGCACGTTGACAAGTTCATTGCTCAACTGATGTCCCATGATGGTCTCCTCGCCTGTTGCTAGCGTTGCTGCGTACTGCCGGCTCTGGACAGCGCATCGATGGCGACCGCCAACAACAGTATGGCGCCAGAGAACATCAGTTTGTCCGCTGCACTGGCACCCGACAGATCCAGACCGTTGCCAAGCGAACCGATCACCAACGCGCCAAGAATCGCGTTCCAGACCGAGCCACGCCCGCCAAACAGAGACGTTCCACCAATGACCGCAGCGCCTATCGCCTCCAGCAGCAAGGGGCCGCCGGCGAAAGCGTTGAAGGACACCGAGGCGTAGCGCGAAGCACCGAGAATCCCGGCAACGGCTGCCATGAGGCCGACGATCGCGAACGCAGCAATGCGAATGTAGTTGACGTTCATGCCGACTCGCCGGGCACTCTCGGCATTGCCGCCAACGGCATACAGCGAACGACCGAAGGGGGTTGACGTCGTGATCCAGCCCAGCAAGGCGGTCAGCCCCACCAGCAGGATCACCAGTAACGGAACACCCTTGTAGCTGTTGAGTGTCATGACCACTGCCAGCAGAATGAGGGCAAAGAATCCGATCTGTCCCCACAGCGCCAGAGCCGATTCCAACTCGACACCGCGCTGCCTGCGTTGTGACTGCCGCCGCAGGACCACCACCGCAAAAACGACGATGCACACAATGGCCACAGCCCAGCCAAGCATGGGAGGCAGACTGACGGTGGTCAGAGATCGCACAAAAGGGTCTCGCATGTTCACGGCACCCTGCGCCCCCAGAATCTTCAGCATCAGCCCCTGAAAACCCAGCAACCCGGCCAGTGTCACGACAAATGAGGGAATACCGACATAAGCCACAAGCCACCCCTGCACGAAGCCCAGAACGATGCCGGTGAGCATGGCCGCGAGACAGGCAATCGGCCCCGGAACGCCCATGACGATCAGCACCGCCAGTACGGCCGCACAGACACCAGCGGTCGCCGCTGCGGACAGATCGATATCACCCAACAGCAGGACCAGGGTAATGCCTACTGCCAGCGTGCCCACCACGGCCGACTGCATGAACAGAAAATAGAAATTACGAGGGCTCAGAAAGGCCGGTTCCGCGATGCCGAAGTAGATCCATATGGCAATCAGCGCCAGCATGACAGGGACGAAAGCGCCGAACCGCGTTTCACGTAATTGTCTGAATCGTTGCCCCACAGACAATCCTGAATCAGATCGCGTCATCGGACCCCTCCTCCAGACCACGTGTCATGGCCACCACGATTTCATCTGGCGTGGTGTCCGAGGTACGCCAGGTGGCGACATTCGCGCCATGCCTGAGTACGCAAATTCGGTCTGCCACCTCGAAGATGTCGCGCAGATTATGGGAAATGTAGACAACCGCATGACCGGTATCGCGCAGACGCTTGACCACATCCAGTACTTGTCGGGTCTGTGCAACACCCAGAGCGGCGGTTGGTTCATCAAGCAGCACCACCGAACTCTCCGCTCCCACAGCTCGCGCTATGGCAATGGCCTGTCGCTGTCCACCAGACAGGCCTCCTACCTTCGCCCTGACTGAGCGCAAGGTCCGCACTTGCAGTCTGTCGATGGCAGCCTTCGCCTTGACTTCCATCTCAATTTCATCGATTGGACGCAGGAACCTCGGCAGAAACGTCCACCCCGGTTTCAAGGGCTCCGCTCCCAGAGACAGATTGGCTGACACATCCAGGTTCTCGCAAAGCGCAAGATCCTGATAGACAATCTGGATACCCAGCGCAGTCGCGTCCAATGGTGTAGCGACACTCACCGGTTCGCCATCCATCCGGAAACTGCCCTGATCAGCAGCAATGGCTCCGGCAAGTACCTTCATCAAGGTGGACTTGCCAGCACCGTTGTCGCCGACCAAGGCCATGACCTCACCCCGAGCTACTTCGAAATCGACTTCACGCAGCGCTTCCACACCGCCAAAGCTCTTGCCGATTCCCGTCACCTGCAGGTGAGCCGGTGGGGACTGATGCCCCACCACTGCTGCTGTAGAACTCATTTCAGCTCGCGCAGAAATCTGTTTCTGCGGCAACACCTTCGCAGACCATTTCCTTGCTGACCGAGGAATCATGCTCGATCACGTAGCCAACACCTTCTTCACCTACCGCCGAATAGGAACCGACAGGCACGAACGGCACCTCGGCCCCCATGCCGACCGTCACGGTCTCTGTCGCCAGGTCCGAGAAATCCTTACCTTCAAGCATGCGTATGGTGACTTCGGCGGCGGCGTGCGCCATTTCGGACAGAGGCCTCCAGCCGCACTGGGTCTGCTTGCCCAGCAACATCAACTGTAGTGCCTGCACGGTGCAATCAAGTCCGGATACCGGCACAGTTCCGGCCATTCCCTGCTCTTCCATGGATGCGATCGCTGCACCGGCATTACCGTCATTGGATGACACGACACCCTGTACCTCGTTGTTCAGTTGAGTCAGGGCCTGATCCATCGAACGACGGGCTATGGCAGGATCCCAACCCTGTGTCCAGTTCTCATAGCCAAGCACTCGTTTGCCACTGTCGTACAACGGTTGCAGCGCCTTGACCTGGCCCTTGTAGATATCGTGAGCACCCGGGTCGGTTGGAGAGCCTTTCAACATGACAAGTGTGTCTCCGTCCTCCGTGTTGTCGATGACATGCATGGCCTGGTCGTAGCCCATACCGACCAGATCAGCCTGGATCCAGACTGCGTTGTTTTCCGAGTTTATCAGGCGATCATAGGCAATGGTCGGCACGCCTGCTTCGGCGGCACTGTCCGCAATGATTGCCGAACTCTCTCCGTCTATCGAAATGACCACCAGCACTTTTGCACCTTGTGTCAATGCCTGCTCGGCCTGACGCTGTTGCGCTGTAGTGTCGTTGTTGGCGTTGAATACTTCAACTCTGACACTAGGTGACAGCTTCGCCATGGATTCCTTGAAGAACATGGCATCCTGGCTTTCCCAACGCGGATTCACGTTCTCGGGCAGCAGCAGGGCCACCATGTCTTCAGCGTTGGCTGCACCTGCCCCGGCCAGCATCAGCGAGGCCATGGCGATACTCACAGCACGTCTGCATTCATTGAAAATCATCTGTTTCGCTCCTCATGATATTGATGACGCAACACTGCGTCGCGGTGTTGGTGGTAACAACTCCAGGTACTTTCCTGCGGGCACGGGGAGGCCCAGGCCGAAAATCCAGGGTTGCTTGTGGACCGGGCTCACCCACCGGTCGAGTCCGGGCATTACTCAGAGAGCGGCTGGCACAAGAGCATCACCGCTGTGGCCGATCGATGCCGGCCTTCATTCAATCAATCGGTATTGCCATAGTCGCTTACCGCCCGCGTCATACGCTGGTGGGCATCTGTCAGCAAGGTCGACATCTTCTGTTCTGCCAGAGCGGCATCGCGTGCAAGAATGGCATCGCATACCTCTCGGTGAAATGGGATGGAATCCTCGTTCTTGCGAGGATCATCATTGGTCAGCCGGATGGACGTCAGCAAGGCGGAAAAGATGACACCTTCCATCGAGCGCAGGAATTCGTTATTCGCGGCATGCAGAATGGCCCGATGAAAAAAGGCATCAGCCATCACGAAGTCTTCTACGGCGCGCTTTTCCTGCTCCATTCTCAGCTGAGCGGCTTCGATCGCGGCATGGCTATCCGGCGTTCCAACGCTGGCAGCCCAGGATGCAGCCTTGGGTTCGATCACCAGGCGTATGTCCATCAACTGACGCAGGAAGTCCGGGCTTGGCTTGGCCGATTGATGCCAGGCAAGTACATCGTCGTCGAACAACATCCAGTTGGAACGATCCCTGACTCGCGTGCCACTTCCACGTTTGACCTCAACCAATCCCTTGCCGACCAGCAATTTGATGGCTTCACGAATGACGGACTTGCTCACGCCAAAGCGTTCGGCGAATGTGGTCTCATCGCTGATCAGCTCGCCCGCAGACGGAGAGCCTGCCACGATTCGTCGGCCGATCTCGCGACAGATCTGCGTCGCCAATCCGGGGGCAACGCCCGAAGCACCTTTCAGATCGTAGTAGAGTAATTCAGACATGCCTTATTCAAACATCTGATGTTTGGCTTGTCCAGACTTTTCTTTTCCTTTTTCCACGATCGCCGGGAAACCACCGGTAATCACTCACCAATGCTCCTCCTTGCCTTGAATGGCTCAAGGTAACGCCAACGGGAGCTGTCGCACTCTTTGCGCCCCAGGAACCAGCAAAATCTTGCCTGAGTCGGCATTGGCATGTTAAAAGTTCGCCCGGAATTTTCACTCTCTCTTGCATCTATCGGAGTTACCAGGCATGAAACTCAGCGCACGCAATCAACTCAAGGGCACTGTCATCGCCATCGAAAAAGGTGCTGTCAACAGCACGGTACGCATTGATGTCGGCAATGGCGCCGTCATCACTTCCATGATCACCAATGCCGCGGTGGCCGATCTTGGACTCACGGAAGGCGCAACGGCCTACGCCATCGTCAAGGCATCCGATGTGATGGTGGCTGTGGACTGAAACCCGGCTGGTCTAGTCCGACTCGCGCAGTGCCAGCCCATCTGAAGCACGAAAGAAATGCATCTTGCTGCGATCCAGATACACCTCGACGATGTCGTCCGGTTGCGACTTGTTGCTGGCTGGCATCTGCGCGGTGAACCTCTCGTCCCCCACCTTTCCTATCAGCAGGGTATGCGGGCCGAGAGGTTCCATTTCGATAACCGACGCATTGATGCAAGGTCCCAGGGTTGAATCCTCACCGGTATGCTCAGGACGAATACCCAGAACCATCGCTTCGCCGGCAACGCTGGCCAGATGGGCAGGTGCCGGAACACGGAAGCCGCTGTTGCTGACAAACACAGGCTGCTCATCTTCCATGGCAATCTGTCCTGCCAGCATATTCATGCTGGGAGCACCAATGAACGATGCCACAAACAGATTTCGTGGTCGTTCGTACAGCGTGATGGGATCAGCGGCCTGCTCTATGACGCCACCCTGCATCACTACCACCCGGTCAGCCATGGTCATCGCCTCTACCTGATCGTGTGTGACGTACACGATGGTGCTCTTGAGTCGTCGATGCAATTGCTTGATTTCGGTGCGCATCTCGATACGCAATTTGGCATCCAGGTTCGACAGGGGTTCGTCGAACAGAAAAACGTCCGGATCGCGAACCAGCGCCCGGCCGATAGCCACTCGCTGACGTTGCCCACCCGATAACTCGGCAGGCTTGCGATCCAGATACTCGTCCAGATTGAGAATGCGGGATGCCTCCTTCATCGCTGCAGCGGCTTTCCGCTTGCCCTCTCCACGAACCTTCATGCCATAAGTGATGTTCTCACCGACTGTCATGTGAGGAAACAGCGCATAGGACTGAAAGACCATGGCGCAATTGCGCAAGCCCGGTCGTAGATGAGTCACATCTCGCGGACCGATGCTGACAGTTCCGCTTGTGGCGGTTTCCAGCCCTGCAATCATTCGCAGCGTCGTGGTCTTGCCGCAACCTGATGGTCCGACCAGCACGACGAATTCGCCATCGGCGACTTGCAGGTCAAGCGCGGGAATCACTTCCACTTCGCCAAACGACTTGGTGACATTCTCGATGTTTATTGTGGCCATTTCTACGTGTTCATTCAGCCGTACTCGGCTATCGCCAGTCTCAGAACTGCTCCTCCGGGCATGACCCCGAAAGAGCAGTCTTCACTTGATGGAAACGAATCCGGATCAGTTGAGTCCCATGGAAGCCCGATAGGCTGCCAGTTGCTCTTCCCGACCCAGATCATCCGTCAGCTCGTTCCAGCCCGCTGCAACGGTATCCAGCGCTTCCTGGGGAGTGACATCCCCGGACAAGGCCTTTGACAGTTCGATCTCCAGAATTTCCGTATAGGAAAAATACGCTGGCAGTCGCATGTCCAAGGCAACATTGTCGGCCGTGACCGATGCCTGCTGTGCGCCCAGATATTCCGTTGCTTCGCGCTCGGAGAAAATGCTGGCCCAGCGTTCCATGTTGGTGGTGTGAGAAATCCGGTATGGGTTGACGCCTGTACCGCCAGTCACTGTCGCCTCTCCGGATACTTCAGGACTGGACAGGTACGAAATGAAGTCCCAGGCTGCGTCCTTCTTGCCGGACATCTCGGGCACGGCTGCCTGCCAACCGCCGAATGCCATGAAAGGCGTGTTCAGCACTTCATCGAACTTGTCCCACTCACCCGTCTTGTAGTTATAGACCTCCCTGGCACTGGGAAGCACCGCGGAACCGACATTACCCGCCACCTTGGATTGCTCGGGATCGGCAGCAATGACGCCGGTATCACCCCAACCGATGGACTGGGCAACCTGCCCGCCTGCAAATGCGGCATTGACTTCTCCGAAGGAGAAATTCAGGGCGCTGGGTGGAGCCAGTTCAGAGGCACGAATATACTCTTCCAGGCCCTTCACCCAGCCCGGATTGTTGATCTGGGCATCCATGGTGTCAGGATCGAAGAACATCGATCCCGGGTGATCAGGGTGACTGGTATAGGCAGCCGCATGGCTGAACAGGAACCAGAATTGCTGACCACCCCGGCGGAAGGCTTCGGCAGTGCCCCAGACACCGTCGACGTTGTCCTGAAAATATTCAGCAATGTCCAGATACTCTGTCCAGGTTGTGGGAATGGCCAGATCATAGCCGTACTTTTCCTTGAACCTGGCCTTGTTGGCCTCGTCTTCGAACAGGTCGATACGATACGTATAGGTATGAACGTCGCCGTCCATGGTCTGTGACAGGACCTTGCCGTTCCAGACCATCAGAGATTCGCGATAAACGGGAGCGATGTCCTGCCAGTCTTCACCCTCTTGGTAACTTGCCGGCATTTCCGACAGATAGGGCGTAAAATCCGGTGCCCAGGCCGGGGCAAAGGCAATCACGTCGAATGCATCATCCCCCGATGCCAGCGTGGTGACGATCTTCGGATACAGCTCCGACCATGGGAACTCGACCACCTTGACGGTACCACAAGTCTGAGCCTCCCAGCCTTTCGCTGCATTTTGCAGGGCCGAAGCAATATAGGGACCTGTCTGGGTGGTAGCCGTGATCTCGACACCGGAAAAATCCGGCGAACACTCGGCCCAGACAGCCGGAGCTGCCAACACGGCAGCAACTGCCAGGGACGTCTGCTTCAACACTTTCTTCATGGTTTTCTCCTCAGGGTAAAGCTTGTCTTATTTGACTGCGCCGATAGTCAACCCGGAGCGCATCAGGCGTCCGAGTAGTCCCGCAATGATGACCATCGGGATGATGGCCACCAGAGCGGCCGCCGAAATGGCCCACCACTCGTCACCGCGCTGGCTGTTCTGCCCGGCAACGAGAATTGGCAGGGTTTGCCACTTGGAGTTGGTCAGGAAGAGAGCAAACAGAAACTCGTTCCAGACGAACGCCAGCGTAATCACGAAAGTTGCTATCAGGCCGGGCCGCGCCATCGGCAGGACGATGCCGAAGAAAATGCGCCACGATGGTACGTTCTCCACCAATGCCGCCTCTTCCACATCCACCGGCAGGATGGCGATGAAATCGCGCATCAACCAGACCACAATGGGCAGCGAGAAAGCGATGTAGGCCAGTGTCAGCCCGAAATAGGTATCCGTCATCTTGAAACCCAGCTTCCCCATTTCGGTGTACAGCAGAAACAGGGCAAAGGCGACAACGATTGGTGGAAACAGGCGCTGACTGACAAACCAGAAAATGATGTCGTCATTGCCCAGAACCGGTCCTGGCAGCGCAAAACGGTTGAGAAAGATCGACAAGGCCAGCGCGATACAGAATGCCACAATCGAAGCCATTGCAGGATTGACCCCGAAGACCTCTCTACCCAGCAGATAGCCTCCCATGGCAACGATGAAGAATCCGATGCCACTGGCCAGTCGTACCTTGAACGGAAACCGGACCAGCGCATAGGCGGCCATGCTACCGATCAGAGTGGCAATCACGGATGCCGACAGACCGACGATGGTGGAAGCCCAGAACGTTGAAAAGAACCCTCCTCGCGCGCCACTGAACAGCTCCCTCCAGGCTTTGAGCGTGGGCTGAAAATCGACGAAGGGGATGTAGGTCGGCCCGCCAACCACATCAACCGGAGATTTGAGCGAGGTAATGGCCACCCAGTAGAGTGGAAACAGGGTGAATACCAGCCAGATGAGGCAGGCGAACAGCACCCAGTAGCGTTTGCTGCCCTTCAGGTCCCTTACGCTCATTTGTACTTCTCCAGATGGGGCTTGAGTATCGCCAGATACACCAGACTGATGATCAGAACCACCGCCAGAAACATGAACGACAGAGCCGAGGTATACCCCAGATTGAATTTCTTGAAGCCTTCCTGGTAGGCATACAATGTCAGTGTTTCGGTGGATACACCAGGCCCACCTCCGGTCATGACGAAGACCGTGTCGATGATCTTGAAACTCTCCACGATCCGGATGAAATAGACCGCTGCCGACATGGGCAGCATCAATGGAAAGGTAATACCCCAGAATTGCTGCCAGGCGCTGGCGTTCTCCAGCTCGGCTGCCTCATAGACATCTTCCGGCAGACTCTGCAGCCCGGCCAGCAGCAGCAGGATCACCAGCGGTGTCCATTGCCAGATCTCCACCACGATCAGTGATCCCAGTGCCCACTTGGTTTCCGTCAGGAACGGCAGATTGGAAAAACCGAAAAAGCTGGTCAGCTGATTCAGCGGTCCCATGGTCGGGTTCAGTATCTGTCGAGCAACCAGCGCTACCGCTACCGGTGCAACCAGCATGGGCAACAGGAAACTGACACGGAAGAAATCGGCGCCCGGCACACGCTTGACCAACGACAGCGCTATGGCAAAACCGATGACAAACTGCAAGGTCACCGAGGTAAAGGCAATGAAACTTGTGGTGCTGACCACCTGCCAGAAACGATCGTCCACCATCAGATCGGCATAGTTTTCCAGTCCGACGAAACGCGCTGGTCTGGGTGGAATCAGCCGCAGACTCATGAAGCTGTTCGCAAGCGAATAGATCAACGGAAAAATGGCCATGACCAGCACGATCAGCACGGCTGGCCACAGGAAGAAATGCTTGACGGGATCTTCGCGAGTCATCAGCTGACAGCACCTGCAACATGATCCAGCAAGGTCTGTACCTCCTGCCGGTCGGGCATCGATGGCGCAGTACCACGCCGGGTGACGGAAACTCCTGCAGTAGCACAACCGAAGCGCACCGCCTCCAGCACCGCTTCTCCAGATGCCAGAGCCGCCGAGAAACCACCGACAAATGCATCTCCGGCACCACTGGTATCAATCACTGGCGCATTGCACATCGCGGGCACATGCGCATCGACTTCATCCGTGAGCACATAGACCCCCTTCTCCCCCAGAGTGATCAGGGCGCCCCCGGCTCCACGCTTGCGTAACTCGACTGCGGCGGCTCTGGCCTCATCGATCGTGGTGACCGGGAAGCCGACAATGTCCCTTGTTTCAGTCTCATTGGGGATGATGAAATCGCACAGTGTCAGCATCTGCTCGGGGAATGGCTCGGCAGGCGCCGGATTGAACAACGTCGTGACACCCGCATTGCGAGCGATTTCCAGACCGCGCACAGCGGCCTCAACGGGTTGTTCGAGCTGCGTGACAAAGACTTTCGATGATTCGATGACACTGCGCCGTTGCTCGACATCCTGCGCCGTTATCGTGCCACCGGACCCCGGGTAGACGATGATGGCATTCTCCCCCGTGGTGTCATTGACGAAAATGAAAGCTGCGCCAGTCGGAAAATCCGCCATGATGTCCAGTTCGGGAATGACACCGACTTCACGATAGGTATCCAGTGCCAGCTTGCCGAAGGTGTCATCGCCAAGCTTGCTGATGAAGCGGGTGACGGCACCAGCACGAGCTGCGGCCACAGCCTGGTTCGAACCCTTGCCACCGGGTCCCATCGAGAAGCCGCTTCCCGTCAGCGTTTCGCCGATGCTCGGCATGCGGGAGGCCTGGTAGGCCGTGTCCGCGACAAAGATCCCCAGTACGGATACTCCCGTTTGCTCACGCATTGCCCCACCTCTTGCTGATATCTGCCTTCAATGCCACTTGCACGGCTGTCTATTCTCCGTAGGGAACCCAGATATTCTTGATATCCGTTGCCCGGTTCAGAAACTCGTGGCCTTCTCCTACCCGAGGATCCAACCAGTCGATCTGTCTGTCGAATCCACTCCAGACTCTCTTCAGATTGCCTGCCGACTGTTCTTCGACCAGTCTGGTCATGGTCGGCCCACCGAAGGCCCACAGCGCATCCACATCGTTGTGCTTGCTCAGGGTATCCGCCAGTTCCAGCGCATTGCCCGTGACAATGTTGATCACCCCGGCTGGTACGTCCGAGGTTTCCAGTACCTGATAGAAATCCGTGGCGGACAAGGGAGCCGCTTCGCTGGGAACGACAACGCAACGATTACCCGTCGCCAGCAACGGTGCGACCAGGCTGATGAATCCCAGCAAGGGAGCTTCCGCCGGGCAGACGACACCAACCACGCCCTGCGCTTCCGGTAGCGCCAGCGTCACCCCCTTGATGGGCGGCAGGTGTACGGCTCCTTCGAACTTGTCGGCCCAGGCGCCATAGCTGAACAACCTCGATATGCAGGCCTCCACTTCAGCCTGCGCCTGCTTGACCGTCACACCGGTCATGTCTCGAACACGGACGGCAAACTCCGCCTCGCGTATCGACAGGTTTTCCGCTAGGTAGTACAGGATCTGAGCTCGGTTGTGGGCAGTCTTGCTCGCCCAGCTGGCCGCCCCTCTCGCTGCCTCTACCGCGTTGCGGATATCCTTCCGGTTGCCTTCGCCCACCTCTCCCAGACATTCACCTTTCGGGGATACCACTGCTCGAGAGTAGTTTCCATCCGGTCGCGCCTGCCGACCACCGATGAACAGCTTCGCGGTTCTGTCCATGCCGAACGATGCCCCCTTGGCGGCAATGGCCATGCCTTCAGGATCGACACGTTTCGGCGCTTTCATCCAGACATCGGGCTTCAGGTAATCCAGGCAGCCTTCACGCCCACCCTCACGGCCGAAACCGCTTTCCTTGCGCCCGCCAAAGCCGACGCTGGCGTCCATTGCATTGGTCGTGTTGATCCAGACGATTCCCGCCTCCAGTGCGGCAGCCACTTCCAGTGACTGATTGACGGATTCACTCCAGACACTGGCAGCCAGACCGTAGCGCGTGTGATTGGCCAGCGCGATGGCTTCATCGAAAGTGCGGAATGTCATGGACACCACCACCGGACCGAAGATTTCCTCACATACCACGGATGAGGTCGGGTCGGCATTGCTGAGCAGTGTCGGCGGATAGAAACTGCCACCGGCCGGTATCTCGATGTCAGGCTGGAACAGCGTCGCTCCCGCCTCCACACCCTGCTGCACCATGGCTTCGACACGTTGCAACTGTACCGGGGCCACCAGTGAGCCCATATCGATACATTTGTCCAGCGACAGACCCAGGCGCAGATGCGACATGCGCAACCGCAATCGGGCATGAAAATCCTCGGCGACACCCTCTTGCACCAGAATCCGTGAGCCAGCGCAGCAGACCTGTCCCTGATTGAACCAGATGGCATCAACGACACCCTCGACGGCCGCATCCAGATCGGCATCTTCGAATACGATGAACGGTGAATTCCCGCCCAGCTCCAGGGTCAGCGACTTGCCACTGCCGGCCGTGGCTTTACGGATCCACTTGCCCACAGCCGTGGACCCGGTGAAGGCAATCTTGTCCACGTCGGCATGTTCGACCAGCAATGCACCGGTCTTACCGTCACCTGTCACGATGTTCAACACACCATCCGGTAAACCGGCAGAAGCTGCCAGTTCCGCAAACAGCAGCGCCGTCAGCGAGGTGTATTCAGCGGGCTTGAGCACCACCGTATTGCCCAGCGCCAGAGCCGGAGCTATTTTCCAGGCCATCATCAGGAAGGGAAAGTTCCACGGAATGATCTGGCCAACAACGCCAATGGCCGAATGAGTCGGAAACTCGCTGTCCTGAAGCTGCGCCCAGCCGGCATGATGGTAGAAGTGACGAGCGGCCAGCGGGATGTCGATATCACGGGTTTCCCGGATGGGCTTGCCGTTGTCCAGTGCTTCCACCACGGCAATCAGGCGTGCATGTCGCTGGATGATTCTTGCCAGCGCATAGAGAACCTTTGCTCGAGCATGCCCGGGTTGCGCCGCCCAGGCTGCCTGAGCAGCGCGTGCCGATTTCACTGCCGCATCGATATCGCTCTGTTGAGCCGTCGATAGTCGTGCAAGTGTGGCACCCGTTGCCGGTTCGAAGGTCTCGAAGCTTTCATCGCCGACGCTAGTGAACTCACCATTGATGAAATGACCGAAGCCATTCTGATGGGTCGCCAGCCATTGCCGCGCTTCCTTGTCGCTCTCGGGAGCTGGACCGTAGGACATGGTGTCAAAGTAGTTGGCTACGTTCACGTGGGTTATCCGATCGGGTGGCGGTGATGAGCGCTATAAGCGCCCTCGACATGGTGTTCCAGTTGCCGCTCGATATCACCCAGCAGACTGGATGCCCCGAAACGAAACAGTTCGGGTGTCAGCCAGGCATCGCCCAGCTCTTCCTTTACCAGCGCCAGATAGGACAGAGCATCCTTGGCCTTCGATACCCCACCCGCCGGTTTATGGCCGACAGGAAATCCTGTCAGCGACTGGTACTGACGGATCATGCGCAACATGACCATCGTGACCGGCAGCGTGGCATTAACGGCTTCCTTGCCAGTGGATGTCTTGATGAAATCGGCACCCGCCATCATGCAAACCAGGCTGGCACGCGCGATATTGTTCAGTGTCTTGAGATCTCCGGTGGCCAGAATAGCCTTTACATGTGCCTCGCCACAGGCCTCACGGTAGTCCTTCATTTCGGCATACAAGGCCTGCCAGTTACCAGTCAGCACGTGTTCGCGTGTGATGACGATATCGATCTCGCGGGCGCCGGCGGCCACGGATGCCTCGATTTCCTGCAGTTTCAGGTGGTGGGGAGACAGGCCGGCCGGGAACCCGGTTGATACCGCCGCCACCGGTATGCCACTACCCTGCAATGCACTGACCGCCACAGGCACGAAGCGGTGGTAGACACACACGGCGGCGGTCGTGATATGCCTCTGTTCCATTCCCATGGCTCGCAGCAGATCCTGACGGACCGGATTGACTGCCTTGGCGCAAAGACGCCGCACACGCCCTTCCGTATCGTCACCGTTCAGCGTTGTCAGATCCATGCAGCTGATGGCCTTGAGCAACCAGGCCGCCTGAGCGTCCTTCTTGATGGAGCGCCTGCCCGACAACGCACTGATGCGCCGGTCTGCGGCCGAGCGGTTGATGCGCACAGCTTCGACCAACCCCGAGTCCAACGGCATGCCTGTATTGCGTTGCACCGTCACGGCATGATCGTCGGAAGGTTCTGGCGCGGGGGCAACGATTTCGGCTTTTCTGGCGCTGTCACTCATGACAGACGTCGCCTGGATACCAACATGAGAATAGGTCCTTTGAACTTTCCACATAAGAGTCGCCTATTTTTGTCAGAATGTAAACATTATTTGTTAGGTTTTTTACATATATTTTTGAAAGCACCTCCAGAAACAGGCATTATTGGTGGGGTTCTCCTCAACCCATCCGCTAACAGTCGGAGTCTCACAGTGGGCAATCGCAAGCAAAATCGCCTCTCCAGATTGCTGGACCTGATCACAACCCGGTCCAGTACGCACATTCGAGATGCGGCAGAGATACTCGATGTCTCGGAGATGACCATCCGCCGTGATATCCGGGCCAATCCGGACAAGTTCGAATATCTGGGCGGTCATATCGTGCCGGCCAATCAACTGTCCAACCGACGGCCCTACGACCTGGGGCTCGCCGCTGATCTGCACGAAAGCGAAAAGATCCGGGCTTGCGAGCAATGCCTGCCACATGCCATCAACGCAGACATGATATTCGTCGATAGTGGTACAACTCTGGTACACCTGATGGACCTTCTGCCTCTGGAACTGGAGATTTCCGTTATCTGCTGTGCCATGAATGTTGCTGATCGAGCCGTCAGAAAACCCAACGTCAAACTGATCATGATCGGTGGTGAATATCATCCACCGACTACCTCCTTTCATGGCCTGGGCGCCGAGTCCATGTTCGATCGCCTCGGTATCAACACAGGCTTCTTCTCGGCCGCAGGCATCCATGGCGAACTGGGCGCTACCTGCACCCACTTCAACGAAATCCGTGTCAAACAGGCTGCAATGGCCAGCACCACTCGCAAGATTCTGGTGGCGGACAGCAGCAAGATCGGCAAGGTGCTGCCAGCCCGTTATGCGGCCCTGGATGAGTTCGACCTGGTACTTACCGAACAGGGCCCCTTCGAATTCGATGCTACGGACAGCTGAATCCACTCAAGTTCAAGCCTTGCGCGATTTGTTGTATTTCTAACATTTGTTGCATAGACTGCAACAGCGGTTTCCCACCGACGACGGGCCGCACAACCATTTCTGATCGAGCCACCGAGGACCGGAAACGTGACCCAGCAGCAGACGACTGTACCCAGCGACAACAAGATCATGGCACTGGAAGCCTTTGAACATGTTCCCAACGAAAACGTTGCCCGTTACCTGGAACTCGGCCAGATCATCGATGACCTGGTGCGTGAAAAGGAACCCGGCATGCTGGTGCACGCCCTGACACAATCCAGTCGCAACGAGATAGAAACCGTTTTTCGCTGGCTGGAAGTTTTCGAGGATTCCGCTGCCCTGGAAGCTCATCTGGGCAGCAATCATGTCGCCCATCATATCGAACAACTATCGAACGGCATTCTCACCGGCCAGATAGATCTGGTCATCTACGCCGACTGGGATGAGGACACTCGTGCGTATTGGCAGGACCGGTTCTCGGCTGTCAACTTCAGCTATGCCGCGGTGGAATCGGGTTTCTACCGCCAGCGTTGATCAATCAACTGCGGCTGCTGCCATGCCGGTGATCTCCGGCATGCCGAAACCGACCGTCACCCTGGCTCCCTGCAGATCGCTACTTCTGCCGAGTGACACGCTGGCACCCAGCCAGCGTACGATTCGCTCCACGATGGCCAGGCCAAGTCCATAGCCATGGACTGCCTGATCAGGCACATTCGGCAGACTCCCCTTCTGGAAGGGCTTGAACAGCCGTTCGACCTCCAGTTCGGGAAACCCGGGGCCGTCATCGTCGATCTGCAGCTTGACGCGTCCATCCTGCACCGAGATGGACACCCGGATTCTGCTGCGTGCATATGCAACGGCATTCTGCATGAGGTTGTTGATCAGCATCAGGGTGTAGCGCTCATCGGCCATGACCGTTGGAACATCCCCGATCACCAGCGTCTCGACACGCATCGACGCATCAGGGCTTTGCGAGTCGATGGCTTGTTGAACGATGGGTAGCAGAGACACCGCACGACGCGGCAGCTCATCCAGCCGCTGCTCCAGACGCGCAAATTCCAGCAGCACATTCACCAGCTGCTCCATACTGTCCAGATCCTTGCTGATTCTGGCCACATAGTCGCCTTGTCTGGCATCCAGTGAGGTTTCATCCAGTGCATCCACACCAAAGCGCAGACGTGCCAGAGGCGTTCGCAAATCATGGGAGACGGCACTGCTGAGCATCCGGTTATCCTCCATCAACACCTGGATTCGTTGCGCCATGGCGTTGAACTCGGACTCGATATCGTATAACTGACTGGCTGGACGGGTCTCGATTCGTTGCGACAGATCTCCCTGTCCTATGCATCTTGCAGCGGTGGCCAGCTTCTGCAGGCGCCGTATCAGCGGATACAACCAGACCAGCACCAACAGGATAATGCAGCTGTAGAAGACAATGGTCAGTAGAAGACGCAAGGCTGTCCCCCCGGAGGATGGCTGCGGAACCGTCAGCACCAGAATGCGTTGCGACTTTGGCAGCAGGAAATGCAGGGCGACACCCCTTCGGGATTCAAGCATCACGACCTGACCGTCGGCCAGCTGCACTCCCAGCGGCTCGGGCAAGGCGATGCTGTCTCGGGCAATCAGGTAGGCATCGTAGGCCTCGTCCGACGCTGGCAAGACAGACTCGGCTGGCAGTGTCTCGATGCCATCGAGCCAGGTGACCATGCGATAGCCAAGCTGCTCGGCGATCTGCAAGTCGTCATCATCCCCATGATCCAGCCTGGCAAACAGTCGGTCCATTGCCCAGCCGGCACCGACAATCGCCACGATCACCACCAGCAGCAGTGACAGACTCAAACGTCGCATGGATGACTGTCGACCGTGGAACATCACCAGGCATCCGCGGCCAGCAGATAGCCGACCCCGCGCAGCGTCTTGATCCGCCGAGGCTCCTGCGCATCGTCTTCCAGCTTTCGACGTAACCGCGAGATACAGACATCCACCGAACGATCGAAGCCGTCGTATTCGATGCCTCTGATCTCGGCAATCAGATCCTCGCGTCGCATGCACTTTCCGACATTGGCGGCCAGCAGTTGCAGTACATCGAACTCCAGCGTCGACAGGGCTACTGCCTCGTCGTTGAGGCTGGCACTACGCGATTCGACGTCGATACTCAGACCACCAATACGTATCAGGGCAGGTGCCAGCTCCTGATTGGATCGACGCAACAAGGCGCGCAGTCGAGCCAGCAGAATGCCGGGCCTGACCGGCTTGGCCAGATAGTCATCAGCCCCGCTCTCCAGGCCGTTCACTTCATCGGCCTCGGTATCGCGCGCAGTCATCATGATGATGGGCCGGGCAAAGAACTCGCGAGCCTGGCGGCACACCTCGATACCATCCATTACCGGCAGATTGAGATCGAGAATCAGTGCATCCGGCATGTCGTTTCGCAACATCTGCAGAGCCAGGTCACCCCGGGTTGCAATCGACACCAGATAGCCGTGGGAAACCAGATAGTCTGCAATCCAGCGGGCAAGCGATTCATCATCTTCCACCACCATGACATGCTGTGTCGTCTCACTGTGCATGGCTCAGAACAACCTCCAACCACTGGAGCTGCGTTTACCCGTGCGATACACCCAGGCCGTGGTCACGGTAGCCGTGGACAGTACCTCGCCCGAGACCGCTTCACGCAGGATGAAGACTTCCGACTCCGCCGAGCGATACTCATGTCGATAGACTGCCGGTGAGACTGTGGTGCAATGCAGAGCCTCTTCCAATGGCTGATGAAACAGGCACAGACGACGACCTTCAGGGTTGTTCCAGCGAAGCTGCAA
Source organism: Granulosicoccus sp. 3-233 (assembly GCF_052681095.1). NCBI lineage: Bacteria > Pseudomonadati > Pseudomonadota > Gammaproteobacteria > Chromatiales > Granulosicoccaceae > Granulosicoccus > Granulosicoccus sp. 3-233. The sequence goes on from NZ_JBQYLE010000005.1 coordinate 257,401, forward strand.
TCGCTGAAAGCAGACTTGCCCTCGATGCAGCGCGACGCAGCTTGAGGGGGTCACCTGCAGCTGCACCGTCGCTGCCGGAGAACGCTCGCCACTTCCCTCTTCGGCATGCGCATGACGCAAGCCTGTTCCCCGGAAGCCGGATGCCTGCAGACAGATCAGCACCCCCATCATCGTCAGGGACAGCCGTCGTGCAAGCCTCGAGCTGCGCCGCTTGCCAACGGCATCGCCACACGAGACGCAGCCTCCGCTGTCAACCTGATCAGAATACATAGTGAATTCCCGTCGTCAGGAATATCTCCTGATCATCCGTCACCAGGGGACTGTCCGTGACCGACGCCGGCAATTGCTTGAAACGCAGACGCGATGTGTAAACCCAATCCCTGCTCAACGGATAGCTGGCACCCAGCTCCACTTCCGGTATCCAGGCATGACCCGTCGTATGGGAAGGAAAACGCTGTGAAGCCTCTGCATCGGTCACACCGTACAGATAGTTGTTGAATGTGGATGAGTAGTAGCGCGCACCGACAATCCCCTGAAAATTCCAGTTGCCGACCTGCCATCGATGACCCAGCCTTGCACTGGCCTGCAGTCCGTTGTCATCGTACCAGTCTGACAGCAGACGCAATTGCAGCAGGCTGTCACCCCGGTAGGCCGTGATGCGCGTGCCGGCTGCGATGAACAAGCTGTCCCTGTCCAGAATGGCATCATTGCGTTCCTGTTCGGTGACGGGTGCGGGCGGCTCGTCTGATTCGATCGAGATATGACCGGCAATGTTCGCCAGCAGCAGATCGACGCTGAGCTCCGGAGTCTGCAACAGGTTGACACCCAGATTCAGGCCTCCGAACCAGCTATCGGTGGCTTCCACGAAGTAGCGATCATGTTGATAGCCGGCGCTGACCATCACGCCGAGTGAAAAATCACCATCGCCATTGTCGTCTGGGTTCTTGTGAGCCAGTGCGTGGCGTTCGATCTGCGCGGTCAGACCCAATTCCAGAAAACCACCGTTCTCTCGGGCCGACTCCGGTGCCGGTGGTGCACGGTCGCGAGCTGAAGCCGCCGACCAGACAGGGTGAGCCTGTCCCAGCGTCGTCATGGCCAGCACCGCCAATACAATCCTTTTCCCGTATTCCATGTCGAAAACCGTGTGGTGATGAAGCTGGCCCTCATTGACCCATATCGCCCGCTCGCGCATTGTAACGCTGCGTAACAGACATCGCCCGCAGGCAACCTTTCGCCTGGCAATCCAGCGCAGCAGCGTCACAGCGTACATACCGTTACGCGATTCGACACGGCTCCTGCCTATCGTGTGATTCCCGACATCAACCCCGTCAATGGAGTCCCCATGATGACACGATACAAACTGCTGCCCCTGGCCTTCTGTGGCGTACTGCTCACCGCCTGCTCCTCCGATGATCCCGTGGCGGAATCCGATGGTGTCCTGACCTGGCGCAGTTGCCCGGAAGATGACAGTCTCGACTGCGCCACCCTGAGAGTGCCCATGAATTACGGTGATGATCGGGCCGGCATGATCGACATTGCATTGAATCGATTACCGGCCATCCAGCAACCTTCTACCGGAGCCCTGCTGTTCAACCCCGGAGGTCCGGGCGCTTCCGGCCTCGAAGTTCTGCAGATACTGCAGGAGGTCGATAGCGTGCCGGACGCCATTCGGCAACATCATGATCTGATCGGATTTGACCCACGAGGCGTCGGCGAGAGCACGCCGATAGACTGTGACACCTCTGATGTCGACCTCCTCGGTGATTACCTGGTGGACGCCACTGCCATTGAGGCGTTCGTCGAGCAAAGCGCCGAGCTGGCCGCACGCTGCCTGGAGCAGGAAGGCGACTATCTGCTGCAGCTGGGCTCGATGAATGTGGTCCGCGACATGGACTCGATTCGCCAGTCTCTGGACCTGCCCAGACTTGACTTCATCGGCTATTCCTATGGTTCCCGACTGGCCGCTCTCTACTTGCAAACCTACCCTGACACCAGTGGCGCAGTGATTCTGGACGGCAGTCTGCGCCCGGACAGTTCGGTAGGCGCGCTCGCGGAAGGAGCCCTGTCAGCCATGCAGCGCAATCTGGAAGCCCTGTTACAGGATTGCACCATCAGTGAGCCCGACTGCGATCCAGCACGATTGCAAGACCTGCTCATCGAAAAGGTCGACGTGCTGCTGCGCGAGAACCGGGAAGCCGAACTGGCCCTGCTGGGAGAACTGGTAGTCGAGGCCAGCCAGAACCCGGCACTGGGCGAACTGTTGACTGCCCCTCTGGTCAGCTACCTGATGCGCGGGGATCGCTCCGGCCTGGAGTTGCTGGTGCAGCTGCTGGAACTGGATATCGATGACGGTGCAGAGGACGATACGCTCATCCACAAGGCCATACTGTGTGCCGATGACGCCACCCGCCCGACGGCAGAGCAACTGAGTGCCAGTCTGCCGACATTCAATGCACTGTCCGATCTGTTCGCCGAAGCCTACATCGGGCAAGCGGGCAGTTGTGCCGGTTGGCCCGAGAGCATCGATCCACTGTCACCGATTGCAACCGGCACGGCACCCGTCGCCCTGGTCATTGGGGGAACCTCGGACGCCCAGACTCCCCTGGTCTGGTCCGAAGAGATGGCACGGGCCATTGGCGGGCATTATCTCGCCTCTTCCCATCAGGGACATACCAGCGTCTTCAACGGTCAGAATGACTGTGTGGACTCGATCGTCACCACCTTCCTGCTGGACGGATTGCTGCCGGGGGCTGCAGACTGTCTGTAACTGCAAGACTGTGAACTGATCCAGACTTCCCCCGACCGGATCGCTGACCGCTGCGACGCCGGTCAAGCCGGTCGCGGGTCGCTCCGGGTTCGTGTTAGATTATTGTCACTTCTCACCTTCCGCCCCCCATGCCTTGCCCCGTCTCATGAGTGACTCTAGAGAATTCTGGTTGTACGACCTCAAGATCGAGGTCATCGGTTCCGACAGACCCATGGTCTGCGATCACCAGCCAGGGCAATACTTCATGATGCACGGGGAAAATCTCGTCTTCGGTCCGGAAGGACGATTTCCGCTCTACCCGCTGGCTGCTCTGCTGCCGCTGTTACCGGCTCGGCAGCGAGAAACCAGTGAACATGACTGGATGAGCACGGATGCTGTCATTGCCTGTCCCGATCCACATTGCGGTGGACGCTTCCGTATCACACGTACTGGCAAGCGCCGGTTCACCCACGCCGGCACCACCGGTCTGCCTGACCAGCGCGGCACCCCGCACTGGGCAGATTCCTCATCCAGCCAATAATCGATCATGAGTGTTTCGCGTACCGACCTGCGTCCGGGCTATTCCATCAGTCGCATCATCAAGGGTGGCTGGCAGCTCGCTGGCGGGCATGGCAGCTTCGATCGCCAACAGGCCGTCGATGACATGTTGCGCTTCGTAGACAATGGCATCACCACCTTCGATTGCGCCGATATCTACACCGGCGTCGAGGAGATGATCGGCGATGCCGTCAAACAGCTGCGACAACGTGACGGCGGCCCCGTTGAAGAGCGTATTCAGGTGCATACGAAGCTGGTTCCGGACCTTGACAGCTTGAGCACCATCACTCATCGCGATATCGAAGCCATCATCGATCGATCGCTCAAGCGCCTGAACCTGGAACAACTGCATCTGGTGCAGTTCTACTGGTGGGACCTTTCACTGGGTGACCCCCTGGCCAGTCTGGATGTGCTCAAGACCCTCAGGGACAAGGGCAAGATTCGTTACCTGGGTTGCACCAACTGGGACCAATCTGCCATGCAGGGTTTCGTCGACAAGGATTTCGACATGGTCTCGGCACAGGTGCAATACTCACTGCTCGACCATCGCCCCGCTGGCGCTTTCAGCCAATGGTGCTCGGACAATGACATCCGGATCCTGTGTTATGGCGTGCTGGCCGGTGGCTTCCTGACCGACCGGTGGCTGGGACAGCCCGACCCCGGCTTTGCATTCGAGAACCGATCACTCATCAAGTATCGTCTGATCATCGAGGACTTCGGCGGCTGGGACCTGTTCCAGGCGCTTCTGGAAACACTGGCCGATATCGGCAGACAACAAGGTGTTCCGCTCTCGGCAGTGGCAACCAGCTACATGCTGCAGCAGCCCCAGGTGGCGGCCACGATCATCGGCGCCCGCACGGCAGCCAACATCGGGAACACGCTGGCCAGCGCCGCTGTCTGTCTCGACGAGTCGCAGAACGCCAGCATCGAAGCCGTGACATCGCAACGTCGCGGACCACTGGGCAACGTCTATGCGCTGGAGAAGGATCGCAATGGGCCGCACGGTCGCATCATGAAATACAACCTGAACGCACCACAATGACGACCATCCCATCGCCGGATGCGTCCCACCTGGAAGTGCGCAATCTGAGCAAACGCTTTGCCGATCTGACGGCGGTCGACAATGTCTCCCTGAGTATCGAGCGCGGCTCCATTACCGGCCTCATCGGCCCGAACGGCGCTGGCAAATCCACTCTGTTCGAAACCATCGTCGGCGAGGCACGTGCCGATGAAGGCAGCATCCTGTTCAATGGCCAGGCCATTCAGGCCATGTCGGCCGATCAGATCTACCGGGCAGGACTGGCCCGTACCTTCCAGATTCCGCAGCCGTTTCCGGAAATGACGGTACTGGACAATCTGCTGCTTGCCGCACCCGGCCAACTGGGCGAAACGTTCTGGGCCCCCGTGATTCGTCCTCTGGCCATCCGCCGACAGGAAGAAATACATCTGCAGCGGGCGCAGGAGATCCTGGAATTCACAACCCTGTCCCGGGTTGCCGGCGAGGCTGCCAGGAACCTCTCTGGCGGACAACAGAAACTGCTGGAGCTTTCACGCGTGCTGATGGGCAAGCCGGAACTGATCATGCTTGACGAACCCGCCGCCGGGGTCAACCCTGCATTGACCAACCTGCTGATGGACAGGATTCATGCCCTGAATGATCAGGGCATCACCTTTCTGATCATCGAACACAACATGGATCTCATCATGCGGCATTGCCAGCCCATCATCGCCATGGCCAGTGGCCGGGTGATCTTCACAGGCACCGCGGCCGAGGCCATGGACTGCGATGAACTGCTGGAGAGCTATCTGGGCGACATGAGCGTCATTCCCGCATGATGGCCACGCAACTCAGCACCGGCCTGAAGGTCGACCAGCTCACCGCCGGCTATGTTCCCGGCATGCCGATCATCTCGGATGTCAGCCTGGCCATGAAGCATGGCGAGATCGTCTGTATCATCGGCCCCAATGGCGCCGGAAAATCAACCCTGCTGAAAGCCATCGCAGGCTTGCTGAAGGTGGAGTCGGGAACGGTGTCTCTCGACGACAGACTCATCACCGGCATCAGCCCGGACCGACTCTCGCAATCGGGAGTTGCCCTGGTGCCACAGCTGGACAATATCTTCCGCACCATGAGCGTCGAGCAGAATCTGCGACTGGCAGCACGTCGCTGTGAAGAGCCCTGGCGTCAGGCGGTCGACGAGATGCTCGAACTCTTTCCGGTACTGGCCGAGCGGTACAGCTCCAGAGCCGGTTCCCTGTCGGGTGGACAACGACAGTTTCTGGCCATCGCGATGGCTCTGGTTGCCTCGCCCTCCCTGTTGTTGCTGGATGAACCCAGCGCCGGTCTGTCACCCAAGGCCGCGCAGGAAGTTCTTGGCATGCTGCCGGATCTTGCCCGCACGCGGGTTGCCATACTGATGGTGGAGCAGAATGTCAGAGCAGCGTTGACAGTCTCCGACCGGGCCTATGTGCTGGCCGAAGGTCGCAACCAGCACGAGGGCGATGCCCGAGCATTGATGAATGACCCTGTTCTGGGTGAAATCTACATGGGCGCGCGACGCGTGGAGGCACATGCTGCAAAGTCTGTTTGACGGAATCCTGGTGGGCTCGATTCTGTCGCTCGGAGCGATAGGCCTGACCCTGATCATGCATATCCTGCGCTTCGCCAATTTCTCTCACGCCGAGCTGATTTCGATGGGTGCCTATTTCACCCTGACGCTGGATGCCGTTTTCACTGCATTCTCCCGTGCCCTGTCCAGCAAACTGCCGATGCTGAGTGTGTCCGTGTCGCTGATGCTGGCCATGCTGGCGGCCTTGCTGATCACTGGCGTGCTTGCCGCCATCATCGACAAGCTGGTGTTCAAGCGCCTGCGAGAACAGGCCGGCCCATTGACCATGGTGTTCGCCTCCTTTGGTATCGGTCTGATCATTCGCAACGTCATCGGTCTAATCTACGGCCTGAAGTCGGTTCACTACAACAACGACATAGCCTTCGCGATGATGATCAGCAGCGATCCCCTGTTGCTGATCAAGGCCGACCAGCTGTTCATCCTGGCACTGACACTGCTGGTGATGGTGTCACTGCACCTGTTCATGTCCAGAACCTCGGTGGGCTTTGCACTCAAGGCCATTTCCGAAAATCCGGTGCTGGCACAGATCAACGGCATCAATCTGGCGTCGATGGTACGGCTGGCCTGGCTGCTCGGCGGCGCCCTGGCGGCCATCGCCGGTGTCTGTTATGCACTGAACAACCAGCTCAGCCCGGTCATGGGCCGTGATCTGGTCCTGTCGCTGTTTGCCGCGGCCATCGTCGGCGGTATCGGCAGCATCCATGGCGCGGCCCTGGGCGGCCTGATCGTCGGCCTTGCATCCAGCCTGGCATTGCTGATCATTCCTGCCGGTTACAAACCGGCGGTGCCGTTCCTCATCATTCTGCTGGTGCTCTATCTGCGCCCCAATGGCCTGTTCGGAGAAGAACGGTGATCGGCATCATTTCCTATCTCGCCTTCTTTCTGACCATCGCGCTGATCATGGCCATAGCCGTGCTCGGTCTCAACCTGCAATGGGGCTATACGGGTCTGTTCAATGGCGGCATCGTTGCCTTCTTCGGGGCCGGCGCCTATGGCATCATCCTGCTGGGCGGGCCGGACAGAATCGATGGTCTAGGCGGCTTTTCCCTGCCCTACCCTGTTGCCCTGCTGGGCGGTATAGCGCTCGCAGGTCTGCTGGCTCTGCTCGTCGGCCTGGCCACCACGCGGCTGCGCCACGATTATCTGGCAATCGCCACCTTCGGCGTGGCCATCGCCATGGAATCCCTGATGCGCAATGCCAGCTGGCTGACCGGCGGGGCCACCGGATTGCGCGGCTTCGAACGCCCGTTCGAAGCGCTGGTCGGCAACAGCTTTGCCTACAACCTGCTGTTTCTGTTCTTCGTGGTGCTGTGTGTCAGTCTGGTTTTCCTGTTTCTGGAAATTCTGGTGCGCTCCCCATTCGGCCGCTTGCTCAGGGCCGTGCGGGAAAACGAACGGGCGGCCCGCTCATTGGGTAAATCACCCTCCGCGGTACGGCTCACGGCCTTCATCATCGGTGCCATGATCATGGGGCTGTCCGGTGCCCTGTACGCTACCTTCTACGCCTTCATCAGTCCCCAGGATCTGGCCCCCATCCTGACTTTCCAGATCTGGGCCATGCTGATTGTCGGTGGTAGTGGCAACAATGCCGGAGCCGTGCTCGGTACGCTGGTGGTCTGGGGTGCCTGGGTCGGCAGCGGCTGGTTGCTGACCGCCATCGTACCGACCCATCTGCAGCTGTACACCGGCTCCATCCAGTACATCCTGGTGGGTTCCATCATCGTGTTCTCCCTGCTGTGGCGACCTCGCGGCCTGCTGCCGGAGAAACTCAGTGTCCACCCCTACCCACCAGCCAACCCTGATGCTGCAGCTCAGTCATCAGCCTCATCCCGTTCCCCAAGCCACCCAGCCGAGAATACACAGTGAAAAAACGCATTGCATTCATGACCCGTCTGTATTCAACCTGCCTGCTGTTGCTCGCAGGCCTGTCCCTGATGGCGCCTCTTGCCTCTGCACAGGCTGCCGACTGCACCACGAAAATCGGTGCCGTTCTGCCGACCTCGGTGGACTGGGGACGACCGATCGCTGCTACCGCCCAGTTTGCGGTGGAGCTCTACAATGAATCCGGCGGTGTCAAGGGCTGCGATGTCGAGATGGTGCTGCGAGACACGCAGACCGATCCCAAGATCGGTGTGGATGCGGCCAAGGCGCTGGTGGATCTGGACAAGGTGCCCGTGCTGATTGGCGCCGTGTCCAGCGGCGTCTCCATGCCCATCCTGACATCGGTCACTGCGCCTTCCGGTGTCATGCAGATGTCCTGCTGCTCCTCGTCAACCGCGTTTACCGATGTCGCCAGAGAGGGCAAGACCAAAGGCCTGTGGTTCAGAACCTTTGCCACCACCCGCAACCAGGCCGCCATCGCGGCCAAGCTGATCAAGGATCGCGGATACAAGAGTGTCGGCATCTTCTACAAGAATGATGACTGGGGCCAGGATATCGGCAAGCTGGTCGCCGCCGACCTGGAGACCCTGGGTATCGAGGTCACGACCTCTGCGGCAATCAACGATGCACAGCCATCCTACCGGGCAGAAGTGACCTCGATGCTGAAGACCGGACCCGAGGCAATCTATCTGGCTCTGTACCCGACCGAGGGCATCGCCCTGGTTCGGGAATGGTTGTCACTGGGTGGCACACAGGAATTCGTGGCAGCCAACTCGCTCAAATCCGATGAGTTTCGCGATGGCGTCGGCATGCAGTATCTGGAAAAACTGATCGGCCATGATTCTGCCCCGCCGCGGACCGACTCGGCCACCACTTTTGTCGACATGTACAAGGCCAAGTTCAGTGCCGAGCCCAATGGTCCCGGACTGCCGAACAGCTTTGATGCGGTCATGATCTCCCTGCTGGCGATGGACGCGGCCGCAGAGCTCGAAGGTGCCACCATTGCGGCGAGTGTGCCCCGGGTCACCGATCCCGATGGCACGCCCATCTTCCCGGATGTGGCAGGACTGAAGCAGGCGCGCGAACTGCTGGCAGCCGGTGAGAACATTTCCTATCAGGGCGCGACCGGTGCCGTGGTATTCGATGCCAATGGCGATGTCTCCGCCCCGGCCGTGGCCTGGACGTTCAGTGAAACCGGTGTGGAAGAAGCGGCCTATTACCCTCTGGCTGACGTCGACGCCTTCATCGGTACGCTGGCGAACCAGTAGAATCCGACCTCTCTCGATACACGCACGAAGAATCAGCCAAGTCATACGACTGCACATGACAGATCAGAACAAGACGCAGGCCCTGCACTCGCTGGGCCTGCAGGACACCCCCCTCATCACCGGTCTGTGGCAGGTCGCCGACCTCGAGCGTGGTGGTCAGGATCTGGACAGAGAAGCGGCCGCCGCAGATCTCATGGATTACGCGGCCGCAGGCTTTGCGCATTTCGACATGGCGGATCATTATGGTAGCGCCGAACTGATTGCCGGCCTTGCCCGGCAGAAGCTGATCGATGCCAGCCACCGTGGAGACAACCCGATACAACTCTTCACGAAATGGTGCCCACAGCCTCACCAATGCACGCGGGAGGCTGTGCGTACCGGCATCGAGGAACGCCTGGAGCGGCTCGGCATGGAGACCATCGATCTGCTGCAATTGCACTGGTGGAGCTTTGATCATCCCGGATACATCGATGTCATGGATCACCTGATGGAACTTCGTCAGGAAGGCCTGATACGTCACCTGGGTCTGACCAATTTCGATACCGATCATCTCGCCGTATTGCTCAGCTGTGGCCACGAGATCGTCTCCAACCAGGTCTGCCTGTCGGTACTCGATCCTCGCGCACTGGGCGACATGACCCAACTGTGCAGGGACAGCGGCGTGCGTCTGCTGGCCTACGGCACTCTGGCGGGCGGCTTTCTTTCGGATCGCTGGCTCGGCGCTGCGGAACCGGCGGCCGTTCCCGACTGGAGCAAGATGAAGTATCAGCGCTTCATACAGGCGGCGGGTGGCTGGCAGGCCTATCAACAGATGTTGCAGCTGCTGGCAGATATCGCGGCACGGCACCAGGTGTCCATCGCCAACGTGGCGACACGCTGGGTCATGCAGCAGGCGGCCGTCACCGGGGTGATTGTCGGCGCGCGTCTGACGGACAGTCAGCACCGGGAAGACAACCGCAAACTGCTGGCACTGAATCTGTCGTCGGATGACATGGCAAGCATCACGGACAGCAGCCGTCAGCTGACTCCGATCGCCGGGGATTGCGGCACCGAGTACAGGCGCCCACCCTTTCTCACCGCCTCGGGGGATCTGAGTGACCATCTCGATTCCCTGCCGCCGGTCTTCACCAGAGAGGCTGTGGCAGGTCGCAACGATCGCTGGCGTATCTCCAGTGGAAGCGAATTCGAACCCATCTGTGGATACAGCCGGGCAGTGCGTGACGGCAATCGTGTGCTTGTCAGTGGCACCACCGCCACTCACCACAGTGACCGGGTCATCGGTGCTGACGACCTGCGTGCCCAGACCACCTATGTCATGGACAAGATATCAGCCAGCCTGTCCTCGCTGGGAGCCAGCCTGGATGACGTGGTGCGAACTCGCATCTACCTGAGCAATGCAGATGACTGGGAAACGGTATCGCGTGTCCATGGCCGTTATCTGGGCCACTGCATGCCAGCCAACACGTTGATCGAGGTCAGTCGACTGGTCGGCGAATACCGGGTGGAGATCGAAGCAGAGGCCGTCATCCCTGCAACGGCAGAAACAGCTCGGTGACCAGTTCGTCCTCTGCCGTGGTCTCCGCATCGTTCAGATAGCATTCGAACGGAGACACGGTTCTGGACGCCTTGAGTTTCTGATGGCGTGACTCGCTGATCAACAGAGACCAGGCATTTCCCAGATGTCGGTAGGGACCGGTATGCACCACCTTCAGGGCATTGCAGGAGGGTCGCTTGCCCGAGAGCAGCGGGCTCTCCACCTCGACCCTGCCCTGCGTAGGCAGTGCAGCGATGTGCACGCAGGCGTCACGCTTGTAGTCCATGCGCTCGTAGAAGCAGAACGCTCTGCCACCGCTGTGAAACTTTCTGCCGGCCTCTGACCCGTACAAGCGTTGAAAGCTGTGCTCCACGGACTCGGCGATGTTCGTCATGTCGGTGTTGGACCGGCAGCCGATGTAATCACAACCATCAACCGTGACGGTACCCACGAATTCACTGTGGGAAGGCACTTTTCCCGATTCGACATGATCCTTCAGCAGGGCCAGCCCGCGACGGTAGTCAGAGCGAATCATGCCGTTCATGGTGTCCTTCATGAAGAACATGAAGAAAGGCAGGCGGCTGTCCATGAGCCAGACCACACGAGTACTCGACGGCGCCGTTTCCTGCAATTCGAACGTCACCCGGGCAAAGGACTTGAAGGGTTTCAGGAACTGCAGGTCGCACTCGATCCTGTCCCCCGTGGTTGCCGTCAGCGTCATGCCGCCGGCACCCACCTTGTTGCCCACCCAGTCATAGCCATGACCCGTCTGACCGGTCTCTCCTCGATAACTCACCTGCGTATCCGGCTCGAGGTACAGCCACGGAGACCACACTGGCCAGGTGTGGAAATCCACCAGAACATCATGGACATCCTTCAGGGGAGCCGAAATATCGATGGACGCTTGAGCATTGAGTGCTGGCATGCTGGTTACTCCACAATAGCAACCTGCCCAGATTAGCAAACGGTGGCATGCGGGGGTATAGCCAGAATCGGGATACCGGCAGCATGATGCCGAATCTGCGGCAGGCGCCCTTCAGCACAGACCCCCATTCGCCGCTAGAGAGGTGTGGATACCAGGCAAGACTATTATCAGCTGTTGCATGTGCTGCCAGATGCCCCTGCGCCGGTCATCAAGGCCAGCTACCGTGCAATGATGCAGAAACTGCGACATCACCCGGATCTCGGTGGCGATCCGTCACTGGCCCAGTTGCTGAATCTGGCGGCCGACACTCTGTGCGATCCGGAACGCCGTGCCCGCTACGATGAGCAGCTGCGCGATATGGCCAGACGGGCCGCAGCTCAGTCCGCACCAGCGGCTGCCGGCACTCGACCGTCCTCGGAGAACGCAGGCGGCACTCCGCGCCCACAGGCAGCGGAGCGGCCCGGCTCGCACACGACGGAAGATGCGTCGCGCGGTTCCGCGAACAAGGCTTCGCACGAATCACACGAATCACACGAATCACACGAATCACGCGAATCACGCGAATCCACCGATGAAACCTCCCGGGAATCACGAGCGAGCTCTCCGCATGACTCGCCGAACCGCCCAACCGGAGACTCGGGCAAGGCGCATTACCGGCAGACGAACGGACAGCGACAGCACACCGACGAAGACCGGGCTGCAACGACATTCAGCAGCCTGCCCGCCCGACCTCACTGCCAGTTCTGTGGCGCCACCCGAGCCAATGCCACGCTTGGACGTCAGCCCTACGGAGCCACCAAATACTGTCTGCGCTGTGCGGCTCCATCGCTGCCAATGGAAGAACTGCCACAATCCCTGTCCGACGAACTTCGGCGCATCTACCGTCACGATGTCAGGGATACGGTAACGCTCTGGACACGCTGGCCGAAGGATATTGCCATAACCGGCAATCTGCAGGACCTGTCCCTGGCGGGCTGTGCCATTGGCTGCGCGCAGGCACTGACAGGCAATGCAAAGGTGCTTTTGGAAACCAGTCTCCTGACAGCCATCTGTCAGGTTCGGTATTGCAAGCCCGGTAATGGCGGCGATACCTTCCAGGCAGGCCTGGAATTTCTGACCCTGGATATCAAGGCACGACCGGGAACCGTCTTCTCCACGGTTGCCTGAGCACCGAGCCACCGTCAACAAGGCACGGTGGCTCGGCCATCAGCATCAGGGGTTGGTCTTCAGCGACAGGGACACCGCCGGTCCGGCCATGCCTTGCCGATCCACGGTGAGCACTTCGTAGGCGTAGTCGGTATCCGCTTGCAATCCGGAATCGAAGAAGCTGCGTCCGTCATTGGTCTCCAGCAAGTGACCATCGCGCACCACCTGGTACAGGTAATACTCATCGCTGTCCGCCGGCGGCTGCCAGAACAGTTCCAGTGCGGAAGAGGAATACACCAGGCCGGTGAGGCTGGCCACCTGCACTGCCGGCGCAACGGGATAGCCCACGGCTGTTTGCAGACTGATGCTGCCGCTCGCCACGATGTCACCCCGGGCATCGAAGGCCGAGACCTCATAGTGATATACCGTGTCCGGGGACAGCCCCTCCTGAAAGAAACTGCGGCCATCATTACCCGCGATCCGAACCCCGTCTCGCAGGATGTCGACACCAACAGGGCTTGTCTGCAGGTCATCGTAATTCCAGAACAGCTCCAGGGCGGTACTGGAGTACACCGCGCCGGTCAAGGCCAGCGTCTCGGCTTGCACGGCACCGCTCATGTCGACCCGGACAAGCACCGGCTCATGGTCACTGGCCACCACGGAATCGAACAGCCGTGCAAAATCGACATTGACGTTGACATAATCTGCCTGAGCGCCCTGCAACAAGGAGTCGGTCACGAACACATGATCCAGAGCCTGCGCATTGCCTTCGAAGTTGAATGAATACGCCTGACCACCGGGCACCGTCTCGATGAGGTTGTGCAACAGCCGCGAATCACTGGCAGCAGGCAGAACCTCACTGAGCTCATCCGTGAACTGAAAGGTATTCAGATCGCCGAGAACCACGACTCTGGCATCCGGATCGGCGTCGAGCTCTGCGGCAACCAGTTCATGCATGGCCAGGGCCTGCGCCGCGCGCGCCTCTTCACCGGCCTGCACGAAGGGCTGCGGTCCGCCAAAGATCGGGCTTGACCCGAAGCGCGAGGAAAAGTGATTGTTGAGCAGCGTGATACGGCGACCATTGAACTCGAAGACAGCCTCCAGCGGGTCACGCGAGGTATCGAAGGCATCAGGCACGCTCGAGCCTCGCTCGGCCAGCTGTTCCCGGGTAATGCCCTGATGGTCCAGCAAGGTGACACGTTCCGGGTTGTATAGAAAGGCGTTGCGGATATTGCCCAGCGAGGCGCCACCGAAGGTATCGATGTCATCGCGGTTGTCATCCGTGGTTTCCACCAGCGGATCGACATTGACAAAGGCGTAGGCGGGTCCGCCCTGTTCCTCGATGGCATCGGCCAGCGCCTGCAAGGTGTCGGAGGCATCCAGCACACCGGCACAGTCGGAGGTGTCATCACCGCTGCAATCGCCGATATCACCATTGTTGTCCTGCACTTCCTGCAAGGCAATGATATCCGGCCCGTTCAGTGAATCGACAATCTGGCTGGCGATGGCCTGTCGCTGCTCGGCATCGGCCTCCACGGCGCTGAGGTTGAGTACATTGTAGCTGGCCAGCAACAGGTCGGACGGGCTGCCCACCAGTGTACTGCGTTCGGCCTGCAGACCTCCATCAACGCTCGTTACCGGTCCAAGTGCATTGACTTCATAGTTGCCGAAACTGTACCCCACGACACCGGTGATGGTTTCCAGCGTGTCGCCCACCTTGATGTTCGGGTAATCGGTACTGCCGTAGAGGGTGCCGTCGAACTGGATCTGAATGCGCTCCGGGTTCTGATCGCCTCGGTTGTCGATATCTGGCTGCAGGAACAGAACGCCACGCTCGCCCAGCGCTTCCACCGGCTCCACCAGGGCGCCACGATCGGCTAACACAACAACCTCGGCACTGAAGCGGCCAAACTGACGCACGCCGGAGACAGCCACCGGATTCGACACGCTGACCAGCATGCCCTCGAGCGACTCCATGAAGTCGATGGCATCGACATCCGGATTGAAAGGCGTCTCCGCGGCATCGCTTGCCAGCTGCAGGTTGATGTCCGTGAGCGTTTCACTGTCACTGATCACGACAGTCGATGAAGGATGCCGTCCATCCAGACCCAGCAACACCGGCGCTGGCAACTCGGCTTCGCCCTGAATGCTCACTTCCTCGACATCAACCAGTGTGGTCGTGGACAGATTTCCGCTCGACACGCCGCCCGCGATGAATTCCGCAACCGTGGCCCGCAGTTCCAGCACGCTTCCCACCGGCGGCTGCTCGCCACTGTTCAGGACAAAGATGCCATCAGACGTGGCGTCATCCCCATCACCGATTGCATCCTGCAGATAGTAGCCGTTGAAGGCGGTGGCAGTGACCACACCGCAGGTATCCACCGTTTGCCCCTGCAAGACGGAGACATGCGTCGCCCCCTGGATCTCGAAGATGGCGGTGTCCTCACCGCATTGACCCGCTGC
This sequence comes from Granulosicoccus sp. 3-233, assembly GCF_052681095.1. Classification (NCBI taxonomy): domain Bacteria; kingdom Pseudomonadati; phylum Pseudomonadota; class Gammaproteobacteria; order Chromatiales; family Granulosicoccaceae; genus Granulosicoccus; species Granulosicoccus sp. 3-233. Next base: position 272,552 of record NZ_JBQYLE010000005.1, read on the forward strand.
GCGCAATGATGGCACCCAGGCGGCCGCAACCAGTAACAGAAACGATGTCGGTATGTAGTACTGTTTCATCCGTTTTTTTCCCTCGCAGCTTGCCGGACCCTGGTCCGGAAGTTACATGATGCCCAATTTCGCGTCCACAGCCTATAGAGACGCAGTGACAGCATCATGACCCGGTGTATCATCGCCCGCTCGGCAACAACAGCAATGACAGGATAGGGACAAGACGATGAGCATTACCCGAATGGACGCCAACCAGCGCATGGCACAGGTCGTGGTACACGGCGATACGGTCTACCTGGCAGGCCAGGTCGCCTCGGGCGAGACGGTCGCCGAGCAGTCAGCCGGCATTCTGGCTCAAGTGGATGCCTTGCTGGCCAAGGCCGGCACGGACAAATCGAAGGTGCTTACAACCACCATCTGGCTGTGCAGCATGGACGATTTTGCCGAGCTCAACGAAGTCTGGGATGCCTGGATCGACCCTGAGAACCCGCCCGCTCGCGCCTGTGTCGAATCCCCCAGACTGGCGACTGCCGAGTTCAGGGTGGAAATGATGGTCGTTGCGGCAAAATGAGTCGCTGAGGCGTCGCCGCACAGCTCGTGCGGCGCGCGCTGCAAGACTGTCAGCTGGCAGTCGCCTGCAAGGGTACCCAACCCAGTGAGCGGGATGCGGCCTGCACCGTTTCATTCGCAGTCCCCTTGTCGGCCGCCATGTCGACCTTGACCCACAGACCCAGCTTGTTGCAGACGCAGGCGTCCACCACCTGCAAGGTAGCGTTCCAGACGGAATCTCGCAGACGTTCGCCACTGGGCGCCTGGTAGACGACACCATCCCACTGCCCGACCAGCTTCGTCATGGCGTTCATGACCAGAAACGCGTAAGGCTTGTAGGTGAGTGACTCGTCGTGCGTGACCCATTCCAGCGAACCGTCGGGCTCGTTGTCCGAAGTGTCCACTGGCAAGGCCGGCGCATCGGCATCATTGGCGGCCACATCATCCAGATAGACGCGTTCCCGCGGATCGATCTGGTACTGGATGCGATCGTCATCTCCGTGGCTGAATTCGTAGACGGCGGTGCGGAATTCTCGTGTTCCGTCGAACCCGAACAGCTGGCCAACCGCCCGGCGCGGCGCGTCATGCCGAGAGTCGAGTTGCACCGGGGTAAACGGGAGAGTACTGGAGAGTTGTATTTTCATGTATCCGATTCGGAAGACGACTGTTCGTTACCGTCATTGAACGACAGTTGCGGGCCAGACTTAGGGTTGAATATAGTTCGAATTCTGATCAATCATGTTCGGGCGACGAAGAAAACAGGATATACGGGCGCAATAGTAAGAATTAACAGATTGCTGACACTTGACAGTAGCCAAACCGCCCGGCCCTGCTGGTACACTGGCTGCAAGCGCTCCGGACAAGTCGATCATCTCGGAATGCGAGTCCTTCTGGCTAGACTATAGACCAGTCTCCGGCATTATCCCATCGCTTCCGGTGTCATGGATGGCGTGCTTTTTGCCCTGATCATTCGGTGGCACTGACGCTTCATCTGCCAGTCACCACAGCGTCCGTTGTCTCTGTACGCTTGCCAACCACAGTATCTGGAAACCTGAATTCACTATGACCGATATGGTAGTCCTAACGGCAGAAATGGCAATTGTGCTGTTCTTGCTTGCCGCGACGGTCTATCTGTTTGCATTTTCGGTCGTGCGGGTCGATGTCGCCGCCCTGATGATCATGGTGACACTCGGACTGGTTTCCCGCGTACCCGGTCTGGATCCCATCCTCAGTCTGACTGAACTGTTCTCGGGATTTTCAAGTAACGCGGTGATCTCCATCATCGCCGTCATGATCATCGGCAAGGGTCTGGACAAGACCGGCCTCATGGGCAAACTGGCCCAGCTGATACTCTCCATCGGAGGCAAGACCGAAAACCGTATCAGCCCGCTCATGTCGGGTATCGCAGCTCTGGCTTCCAGCTTCATGCAGAACATCGGCGTTGCCGCCCTGTTCCTGCCAGTGGTCAGTCGCGTTTCGACGCGTACCGGCATTCCCATGAGCCGCCTGCTGATGCCGGTCGGTTTCTGCATCATCCTGGGTGGAACCGCCACCATGATCGGCTCCAGCCCACTGATCCTGCTCAACGATCTGCTGCTGTCGTCCAACCAGCAGCTGCCTGCCGACCAGCAGATGAAGAGTTTCGGCCTGTTTTCGGTCTTGCCGGTCGGTATCGCCCTGAGCATTACCGGCGTGCTCTACTTCGTTCTGGCCGGACGATTCGTGCTACCCAAGGACGATCCCGACTCCAACCGGACATCACGAACGGATGACTATTTCCAGAGCCTGTACGGCATCAGTGGAGACCTGCTGGAGGCACAGGTAACGGTTGACAGTCCCATGGTGGGCCTGAGCATCCACCAGATCGAGGAGACCTACGAAAACACACCCTTCATCCTGGCACTGTACAGCGGTGATGTCGTCAAGATCCCGCCCGACAGGGAAGAGACCGTCTGGGTGAATACGCGTCTGGGCCTGCTGGGCGATCCGGAAGAGGTGGAGGCCTTCTGCAAGGAATACCATTGGACATTGCGCGGTGAACCGGATCGATTTGCCAAGGTTCTCAACCAGCAATACAGCGGCATCGGAGAGGTGGTCATCCCCCCTGCTTCCACGCTGGTCGGAAAGGCCATTGGCGAAATCAAGCCACGGCGCAATTTTGGCGCCAACATCCTGCAGATCTACCGCGCCGATCACGTCATCAAGAGTGGCTTTCGCGATACGGTCCTGCAGGCAGGTGACACGCTGGTCGTGCACTCCAGCTGGAAAGACCTGCACAAGCTGAAAAGCAACCGCGATGTGGTGGTCGCCACCGATGTCAAATACGAGGACATCCGCACCAACAAGCTGCGGCCGGCCATCATCTTCTTCGTTCTGTCGCTGGTCCTGTTCCTGCTCACGGACACCCTCTCCATCTCGCTGCTGGCCGGTGCGCTGGGCATGATCCTGTCTGGCGTACTGACCATCGATGAAGCCTACGATGCCGTCAGCCTGCAGACGGTCTTTCTGCTCGCCTGCCTGATTCCGCTGGGTATTGCCGTTGATCACTCGGGCGCGGCCATCTGGATAGCCAATCATCTGTTGACAGTCATCGGCGACGTGCCCATCTGGGTCATGCAGACAGTCATCGCTGGCCTTGCGACCTTCTTCACTCTGGTGATGTCGAATATCGGCGCAACGGTGCTGCTGGTGCCACTGGCCGTCAATATCGCGGTGACCATCGGTGCCGACCCGGCCATGTTCGCCCTGACGGTGGCCATCTCCACGTCCAACGCTTTCCTGATTCCGACCAATCAGGTCAACGCCCTGATCATGGGTCCGGGTGGTTACAGTGTGGCCGACTTCATGCGCGTCGGCGGCATCATGACCGTGCTGTACCTCGTGGTCAGCCTGGTGGTCATGAATCTGTTCATGTAACGGATCACCGGCGGCGGAGCGCACCCCGCCTCTTCCCATCGGTATCGCAAGCCCATGAAACGCCCGGCTTGCCGCAAAGGTCGCAGTTAGCTAACTCCTGTCGTTTTCAACCCATGTCGGGTGCTTGACCCCGACCCCGCCCCAGCCGATATTGCATTCGTGCGAGCGCACATTTTCTTGGAGTATGGACATGGGAAAAACCTACAAGACTCTGCCTGACGAATATTTCATCGACGACTTTGCCAGCTATGACCTGGATGAAGTGGAACTCGATGACGAAATGGATTCCTTGCTGCTGGATACGTCGGCCAGACGCCGCAAGGGCAAACGCAGCAAACGCGACCACTCTGCCAGACACTACTCTCACGGCTCGCAGCAGTTGCCGTCCGACTGGTACGACAGCGAGAATTTCAGCGGCGGCAACCGCCATCACTGGCGCTAGACAGCGCGCAGAAGACAGCCCGACCGGCAGCATCATGACACGGAGGTGATGTTGCCGGAGCGGCCCCGGCAACCGGCACGGATGACCGGGACCGCTGAACGCCAGCATGCCAGCACCACCTGTACAATCGAGTAGCAGGTGGCGGCTTCGGCCCACAGCATGCTTGCCGTGTGCAATACTAGTGCTGGCCAGCATACGCACGGTATTGCAATGATGCTCCATTTCCGGATATCCGATCGAGTCAGCGAACAGCTATTGCGGATATGCAGTCGGAACAGTGCCCGAGCTGCAATCCCCCTGATGCTCGCCATCCTGTTCACGTCACTGGTTCTGACCAACAAGGTTGACAATCGACTTCTGCAACTCTGGGTTTTTGCCAGTTGCAGTGTCATTGTGGTGCGTGTCATCCTGCTGCGCGCAGTCACTCGACATGCCGATCTCAGTGAGGCAGGAAAACGGGTGGTAGCCACCTTGCTGACGCTGGTGCTCGGTTGCACCATAGGGTCTGTATTGTACTTCTACCCTCATGTCGGCACCTTTGAAAGAGCCATGTTGACCGCCATTCTGCTGGGCCTGTGCACCATTTCCCATAGCACCAACTTCGGCTATCGTCCCATTCTGCTGAGCTATATCGGCCCACTGTTGGGTACCCTCGGAATCCTGTGGATAGCCAATATCGATCAGCTCATGCACCCTGCCCTGGCAGTGGCCGTGGGCGTTTCGGTGCTGATAGTCGGACTCACGATGCTGCTGAACGGAAAGTTCATGTTCGATGTGTTTGCCCTGTCCATCGAATCATCCATCAAACTGGAGGAACAGTCGCGACACCTGTCGGATGCGCTGCAGCTTGCCGAACAGGCCAAGAGCGAGGCCGAGGCCAGCAGCCAGTCCAAGACGCGATTCATCGCCGCGGCCAGCCACGATCTGCGCCAGCCGGTGCATGTGCTCAATATGCTGGGCGCCGCCATTGCCAGAGAGAAGATGAGTCCGCGTGCCAGTGATATCGTCGAGAACATGAATATCGCCGTCACGTCACTGTCCTCGCAGCTCAACGCGCTTCTGGATATCTCGGAGCTTGACTCCGGCTCCGTCAAACCGGTCATTCGCTCCGTCAATCTGTCCGCTCTGGCCGACAAGCTGAAACTGGAAATGCAGCAACTGGCTGCCGACAAGCGTATCGAGCTCATCTGCGATCTTCCGTCTGATCTGTATGTCAGGACCGATGCGGCCATGTTGTCTCAGATCATCCGCAATCTGTGTGGCAATGCCATCAAGTACACGTTCACGGGTCATGTCCGCATACAGGCATCGGCCAGCCCATCAACGGTCACTCTGTCCATCAGCGATACCGGTATCGGCATTGACGACGCGGACTGCGACAAGGTCTTCGAAGAGTTCTACCAGGTCTCCAACCCGGGACGGGACAAGGGGCGCGGCATGGGACTGGGGTTGTCCATCGTCGAGCGTCTGATTCGCAATCTGGGCCATACGATCAAGCTGACGTCTCGCGTCGGCAAGGGTACTGACGTGACCATCTGCCTGAAACGCTGCACGCAGAGCCAGGTCGCGGCAGCAGTGGCAGCAGAGTCACCTTCGAGCCCGGACATCACCTTGCAGCCGGGCATCTGGGTCCACCTGGTCGAGGATGAAGAAGCCGTACAGAGAAGCGTCGAGATGTTCCTGCAATCGGTCGGTTGCAAGGTGACGATCACGGCCAGCTCGAGCAGCACTCTGGAGTTTCTGGTTCAGCAGACCCCTGATGTCATGCTGATCGACCTGAGGCTGCAGAACCACGACTCGGGCTTGAAGGTCGTCGACTGGGTGAATGAGCACAGGCCCGATCTGCCGATCGCCATCGTGACCGGAGAATCTCTGGCCGAGGGAGAGGTTGCCCGAGAGTATCCGGATGTTCTGCTGCTGCAAAAGCCGGTCAACAACCATGATCTGCTGGAGTTGCTGGACTACCTGGTAAACAGCGAGCAGACCCCGGACAGAGAACTCGGCAGTACAGTGACGGAACATCAATAAGAAAACTGCGTCCCCCGGGCTTCTCTGTCCACCGTGCACTCCACAGCAGACAGAGCTGACCTCCATGTCTCATCGAGGCGAGTGTGCGCAACGACACGTTACCTGATCAAAGTGGCTGGAGCACTTGACCCATGGTGAAGTGCACTGCATCATCGGTTCAAGTATTCGTACTTGTCCGGGATCACACGGGAGCATGTAATTCCTTTTCGAAGCCGGTATGGTATCTCCCGTAGTTCCTGATATTCCAGCAATAGCAGACTGACAGACACCATGAATGCAACAGCCCAGACCTCCACGGAGGTACGCGGCGCGGCGGTGCGCTTCGACCACGTGCAAAAAAGCTACGATGGGATCACACTCGTCGTCAAGGATCTGAACCTGGATATCGCCCCGGGTGAATTCGTCACCATGCTCGGCCCGTCGGGTTCGGGAAAGACCACCTGTCTGATGATGCTGGCCGGCTTCGAGCCAGCGACCCACGGGGAAATCTTTCTCAACGACAAACCCATCAACAACGTGCCACCTCGAAAACGGGGCATCGGCATGGTCTTCCAGAACTACGCGCTGTTCCCGCACATGAGCGTGGCCGAAAATCTGGCATTTCCACTGGAAATACGCAAACTGGGCAAGAGCGAACGCGATGCCAAGGTCAAGCGTGCCCTGGACATGGTAGAACTCGGTGCCTTCGGTAATCGCCGCCCGGCCCAGCTCTCAGGGGGCCAGCAGCAGCGCGTCGCCGTGGCTCGGGCACTGGTTTTCGACCCCGATCTGGTGTTGATGGACGAACCACTGGGGGCTCTGGACAAGCAGCTGCGCGAGCAGATGCAGTATGAAATCAAGCACATCCACGAGAGCCTGGGTGTCAGCGTGGTCTATGTCACGCACGACCAGACCGAAGCGCTGACCATGTCCGACCGGGTCGCCGTCTTCCAGGATGGTGTCATCCAGCAGCTGTCATCGCCCGATGCACTGTACGAGAGCCCGCAGAACTCCTTCGTTGCCCAGTTCATCGGCGAAAACAACAAGCTTTCCGGCAAGGTGACGGCACGCAACGGCAATCTGTGCAGTCTGACGCTGGATGACGGGACGCAGATCGAGGCCGAAGCGGTCAATATCGGTGAACCGGGTTCCCGTTCCACCATTTCCCTGAGGCCGGAACGCATCGAACTGCAGCCGTCGGAGAACCGCGACAATCTCGTCGATGGCGTGGTCAAGGAAGTGCTCTATCTGGGGGATCACCTGCGCATCGTCATGAGTGTCGCGGGCAATGACGAATTCATTGTCAAGGTACCCAACGGGGGCCGCAGCACGCTTCCGGTGGAAGGCGAGGTCTACAAACTGGGCTGGAGTGCGCTCGATGCCAAGGCACTGGATCCGGTCAGCTGATGTTCCGCTGAATGATGGTCTGACTATCCCAAATCACTGATCGACAGCCGGCTACATGGAACAACTGATATGAAATTTCCGGTTTTTTGGTCGATTGCACCAAACGGGTTCGCAAAACAATGTTTCAGGGCGCGATAACGCCCCTGATTGGTGCGCACGATTCACGACAGTCGTGCCGGCTATGTTAGGCTTTTGTATGAATTCAACGAGGAATTACTGCATGAAGATCATATACGGACTCACCGGCGCCTTTGCGCTGAGTGCAGTTGCTCTGACTGCTTCGGCAGCAGACGAGCTCCCTCCCTGCGAAAACTGTGTGGACGAACTGACCATCGTCTCCTGGGGAGGCGCTTACTCCAACTCTCAGATCCAGGCTTACAGCAAGCCGTATGAGGCCCTGACCGGCGTCAAGATCATCAACGATGAATCATCGAATGAAGCAGTGCCGAAACTGCGCGCCATGAACGAAGCCAACAATGTCACCTGGGACATCGTCGACGTGGTGGCTTCCGACGCCATTCGCCTGTGCGATGAAGGACTGGCGATGGAAATCGATCCGGACGAGCAACTGGCTGCAGCGCCGGATGGAACCCCTGCATCGGAAGATTTCGGCGACCTGCTGGTATCCGAGTGTTTCATTCCACAGATCGTCTATTCCACGACATTCGGCTATCGAACCGACGTCGAAGCCTGGGGTGGCAAGACTCCGGAAAATGTCTGTGCCGTCTTCGACACAGCCACCTACCCCGGCAAGCGAGCGCTGGAAAAGCGGCCCATCAACAACATGGAATGGGCACTGATCTGCGACGGCGTTGCCAAGGACGACGTCTATGATGTGTTGTCCACCGATGAAGGTGTCACTCAGGCACTGGACAAGCTCGCTACCATCAAGGACGACGTCATCTGGTGGTCCGCCGGTGCGGAAACTCCGCAACTGCTGGCAGATGGTGAAGCGGTCATCGGTTCCACCTACAATGGCCGTCTGTTTTCGGTGATCGAGGAACAGAAGCAACCGGTCGCAATGCTGTGGGACGCCCAGGTATTCGATCTCGACGGCTGGATCATTCCGGAAGGCCTGAGTGAAGAGCGCAGAAACCGCGCACTGCACTACATCATGTTCGCGACCGACACGCAGCGTCTGGCCGATCAGTCCAAGTACATCTCCTATGGTCCGGCACGAAAATCCTCGGCACCACTGGTAGGACAGCATGCCGATCTGGGTATCGACATGGCACCACACATGCCAACCGACCCGGCCAATGCGACCAATACCTTCCTGTACAACTACGAATGGTGGGCTGACAACCGCGATGATCTGGACGCCAAGTTCCAGTCCTGGTTGTCTCAGTAAAACCTCACCATCTGGTGGAAGGATTCAGGGTGTGTATCCGACAGTTGATACACACCCTGACCAGACCGGTCGTTCTGCCTCGCCGCGGCGACCGGACAATGCCTTCATGGTCAGCCCCAATACTGAAATCGGAATGAGGAAACCCCGGCCTTGAGCGCATCTACCACGGTATCGTCAAATTCCGGATCCAGCCAGGAGTCAGACCCACTGACCAAGGATGGACAACCTCTCAAACGCAGTCTGGCCCGCGCCCTGCGCCGCGAAAAGCTTCGCGCACTGCTACTCATCGCTCCGTTGCTGGTTTTCATTCTCGTCAGTTTCGTGCTGCCGATCGGTGACATGCTGTTCCGCTCCGTCGAGAACAAGATCGTGGAACAGACCCTTCCCGGTACCGTGCGAGCGCTGGCCAGCTGGGACGCCGACAGCGGAGAGCTTCCCGACGAAGCGGTTTTCGCCGCCCTCGCCGATGACATGATGCTGGCGCAGGAAGTCAAGATACATACCCGACTGGGCAGCCGTCTCAACTACGACCAACCCGGCATTTCCAGCGTATTCCGCAAGAGCGGACGCAGAATCAAGGGCCTGGACAACGAAGCTGCCATGGCAGGATTCATTGCCATCGACCCCGCCTGGGGGACGCCTGAAGCCTGGACCACCCTGCGCAACATGAAGGCCTGGCCAGGAAAATTTCCGGCCACGGCCCAGTCATGGCAAAACTGGAATGCCTGGTACGAATCCGAGGAAAAGGAGCCTCTTGACCCATCCACCACGGTGCCCCACGGGTTCACCTACGCAGCGCTGTACCACGATCTTGCGAGCCAGCCGGCTTCCGCTATCGAGGCCTTTGCCAACAGCAGCAATACCGAAGCCGCAGCCTTGTTCAGGAATCTGCTCGGTCAGATCGACACCATTCCCAGCGATGATTTCAAGGCGCAGTTTGCCGACATCGAGAAAGGCTGGGCCGACATCGACAACTGGCAGGCCATGCAGCGACTGTCCCCTCCCATCGTGGACAGCTATTTTCTGGCCGCCATCGATGCCGAGCGCACCGCAGACGGCATCGAAAGCAAACCGGACAACGAACGCCTCTACCTGAAGCTCTTCGTGCGCACCATTTTCATGAGTCTGGTCATCACGGGCACTTGCATACTGCTGGGTTACCCGGTGGCCTATCTTCTGGCCAATCTGTCGGTACGTGCATCCAACATGGTTCTGATACTGGTGCTGCTGCCATTCTGGACGTCACTGCTGGTCAGAACCAGCGCCTGGAAAGTGCTGCTGCAGCAACAGGGGGTCATCAATGACTTGCTGGTCTGGGCGGGCGTGATCAACGAAGCCGGCAGACTGGTCATGATCAACAACATGACCGGCACCATCATAGCCATGACGCATATCCTGCTGCCGTTCATGATTCTGCCGCTGTTCTCGGTCATGAAGACCATCTCGCCCACCTACATGAGAGCCGCCAAGTCCATGGGAGCCAGCGATTCACTGGCATTCTGGCGAGTCTATTTTCCCAATACCGTCCCCGGCATCGGTGCCGGCTCCATCCTGGTATTCATCCTGTCCATCGGTTACTACATCACACCCGAACTGGTGGGTGGTACCACGGGAGTCTTCATCTCGAACCGGATCGCGTATCACATCAGTTCGTCACTCAACTGGGGTCTGGCAGCCGCACTGGGTTCGATTCTGCTGATTCTGGTATTGGCACTCTACTGGACCTACGATCGTATCGTGGGCATCGACAACGTGAAGCTGGGGTAATCCATGAGCGCACTTCCTCCCTATGCCTCGACCGGACAACGTATCTGGCATTACACCTTCCGCTACGTCATCTGTGGGTTCATCCTGTTCTTTCTGATTGCACCGATACTGACCATCATTCCGCTGTCATTCAACGCCGAGAACTTCTTCACATTCACCCCGGCGATGCTGTCATTGAGCCCGGAAGGTTATTCGCTCAAGCACTATCATGACTTCTTCACCAACAGTGACTGGCAGCAGGCGCTGAAGAATTCGTTTCTGATCGCCCCGGCTGCCACCATCCTGTCCACGGCTCTGGGTACTCTGGCCGCCATCGGTCTGTCTCAGAGCCATGTACCCTTTCGCCGGGCGATCATGGCCATCCTCATCTCCCCGATGATCGTGCCGCTGATCATCTCCGCCGCCGGCATGTACTTCTTCTATTCCCGCATCGGATTGCAGGGCACCTACTGGGGCGTTGTGCTGGCCCATGCAGCGCTGGGCACACCCTTTGTCATCATCACGGTCACGGCCACCATGGTCGGCTTCGATCGCTCCCTGACACGGGCTGCTGCCAGCATGGGGGCAGACCCTGTCACGACCTTCTTCAAGGTGCAGATGCCACTGATCATACCCGGTGTCGTCTCCGGCGCCCTGTTCGCCTTCATCACATCCTTCGATGAAGTGGTGGTCGTGCTGTTTCTGGGGTCGGCAGGGCAGAAAACCCTGCCCTGGCAGATGTTCACCGGACTCCGGGAGCAGATATCACCAACCATTCTGGCGGTGGCCACCATCATGGTTGCCATCTCCATTGTCTTGCTGAGCGTGCTCGAAATGCTGCGGCGTCGATCCGAAAGATTGCGCGGACTCAGTCCCAACTGAGCAACTGCCACACACAGCGGCTGACCTGGAGATACCATCATGGCCTTTTTCACACCCGCTGAATACGCTGCTCGCCTGAGTGCCACACGCCAGGCAATGCAGGCGCAAGGTATCGACCTGCTGGTGATCTCGGACCCATCCAACATGGCCTGGCTCACCGGCTATGACGGCTGGTCCTTCTATGTGCATCAGGCCGTGCTGATCGCACCATCGGGAGAACCCGTCTGGTGGGGTCGCTCCATGGATGCTCTGGGCGCATTGCGAACCGTCATCATGAGCGATGACAATGTCGTCGGGTACGAAGACAGCTATGTACAGAACCCGGACAAGCATCCGATGGAGACTCTGGCCGCCCTGATTCTGGAGCGGGGCTGGAAGGCGGAAAGCATCGGGGTGGAACTGGACAACTACTACTACTCGGCTGCCGCCCACGCCTGCCTCAGCACTCGGCTGAAGGAACATCGCTTCGTGGACGCAACCGGACTGGTCAACTGGCAAAGGGCGGTCAAGAGCACGGCAGAGATCGACTGCATGCGCCGCGCTGCACGCATCGTCGAGCATATGCACCAGACCATCGTCGAACAGGCCGAACCGGGTCTGCGCAAGAATGAACTGGTGGCGTCCATCTACGCGGCAGGCATCAAGGGCGTGGATGATTGCTGGGGAGACTACCCGGCCATTGTCCCACTGACCCCATCCGGCATGGATGCGACCGCTCCTCACCTGACCTGGGATGACAGCCCCCTTAAGGCCGGTGAATGCACGTTCTTCGAAATCGCCGGCGTCTACCGCCGCTATCACTGTCCGCAATCACGCACCCTGTTCTTCGGCGAACCGCCGGCCAGATATCGAGCGGCCGAGAATGCCGTGCAGGAAGCGGTCAGTGCCGGCCTGGCGATGGCCCGACCGGGCAACTACTGTGAAGACATTGCCAATGCCTTCAATGACACGCTGAACAGGCTGGGTTTCGAAAAGGACAGCCGCTGCGGCTACTCCATCGGACTGTCCTACCCGCCTGACTGGGGTGAGCGCACCATGTCGTTTCGTCGCGGTGATCGCACTCTGTTGCAAGCAGGCATGGTCTTTCATTTCATGCCGGCGCTGTGGCTCGACGATGGTGGCATCGAAATGACCGAACCCATACTCATCACCGAGAACGGTGTGGAATGCCTGTGCACCACCCCCGGTGGCCTTACCGTCAAATAGCAGCTGGCAATCATCTCGCCAGCGCCACAGCGCCTGCCTGAAAAACTGCCTGAAAAACTGCCTGAAAAACTGCCTGAAAAACTGCCTGAAAAACTGCCTGAAGAACTGCCTGAAGAACTGCTGGAAAATCAGCGGGTGGCTGTATTGCGGGCAGGTGGTCTGCGATGACCACGCCCAGCCAGTCGTCGCCCGGCAAGCAGCAACAGCAACCCGCCGCACAATCCTGTGGACAGACTCCCCCCACCACTGGATATACCGGCCAACTGCCCTGCCCCCGCACCACTGGCATCATCATCCGCAGGGACATCATCGGCAACCGAGGTCTCGGCCACTGTCGTGATCCAGTCGAGCATCTGTTCGATCGAATCCCGGGTCAGCTCTGCGCTGGCAGGGCTGCCGGCCAGGCACAGCTCGTCGGCAATGCACAAATCCAGGGCATGTTCACCTTCGGCAATCAGATGCAACTGACTGCCTGAGGTCCCGCACTGGCGTATGCGTCGCAACTCACCAGTGGCCGATGGCAGCACTGCCGGTGTATCCAGAGAGATGTCTGCCAGCGCATTGCACAGTCGAACCGACTGCTGATAGGGCAATACCGTATCCTGTTCACCATGCAGCAGAAAGAACGGCGGTAGAGGTTTGGGTGGGCTGGCAGCCGAATCGATAAGCACGCGATCCGGCAGCGTATTGCGTTGAATCAGGGGCGCAGTCACATCCACGTTCTCCAGCGTCTGCCCGACAACGGCTTCCAGAATACGCTGCCCCGTCCGGGTGTCGATTTCTCCTTCGAGCAGTTGTCTCACGAAGTCACTGAAGTCCACCGGTGCATAGAACAGTACGGCACTGGCAATCTCTGCGGCGCGTTCCACGGCCAGCACCCCGGCCAGATGGCCACCGGCCGATTGACCGAACAGCACCGGTTTGCCACTGACACCGTAGGCCGAGCCGTTCTGCAACACCCAGGTCAGTGCGTCACTGGCATCCTGCAGCAACTGTTCGAGCGTGGCGTTGTTGCACTCCATCGTGCCTTCTGCATCACCGATAAGCCGATAGAACGGTGCGAACACCACAAATCCCTGGTTGACCAGCTGCGTGGCAAACGACTCGATACCCAGCGCACCGGATGAACGCCGCTGCCAGCTGCCGCCGTGAAACGCGATCAAGGGACGCAACGCCGAAGTCTGGACAGACTGGTCGTCAGGCGTGGGTTGTGGTGCATGGATACGCATTTCCAGTTCGCACTGGCCCATGTCCGTGCTGACACTCTTGTAGTTCACACGCTGGGTGAAGGGCTGCAATTTGCCGTCAAGCGGCACGGCGCCGATGTCGAAGCGCGTTCCGGGGGACAGCGTCCAGCGTTCCAGCTCATTACTGAATGAGGCCGCATTGCCCAGACGCAGCGGATCGAGTACTGCCTGGCAATAATCCACGGTGCTGCTCGCCTTGAAATCCACAGGTAATTGACAGGACTCGTCGGCGTACCAGGTGGTGGTGTTGATCTGTTCGACCAGCAGCTCCTCATCAGGGCCTGCAGTGGCGGGAATCTGCACAGCCGAACACCCTGCCTCATCAAGGGCATAAACCGGCTGATGCAACAATGGCACCTGCAGGATACCGGCAGCTTCGCACTGCGCAGCGCCGCCGAAGAGCTCTTCCAGACGCTCGTCATCACCAAGTATCAGAGCCGCCAGCAGCTCCTGACGATGCGTTCGAAGATAGCCGAGGGACAGTGAAAAGTCCCCCTCCGGAGACAGAAGGGTGTACAGCCGATTGATCTGCTCATCGGACGGGTCCGGCAGATCGACAATCAGCAAGCCGTTGCCCAGTTCGGCATCCAGCGCCGAGAGCAGATCCTGCTGCAACTGATCCACCATGCGTCTGATCTCCCCCTGATCCAGCGCATCTTCGATCTCGTCCTCCAGCACACTTTCCAGCACATCGCGCAGTAGTGAATCATCCACGTCGGCGCGGATATCATGCCGGATCAGATTGCCGCTCAAGTTGATGTCGGGGCGCAGAATCAAGCGCTGCCTGTCGGCTTCCAGCACGGGATTGAGCTGCAGTTCCAGTTGCAGCGACAAGGAGGCAGTACCACTGGCGTCGAAACTGAAACTGTCGCTGGCCAGCTCCTGACAGCCACCAAGGCGAACACCGAAGACCTGCTTCGCCCGCCCCTGTGCCACGATTTGCGCATCCAGCTCCAGCCCCAGTGTAATGGGCTGATCGATGGACTCCAGCGACAGATACAGATGCGTATTCGAGGCCAACGTCACATTCGTGTTCAGCGTGCGTACCTCGGTGCGGTTGCAACTACCGCTGGCCACGAGATCTGTGGCGACATCGCTGAACAGCAATTCACCTTCGCGCAGCGTCAGATCCGCAGCAGACAACTCATCGCGGATCTTCTGCAGAACCAGCCTTTGCACGGCGTCAGGCTCGCTGTCCAGCCTGTCGATGGCCTCGCCCAGCTCTCCCACGCTGACTTGCAGAGATTCCGCACGTAGCGGTGACGTGAAGCAGAACAGGCTCAGGCCGAGTGCTGCCAGACAAGCGAATCGTTGAAATGTTCTGCGAATGACGGCCTCTCCCACTATCGTCGGATCAAGATGAATCAGGCGCTGTCAGACGTTGCACGGCATTCAGCTGGAGATCACACCTCCGCGGTAGTGCTACGGCCAGACAGAAAGGGCCTGCAGTCAGTGTACCCAGTTTTCAACAGGGCACACAGACTTGCCCGGAACTGTCACATTGCTGTAACAACTCGCATACCGGATAGGAAACAAAAACGATGTCAAGGCCGCTGGAGCATTGAGGCAATGACGCTCGAACGGCCGGATCGAATCAGTGAACGTGCCCGCCAGACAGCGGGGAACCGTCGGCATTGTAGAATCCCGATGCACCGTGTTGCACGAATCCCAACCTGATCATCTTCATCAGAAAGGGGTCGGACTCATTGTCACCGACATCGGCATAGTCCGTTGCGGCAAAATCATCGAAGGCTTGCAACGAGCGTTGCACCAACGCCTTGTCGGTCTTCAGTTCATCCATGCGCCACTGGGTGATGCGGCGCTGCCCCAGTGAATCGGTGCTACGCACCAGATAGCGTTCCACCAGTTGCAATTCCGGCAACCATGTCAGGCTGGTTTTCGAGAACGGCAAAGGCTTGCCCATCCGATCCGTCGGGGTGACTTCATAGGTTTCGGTTCTCAGGCAACCTTCCCCTTCCGACCCCATCAGCTGCATCGAATCCAGACGGTCCTGGCTGATCCAGCGTGATCGTGACTCCCAATCCTTCGACCCCTTGCCACCGTTGATATCGAAGGCATCGTACTCGATGGCTCTTTCGTCAGCAGTGAAATAACGCACCGGCTTCAGATACCCGTTGCGGGTCCGTGTCCACTGATCAGCCACATCCCTGTCAGGGTAGTGGTACATCACCTGATTGCCCGCTCGCCAGAAATCCAGGCTCACGTCCTGCCGGCCATTGGACGATATCGTATAGCTGGCTCCCAGAGCCTCGCGGAGCGCATCACACGACACCTGGGATTCATCGGCCAGCACGGCACGCGGTGAGATGAACCCCAGAAGCAGGGCCGTACCGGCCGCCAGAGCAGACAGAGTCCGCGAATGAATCAGGCCGCTCAATTGATGACACCCAGTGCCGTATTGGCCTTGCCGATCAGATCCGCTGCAAAGTCCATTGCATGAAAGATCTGGTTCTGCTCCAGTGTACCGGTGAGCAGCGAAGCGGCCGGACCTTGCGAGTAGATACCGACATCTTCACCGGCATGTGTCTCCGAGCCCAGCGGGATCAGTGCTTCCTGATGAAACCCGGGTGCCGTGGTATCCACCAGTGTCAGATCCTGACGACCATTGGCTGCAGGCAGACCGTAGCCGGCGTCTGCATCTGTTTCGGATTGCAGATCGCGAAAACCGAGTCCGTTGGCATACCCCAGCGTGGTGTACGGCATATCGTCGGCTGCCAGAGCCGGTTCATCGGATCCAACCGACACCACCTTGCCCAGAATCGGATTGCCCCGCTTCGGGTAACCGGCAATCGTGAATACATGGCTGTGATCAGCGGTCACGATGATCAGCGTGTCAGCCGGGTCAGTGACGTCCATGGCAGCCTGGACGGCAGCAGCAAACTCGATCGTCTCGGTCAGCGCTCCGGAGGCATTACCTGCGTGGTGAGCATGATCGATACGGCCTGATTCGACACTCAGAAAAAAGCCCTTGTCGTTGTTGTCCAGTATGGCAATGGCCTTCTCGGTCATTTCGGACAGGCTCGGCTCACCGGCAATATCATTGCCGCGGTCGGCCTCGTACTGCATGTGCGACTCGTTGAACAGTCCCAGTACATGCGGTGTCACTTCGGGATCGATGGCATCGAATCCCGCCTGGTCCATGACATAGTTGCCATCGGTATACAGCGCCTTCCATTCCGCCGTCAGATCGCGCTCATCGGTGCGATCACCTTCGACCTCACTGCTGGCATCCGGGCTGTTGAAACTGGCATCCCTGGGAAGGAAATGGCGCCGTCCGCCGCCGAACATGACTTCAATGCCATCAACATCCAGACCGTCGTAACGTCCTTCCAGCCGCGCTTCGAAATTGATCATCTGTGAGGCGATGTCCTCGCAGACTGTCGCCGCCTCCTCTGGCATGTCCGAGACGTCTTCCCAGTTGCGATCCGCCGACTTGGCATACGTTGCCGCCGGGGTCGCATGGGTTATACGCGCCGTGGATACCACGCCGGTAGACATGCCGGCCATTTCAGCCAGCTCCAGCGCCGTGACCAGCTCGTTGCCTGCAACACTGGAGCAATCGCCGCGCACCACATCTTCACCGACACCGATGACACCGACATCCGTCTTCACGCCGCTCATCAATGCCGACATGGTGCCGGCCGAATCCGGAGTCTGAGCATCAACGTTATAGGTCTTGGCAAGGCCGACAAACGGCATGTTGCCGAAGCTGAGCGTATTGTCCTCTCCCTGCTCACCACGCTGCTGCCCTTCCAGAATGCGTGCAGCTGTCACGGTGGAAATGCCCATGCCGTCGCCGACAAACAGGATGACATTCTTCGCGGCACCGCGAGTCTCTGCGTAGTCCTGCGCATCGGCAATGCTGGCTGCCGCCTGCACGAACCAGTCATTGCTGGTGGTATTGCTCAACAGGGCCGCATCCCCGGTCGCATCGTCCTGTTGCACAGGGTCATCATCATCGCTGCAGGCTGCCAGAGTCATCGCTGCCAACAGGGACAGGGTGATCAATCGAATAGTCATTGTCTTCTATATCCTGTGTATCGGTTCAGTTGCTGACGCTGGATGGAAAACTCTGGGTACTCAGATCCAGAGCCTGATCGATGACATGAAAGATGAGGTTCTGCTCGATCACACCATTGACGCGATACGCGCCCGGACCCGTTGCATGCAGGGCGACATCTTCACCGGCGTGAGTTTCGGAGCCCAGAGGAATCAGAGCCTCCTGATGGAAACCCGGTGTCAGCGTGTCCACCGCGCTGAGGTCCTGTCGACCGGCGGCACCGTCCAGGCTGTAGCCGGCATCCGCATCGGTCTCGGCCCCCAGATCACGAAATCCCAGTCCGTTGCTGTAGCCCAGAGTGGTATAGGGAAAACCATCATCTGCCAGCGTTGGCTCGGTCTCGCCTACCGCGACCACCTTGCCCAGAATCGGATTACCGCGTTTCGGATACCCCGCGATGGTGAAGACATGACCATGATCCGCCGTTACCAGGATCAGTGTGTCGTTCGGATCAGTGGCCTCGTAGGCTGCCCGGACTGCATTGGACAGTTCGATCGTGTCATTCAAGGCGTTGTAGGCATTGCCGGCATGGTGAGCATGATCGATCCGACCTGATTCCACCGTGAGGAAGAAGCCTGCCTCATTCTGCTTGAGCAGACTGATGGCCTTGTCGGTCATCTGACTCAGCGAAGGCTCGCCAGCGATATCGTTGCCGCGGTCCGCCTCGTATTGCATATGGGATTCATTGAACAAACCCAGTACCGGAGTTGCAGAATCATCCAGGGCATCAAAACCGGCCTGGTCGAAAACGTAGCTGCCTGCCGGGTACTGTGCCGCCCACTCATCGATCAGGTTGCGCTCATCACTACGATCACCCTCCACCTCACTGGCGGCATCCGCACTGTTGGCTGATGCATCCTTGGGCAGAAAATGCCGACGGCCACCGCCGAAGACGACCTCCAGACCATCGACATCGGCAGCGGTGAAACGGGCTTCCAGATTCGCTTCGAAATTGATCAGCTGCGAGGCGATATCCTCGCAACCCGCTGCAACGGCCTCTTCCGGCATGTCCGAGATATCTTCCCAGTTCCGATCAGCCGACTTGGCATAGGTAGCTGCAGGTGTGGCATGCGTAATGCGAGCCGTACTGATGATGCCGGTGGCAAGCCCCTTGAGTTCGGCCAGTTCGAGCGCCGTCACCACTTCATTGCCGGACACCGTCGAGCAGTCGCCGCGCACGATGTCCTCATCCACGCCGATGACGCCGACATCGGTCTTGATACCGGAAATCATCGCGGTCATGGTGCCGGCGGAATCGGGAGTCTGTGCATCGACGTTGTAGGTCTTTACCAGCGAGGTGTAGGGGAATCGTTCAAAACTCAGATACCCCTCTTCCCCGGGTTGACCCTCACGTTGTCCTGCCAGGATTCTGGCTGCGGTCAGCGTCGATACGCCCATGCCGTCTCCGACGAACAGAATGACGTTCCTGGCGCTGCCGTTGGATTGTCGCTGCAGACGCTGCAATTGCACGGCCTGAGCATCGGTGAACCAGGCACTGTTGGCCTGGCCCGCGGGTACGGCCTGTGCATGGGCCTGCGTGGATAACGTCAATACCGTGGCGAAGGTGCTGATGCACGTAGCCATTGATAATCTGCTTTTCATGATACCGGTGCTGCCTGGGTGTGCACGGAGTCTGCCTGCTGCAAATGAAACTATCGTGACGGCTGATTGTCAAAGCCGCGGGGAGCGGCCCCATTGTGTCAAATACAACTTGTTACATTTACAAGGGCGAGTTTTGTCATGATCTTCAAAAAATGCATGAGATTTTCACCAGCATGAAATCCTGGAAATTCGGCGGCCTGGCCGTGATAGTCGTTGTTGCGGCCGCAGCTTACTGGTGGTCCCAGTCTCAGGGCACGACGCCCTCCGATGGGGCGCAAACGGCGCAAGCGGGTCCGGGTGGTCGAGCCGGTGGAGGCGGCCCTGGTGGCAGAGGTCCGTCGGCAGCACTGGTCGTTGTGCGGCCGGTGGTGGACGCCGTCATCAATGATCGACTGAAGGCTGTCGGCAGCGGCAAGGCACTCGCTTCGGTCAGCGTCGTTCCCTTGTCCAGTGGCCTGCTGACCGATGTACTGGTGAAGTCCGGCCAGCGGGTCAGCAAGGGAGATGTGCTGGCCCTGCTCGATGACGATGAACAGAGTCTCGCCCGAGACCGTGCCGCACGTACCGCCGAAAATGCAGCTGTGGATGAGGCTCGCCTGGCACAACTCTATCGCACTCGCACCACGACGGAGGCGGAACTGATCAGAAGCCGCGCCGATCTGGCCGACGCCAATCTGGCGCTGCGTGAAGCGGAGCTGGCACTGGCTCGCAGAAAGATCACCGCCCCCATCGACGGCATCGTCGGACTGGTTGCTGTGGACTCTGGAAACTATGTCACAACACAGACCGAAATCGTCACGATCGACAACCGTGAAACCATCGTGCTCGAATTCTGGGTGCCTGAACGATTCGCCAACCAGATAGCGGTTGGCCAGGCTATCGAGGCCACGGCTCAAGCCAACCCCTCACGCGTTCACCAGGGTCTCATCACCGGTATCAGCAGTCGTGTCGAAAGTGACAGCCGAACCCTGCCAGTCGAGGCGCAACTGGACAACCAGAGTGACACCCTGCGACCCGGCATGTCGTTCAACCTGTCTCTGGCATTCAATGGCGAGACCTACCCGGCTGTCGACCCTCTGGCCATCCAGTGGGATTCCACCGGCTCCTTCGTATGGCGAGCCAGCGAGGACAAGGCTGAGCGCGTTCCGGTGAAGATCATACAACGCAACCCCGAGTCGGTGCTGGTGGCCAGTGAACTGGCCGCAGGCGATGAAGTGATTACAGAAGGTCTGCTGACCTTGCGCCCCGGCTCCCGGATACGCAAGCAGGGTGCCCCGCGCAATGCGCCTGGCGGACAGGGCCCCGGCAGCCAGCCGGCATCGGGACAGAGCACAGCTTCAGCCGACGCTGCCACGACACAGGCTGCACAACCATGAGCAACGACACGCAAGGGCAATTGACGCCATCGGATGACAGCTCACTGACATCCAGCAAGAATGACTTCACCTCTCTGTTCGTACGCCGACCGGTACTGTCCACCGTACTGAGCCTGCTGGTCATTGTCGCCGGTCTCGCTGCCATCGTCGGTGTGGAAATTCGTGAACTGCCGGCTGTCGACAGCCCCGTCATCAGCGTGACCACCACCTACTCCGGTGCGTCACCGGAGACCATCGATCGCGAGGTAACCGCCGTGATCGAATCTGCCGCGGGGCGGGTACCGGGCGTGCAGTCCATTTCCTCCTCCTCCTCGTTCGGCAGTAGCCGGGTGACCGTTGACTTCAAGGAATCAACCGATCTGGACGTTGCCGCCTCCGACATGCGCGATGCCATTGCGCGGGTGTCACGCGACTTGCCGGAGGATGTCGACGATCCACGTATCGTCAAGGCGGACAGTGATGCCGAGGCGGTCATGCGCCTGGCCGTCACCTCGGACCGACTGAGTGCCGAGGAGATGACCATCATCGTCGAGAACCAGATCGTCGACAACTACACGGCGGTCAACGGCGTTGCCGATGTCCAGGTCTATGGCGATCGAGAGCAGGTATTTCGAGTGGATGTGGACCAGACGAAACTGGCCAGTCGCGGTCTGAGCATCGCAGACCTGGCCGGGGCACTGGAGGATGCCGCCTTCGATACGCCGGCAGGTTCGCTCTCCAGTGATACTCAGGATCTGTCTGTACGGGCCACGGCTACCGTGAATTCAGCCGCCGAGTTCGAGACACTGCTGATCGATGAACGCACCCGCATCGGGGATATCGCCACGGTAACGCTGGGCGCCGACATCGGTTCCAGTTCCCTACGCGCCAATGGCCGCACCGGTATCGGCATGGGTATCATTCGTCAGGCCGGCTCCAATACGCTGGAGATATCCGACAGTGTAAGAGCCGTCACCGAGCGCCTCAACCAGAGTCTGCCTGAAGGCATGGAAGTCCGTGTCACCAGTGATGATGCCGTGTTCATTCGTGGCTCCATCAAGGAAGTCCTGCTGTCGATCTCGCTGGCCATCGCCATCGTCATCTCGATCATCTACGTCTTTCTGCTCAACTGGCGCGCCACACTGATCCCGGCGATCACCCTGCCCGTTGCCTTGATCGGCACGGTGGCCGGTATCTGGCTTGCCGGTTTTTCCATCAACATCCTGACCTTGCTGGCCCTGCTGCTGGCTACCGGCATGGTGGTCGATGACGCCATCGTGGTACTGGAGAACATCGTCAACCGACGCAATGACGGTGCCGGCCCCAAGGCGGCGGCTGTCATCGGTACACGTCAGGTATTCTTTGCCGTCATCACCACCACGGCTGTACTGGCCGCGGTGTTCGTTCCACTGTCGTTTCTGCCGGGCAAGGCTGGCGGTCTGTTTCGCGAGTTCGGCTTCGTACTCGCCATTGCAGTCACCATCTCATCCATGGTCGCCCTGACACTGTGCCCCATGCTGGCTTCCCGCCTGCTCAAGGACACACCGGTGCCAGGCAATGCAGAAGCGGCGCAGCGGAGCCAGGAGAGCGCCTCGCGCAACCCCGTCAGACGCTTTGGCAATCTGTGCGCCGACCTGTATGCCAGCGTTCTCAAGGGTTGCCTGCGCATGCCCTGGCTCGTGGTCGGTGGCAGCCTGCTGATGGCAGCACTGGCGTGGTTCACTCTGGCATCGGTCCCCGAGGAACTCATTCCGCGCGAAGATCGCTCCGTTGCCCTGCTGCGCATCTCCGCACCGCAGGGCGTCAGCCTGGACTACACCGCTGCCCAGCTACGCAAGATCGAGGACGTTGTGCAGCCCCTGGTGGAAAACGGCGAGGCGGAAAACGTGTTCTCACTGGCGGGTCGAGGCGGCAGCAGCAACAGCGGCTTCATGGTGGTGACACTGAAACCCTGGGAAGACAGAGACCGTTCACAGCAGGACATCGTTGATGACATCAACGCCGGTCTGCGCACCATTCCCGGCGTGCGCGCCTTTGCCATCCAGCCCAACAGTCTGGGCATTCGCGGTGCAGGCTCGGGCCTGAAAGTGGCCATTGCGGGCAGCAGTTACCAGACGCTGGCTGCCACGGCCGACAGCATCGTCGAACAACTGGAACAGGATCCGCGCTTCGGGCGGGTGGAACTGGGCTACGAGACCAACCAGGCTCAGCTTTCCATCAGCATCGACCGGGAACGCGCTGCCGACCTCGGCATCGACATCACCGGGCTGGCAGCAGCCATGCAATCGGTGCTGGATGGACGTGACATCGGCGATGTGTTCATCGAAGATCGTGCCGTGGCCGTGAAGTTGCTGTCCACGACCCAGCCGGTGAACGACCCGACCGATCTGGCCAATCTGTTTCTGCGAACATCCGACGGCCGCATCGTACCGATGTCCACCATCGCCTCGCTTACCGAGTCGGCCATAGCGCCTTCCCTGCCGCGTGAAGAGCGATCGCGAGCAGTGACCATCACCGCAGGTCTGACACCGGAGATGGCATTGCGTACCGCGATGCAGGAATTCGAGAGCATTGCAACACCGCTGCTGGAGAGCGACATGCGTCTGATTCCGCTGGCTGAAGCGGCTTCCCTGAACGAGACCTCCAGTGGCCTGGCCCTGACCTTCGGCTTCGCCATTGTCATCGTGTTCCTGGTGCTGGCGGCGCAGTTCGAGAGCTTCGTCAGCGCGCTCATCATCATGTTCACGGTGCCCTTCGGCCTGGCCAGTGCGGTCTTCGCGCTGTACCTGACCGGCACCAGTCTGAACGTCTACAGTCAGATCGGGCTGGTGCTGCTGGTAGGCATCATGGCCAAGAACGGCATTCTGATTGTCGAATTCGCCAACCAGCTGCGTGATGAAGGCATGAGCGTGGCCGAGGCATCATTGCAGGCCGCCACGATCCGATTGCGCCCTGTTGCCATGACGCTGTTCTCGACCGTACTGGGTGGCGTACCTCTGGTACTGGCATCGGGTGCCGGCGCGGAAGCCAGAACGGCCCTGGGCTGGGTCATCGTTGGCGGACTGGGCATTGCCACCTTCTTCACCCTGTTCCTGACTCCCGTAGCCTACCGTCTGCTTGCGGGATTCTCGACCTCCAAAGGTGCGGCGAATCGTCAACTGACCGAAGAACTGCAGCGAGTCAACCGTGGCAAGGCGGTCATGGGCCAGGCCGTGTGATTGCACCACCTCGAATCCGCACACCACACCGGTGTGCGGATTCGAGCGATCGACTGGTCTGTGACGAACGGCAATCACTGTCATACCCATGACATATTTCTCTTGAAATAGTCCGATGCGCTGGTATGGTAGCAGGGGTTAACTACACGACTTCCATCGGGTAATCTGCAGTCATTACCCGACGCCCCTCTTCGGAACAGCAACTCATGACCACACGACGGATGCTCTTGTCCAGGCCACTGGCAGCCATGGGAATCTTCTCGACCGCCGGTATTCTTGCAGCAAGCCTGATGGCCAGTGGCAGCGCCCTTGCGGCCGACTTCACTGCTCGCATAGGCCATCTCGAATCGGACCAGCAATCCCGTCATGTGCACCTGCAGAAAGTCGCCGACCTGGTAGCGGAGCGCACTGCTGGAGCCGTGGAGTTCCAGATCTTCCCGCAAGGCCAACTGGGCGGACAACGTGAAATGACAGAAAGCGTGCAGTTGGGCACGCTGGAAGCCACCGTGTCACCGGCTGCCTTTCTCGGCGGCTTCAATGCCGCCGTATCGATTCTGGATATCCCCTTTTTGCTGCCGGCTGATGAATCTGCTGCGCAAAGTCTGCGTGATGGTCCCTTCGGGCAAGCCCTGCTCGATTCCTTCGATGCGAAAGGTGTCAAGGCCATCGCGCTTTGGCCCAACGGCCGCAAGAATTTCACATCCAACAAACCGCTGGCCAGCATCGACGCCTTCAACGGCCAGAAATTTCGTGTCATGGACTCGAAGATCCTGATCGAACAGTTCGACGCCCTGAATGCCAGCGCCATTGCCCTGCCATTCGGCGAGCTCTATACCTCCCTGCAGACCGGTGTGGTCGACGGACAGGAAAACCCGCTGGATACGATCCAGCGCATGAAATTCCACGAGGTACAGAAATATCTGGTGCTATCCAATCACGGTGCCATGGAAGATGTCGTGCTGTTCAATCCCGGCTGGTGGCAGAGTATCGGTGAGGAAAACCAGTCCATCATCATCGAGGCCTTTCATGCCGTCATTCCCGAACTCGGCAGTCACAAGGCCGATGCCGTGAACGCCGCTCTCGATGTCATCCGTCAGAGCGATATCGACATTCGTGAAATCAGCGATGAAGAACGCTCGAGCATGCGCGCGCTGATGTTCGACAAGGCACGCGATGCCTATCTGGAACGCGCCGGCGAAGATGGTACCGCGCTGATGCAGGTCTACGACGAAGCCTACAACACTCTGTAGCCACAGCCCCGTCCTTGCCGTGACTATCCTCTCGCTGATCAGGCGCATGGAGCGCGTCTGGCTGATCACGATCTTTCTGGGCATGGTCGTGCTGTTCTTCGCTAATGTTCTGGTGCGCACCTTCGCACCTCAGCATGCCAGTGACCTGGCCTGGACCGAGGAGGCCGTGCGCCTGCTGAACATCTTTCTGGTCTTCGGCGGGCTCGGTCTGGCGCTGGAACGGGGGCGCCATGTCAGCATCGACAGTCTGCGCGAGAAGCTGAGGCCCACGCTGCGTCGCGCGCTATACCGGTGTATCGACGCAATCGGACTGCTGGCCTCGCTGTACATGGCCTGGCTGTCCTTCAAGCTCGTGCGGTTCGTGCTGGCCACCGGACAACGCAGCCCGACGCTGGATATTCCCATGGGCTGGATCTATGCCGCACCACTGGGAGGATTCTGCCTGCTGGCCCTGCGTTATGGTCTGAGTCTCACCAGCCGTATCGATCGCCGCCCGCAAGGTGCACAGGCGGACTCCTCACCCAGCTCGCCCGCTGCCGCACAATGATCGCGCTCATCGTACTGATCGCCCTGGCCCTGCTGGTGCTGGGCTTCGAGATGTTTCTGGTGCTACTGGTACCGGCACTGGCCACCAAGACCCTGTTCTACGCCAATCTGCCGGATGTTGCCCTGATCCAGAAGATGGTCGGCGGTATCAATCATTCGACCCTGCTGGCCGTGCCCTTCTTCATCCTGGCCGCCGAACTCATGGGCTCGGGACAGATAGCCAACCGTCTGACACACCTGGTCAAGAGCCTGCTGGGTCATTCACGCGGTGGTATGGGGCATACGGTCATCGGCGGCTCCATGGCTTTCGGCTCGGTATCGGGTTCAGCCCCTGCCACCGTGGCAGCGATGGGCCGCATGGTCTATCCGGAAATGCGCAGCAACGGATTCTCGGAACGATTCAGTCTGGGTCTGCTGGTCGCCAGTGCCGAAACGGCGCTGCTGATACCTCCATCCATCACCTTCATCATCTATGGCTGGATGACCGGCACCTCCATTGCCAGACTGTTTGCCGGCGGCCTGGCCATCGGCCTGGTTCTGGGCATCGCCTTTGCCTTGCTGGTCTCCTGGGAGGCACGCCGCCAGGGCTTGCCCGCTGCGGGCCGGGCCACGACTGCCGAACGATTTGCCGCACTGCGATCAGCCACCTGGGCCCTCGGCATGCCGGTGATCATTCTCGGTGGCATCTACTCCGGCATCTTCACGCCTACCGAGGCAGCTGCCGTCAGTGTGGTCTATGCCATCGTGGTGGAAATGCTGGTCTACCGGAATCTGAGCCTGCGGCAGCTCGCAGACATCGTGGAAGCCAGTGCGCTGTCCACCGCCATCATCTTCGTGTTGCTGGCCATGGGCGGCATGCTCTCCTTCTTCGTGACCCTGGCCCAGGTGCCGCAGCATATCAGTGAATTCCTGGTCGCCATCGACGCCGGCCCTGTTACCTTCCTGCTCGCCGTCAACCTGTGCTTCCTGATCGCCGGCATGTTCATCGACCCGAATTCGGCTCTGCTGATACTGGTGCCGCCGCTGTTCCCGGTAGCTACTTCCCTGGGAGTGGATCCCGTGCATTTCGGCATGATCGTCTCTCTCAACATAGGCCTCGGCATGATCACACCGCCCTTCGGCCTGGATATCTTTGTCGCCTCTTCGACGCTGAACAAGCCGGTTGCCACCATCATCAGCGGCGTCTGGCCCTTTGTACTGGCCAACCTCGTGGTACTGATGATCATCACCTACATACCAGGTATCTCCCTGTTCATCCCATCATTGCTCTTCAGCTGACCTCTCATCTGATCCAGTGACCACCCATTCGCTCAAGTTGCCGGTTTCGTACACCGCTATCTCGCCTATCCACCTGAAAACCAGTGATTGCCCGACATACGACTCCCTGTCATGAACAAGCACTCTGCCAAGCTGTCTACGCCGAACACCAGGGAGGGGGTGTGGCAAATCTGTCGCCAATGGGGGCAGCAAATGATTCGTGCATCGGTTCGCCGATGGCACCGCTGTCAACAACGTCAGGCTCTGCGTCGTCTGGCCAGATCGACAACCGTTCATGACAGACCACCATTCGGCCCCGGTACCGCGAGGTCGGTTCTGCTGGTCGGGCAGAACGCCCATGCGAGCGACGCTAGCCGACTGCTGCTGTCACTGGCACGCGTGCTGTCCCGAGAGTTCGATATCGACGTGCGGATCCTGCTCAGGCAGGGTGGTGCCCTTCTGCCCCGCTTCATGGACATCGCCGAGACGGTCGTACTGAAAGCCGACTTCGAACAGGACCCGCAGAACCTGTTTCATGACTCTGGTTGTCGACATGCCATCTTCAATGGCTGCAACACGGGCGATCTGCTGGAAGCCGCGCAACAGGCTGGCTTGTCCTGCGTGGCACTGTTGCATGAACCATCGGCCATCATTCAGGCAGATTGCCTGCAGCCACAGGCCAATGAGATAGCGCATCTGGCCAGGCATCTTGTCTTTTCCTCGGCAACCGTGCGGACCGAGTTCGAATACCACGAGCCCTATATCCGCGGCTCTGTGCAGGTCAAGGCTCCGGGACTGGAATATGCAGACAGCCGGATGAGCAACAACAGCGACACCCTGCGTCGCCAGCTCGGTCTGCGCAAGGAAGACCGACTGGTCATCGGCACCGGTCGCGGCACCCGCCGACGAGGTTTCGACCGCTTCGTGATGGCTGCCCAACGCCTGTGTGCCGAGCACGACAACCTGCATTTCTGCTGGATTGGCGGCAGCTCACGGGAAATGAAACAGTGGTTTCGCAGCCTGCCTCGCCAGACACTGAAAGGGCGACTTCATCTGCTTGATCGTGCCCCATACACCGACTCGTGGCTATCGGCGGCCGATGCTCTGTACCTCTCCTCACGCATTGACGCCTACCCGCGCGATGTCCTGCAGGCCCTGAGTCTGGGCAAGCCGGTCGTGATCCATGAAGGCGCTACCGGATTCGATGAGCCCTTGCTGTCGCTGCTGCAGCAAGCGGATATCGACGACAATGACGCGATCGACAGCGCCTTACGCACGGCCGTTTTCACCGATTCGCCAGAGCAAGCCCGGCAGCGGCAAGCGTATATGCGGGAACACCATCAACTGCGCGACTACGTGCGGTCGCTGTTGTCATTGATCGAGCTGCCAATGACACAGGCAGCGCTGACCAGCGACGATTCCCTGTGGCAGGAGCCCGACACCCTGACACTGGCAAACGGGTAGAATCACTCGACCTGCCAGTGTGATGCAGTACTGTCAGGGTTCGAAACCTCCCCCTTACCATCAATGTGGCCTGTTGCATGAATCAACGCTCCGTTCTGATTACCGGCTGCTCGTCTGGCATCGGTCTGGATGCAGCCCGTACTCTGCAAGCGCGCGGCTGGCGGGTACTGGCCACCTGCAGGCAAGCCGCAGACTGTGAACGCCTCAACGCTGAAGGGCTGGAATCCTTTGTCCTGGATTACGCCAGCAGCGATAGCGTGCAAGCGGGCGCCCGACAGGCGCTGGATATGACCCATGGCCGACTGGACGCTCTGTTCAACAATGGTGCCTTCGCCATCCCCGGCCTGGTGGAGGATCTGCCAAGGGATGCCCTCCGAACACTGTTCGAGACCAATCTGTTTGGCCAGTTCGAGCTGATCAACGCCATTCTGCCCGCCATGCGGGCACAGGGGCACGGCCGAATCGTCAATTGCTCGTCAGTACTGGGCTTTGCAGCCATGCCCTTTCGTGGTGCGTATGTGGCCAGCAAGTTCGCGATGGAAGGCCTGAGCGACACATTGCGGCTGGAAATGCGTGACACGGGAATCCAGGTCGTGCTGATCGAACCCGGCCCGATAGGCACTCGCATACGGGAAAATTCCATTCCTCACTTCGAGCGCTGGATAGACTGGCAAACCTCTGCGCGACGCGACGCCTATGAAAACCAGCTGCGCCCGCGACTGTACGAGCCGAAGCTGAAGAAGGACCGGTTCGAGCTGCCATGCAGTGCAGTGAGCGACAAGCTGGTTCACGCGCTGGAAAGCCGGCAGGCACGCCCACGTTACTACGTGACGACACCCACTCGCGTCGCGGGTATTCTGAAACGAATCCTCAGCACCCGGTGGCTGGATCGGGTGCTGTCCCGCTAGTCTGACACCCCACCAACATTCGCGATTTCGTCACACTTGGCGCTCGGTGGTATACCATATAGCAGATTTTTGGGGCGTCAATTTCATTCTGGTGGCTGTTCAGCCGCCACTATTTCCAATGCAGTGTCCGATTCGAAGCCGATGACAACGGCACCAGAGTCGGTCCCTGATCGGAAAAGACCCACGGAGAGACAGGTGCTCAGACGGCCAATTGCTTCCATGCTAGTCAGTGACGACGGGCAACAAGCGCTTGCGCACGCGTTTCAGAGCGGCCACGGACCCGGAGTCCCGGCACGACCTCCACTGATCACCTATCTGGCGGAAGGTGTCTGTCCATGAACACTCCCGTCACCGATTATCCGGTCGCCACCGGCAGCGATGCTGCGGCTCCCGACCCTTGTAACAGTCCATCCATGAGACCTTGCTTCTATGAATATTCATGAATATCAGGCAAAGGCGCTGCTGAAATCATTCGGCGCCCCCGTATCCGAAGGAGTGCCCATTCTGTCACTCGATGATATCGATTCTGCGGTATCGACCTTGCCTGGTCCCGTCTACGTGGTAAAGAGCCAGATTCACGCCGGTGGACGCGGCAAGGGAACCTTCAAGGAGCTGTCCAGCGACGCCAAGGGCGGTGTACGTGTCTGCTTTTCGGCGGACGAAGCCCGCAGCAATGCTCAGGAAATGTTCGGCAAGACGCTGGTTACCGCGCAGACCGGCCCTGCCGGCAAGCAAGTCAACCGCCTGTACCTGGAAGACGGCGCAGACATCGCGCGTGAACTGTATCTGTCCATCCTGGTGGACCGCGACAACAGCAAGGTGTCATTCGTGGCATCCACCGAAGGTGGCATGGACATCGAAACCGTTGCCCACGACACCCCCGAGAAGATTCATACCGTCGCCATCGATTGCCTGAAAGGCATGGTCGACGCCGACATCGACGCACTGAATTCGGCTTTCGAACTCGACGGTGCAGCAGCCGAAGATGGCAAGACCCTGTTTCCCCTGCTCTACAAGGCATTTGTCGATACCGACATGAGCCTGCTGGAAATCAACCCGCTGGTCGTGCTCAAGGACGGTCATCTGCGTGTTCTGGATGCCAAGGTATCCTTTGACGGCAATGCCCTGTTCCGGCATCCCGAGATTGTCGAACTGCGCGACAAGACCGAAGAAGACGACAAGGAGATCGAAGCCTCCAAATACGACCTGGCCTATATCGCACTCGATGGCGACATCGGCTGCATGGTCAATGGTGCAGGCCTGGCCATGGCCACCATGGATATCATCAAGCTGTACGGTGCCTCTCCTGCCAACTTCCTGGACGTCGGGGGCGGCGCGACCGCGGAGAAAGTCACGGCTGCCTTCAAGATCATCACCTCTGACCCGAACGTCAAGGGCATTCTGGTCAACATCTTCGGAGGCATCATGCGTTGTGACGTCATTGCCGAAGGGGTGGTCACGGCAGTGAAGGAAGTCGGTTTGCAGGTACCTCTGGTTGTCCGCCTCGAAGGCACCAAGGTCGAAGAAGGCAAGGCCATCATCAATTCAAGCGGCCTGAACGTCATTGCCGCAGACGATCTGGACGATGCCGCCCAGAAAGTTGTCAACGCGGTCAAGGGATAAGCAGACATGTCAATATTGATCAACGAAAACACCAAGGTCCTCGTCCAGGGCTTGACCGGCAAGACCGGTACCTTCCACACCGAACAGGCGCTGGCCTATCACGGTACCAAGATGGTTGGCGGCATCCACCCCAAGAAAGGCGGTAGCGTCTGGACGTGCGGCGCAGGCGATGCCGAAGGTCAGGAACTGCCCATCTTTGCAACCGTCAAGGAAGGCAAGGCCGAGACCGGTGCGACGGCCTCTGTCGTGTATGTCCCACCTGCGGGTGCGGCTGCCGCCATCACCGAAGCCATCGATGCCGAGATCGAACTGATCATCTGCATCACCGAAGGTGTACCCGTACGTGACATGGTCGAAGTCAAGGCGCGACTGCAGGACTCCAGCTCCCGTCTGGTCGGTCCCAACTGCCCCGGCATCCTGACGCCCAATGCCTGCAAGATCGGCATCATGCCCGGCAGCATCTTCATGGACGGCAGCGTTGGCGTTGTGTCTCGTTCAGGTACCTTGACCTACGAAGCGGTGTATCAGACCACACAGGCAGGTCTGGGCCAGACAACAGCTGTCGGTATCGGCGGCGACCCGGTCAAGGGTACCGAGTTCATCGACGTGCTGGACCTGTTCCTTGACGACGAGGAAACCAAATCCATCATCATGATCGGTGAGATCGGTGGGTCTGCCGAGGAAGAAGCGGCCGAGTGGCTGATCGAACAGGCCAAACAAGGTCGCAAGAAGCCAATGGCTGGTTTCATCGCGGGTCGCACAGCACCTCCGGGCCGTACCATGGGCCACGCCGGTGCGGTCATCTCCGGTGGCAAGGGTGGCGCTGAAGACAAGATCGCGGCCATGGAAAGTGCCGGCATTGTCGTATCTCGCTCCCCTGCCAAGCTGGGTGAGGCTCTGCTTCAGGCCATCGGCTGAGGAAGCCTTGCGGGCAGTGCGGTACCCGCACTGCCCGGCTCGTACTTGCCGGCCATGGTCCTGATGGCCGGCATCTGTTTTCAGTTCCTGACCAGTTCGATGTAGTCGATGGCAAAGCCATGGCTACGGCCGGATATCTCCAGCTGATACGTCTTGCCGGCAGTCAGGTTCTGCTTCAGGACATAGCGCTTGCCGTGTGCATCGACCTTGCCGCCCACGATCCATTGATCCTTGCCCTTGTTGAAGATCTTCATCCAGGAAGATCCGTTCATGCGCAACCAGACATCGTTGTTCAGATCACTGGCAGCAGGGTTCAGGGCCCGACTGCGTAGCTGCAAGGTGTATTTCCCCGTGCTGCCGGGCGTTACCGTAAATGACATGATTCCCTTGCCGGCCTGTCGCACGTTGTACAGATTTGCGCCGGACCAGCGAATATAGCCATTTCCCGAATAGCCGGCACGCTGGGTGTCCTTCACCCAGCCGCTACCCAGCGGATGATTTTCCACCTCGATACGAAGGGAGTTTCCTGTAGTGGTCTCGGCGGCACTGTCTGACGGCGAAGTCGAGGGTTCCGATGGCGCGCTGTCTTGCACCGAACCATCGATATCGGCCAGCGTCGGATTCCGGAAGCTTGCACAGATGTAGCCACTGCCACTCGGATCGCAATCAACCCGTGGCAGACTGGTGATCTGTGCATAGGCCCGTCTGGCAGCCGACAGACTGCCGCCATAGACGGCAACCCGACCGCTGCTGACAACAGTTGTGTCAGGCTGTGTGGGTACCACCACTTGCGATGGTTCGTCATTCGTCACCGGGTCCGTGCTCGCATTGCCCTGTGTATCTGCCAGCGTCGGATTCTGGAAACTGGCACAGACATAACCACCGCCGGCAGGATCACAGTCAACTCGTCTCAGTGACGTGGCACTTCGATACAGTGCTCGTGCGTTCCCCAACGAACTGCCATACACCGCAACGCGACCGGTACTCTGCTCGTCATTCGGCCGTGGTTGAGACGGTGCCTCAGGCTCGGTTGGCAAAGCGGGTGCCGGCACTTCAACGCTTGCTGCCCCGAAGTAGACCTGCCCGAAGTCGAAGGCATCAGCCACGCGATTCGTGGACACGTCGAGTATCTCCAGAATTTCCACCACATCAGAAAAGTCGACCACCCGGTTCGAGTTGGTCACCGCCTGGAATGCCGTGTCCCAGACATGCGCATAGCGACTCTTGCTGGTCAGATCCTGGAAATCCGACGCATTCTTCCGGTTCGTTCTGAGCCAGGCAGTCGCGTTCTGACGATTGCCGTCGTCGATCTTGCGGTAACTGGTCGCCGACTTGACCAGTGCCAGATTGCCACTGCTGGTATGTTCCTCGTTCCACTCGGAATGCTGCACGACACGAATGTTCTTCAGTGCGCTGACATTGCGCGCCTTGAGTTCGCGAATCACATCTGCGGTGAAATCACTGGGTCCACTCTCGGCGACATGTACCGTCCCGCCCGAGCGCAGGGTCTGCTGCCACCGGTCGGCAGCCTGATGCAATGTATTGCTCCTGTCGTGGAACGCGTCCAGACCATCGGGAAACACCATTCGCATGATGTCGGAGCTCCCCTTCAGTATTCCGGAGTTTCGATCACTCTTGGTTCCGTTGATGGCAAGTACATTCAGGCCGGAATACGTATCGAATACCTCACGCGTAGCCGGCATGGACTGCAGGTCGTCATAATCGTAGCTGCTGTCCCAATGAACCGATATCAGATCACCAGACTTGTAATGTTGATTGGCTGCAAGAGCAGATGTTGTCAATGCGAAAAACAGAAAAGAGGCCGAAAGTAGTCTCATGAATGGTTTCCAGGTTGGCTTCGGTTCAACGATCATCAATAAGTCGCCCCCTATTTTTACAGGTGTTTTCGCTTCTTGACGACGAGCCGATCATATAGCGTCTGAGCAATAACGCAATTTGCCAACAGCTTGAAAAGCCCTCACGCGTTAATACATCTGCGTCCCTTCTGGAGAATCCGGCATCCGGAAATCGAATGAAAAAACACGCCGGTAAACGCGCTTGTTTTTTGACACGGATTGCGCAGATTATCAATACAAGTCGGAGATGGTTTTCTGCAGTACCGCGGGATCACCACCCACCACGCCTTGTAGACAGCTGATTTCATTGACTATATCGCCAGAGCCGCTAAAAACCGTCACCGAGCGCAGATCGGCTGTCTGCTGTATCGACTATTCCTGCTCAGGGCTGCCTGGTCGATGGCAGCAACGCCATGGAACATGACAACACGGTCGCGGACAAGTCACATTCAGCCTCGGAGACCCGTTCAGAGCATGTAACCGGAAATAACATATTGACCTGACCGCAGGCTTGCGGAACCCGACTGCAAGCCTGCCACGGCCACCAGGACACTGGCTGGCAAGGCAGCGGCACTCATTACGGGAAAGGCCCGAATCTACTTCAGATAGGGCGTTGAAAAATCGTCCAGCTCGGACAGGGGTATGCTCAAGACGTAAGCCTCGACAGCATGATTGCCGCGCTTGCTGCCAACAGCGTGGTGCTGGTTCAGGGTCAGCATCATCGACAGCCAGCCATGCTCGATGGCATTCTTGTCCACACTGGCATGGTAATACCTCGTCACATACCCCTTGGCCAACAACACGCCTTTCCTGTCCAGCTCGGGAGAGAGACGGTGAAAATACAGGGAATCCCCTCTGGCGGATACCGCTCCCATGCCATCAGGCAGTTGAAACACATCATCCGTACCTGATCGGAACACATCGCCAAGCGATACCCACTGTCTGCCATCGAAATGATGGTAAAACAGTCTTCCGTCTCTGGCCGTGTTCAGGATGTGTGGATGGGAGTCACTGTCTACGGCAATGGAACCCGCGTTTCCGGGAACGGGATCGCCCTTGCCGGTGTTCCAGATCAGTTGCGGAACCGTACTCTGACCTGCACCACTCCACAACAAGGGCAATGCCACCTCCCCCTCACCGTACTGCTTCCATTGCCGTCCGTCATCGCTGTACAGATGAAACAGGTCATGCTGCTGTTCGGTACTTCTCGACAGTACCTCAGGTCGATCATCACGCCACAAGGCCGACAAGTGCAATTGCGTACCATCCGTATTCCAGGCAATGTTGCTGACATACAGACGCAAATGCGTTCCCGTGTTCAGTTGAGCCACATCCTCCCAGTAACGCGAAGACGTATTCCAGCGCTTCAGCAACCAGCGAAAGGCGGGCTTGCCACCACCCACTTCCTGTTCCCTGTAGGAGAAATACAACTCCTCTCCCAGATAGCTGAATGAAGGATAGGTTACCCGGTCATCGTCCTGCGGGTTGATCGACCGCTCGGGCAGTTGCCTGAACGAGGTGATATCATAGGGTCTCAAGGATATCGCCATGCGCAGCGGATCGACATGATGATTGGCGGTGGCAAACAGGGTACCGTCGGCTGCAACGCCGAAGGCCGTGTAGTTGTGACTGTCGTATTCGAGCGCCTCATTGCCGATGTGCTGGTGAATGTCCACGGCCTCGCTCCAGGATCCGTTCGGAAAATCACGTATCACGATCGCCAGGCGCCGCTGCTCATTGTAGAAGGTCAGTACCTGCTGCAGCTTGTGCTCGGCCCGGTTGTAGAAGGTGACAAGATCACTATCGGAATTCACATTGTAGCGATAGAGGTTGTCCATGCGCGACGGGATCCTGTCGAGCCTGGCATCGCTGACGGGCATCGCCGCCTCCGCCAGGCAGTCGACAGGCAGTGATGCATCGCCTGCACAATGCGCGCCCGAGGCAATGGCCGCCTGGGCCGATACGGCCGCATCCGGGGAGACCGGTAGCGGCATGGACAGGAACAGCAGCAGGCCGGCTGCCGCCGTTCTCGACAGAGTCATCATGATTGCGAAAGCTGAAGGAGCGTGGCTGAATGGCGAAGGCGCTCCGGCCGAGCAGTCAGGTCTCTATCGGAGCGCGCAATGCCCTGCAGGAATCCGTCCAGACACCAATCAGTCAGTGCCTGGCCAGACGCTTTTCAGTGATCTGTCACGCTCGGGCGAGCGGTTCTGTGACTCTGGACTCGATCGCCGACACCCGGCACGCGGAGAACTTGAATTCCGGAATCTTGCCATAGGGATCCAGTTGCGGATTGGTCAGCACATTGGCGGCGGCTTCCACGTAGGCAAAGGGCAGAAAGACCATGTCCTCTGCCACCGCCCGATCGGCACGTGCCATGATCGTGATGGTGCCACGACGCGTCTCCAGACTCATCATGTCACCGGGTGCGATACCAAGGCGACGCAAGGTCTTCGGATGCAGTGACGCATTGGCCTCCGGCTCCGCCCAATCCAGTACTGACGCCCGACGCGTCATGGAACCGGTGTGCCAGTGCTCCAGCTGTCGCCCGGTAGTCAGTATCATGGGGTACTGATCATCGGGCACTTCGGCCGGTGAGGTGACCTGTGCAGGTGTGAAGCGGGCCCTTCCTTCCGGCCTGGGATAACCGTCGGCGAACAGGATCGGCTGACCTGGATCGTCCGGAGACAATGACGGGTAGGTTACCGCAGTCTTTTCCAGTCGCTCCCAGCTGATGTTGTCCAGTGAAGGCATGGAACGCTTCATCTCGGCAAAGACCTGCGAGGGATGGGTATAGGTCCAATTTAGTCCCAGACGCTTTGCCAGTTCAACGGTAATCCACCAATCCTCTTTCGCCTCACCCGGTGGCGAGACGGCTGGGCGTCCCATCTGCACCTGGCGATTGGTGTTGGTGACCGTACCGGTTTTCTCGGGCCAGGCCGATGAGGGCAGAATGACATCGGCATAGTTGGCCGTTTCCGTCAGGAAGATATCCTGCACAACCAGATGCTCCAGTTTCGCCAGCGCATCCCGTGCATGCGTGACATCCGGGTCCGACATGGCGGGGTTCTCTCCCAGAATGTACATGCCACGCACCTGCCCTTCGTGAATCGCATCCATGATCTCGACCACCGTCAGACCTTTCCGCTCATCGATGTTGTCCGAGCCCCAGATGTCATTGAAGGCGGACCGTACCCCCTCATCGGTGACGGATTGATAGTCGGGCAGGAACATCGGGATCAGACCGGCATCGGATGCGCCCTGTACATTGTTCTGCCCTCGCAAGGGATGCAGACCCGCACCAGGACGGCCAATCTGGCCGGTCATCAGGGCCAGCGATATCAGGCAACGTGAATTGTCCGTGCCATGAATGTGCTGGGATATCCCCATGCCCCAGAAGATGAGGGCGGCCCGTGCTCCGGCAAAGGTCCTGGCCACATCGCGCAGCACCGACTCCTCGATGCCACACAGGGCCGACATCTTCGCCACCGGAAATTCGGACAGATGCGCCTTCATGGCTTCCCAGTTCTCGGTGAACCCGGCAATGTACTGTTTGTCGTACAGCTCCTCCTCCACGATCACGTTCATGATGGCATTGAGCATGGCCACATCGGTACCCGGCCGAAACTGCAACATGTGCGAGGCATGCCGCTTGAGCCCGACACCGCGCGGATCCATGACAATCAACTTGCCACCGCGCCTGGCAAACTGCTTCAGATAGGTTGC
This sequence comes from Granulosicoccus sp. 3-233, assembly GCF_052681095.1. Classification (NCBI taxonomy): domain Bacteria; kingdom Pseudomonadati; phylum Pseudomonadota; class Gammaproteobacteria; order Chromatiales; family Granulosicoccaceae; genus Granulosicoccus; species Granulosicoccus sp. 3-233. The sequence continues at coordinate 310,109 of NZ_JBQYLE010000005.1, forward strand.
GGCAACCGGATGGTTCTCCACCGGATTGGCCCCGATGACAATGGCCACGTCGGCATGCTCTATCTCGTTGAATGTCGCGGTGACGCCGCCACCACCGACATTTTCCAGCAAGGCTGCTACCGATGATGCATGGCAAAGACGGGTACAGTGATCCACGTTGTTATGGCCAAAGCCCTGGCGGATCAGCTTCTGAAACAGATAGGCCTCCTCATTGGAGCACTTGGCCGATCCGAAGCCGGCGATACGCTGGCCGGTATCATCACGCAATCTGGCCATGCCACCGGCGGCGAAAGCCAGCGCCTCATCCCATTCGGCTTCGCGAAAATGAGTCAGCGGATCGGCCGGATCCACGTTCAGTCCCTTGGGTGGTGCATCCTCACGCCTGATCAACGGTTTGGTGAGCCGATGCGGGTGGGAGATGTAGTCGAACCCGAACCGGCCTTTCACGCACAGGCGATTTTCATTGGACGGTCCGGCTATACCGTCCACCCAGAGAATCTTCTCTTCCTTGACCTTGAACGACACCTGACAACCTACCCCGCAATACGGACAGACGCTCTTGACCTCCCGGTCGAAGGACTGACTGTCGCCCACGCCCTGCTCATCCAGCAGCACGGCCGGCATCAGTGCGCCGGTGGGACAGGCTTGCACGCATTCGCCACAGGCCACACAGGTGGACTGCCCCATGGGATCATCAAAATCGAAGGTGATCCGGGCATCGTGGCCTCGATCCGACATGCCGATGACATCGTTGACCTGTACTTCACGACAGGCTCTGACGCATAGATTGCAGTGAATGCAGGCGTCCAGATTGACGCTCATGGCAAGATGCGATGCATCCGGTGCGGGTCGCCGCGACGCATCGATCGGCGGGAATCGACTGACCGAAATATCCTGCATTGCCGCCATGTCCCAGAAGTGCGATGACTGGTCATGCGCCTCGTTCCTGGCCGGCTGATCGGCCATCAGCATCTCGACCACCATGCGCCGGGAGTGACTGGCCCGATCGCTCTGCGTGTTGACGACCATACCTTCGGTGGGCGTGCGGATACAGGATGCAGCCAGCGTTCGCTCGCCTTCAATCTCCACCATGCAGGCCCGACAGTTGCCATCGGCACGGTAACCGCTGGCATCCTTGTGGCACAGATGCGGAATCAGCGTGCCCTGACGTTTGGCGATTTCCCACAGTGACTCATCGACTGCGGCCGTCACCGTCTGTCCATCGAGCGTGAAAGTGACCATCCCTGCATTGTTCGAATCAGTCATGCTCTATACCTCATCCGCAAAGTGCTTCATGGTCAGGCGTATCGGGTTCGGAGCTGCCTGCCCCAGACCGCAGATGGACGCATCCACCATGACCGTACACAGATCTTCCAGCAGTGGCTTGTCCCAACGCTCCTGTTCCATCAGCTTGACCGCCTTGCCGCAACCGACACGACACGGTGTACATTGCCCGCAGCTCTCGTCCTCGAAGAAGCGCAGCATGTTCAGGGCGGCCTCGCGAACACTGTCCTGATCCGACAGGATCACCACAGCGGCCGAGCCGATGAAGGTACCGTAAGGCTGCAAGGTATCGAAATCCATGGGTACCTCATTGATACTTGCCGGTAACAGCCCGGCGGACGGACCACCGGGCTGATACGCCTTGAACACATGACCATCGAGCATGCCACCCGCCGCCTCGATCAGATCGCTGATGGTGGATCCTGCCGGCAACAGATGTACCCCGGGGTTCTTCACCCGCCCGGAGACGGAAAACGACCGCAAACCGACTCGACCATTCTTCTCGACACCGGAGAGAATTTCCGGCCCTTCACGGCAGATGCGCGCTATCCAGTGCAGTGTCTCGATGTTGTGAACCAGCGTCGGTCGATCGAATATTCCCTTCTGAGCCACGAAAGGCGGACGGTGTCGCGGGATGCCGCGCTTGCCCTCGATCGACTCGATCATTGCGCTCTCCTCACCGCAGATATAGGCCCCGGCTCCCCGTCGCAGGTCGATATGACCGGGCGCTACCAGGCCACTCTGTTCAAGGGCCAGGATTTCATGGCGCAGGATCTGCAGAACCGCAGGGTACTCGTCGCGCATGTAGATGAAGCAGGTGTCTGCCTCTATGGCCCAGGCGGCAATCAGCATGCCTTCGAGAAACAGGTGCGGCTCACGCTCCAGGTGATAGCGATCCTTGAATGTGCCTGGCTCACCTTCATCGCCGTTGACGGCCAGATAGCGCGGGCCCTGCTCGGCACGCACGAACGACCACTTCTTGCCGGAAGGGAATCCGGCCCCTCCCAGCCCACGCAATCCGGCGGCGAGAATGACATCCTGCACCTCATCCGGCGTCTGTTCACCGTTGCGAAGCGCTTGCAGACGCTCGTAGCCACCGCGATGGCGGTATTCGGCAAACGTCTGATAGTCCGGTAGATGGGCGTGGGTATCGCCGGCAGCCAATGCCGCCTCTGCCTTCTCCGGGCTGGCGTGATCGATGTGATGGTGCCCCAGTTCCAGCACCGGAGCGCTATCGCAGCGTCCCATGCAGGGAGCTCGAAGCACCCGCACCTGCGCCGGATCCATGCCGGCCTGCAAGCGGCTCAACAACTGCTGCGCGCCGGCCAGTTCACAGGCCAGAGAGTCACAGACACGAATGGTCAGCGGCGGTGGGGGGGATTCCCCTTCCCGAACCACATCGAAGTGGGCGTAGAAGGTCGCCACTTCGTAGACTTCGGCCTGCGACAGACGCATCTCATCGGCCAGGGCCCGCAAATGCGCGCTGGACAGATGACCATGGGCATCCTGTATGAGGTGCAGATGCTCGATCAGCAGGTCGGCTCGCCGCTCACGCGCGCCCAGCAACTGCCGGATCTCAGTCAGCGCCGCATCATCGACCTGACGCCCCTTGGGCGTATGGCGCCCCTTGCCCTTCCCCGATTTCCAGATTCCTGCTGCACTGCTGGACGACGTCATGACCTCTCTCCAATACGTTTGTGTCATGGGAATCCAAAACGTCAATAATTACAAATCATATTTTTCAATCAAGCAATTCGTTTTGCCTATCGTGAACCCGAATCGCCTCGTGCAATGCCGCAATGGCTGGCAAACTCAGTTCGTGGTCCTGCACGGCAATGCCGATTTCCTGCACCGCCTCCGGCTCGACCAGTGGCAGTCTGATGGTCTGTTCCGACAGCAACAGACTGTCGGCCAGCGATTGTGGGGCAATGGTGGCAGCCGTGCCGATGGCCACCTGGGCCAGAACCGCGGTGAAGGCATTGGTTTCCATCACCGGCTCCGGCTGCACTCCTGCCTCCAGAAACGCATCATCCACGACTCGCCTGAAATGCATGTCCTTGCCCAGCAGACACAGAGGCAGACCAGCCGCTTCCCGCCAGCTGACCGTGCCCGTGGTGCGTGGAGCCAGCTCGGCGCTGACCAGCAATACATACCGTTCTTCATAGATGGGCTCGAAACGCAATGAACTCCCCTCCATGTACGCTCGGTAGACTATGCCTGCGTCCACCGAATAGTCACCCAGCGCCCGTACAATCTGCGAGGAGGTCTGCGACGCAATCTCGATGGCCAGCCCCGGATGCATGCTGCGCAGTCGGGTGGATATGTCAGCGGCAAAGGGCAAGGCCGTGGGCACGACCCCCAGCACCAGCTTGCCACGCAACTCGCCGCGCGCCACCTCCATGTCCTGGCGCAGTCCCTCGGCATCCACCAGCAACTTGCTGGCCCAGCGAATCACCCGCTCCCCGTCCGGGGTGAACCCCAGAAAGCGATTGCCACGTCGCACGATGGGAACGCCCAGATCCTCTTCCAGATGCCTGATTCTGGCAGAGAAGGCTGGCTGCGAGATTCCGCAATCGGCCGCAGCCTGGGTGAAATGCCGGCGACGCGCCAGCGCCAGCAGCATCTGCAGGTCGCGAATGTCCGGATAAGTGATCATGGCAGGCTGTCATTCCAGAGGTCGACATGAGTGAGAATACAGCGGACGAACGGGTTTTCTGACGATGCGTGACGATCAATTGCCGTAAACCACCTCCACCATCTGATGCCCCGTCAGCTCGGGAACGCTGAACCGGATGCGATCACCTTCTCGGGTGAATGCCAGCGTCTTTCCTTCAGGCACTGTACGCACTTCTGCAACATCTGCCGAGACCGCCATATCCACCTCGATGCCATTCAGGGTCAGCAGATCCTGGACAGGCTGGATATTGGCACCATGCAGATTGCCACGCAAGGTCGGGGTGGCGTACAGCAGATGAACGACATCGCGGTTCGACGCAGCCTGATGACGACGAGTGACCCGCCCTGCTCTGGGCAACTCGGCCTTGATCATGCGCTCTTCCGGCAGGGCTCGGGCTATGAGCCTTTCGGCAATTTCCAGCATTGCCACGGCACCCGCCTGCTGATAGCAGGAAAACAGGGGGAAGGCGAAGTAATGGAACCCCCCTTTGCTGGCACCGGCAACATGCTGTTCCGGGTCCGGCTTGCCGGGTGCATTGACATGCCCCGAGAAATGGCGGGCACTGCGATCCATATAGGGCTCGTACACCTCGCCCAGTGATTCTCCATCGGTCAGTAGAATCTTCTGACAAGGCTGGTACATGAACAGGGGGTCGTTCACGGCATCGGCGCGCAGCTCTGATATCGGCAGGACATAGTCTCCGCCGGCATTGGCAGACTGCGACTCCCAGCGGGCACCGACATCAAAGATCAGCCCGCGCTGTTCATCAAGACCACTGTTCCCGGTAAGAAGCACATGACCACCGCCGGATACATGGTCCAGCAGGCGTTTTTCCAGCGCCGCATCCACCACGATGTCATCGGGCAGAATGATCAGCCGATAGGTCTCGAACCGACTGTCCAGATCAAGTACATCGAAAGTGAACTGACCTTCGAGCAGTACCCGCACGGCACCCGTATCGGCAGGGTTTGCACGATTGCTGGTCGCCATGACACCTGCCAGCGTTCGCGCATTGACTCCCTCGGATGACAGCAGACCGATCTCGGCGCAATTGACAGTGTCGATGGCCCAGGCTTCACGCTGGCGTATCCAGTCATAGGCCGGTGCAATGACTGCCATGGAGGAAGCGTCGATGGCGCCGGTAGGATGCAGGTGATCACCAATGGAACAACGCGCCCCTTGCGCCAGCATGGCCCCGCATTCGTAGATCAGCGCTTCGGCTTTCTTGTAACCGCCCACCTCACCCCAGTGATAATGAAACTTGCCGGTCATTCCCAGAAAATCGAATCCCAGGGTATCGGCATAGCGGGCACTCATCGGAAAATGATCATAGCCCCAGCCCGCGGTTGGCAGCGACTCCAGTTCCAGATGAGTGAAGAAGCGCTGATAGTGTTGGCGGGCACCACGCTGGATATGACCGGAGTTGTAGAAAACGGGCATCTTCTCATCGTGACGGCGGACTGCTGCATGTGTCTTCTCGAACAGGTTTTCCAGCGCCCAGGTGCTGAACTGCAACTGGTGCTCCGGATCCGTCCAGTCCAGCCCGTCCGCCTCCATCTGTGCCTGCGCATGAACCGAGACATTGAGCGGCTGCAGCGCGATATCGATGAAGATGCCATCACAATCGGGAAACAGGCGCATCATCTCATCTATCTGCAGACACAGATGATCGACATAGGGTGAGGAAAAATCGAGAAAGGCCCACCCGGCACCATTGGGCGTGGTACCGGATCTCGGTGAGCCGCCTTCGGGAGACACGATGCGCCATTCGGGATGCTCTCGGGCAGCCAGTTCATCCCAGCCGGCCGTCGTGTAGAGAGGCGCCTTGATGCCGCGTGCATGCAGTGCGTCCAGCTGCGCCCGAGTCAGATCGAATTCCAGGTGCGGATGCATGCGACCGACCTCGGTCGGATGGTAGCTGTAGCCATGATGGCATTTGGAGAAGATGGTGACGCTGTCGACATGGGCATCGGAAAACGCCTTGCCGAAGGCATCGGCTTCGAAACGGGATCCGATACCGGGTATCAGCTCCGAGGTATGAAAATCCAGATGTATCTGACGAAATCGCATGCGTCGGCTTGTCTCTTGATGTTGGCTGATGAAGCGGCGAGTGGCAGACAGTCCGAGGACGTCAGACCGCGCCCGCCAGCAGATGATTCGGGGCCAGTGGGTAGACACAGGTAGCGCCGCTGGAATCGAATACATAGGTGGCACGAGGATCCACCGCCATCTGCAGATTCTGCCCATGAACAGCGGGCAACTGGCAGCTACGGTGGATGGCGAAATAGCCTTCATGGGACTCGGAATCGAAGGCCCGGACGCCGTCGCAATCCAGATACAGCAGCGTATCGCGCCCGAGACTCTCCACCACGGCAACACGCCCCTCCAGTCGCCAGTCGCTGTAGCCGTCGACATCGTCACTCACGAAGCCTTCCGGTCGTACACCGACGATCACCTCGGCACCGGCCTGCATGTTGCCGGTTGCATTGTTCTCGTGCAGCAGCGGCACCCGCAGGCATCCGGCAAGCCCGGCAGCTTCCAGATGCAGATGATCATAGTCACAGGCCTTCACGGAAGCCTTGATGAAATTCATTCTGGGCGAGCCGAGAAAGCCGGCAACGAACCGCGTGGCAGGGAAGTTGTAGAGCTCCAGAGGCGCCCCCACCTGCTCGATGACACCATCGCGCAGCACCACGATACGACTGGCCATGGTCATGGCTTCGGTCTGATCGTGCGTCACGTACACCATGGTGGCACCCAGTTCGGCATGCAGGCGTCCCAGCTCCACACGCATCTGCGAACGCAGGGCCGCATCCAGATTCGACAAGGGCTCATCGAACAGGAAGACATCCGGCGAACGGGTTATCGCTCGGCCTATTGCCACGCGCTGTTTCTGCCCGCCGGAGAGTGACTTCGGTTTCTTGTCCAGCTGACTTTCGATCCGCAGGATTCCCGCGGCACGTTGAACAGCCGCCTCCACTTCCGCTTTCGAGGCACCGCCGATCTTCAGCGCAAATCCCATATTCTGACGAACCGTCATGTGCGGGTACAGGGCGTAGTTCTGGAACACCATGGCAACTCCACGGTCGAAGGGTTCGACCCGCGAGATATCCCTGCCATCGATGGATATCTCACCGGAAGTGACACTCTCAAGGCCGGCGATGGAACGCAGCAGAGTCGACTTGCCACAGCCTGATGGACCCACCATGACCACGAACTCTCCTGAAGGCACATCCAGGCTGACATCCCGGATCGCCTTGAAGCTGCCATAGTCCTTGATCAGATTGCGTATTTGAAGACTTGCCATATCGGTATTCCTGTTCGTTCAGTCGCGCCCGAGCCGGGTCACTTGCCCAGCCCCGCCAGCGATCTGACAAAGTATTTCTGTGCAAGAATGAAGATGGTCAGAATCGGCAGAACCGCAATGGACAGTCCGGCCATGATGGCCGCCCAATCCGAAGTGAATTCTCCCCCGAGTTGCAGTATCCCTACCGTCAGCGTCTTTACCGCCGGTTTGGTCAGCATCAGCAGCGCCAGCAGAAACTCGTTCCAGATGAATACCGCCTGGAAGATCGCCGCGCTGGCAACCGCCGGCCCCATCAGTGGCAGCACGATGTGAAAGAAGGTCTTGACCGGTCTGCATCCATCAAGCAGAGCTGCCTCTTCCAGTTCCTTCGGGAAATCCAGAAAGAAGGCATAGAACAGAATGATGGTGAAGGGTATGCCGTAGGCGGCATAGGGCAGCACGATCGCAAACAGCGAATTGAGCATGCCGGCGCCGGATACCATCTGGTACAAGGGGATGATGACGGCCTGTACCGGCACGGCAAAGCCCGCCACGATGACCAGATAGACCAGACGCATCCAGCGGCTGTCCGTTCTCGCCAGCACATAGGCTGCCATGGCGCTCACCACCACGATGACCAGCACGGACAAGGCGGTGACGAACATCGAGTTCAGCAGGAATCCGCCAACCCCGGTACCCCAGGCTCGTTCGAACGCATCGGGGGCGAAGCTTGCGGGTAAACCAAGCGGATCCAGAAAGAACTCGCGCTTGGTCTTGAATGCCCCGATGACCATCCACGCGGTTGGCAGCAGGACAAACAGACTCCACAGCGACACGAAGCCATACAGCAACACCAGTACCCAACGAAATCGTGAACCCATGTTCGCTCAGCTCCTTCGAGATACTTGCAGCTGCAACCAGCCCAGCAGTACGGCGATGCACAGCAGGACCACCGAAATGGCATTGGCGTATCCCATGTTGCCGAGGTTGAATGCCTGCTGGTAGATGTAGGTACCCAGTACCTGGGTGGCATTGGCCGGTCCGCCACGTGTCGTTGCAAAGATCAGATCGAACACCTTGAACCCGCCAATGGTCGTGATCAACACGGCCACGATCAGCACATTGCGTATGCCGGGCAAGGTGATGTATCGGAAGGCCTTCAGTCCACGGGCACCGTCCAGGGCAGCCGCCTCGTACAATTCCCGGGGAATACCCTGCAAGCCCGCCAGAATCAATACCATCATGAAGCCGGTGTACTGCCACATGGCAATGATCAGAATCACCCACAGGGCAATATCCGGATCACCCAACCAGCCCTGCGTGGGGGGTTGCAGTCCCAGGGATTTGACGAGCGAGTTCAGGGCGCCCACATTCGGATCCATGATCACCAGCCAGATCAAGGCCACCGCAATGGTGGACATCACCATGGGCGCGAAGATGATCGTGCGGAATATCGTCGAGCCGCGCGGCAGTCCACGATCGAGAATCGCAGCCAGCACCGTACCGAAACCGACCTGCAGCACGATGGAACCTCCCACCATGATCAGATTGTTGCGCAGTGCCAGCCAGAAGATCGAGTCGTTCAGCGCGCGGGAATAATTGGACAGACCCGCAAACTGCCAGTTGGTGGAACCGATTCCAATGGTGAAAAAGGAGCCCGCGATGGCCAGCAATGCCGGAATCACGATGAACAGGATGACCAGTCCGAGGGCCGGCGTCAGCAATATCCAGGTGCTGACATCCGGCCCGGTGACGGGCTTGTCAAGAGAGGTGTCTGACACGGTGCTTGTCCCGATGATTCGTCAGCAGTTCCAGGCGGCCTATTGACCGGCCGCCAGTTTCTTCTTGCCCTCCTGGGCAGCAGCACGTATCACATCCATCGCTTGCGCCGGTGTCTTCGTCCCATTGAGCACTTCCACGCCCATGTCGAGATAGGCTTCCGAGACGCCGGCTTCGAGCATCACATCCAGAACACTGAACGACTCGGACAGAGAGGCGACATCCTGAGCAACCCATTTGAACTGGTCGGTAGCGTCCATCTCCCCCACTTTCTCCGGATTCGACGGGATGGCTCCTCGAAGCTCGGCATAAAGCTTCGCCATGTCGGCGGTGACCAGAAAGCTGGCAAACTTCACGGCTTCCTCCGGGTGTTCCGTTTTGGCAGATATCTGCAAGCCCTGCGGGATGACCATATTGGTGCTGCCATCGCTCGCACCATCGGTCATTGGTGGGAAGCGAAAGAGCGCATAGTCGGTAAACCCTTCCTTGTCGAAGATGGACATGCACCAGGTGCCGCAGAAGATCATGGGCGAGATCTCGGCCGAGAACAGGCTGCGAGACACCTCCGGTGACGTGGCATTCGGGGCATCCTGAAAACAGTCAGCCGCCTGCATGGCCAATACCTTTTCCCAGGCCTTTTCATAATCCGGATTGGTGAACAGTTTGTCGTCAGCCGCCTCCAGTGCATAGTCGGCGCGAACTGCATCCAGACCCAGTACACGCTCGTTGACCACGGTGATCAGATGATTGAGCTTCCAGCGCTCGGAATTGCCCAGTGGCAGAGGTACCATTTCCGGATCGATTTCCCGTACCTTGCCACACAAGCCCAGCAGCTCGTCGAAAGTGACCGGTACCTCGAGCTCGTGTTCGTCGAAGAATCGCGTGTTGTAGTAGAAATACTTGGAAACGGCATCCACCGGAATGCCGTATTGACGCCCATTGACTGCGAAGGCCTGTTGCCAGGCTTCGGACAGCACGTTTCTGTAATTGCCTTCTGCGGCACCGAGATCGGTGATATCCAGCGCCAGACCGGAGCGGGCAAGGCGAGCAGCGTCCTCTCCCGACCAGTTGAAGAAGATATCCGGTGGTTCGGAACCGACCAGCGCTACCTGAATGGCTGTCTTGTAGGCCTCGTTGGGAATGCTTTCCAGTTCGATGTCGATACCCGGATTGCTCTCGCGGAATTCATCCGTGGCCGTCTGGATGAACTCCGGGTAATTCTCGTTGACCAGCGCCCACATCTTCAAGGTGACGGGATCATCCGCCACTGCGCTGCTACCCACTGTCAGGGTGCTCAGTGCCAAAGCCCCGCTCACCAGTGTGCGGCATAGCCCTGCCCGGTTCCTGTTGTTCACATGTCCAATCATTGTCAAGACTCCTGTTGTGGCCTGTCCGAGACCGCCATCTGCGTGGCTGGTCTGATCGTCGGCGGCGTGTTGCCACCCGGATCGAACACTGCCGAGTTGCTATCGAACCGGTTCGATGGAATAATAGCCTTGCACATAAATCATTAATCAGTCAAGACTTGATGAGAACCGCAACCACCGAAGGAGCCCTTCTTCTGCCATGAGCACCATTCGAGATGTGGCGCGCGAGGCCGGCGTATCCGTGTCCACCGTCTCCCTTGCCTTCAATTCGCCCGAGCGGGTCAGCCCCGAGACTCGCGAGCGCATCGCCCGGGCGGCAGCCTCCGTCGACTACCAGAGTCCGGACCCGGTGGCACAGACCCTGTCCAGCGGTCGCAGCCAGCTGATCGGCATGGTTCAGGCAGATATCAGCAACGCCTTTTTCGGCAAACTGCTGCGCGAGGTCGAACTGCACGCGCATGCCAGGGGCTATCTGGTGATCGTCTCGGATTCCAACGCAGAGCACGAACGGGAAGAGAAGATATTGCGGCACATGAGCAGCATGCGGGTTGCCGGCATGATCGTCTCACCTTGCGGACTGAACGAGGCCGAAACAGCTCACCTGCACGATCTGAAGACGCCGTTCATCCTGTTCGATCAGAAACACGAGGGCCTGAGCTGCGATTTCGTCGGCACCGACAATCAGCTGGCCAGCGCCACCCTGACTGACCATCTGATACAACTCGGGCACCGACGAATCGGATTTCTGGGAGGAGTGGAAGGGCTGTACACCGCCCGAGAGCGTGAGCGAGGATTCGTTGACCGGATGCAGGCTTCCGGGCTGGAGATAGACAGCGAACTGATGGTCGATGCCCGCTACACCTACGAGGCCAGTTACGCCCAGAGCCGTCGCCTGCTGACCATGCAGAGGCCGCCGACGGCTCTGCTGGCCTGCAGCAATGTCATGTCGCTGGCCGCTCTGCAGGCCATACGCGACCTGGGGCTCGAATGCCCGGGTGATATCTCGCTGACGGGCATCGACGATGTCCCCTGGATGCACATGATCAGCCCGCAGATCACCGTGGTCGTTCAACCTGTCGAGGCCATGGCACAAACCACCGCCAGGCTGATTCTGGAGCGGATAGAACAACGCCAGAACGGCTCGAACACGGCCGCTGAATTCACGGACAACATCTTTCCGCCTGTCCTCAAGATCGGTGATTCCTCGGCTAGCCTCAATGAGACATAAAGACGCGCAGCAGAAACGCGATAGACCGGTGAATACAGTCGCGCACGGAGTGTTTTCCGAACCGTGGCTTGGTTACTCCAAGTGAGGTTTGCGGAAGGCCGCCCCGAAAACAACGAGTACGCGGCTGTAGACGCCGGTATAGCGCGAGCCGTAGGCGGTTTCTGGTCGTGGGCTTATGTCTCATTGAGGCTTGCGTCGGCAAGGCGTGATACGCAATGGACTCGACGCCGGCGAGGTGGTATCGCAAATGCGGACGCTTGGTCATCACCTGCCGGACGGTAGCGTGTCCGAAGCCCGTTTACCTTGCCATCAGCCTTCCGACAGGCTGCAGAGTCAAGAGCTTGTCAACGCGGCCTGGCCTTCCCGATGAGCCTCATCGAACGCAGTAACGATATCCCTGGCGTTGGCGGTCAGTGTTTCCATCGTATCGCCGGCACGATACAGCGCGCTACCCAACCCGAATCCAGCAGCACCCGCCATGATCCATTCCCGAAAATTCCCGGTTCCGGCACCGCCCACCGCAAACACCTGCGCCGATTCCGGCAACACGACTCTGATCGCCTTCAAACCTTCCGGCCCCATCAGGGATCCGGGAAAGAATTTCAGCACATCTGCGCCCTGCCGCAATGCTCGAAAGCATTCGCTGGGTGTGAATACCCCCGGATAGGAAAGCATGCCAAGCGCCTTGGTCCGCTGAATGACGTCATCATTGCAGTCAGGTGAGACGATCAGACGTCCTCCGGCTTCACTCACTCTGTCTACGTCATCGGCGCTGAGCACCGTCCCCGCGCCGATAGTGACATGGGGTCCACAGGAGTCGGCAAGACGGCGAATGCTCTCGAATGGCTGCGGCGAGTTCAATGGCACTTCGATCATCGTGATGCCCGCCTCCACCAGGACTTCTCCGGCCGTAACGGCATCGTCGGGCGTGATGCCTCTCAATATGGCAACTAGGGGTCTGCTCATGTCTGTTTTCCCTGATAATGTTGGCGGGTGGCAATCAATCCTGCCCTGACCATCTCTCCGCCATCCAGCAGCTCTGCATCGATTCCTGCAATCGCCAGGGCGGAACGGTAGAGTTCTGACAGTGCGTCAGCCCCGATGACGGCAACCGGCCTGCCATCGAGGAAGTTTCGTGCATTGACGAGTTCGAGCCCGATCAGAAGACCCGACAGGCGGTCACGACCGGAGACTCCTGCGCTCGACCCGAGAAGCTCGACCGCACGGATCGGAAACAATTCGGACAGAAATCGCTCGGGAAATTCCATGCTTTCCTGCACGGCTGCAGAGAACGAGCTGGAGTCCGTGGGCCCCTCTTTCATGGAATGTCGCAGGATGGACTGTTTCGACAACAGGGCGAACAGCTCTCCCGTGGGGTAGGTCTTGAAGTGTTTGAGCCCATCACTATCGGCTCGTACCCATTTCGAATGCGTCCCCGGCAAGCACAATGCGGTGTCGGATCGCGGTGTCGCTGCGAAGAAACCGGCGATCTGCGTCTCTTCCCCTCGCATGACATCCGAAGGTGAGCGTTGTGCAACCCCGGGCACGATATGCACCTTGAGACGACCCGAGGCAGCATCGAAGACCTTCAGTTGCGAAGCATCCGGCAGCAATTCGGTGGGCACCATGCGGTAGTCCGCCTCGACCCATCCCTGCCTTGAGCCCACCATGCCACAGCAGAAGACATCGATTTGTGGCTGCGCCGGAAGCTGTTCGCCGATCAGCGACAGCAGAACCGATTCGAATTCCGCGCCAGTCAGCAACGAGGCTCCCTGTTCGGAGGTGAAGCTTGCGCAGGGCGTGTTGTCATCATCGAAGATCCACGCACGCAGATTCGTGGTACCCCAGTCAACACCGATCCAGTGCCCGCTCATGCCGCTTCGACCGCACGCGTAATGCGCTTGAGCACCAGATAGTCACGCAGCGCCAGATACGAGCAATCATGCCCGATGCCGGACTCTCCAATGCCACCATGCGGCAGATCGATATCGTATTTCACGCCATTGATCTGGATTTCACCATAGCGCAGCGTGTCTGCCCAACGCTCTGCACGAGCAAGGTCGGCGGTGAATACATAGGCAGTCAGTCCACCCTCGTCACAATCATTGGCCATGCGCTCCAGCTCCGTGTGCTCATCAAAGGGCACGATACTGATGATGGGTCCGAAGGTTTCCTGACGGTAGACATCCATCTCTTCGGTTATGCCAGACAACACGGTGGGCGCCAGGAAATGTCCGGTATCCAGACCCTGCGGCCTGTCACCACCGGCCAGCAGCGTCGCACCGTCTTGCACGGCGTCATCGACAAGGCGTTTCAATCGTGTCCAGGCACGCTGATCGATGACCGGACCGGTCATGATATCGGCGCCCTTGTCCCAACCGACTCCGGCATTGACGGCCTTCTCGACAACACGCTTGGTGAAAGCCTCCAGGACATCGGCATGCACAAAGACGCGATTGGGTGAGACGCAGATCTGGCCAGCATTGCTGAACTTGACTCCACAGACGATATCGGCGGCCAGATCCAGATCGGCATCGGGGAAGACCAGCACCGGTGCATTGCCCCCCAGTTCCATGGAATAGCGTTTGATTGACGTGGCGCCGGTTTGCATGATGTGCCTGCCAGTCCGGCTGGAACCGATCAGCGTGATGAGCGCCGGCACTGGCGATGCCGAGAGGTGGTCGGCCACATCATAACCATCGGTACACAGAATCTGCACGACGCCTGCGGGAAGTCCGATCTGATGACAGAGCTCGCCCACGGCGTAGGCCGAGATGGGTGTCTGCTCCGAGGGGCGAATGATGACGGGACAACCCGCGGCCATCGCCGGAGCGATCTTGAAGGCAAGGTTCAGAAGCGGGAAATTCCAGGCAAGGTAGGCCAGCGCCACGCCTGCCGGTTCATGCACCAACCGGTGTGAGTGCGTACCAGCGCGATCCGGCAAACTGATGTCGTGTACCCGCGCGATTTCCTCGGCATAGAAAGCCAGAGCGTTCTTCAGGCTGTCGACATCCTCCTGGGTGCCGCCCCATGGCTTGCCCATCTCATGGTGAATGCAGTCACGCAGATGCTCCTCATTCTCGATCACCGCGTCGCGCAGTTTGCGCATCCACTCCTGCCGTTCGGTGATGGACGTTCGTGACCAGCTCTTGAACGCTGCCTTTGCGGCCGCCAATGCCCTGTCTGCGTCCGCAATGCCAGCCGTGGGCACACTGGCCACACAGGTTTCGGTTGCCGGGTTGAAGACATCGACACGGCCTTCGCCGTCACTCATCTCACCGGCGATGTACATCTTCTTTTCAAACATCGACATCGAAAATTCCTTCATGACCAGAGAAGTTCAACGTGATTGCGGCAGGAAGCTTCCCGAGCGAACAGTGGGCGCAACCCCTTGGTACTGACCCTTGGTACTGACCCTTGGTACTGACCCTTGGTACTGACCCTTGGCGCGAATCCCGAGCGACACCCGAGAGGCTCCCGCATCAAAGACACTCTTCGACTCTAAGGCATGAGTGCTTCATCCACAATCTCAACCATATCGTACATTATTTTTCAAATATAGTACTCTATACTTGAATGATCAGGCAAGCAGCAGCCACAGGCAGGGCCATGAGCACAGACATCGCGAGCAAGAAGCACAACATCATTCTGTTCATCACCGATCAGTGGCGATGGGATACCTTGAACGATCCACGCAACCCGGCAAAGCTGCCGAATCTGCAGGCGTTTCGCGAAGAAGCCGAGAACTTCCGCAATGCCTTCACCACGGTGCCACTATGTACACCGGCCAGGGGCAGCCTTTTCACTGGTCGATTACCCCACCAGAACGGTACGCTGGACAATGTGCAGGGCAAGGCCTTCTACCCGCACGGCAAATTGCATCCCGAACAAACCACCTATCTCGAGCGTCTTCAGGACGATGGCTATCATGTGGCCTTCATCGGCAAATGGCATCTGGGTGATGGCACGATTCTGGAGCGTGGTATCAAGGACGTGACCCTGTCCGACGGCGCCAGCACACCGCTGACCGAACAGGGCGATGTGACGATCGGTGAACCTCGCAAGTCTCCCTGGTATGGCACGATCACCGACGGTGAGCCGCTGGATGGCATTCGCGTGCAGGAAGCAATCCGCATGCTGCCGCAACTGGCTGCGGCAGAAAAACCTTTCTGTCTGGTGGTTTCCCTGCATGCTCCGCACTTTCCGCACCACGTACCGGAGCGCTTTGTTGCTCTCTACGACGATCTGCCCGCCGATTTCGTACCGGACAACTACTGCGAGCCATTCACTGAAGAGAACAAACCTCTGGCGCAATCACGCCCCTGGCACGCCGTACACGATACCTCTCATCTGAGTAGCGAAGACTGGCGACGCACGACGCAACATTATTGGGGTTTCTGTTCCTACACCGACGAGCTGTTCGGCAATTTTCGTCAAGCGGCCAGCCAGGCCGGGCTCGACGACAACTCGGTCTTCGCCTTTACCTCGGATCATGGCGAGATGCTCGGTGCTCATGGCTGGTTCGACAAGGGGCCATTTTTCTACGAGGAAGTCATGCGCATTCCGATGCTGCTGCGTACACCGAATTGCAAGAGTGGCACAACACGCGATGAATTCGTCAGTTTCCACCACCTCTTCCCCACGCTGATCGAACGTGCCGGTGGCGATCTCGATGCCGGGCGTTCCTTCTACAGAACCGAGGCTGACGCCGCCTTCTATGTCTATGATGCCTATCAGGGCAGGCAATTCCGCTTCCGCGGCATTCGTGAAGCACGGTTCAAGTATGCCTGGAGTCCACACGATATCGAGGAACTCTACGATCTGCAGAGCGATCCCGGAGAGCGCCTCAACCTCGCCAATGACCCGGCCCGTGCCGACACGGTTGCGCGATTGAAAAAACGCCTGTTCGACTGGATGTCAAAAGAAGGCGACTGGCTGGCCGGGCCCGGTCATCATCCACCCGTGGGCAGCTATATCGACGGACGCGGCCGTGATGAGCAACATCATCATCCGGCGTGAGGCGGCTGATCATAGACCACGCGAAAACCGGTGTGCTCACTGGTGCTGTCCGGCGTATTGCCGGTTCGCGCGGCAATCCGGTAGCGGTGGCAATAGCTGCGGTGACAGAGAAATGAACCACCTTTCAGCAAATGCAGGCCCCTCATCTCCCGGTTCCGCTTGCGTGCGGCGCTTGTTGATGACCGCAAGCGAAAGGGAGCAGCGGTCCATTCCCAGACATTGCCAACCATGTGGTGAAGCCCATAGCCATTGGCGGTCAGACTCGTCACGG
Source organism: Granulosicoccus sp. 3-233 (assembly GCF_052681095.1). Taxonomy (NCBI): domain Bacteria; kingdom Pseudomonadati; phylum Pseudomonadota; class Gammaproteobacteria; order Chromatiales; family Granulosicoccaceae; genus Granulosicoccus; species Granulosicoccus sp. 3-233. The sequence continues at coordinate 327,020 of NZ_JBQYLE010000005.1, forward strand.
GTGCCGGTCCGGCATATCCGTCCCTGGCGGTATCCTGATCCGGGAAACGCCCCTGCCAGATATTGCACGGGAAAAAGCCGATATCGTCCGGCTCTTCATCACCCCAGGGATAAGGCACATCGCCCAGTCCGCCCCGCGCGGCGTGCTCCCATTCGGCTTCACTCGGCAGCCGTCCCCCGGCCCACGCAGCGAAGGCTTCGGCATCGGCAAGAGCGATGTGCGTGGCCGGCATGTCGTCATTACCCTGCGACCCTTCCGGCCCTGTCGGGTACTGCCAGTTTGCCCCATCGATGCGGCGCCACCATTCGAGCCCCTCGATACCCAGAGTCCCCTCTGCCCCACCCGGCACATGCGTGTGAAACACAAAGGACCATCCATAACGCTCCGCCAGCGTGGTATGGCCCGTGGCCTCGACAAAGCGCCTGAATTGTCCGATGCTGATGGCGCCTCGTTCCCACCACAGGTCCCGAACTCGCTGTATCACCAGCGGGCCTTCGCCGTCCGCCACAAGCAAAGGCTTCTTCGTGCCGACCAGTGCTCGACCACCGGGCACGGCCACGCAATCTGGCGCATGCGCCCCCACCGACTGGACAGTCGGCGCAGAAACCATGCCCTCGGCAAGCGCGCTACCGTCGCGGCGAGGTGTGCAACAGGACCGACTAGTCACCGGCACTGCGTGCAGCGCGCGTCTGCATGATTCTCAGTTGGTCGACCAGATGTCGGCCAGCATCGCCTATGTGTTGTTTGAGCACGGACACTGCCGTGGCCACATCCTGTTTCCGAACGGCCTCGATCAGCGCACGATGCTCCCGCAAGATGGCTTCCTGACGACCGATGGCTATGGGGATGCGCGTGCTGATCGAGCCGATGACCTCACGATGCTGCTTCCACACATTGAAAGCGACACGGTTGTAGTGTCGCTCGTACATGCTCTCATGGAAGGTGTTGTTGAGCTGGGTATGTCTTGCCTTGTCCTCGAAGTTCAGTGCCTCGATCTCGTTCTGGATGCGTTCCAGCTCGGCGATATCCTCATCGCTGACCGTTTCGACGAACAGTTCCAGCAGATATGGCTCCAGCAGATAACCCACCTCGGCGACATCACGAACGAACTCCATGTCGATGGGACGTACCCGAGCGCCCTGGTTGGGTGTGAACAGCACCAGGCCCTCACCACGCAACTGCTGCAGCGCCTCGCGCACCGGATTGGTGGATGAATCGAGCTGTTTTGCCAGTGCTGACACCTTCAGACGCTCATTGGCCTCGAGCGCTCCTGAAAGAATATCGTGACGAATACGCTCGTAGATCGCATTGGAAGACGGCTGAGTGCCCGGTAGCGCTGTCAGAGAAAGTGTCGGAACCATCAAGAATGTCGAGTTTGCATGGAATCAGGTACTGAGTGCTATCGCACATGATATATCCACAATCATACACAAAGGGGACATACGATTATGCCGATTACAGTTGAATGTATTCACGCAGCCAGGGCTGGTTGTGGCGAGGGTCCGCTCTGGGATCATCGTAGCGGCCTGCTCTGGTGGGTCGATATTGCCGGAGAAATCATTCATGCACACGATCCGGCCAACAAGGAGAACCGACAGTTCGATGCACCCTGCCTGGTCAGCTCTCTGGCGCTGGCACCGGAAGGTCTGTTGATAGCCTCAGCGCGTGGCATGGCGAGCCTGGACACCAGGTCCGGCGAACTCTCGCCACTCGAGCACCCCGAACCGGGCCTCTCCGACAACCGCCTGAACGACATCATTGCAGGCCCCGATGGCGCGCTCTGGGTCGGCACCATGTCCGAAGGCGTCCGTGGACCCACCGGTGCACTGTATCGCCTCGACGGTGCCGGTACCAGCACCCAGATGTCCGGCACAACCATCTCCAATGGCCTGGGTTTCAGCCCGGATGGGACACGATTGTATTTCATCGACAGTGTGCCGGGGGTGCTGTACGTACGCGAGGATGATGAGTGGCGGGTGTTGCATCGCTTTGATGAAACCACCGGCAAACCCGATGGCATGACCGTCGATAGCAACGGCACCTTGTGGATCGCCATCTGTGATCACGGTCGCGTAATCAGCATGGAACCCTCTGGCACCATCACCTCGCAGTTCGACCTGCCCTGCGAGATCGTTACCAGCTGCTGTTTCGGCGGACACGACCTGAGCACCCTGTACATCACCACTGGCACCTTCAGCATGAGTGAGCAGGAGAAGGCGGCCAACCCAATGGCTGGCGGATTGTTCGCCGCCCGTATGGCGGTACCCGGCCTGCCAGCTCATGAAGCACGCTGGCCTCACTGATTGCAGCCAGCCATGGCAGCAGATTTCTGCAACAGAAATCTGCTTGCCGGCCTCAACGAATGCGTCGGCCCGACCCACTGTCGAACAGAAGCGTGGAACTCGGGTCGAACCCTACCGTCATCCTGCCGCCTTCGCGTGGACGTGCCTTGCCGCGCAGCTCGATGATGACCGGCAATTCATCCCCTTCACTCGAGGCGTAGGCATAGGACACACCGCCCAGGTTCTCGATCACGTCGATGAGCAGATCGATCTGCACCGAAGCCGCTTCTTCGAAATGCTCTGGCCGAATACCCAGTGTGACACTATCCCCCTCCCTGGGCAGCTCAGCCACCTTGACCGGCACTTCGACACCGCCGAGGCGAGGCAGGCTGATATGCGCATGCTCCGCCTCCACCCTGACCACACTACCTTCGAAGAAGTTCATGCGCGGCGAGCCGATGAAACCTGCGACGAATACATTGTCAGGGTCTTCGTACAACGTCACCGGTGCTCCCGCCTGCTCGATGCGCCCGTCTCGCAACACCACTATCTTGTCTGCCATGGTCATCGCCTCTACCTGATCATGGGTGACATAGATCATCGTGGCTCCCAGTTGCTTGTGCAACTTGGCGATCTCCAACCGCATCTGCACACGCAGCTCGGCATCGAGATTCGACAGTGGCTCATCGAACAGGAACACATCCGGCTCTCTGACAATGGCACGACCAATGGCAACACGTTGTCGTTGCCCACCCGACAAGGCCTTGGGCTTGCGATCCATATAGGCATCGAGTTTCAGGATCCCGGCCGCCTTGTCCACCTTGCTTCTGATTTCCTCAGGCGCCGCACCACTGATCTTCAATCCGAAACTCATGTTCTCCCGCACGGTCATGTGCGGATAGAGCGCGTACGTCTGGAAGACCATCGCCACGCCACGTTTGGCCGGATCCGAGTGCGTGACATCGCGCTCGCCGATGGTCATCTGGCCTGCCGAGGTTTCCTCCAGACCGGCAATCATGCGCAGCAAGGTCGATTTTCCACAGCCGGAAGGACCAACGAATACACAGAAGTCACCATCCTCGACCGTCAGATCAACGCCGTGAATGACTTCTATCTGACCAAATACCTTGACAACCTCTTTCAGCGCAAGCTCAGACATGGTTTCTCCTTCTAGAATCATTGACGCCGAGTAGCGCAGACATCGCGCGATCAGCCATGACGTCGGCACCGTTCAGTGCACTCGACGCATTGGATAACAGGAACACGGCAGCATCACCAATTTCCTCGACCGTGCTGACTTCATGGTCGGCCGCCCAGGACCGAAAGTTCTCGCTATTGGCCGGATCCTGCATGGCCTCGACGACGATCTCGGTCTGTGTCATGCCAGGCATCAAGGCATTGACTCTGACACCGTAAGGCCCCAGCGACCAGGCCATGGCGCGAGTCATTGCAACTATGGCACCCTTGGTTCCGGCATAGGCTTCATGCCCGGGATTGGTCGCACGTGCATGGTTCGAGGCGATATTGACAATGGCACCCTGCCTGGCTGCCGTCATGATGCGGCCCGCAGCCTGGCAACCAACAAGCACAGAACGATGATTGACCTGCCAGAGCGTTTCCATCTGCTCGAGTGTCATGTCCAGAAATGGCACCTTGATGGTCACACCCGCATTGTTCACCAGGCCATCGAGACGACCCACTCTGTCAGCTGCGCCATGGATGGCATCGACAAACGCCTCTACCTCGCACACATCCACCCTTTCGAAGCGTGCGCCAATCTCATCCAGTCTTGCCTTCCCGGCATCGCTGATATCGAAACCGGTGACCTCGGCCCCGGCGGCGCGCGCCTGCCGCGCAATACCCAGACCGATCCCGGCACCGGCCCCTGTCACGATGACATGACGATTCGTCAGACTCATTTCACTGCTCCGGCTGTTGCACCCGAGAGAATCTGTCGCTGAAAGAATGCAAAGAGAAGCAACAAAGGCAGGGAGCCCAGCACCGCAGCCGGGAACAGCTTGGTCGGATCGACGCCGGTGTTACCGACGAACTTGTACACCGCGATCATCACTGTCAGCTTGTCCTTGTCGGTCAGCAGCAACAGCGGATAGACAAAATCGTTCCACACCATGATCATGACGAACAGGCTCAATGTGGCCGTCACCGGTGTCAGCAAGGGGCGGATGATGTGCCAGAAGATCTGCCAGTTGGAGCAATCATCCAGGCGAGCTGCCTCTTCCAGTTCCATCGGTATCGCCGCAATGAAGCTGGTGTAGAAGAACACGGCCAGAGGCAGCTTCAAGGCGGTGAATGCCAGCACGATTCCCAGATAGCTGTCGAGCAGCCCCAGGTCACGAAAGATGACGTAGATCGGTGTGATGGTGACGAAATTCGGTGTTGCCAGACCCAGCGCCATGATCATGACAATGGTGCGACTGACCCGGTTGTGCAATCGCGCCAGCGGGTAGGCCGCCATGGCTCCTGCCAGAACGACAAGCACGATGACCGAGAGCGTGATGCCGAGCGAGTTGAGCACCGAACGTACATAGCCCATGGAGGACAATGCCTTCATGTAGTTGCCCCAGTAGAGACTCGATGGCAGTCCGAGCGGGTCCGAGGCAATCTCGGTGGATGTCTTGAATGACATCATCACCAGATAGAACAATGGCAGCAACATGATCAGCACCAGCATGAGCACACTGCCGTGGGCCAGCACAGACCTCAAGCGCTTCAGAAAATACTCCTGATTCAGGCCACGTTGACGCCGAACAGACCTGACGCTGTTTCCGAGTGCATTCATGAGGTGTGCTCCCGATCTCGCAGTACGGTGTTCTGTACAAAGGCCACCGCCAGAACGATGATCAGCATGATGATCGACAACGCACTGGCGAAGCCGAACTTGTATTGACCAAACAGATTGTCGATGATCTCGATCGACAGCATTCGAGTGGCCCCATCCGGCCCGCCGTTGGTCAGAATGAAGGGCAACTCGAACGTCTTCAGCGTACCGATGGTGGTCAGCATGACAGACACGGTAATCGACGGCCCCAGCAGTGGCAGTTCAAGGTAGCGGAACCGCTGCCAGGAGCTCGCACCTTCCAGGCGGCCCGCCTCGCCTATCTCTTCGGGAATACCGGCAAAGCCTGCGAGAAAGATGGCGCAGGTGAATCCGGTGAACATCCACACCTGCACGAAAGCCACCGAGAACAGAGCAATGTCCGGATTGCCCAGCCAGTTCTGCTCGAGCGCACCCAGCCCCAGATCGCGCAATGCCACATTGATACCGCCATTGAGTGGCGAGTACAGGAACTGCCACACATAGCCGATGACCACAAAACTCATCATCGCCGGTGTATAGAGTGCGGCACGACTGAAATTGCGGATGGCCGGCAAGCGATGAAGGATGGCCGCAAAGAACAGACCGGTGACCGTCAGCGCCGGTACCACTATCAGGGTATAGAACAGCGTGATCCAGATGGAATCCAGATAGCGCACACGCGAGAAGATACGCTCATAATTGCGCCAGCCGATATCCTTCGATTCACCGATGCCCTTGAAGCTGGTGAAGCTCATGTCGGCCGTCAGAATGATCGGATGAACAAAGAACAGAAACAGAACGGCAAGCGCCGGCAATGTGAAGAGGTACAGCGAATAGCGAGCACGCATCGGACACTCCTGTCTGGTTGAGGGGGCTCCCGGTGAGCCTGACGCTCACCGGGCAATCATCGGATTACAGATTGTCTTCAATCGTGTAGTCCCAGCGTTGCAGTGTTTCTTCGTTGGGTTCGTCGATATTCAGCAGAAAACCGGTGATGCTGTCTTCCCACTCGGATTGCAGAGGCTTGGGAAACTCCAGTGTCGAGAAAGGCCAGAGAATCAGGCTGCCCTGCTCACGCGCCTCTGTGTAGGGTGCGGCCAGTTCAGGCATGGTGGAGCGGCCACCGGTGAACGGGCTATAGGCGCCTTCGGCTTCGAGGAACACGTTGAGGTTGTCCTCGACAGTGAAGAAATCGATCCATTTGCGGGCCGCCTCCTTGTTCGAGGCATCCTTGGGAATGGCCCAGCCGGGTCCAACCAGGTCCAGCGCCAGCCCCGCATCAGTGAACGCTGAAGGCATGGGTGCGAACTGGTAGTTCAGCCCCTCGATCGACGAGAAGTTGCCGATGTTCCAGGCACCCTGGGGAAGAATGGCCACATTGCCTGCACGAAATTCCTGCGGTGCAGTCGCCCAGGGGTCCAGCCCCGCCTGCAGCTCCGGATCGAAACACTGGGCATCGACCAGATCGCGTACAGCATCCAGGGACGCATTGAAATTCTCATCGTCGACAAAACTGCGTTCGCCCGCGCCGTAGCTGGCCGCCAGATTGTCGTTCGGGTCCAGACCGTTGGCACCGACGAACAGCATTGCCGGGAAGCCACCGGCGAAGATCATCGGTGCAATGCCTTCGGCAGCCAGAGCCTGACAGGCGTCTTTCAGTTCATCGAGCGTCAGCGGTGGTTGCTCGATGCCAACCTTCGCCAGCAGATCCATGTTCACGAAATTGCCCATGCCGATGACTTCCAGCGGGAACACCAGAATGCCCTCGTCCGACGTCAGAACACTGGAAACCGCGGGTTGCATGCGCGCATACCAATCACTATCGGTACCCAGGTCGGTCAGAAATCCTGCGCCTCCCCAGAGATCGACCAATGAACTGTCCACCATGGTCACGTCCGGCGGATTGCCGGATTGCAGACGCGGTGGAATCACCTTGTCGACATCCTTGCGTGCGACGTAGCTCAGTTCGACATCGATATCCGGATTGGCAGCTTCGAAGGCCTCGATCAGTTCGGGCAAGCCTGCCGGCTCCGCTTCGTTGCCTTTCCACGCCACGACATCCAACGTCGTCTGCGAAAACGCTGCCGTGGCGAATGCCAGTGATGAACCCAACAAAAGAATACGAACCATGGTGATTTACTCCTGAGTGGATGTGCAGATTGCACACTATTTTCATGGATAGTACATTATTTTTTGAAATTGTACATTATTTTAGTTATTTCATCGTGCAATCTGATTCGAGACTCGGTATTCTCGTGGCACTCTCCTTCACTCGAACAGCAAAGGTCAGCCATGTCTCGAAAGCCCAACTTCATCCTCATCAGTTCCGACCAACAGCGCGGTGACTGCATCGGTGCCGAAGGTCGCGGTGTTCGCACTCCCGGGCTTGACCGACTGGGCGCAGCGGGCGTCAGGTTCTCGCGCTGTGTGACACCACACCCCATGTGTCAGGCCGCCCGCGCCTCGATACTCACTGGCAAGCTCCCCTACAGTCACGGGGTGCGGGACAACGGCCGTGATCTCGATGAATCGCTGGGGGCACAGGGGCTTGGCGGCAGTTTCTCGAAGGCCGGCTACGACACACACTTCATCGGCAAGGCACACCTGTCCAGCCAGCAAACCTTCGAACCGACCGGACGCCCGGAATGCTATGCCAGCGCAAAGGATTTCCCACGCGACTGGCGCGGCAGCTACATGGGATTCGACAACGTACAGATGATGCTTCGCCCTCATCACCACACCCGCTGGTCCGAGCCGCCCGAGGCCTTGCATTACGAGTACTGGCTGGACGCGGATGGCAAGGGAGGCCAGCGCTGGGATCTGGCAAAGCAGCATCTGTCTCCCGAGACCGCGCATTTCCAGACCTGGCGTTCTGCCTTGGAGGAACCCTGGCATTCCACCGCCTGGATCGGTGATCGCGCCGTGGACATGATCGAGGCCAAGGGAGATTCACCATTGATGGCCTGGGTATCCTTTCCCGACCCCCATCCGCCCTTTCTGGCGCCCCGCCCGTGGTGCGATATGTACCAGCGCGACGAGGTCTCGATTGCCAGGCATTCAACGCTCGACCTGGAACGGCGCCCGTGGTGGCACAAGGTGTTCGTGGAGGATCGCGCCAGACCGATAAAACAGGGGGCTGAGCACAATGCCGGGGGGATCGACTGGGGACAGAAAGGCGAGCTGAACGAAGCCGCCCTGCGCGATCTGACTGCCATCTATTTCGGCATGATCTCGGCCGTCGATGCGCAGGTGACGCGTATTCTGGATGCGCTCGAGGCCGCCGGCGAACTGGACAATACCTATATCGTCTATGTCAGCGATCACGGTGAATGGCTGGGTGATCACGGCTTGCTGCTCAAGGGGCCAATGCTGTATGACGGTCTACTGCGCGTACCCTGTCTGATACAAGGCCCCGGCGTACCCTCGGGTCGGGTCATCGACGACCCGGTCGGCAGTATCGACATTCTCGCCACCGCTGCCGATCTGTGTGGCATCGACACGGCGACCAACCATGGGCATTCCTGGCGGCATCTGTGGGAAGGCACTCAGAGCCGCGACTTTGCGCTATCCGAATACGAAGTCGATGCCATGCGCAGTGCTGTCGACATGGACCTGATGACCGTACGCAGCCGACGCTACCGGATGTCTACCGACCTGAAGACCGATACGGGGGAACTGTATGACATGCAGGAAGATCCCGATGAACTGATCAATCTGTTCGATGACCCGGGATACGCCTCAGTCAGACAGGAACACTTGGACATGATCCGCTCCCGGCCGGCCGACCAGATTCCGGTTTCACCGCGTGTCGGCTGGCATTGAGCGGTTTCCGCTCAGCTCACTCGCGCCGGATCATTCTCGACGCGTGTCGCCCAGTAATCCATGTCGAAGGACTCATCACCGGTCAGGTAACGCCACAGATGGATGCGATTGATCATCTCAAGCCGGCCGGTATCGTGTTCGAACCAGGGCTGTGATGCCATGAGGCGTTGATGGATCGGGTGCCGGGGTGCATCCGGATTCTTCCAGAAGATGGGCTGCTGCTCATCCAGTGATTCGGGCAAGTCGGCAGTGTCCCAGAGTCGAACCTGCGGCTCTCGAGGACACATGCGGATCTTCAGTACATAGCGCGTGTCGGGGCCACGATTGGCCCCGGCGCCGTGCCAGATACCGTGATGGAAGAAGAACACCGAGCCAGCCGGACATACAACACTCTGCTGTCCCAGGATATTCTGATATCGCCCCAGACTCATCTCGCTGACAATGCGCAGATGCGTGCCCGGCACGAAGCGTGTTCCGCCCATGTCGGGAGTAACGGCATGCGGGAAGTAGAACATCTGCACATCAAAGGCCCGGCGCAAGTCGATGGTGGAGTCCTGATGCGTATCCTGGGCACGTCCGCCGGGGAAGGTCATGTGCAGGTAGTGATGATCCACCACGGCGTTCTGCCCGACCAGGCTGGCAATGGCCCCAGCGACTTCCGGTACCTGCAATACCCTGCCGATGGCCGAGTCGGCATCATAGGCTTGCGCCAGCGGTGACCCTGGCGAGACTTCCGGTACCGCCCGCTCACGCATCAGGCGCTGCGAGTGATCGCGCGGGGATTCATCCGGCAATTCGCTCATGGCCTGCATGAAGTGCTGATTGACGGCATCCGGCACCACGGCATCAAAGCGCAGCAGACCGGTAGCGGCAAAATCCGCCATCTGCAGTGTGGTCAGTTTTTGCATGTCTGTTTCCTCGTCTGTTCTGAGCGGCTACAGCTCGACCAGCTTTTCGAAAAAGAACTCGAATTTGAGATAGGAAGTGGTGAATTCACTGCCCGGCACATGTGCCTCGATAGGGCTGGCCTGAATCAGACGCCATCCATCCTGCAAGGCCGCCAACCCGGTTTCATAAGGCGGCTCCGACGAATCGCCCGGTTCGCCCGGCTGCTGTCCGGTTCCATCGTAGCGGGCCCAGCCGATAACGGCCGAATCCAGCGCAGAGCTTTTCAGATACAGAACCAGAACCTGCTGCAGTGTCGACATGAAATTCAGTTGCTCCCGAATGGCTTTACATGGTGGCAAGACACAAGACTGACCTTGATGAGACTGACTCAAGCTGCCGGGCTTTGCTGCACCGCCTGCCGCTCGCGAAACCAGATGAACAGTCCGCTGCTGACGATGATCAGCGTGCCGATGATGGTCTTCTGGTCCGGCGTCTGGCCGAACACAAGCCAGCTCAGCACAGCGATGTAGATTATCTGAGAATAGACGACTGGCGCCAGCACCGAAGCTTCGGCATGACGATGAGCATTGCTCAGGCACGAGTGGCCGATGATGCCAAGACTGCCGATCACGACAATGACACCCCAGGTCAGGAGGTTTTCCGGCCATACCCAGTTCATCAATGCCACCGGTGCCAGCAGCACCGTGGCGATACCGGCGACATAGAACTGTACGGTGGCATTGGAGTCCACCCCCGCCGCCAGACGGCTCATGACGAAATACCCACTGGCACAACCCATCGCGGCCAGCGACAGCAGGATCGCCGGCTCGAATCTCTGGCTCCAGGGTTCGACAATGATCAGCACGCCGAGGAAGCCGGTCATGACGGCCAGCAATCGCCGAATGCCCACCTTTTCACCCAGAATGGGAATGCTCAGCAGACACACGGTCAGCGGCGTCACGAAGAAAATGGCAATGGCCGTGGTCAGCGGCAGATACTGCAATGCCGTGAAATTGAAACAGGTGGCAGCGAGCAGAAACAATGCACGCAAGGACTGCACGGCCGGTTTGTTGGAGCGAACCATGGCAGTGCCGTGCTTCGGCGCATACACCAGCACCGTGCAGATGAAATGTCCCAGATAGCGCAACCAGGCCACTTGCAGGGCAGGAATGGCGGCAGCCACCAGCCACTTTGCCGAGGTGTCCATGCCGGCAAAGCACAGAAAGGCGAAGAGCATCAGGCTATAGCCCAGAGTGAGAGCAGACACAGGCAGTCGTAGACGAATCAGAGGCGCTTGGGCAGATAACTTGTCGAGATGGCCGAGGAAAAATGCATCAGGGCAAGCACGAAGAAAAATGCATGGAACGGCAACAACATTAACACGGCGCTCACCAGGAGTGGAGTCAACAGCTCGGAGGCCTCGCGCCAGGTGGAGAATACCGAGGTCATGGCGACCCGTTCATGCGCCTTGACCGAGCGCATGAACGGAATATTGCCCAGCACATCCAGCAGAACACCACCCACGGCCCCGCTCACCCAGAACAGGATGCCGACAGGGTGTGGCGGGCCGACCAGACCCAGCCCCACCAGGCTGATGCCGGTAATGCTCAAACCGGTGTAGATGACCTGCCGCGTCCCGAAGCGATCGGAGACTCGGCGAATGACCGGGCTGAAGAACAGCATGGCTGACACCGCCGACAGCAGCACCCCCGCTGACCAGACCGGCAGACCCGCCTCCACCAGGTAGATGGGTCCGTACACATACAGGGCCACCCAGTAACAGGAACGGCTGACCGTAATGCCATAGGCGATTCGCAAGCGCTTCTGTCCCCAGTATCGCTTGATTGCAAACCAGGGGTTGCGAGCCTGGGAACGCGCCTGGCGTACCACCTGATCGTCCCCCAGCCGCAGGCGCCAGAAGAAAGCCAGCATGAGCAGCGCGGCAAGAATGGACAGCAGGAACGGCAGGTTGACATGCCCCTGTTGAACCAGCCATGACCCCAGGGCCGGCCCGATCAGCCAGGCCAGCCCGGTGTATTGAGTGCGACGGGATTCATTGAGGGTCAGATCCTTCTTGCCAATGTAATCCATGATGTACAGGGACAGGCAGACGGTATAGACCGAGGCGGCCGCCGAGCGCAAGCCGATGCCCAGCGGCAGCAAGACGGTGGAACGCGAATACAACAGGACGGCGGCCAGCATCACGAAACTGCCTCCCAGAGTCACCACCCAGCGGCGGTGCAGGAAGCGCTCGATGGTGCCCACATTGAGGGTGATGCTCAAGGTCAACAGACCTCCCAGCAGATAGGCCAGAGCAACATTCTCCTTGCTGCCGAGAGTCTCCAGCGCCACGAGAGGCACGATACTGACAAGCACCGAACGGGAGAAACCTTCAATGGCGGACATTCGTGCCAGATTCAGGCTGGTGCTGCCGGATAGTTGACTCAGCGCTTCCGGGCGACGGTGAAACATGGGCTGAACGGGCTGGCACAGTGAAGGGCTACCGACCGTATACTAGACAGCAGCTCTGTGTATTCCGACTATCCTGATTGCGGCACCCGGTGTCTCTATCAGAATATCGGGACAGTAACCAACAACTGTGGCGTGATCAGCCGCCGCGCCCTGCCCTTCTGCCACCGCACTTCCCGGAGCCGCCATGTTTCCGAAAAAGACCATCCGCTTTCTCAAGGAACTGTCCAGCAACAACAATCGCGAGTGGTTTGCACTCAACAAGTCCCGCTACGAAGATGATGTGCGAACGCCTGCTTTGAACTTCATCGAAGCCATGGAGCCATCCGTCAAGCAGCTCTCGCCCTATCTGGATTGCACCGCGAAAAAGGTCGGTGGTGCACTGATGCGAGTGCATCGCGATACTCGCTTCGGCAAGGACAAGACCCCGTACAAGACCAATATCGGTATCCAGTTCCGGCATGTGCGCGGCAAGGACGTTCACTGTCCAGGCTACTATGTGCACATCGAGCCCGGCGACGTCTTCTTCGGGGCGGGCATCTGGAAACCCGACAGTGCCAATGTGCTGGCCATCCGCACCCTGATCGACGAGCATCCTCGCGAATGGCGCGCCCTGAAGAAAAAGGTGTTCGGCAAGAGTGACTTCGCGTTGTCCGGAGATTCCTTGAAACGAGCGCCAAAGGGGTTCTCGCCGGAACATCCCGAGATCGAAGACCTGAGGCGCAAGGATTTCATCGCCGTGCTGACGCTACCGGCAAGCGCCATTCACAAGGCAGACTTTACCTCGCAGATTGCAGCTCACATGAAAACCACCGCACCACTGATGAAATTCCTGTGCGAAGCCAACGACCTGATGTTCTGACCCTGACCCGCCCGACTTCACTCATCACCACCGCCCGGACAACCGTATGAACCTGCACCCCAGAATCGCTGCCGACACGCTGCCCGTGTGTATCACGCCAGACGCACATGTGCGGCTGATGAATGACAATCGCTGGCCATGGCTGTTGCTGATTCCGCTGCAGGAGCATATCGAGGAACTGCATGATCTGACCCATGAGCAACGCGATCGCTTCATGGCCGACGTCAATCAGGTCAGTCGCGTGTTGCAGCGGTTTACACAGTGCAAGAGCGTGAACGTGGCCATGCTGGGCAATGTGGTCTCGCAACTGCATTGCCATGTTGTGGCACGGGACGACAATGACCCCAACTGGCCGGGAACTGTCTGGGGCTTTGGAACAGCGGTCCCCTACGAGCCCGGACAGGCAGACGAGCTACTGGCAACCGTGCGCAAGTCATTCAAATGATACGAGCCCTGCCTGCAGCCGTGGCCTGCCGCTCTCCCGCAAAGCTTGCGCCCGACAGAGCTTCGATAGTATAAAAGATCGACGGCGACTGCAGGAAGTCAACCCTAATTCCTGCCCAGCGGCTATGCTAGGCAGCCAGTTCAAACTCAGTCGAGGCACCGACAGTTGGCATTTCAGTACTACCTGACAGCTTCCCCGGGTTTCAGCACAGCGTCGAAGCAGTGAACACTCTGCCCGAGCCTGAACCAGAGAAGCAGCACTTGCACCACCTGCAAGGAACTCTGCGAGTCGCCGCCCACCGGGGCAGCGGCCGGGTCCCGGCCACTCGCGCATGCCTGTCTGCATTCGGGACGGCACACCCCTGACATGTATCGCGTGCTCCGCCAACTGTTGCTCAGCGCTGCCATTCTGTCATGGCCTGCCGTCTCGACGCTGGCCGTCGAGCCCATTACCGTTGCCGATGCCTCGCTCTCTGCAGCCTTCTACTCCGACAGCTCCTGCCTGCTGACCATCGATTCCAACGCCCAGGCTGGCAAGACGGTCATCGACGCCAATGTCGATGGCGAAGCGTCCCGCATGCTCATCCATTGCGATACGGTGGACGGACGGCGTCTGACCTTGCTGGCCCGTGGTGATGCGCTCAATGTTGCCCAGCGCGCCCCCTTGCTGTCACGTGAGGAAATCGAGGAAGGCGAATTGGGCATGATTGCCTGGCTGACGCGCAGTGGCGTTCACTATGCCGACGATTCCGCGCCACGTCGCTATGTCATCGCCGGCAGTGTCATGTTGAGAAAGTCTCCTCCGGTTCAGGTCGCAGGCAGTGCCCTGCACAGCCAGCGACATGCCTTCGGTCGTGTGGTCGGCATCCTCGAACCCCTGCTCAAGTCCAAGAGCTCGGGTATCTCGGCCACCTTGCCGCTGACAGGCAGTCAGGAAGAATCGGAGCCGGTTGCCGATGAGAGCAGTGCCGACACGGCGACTGAAGAGGCAACAGAGTCCGAATCGACGGCGGAGCCATCCGAGGACGATCCACCCGAGACCGACACGGATGAAACCAGCGCACCCGAGCCTGCCAGGGACGGTTGACGCTCAGGCCGGGCACGGGGATCGAGCTGCCCCTGTCACCGCCACCCGATGCAGCCGCACACATCGCGGTGCCGACCCATTGGCATTCGTCCTGCAGCGAAACGATCTCAACGATTGACCGGACTGATGCTGCGCAGGACATCGGGCACCCGTGTCAGCAGCTGCTCGGCACTGATCGGATATTGCAGATCGCTCGCAGCCTGACCATGCAACCAGACGGCTGCACAGGCCGCTTCGAACGCCGGCATGCCCTGTGCCATCAAGGAGGCGATGACCCCCGCCAGCACATCCCCGGCCCCGGCAGTCGCCAGCCACGGCGGAGCATTGGCACTGATGGCGGCCCGACCATCGGGCGCCGCGATGACCGTATCCGCCCCCTTGTAGACAAGCACCGCAGAGGTCCGCCGTGCTGCCTGCCTGGCTAGATGCAGGCGTGAAGCGGATTCCCCGGGCCTGTCCTCTGCCGACAGCTCGGGGAACAGGCGACGGAACTCCCCGCCGTGCGGCGTCAATACCGCCATGCCGGCGGCCTCTTGCAGCTGCTGGAACAGAGAGCGCCGATCCTCGGCATCCGTCCAGCACGACAGCGCATCGGCATCCAGTACACAGCGCTTGCCCGCTGCCAGTGACTCCAGTGTGCAGCCTCGGGTGTGCTCATCCACCCCATTCCCCGGGCCGACTACCACGGTATTGATGCGGGAGTCCTGCAACAGCTCCCGCCACTGCGATACCGTGTCGCAGTGCTTGAGCATGACCGCCGTCAGGTGGGCGGCATTGACCGCCAGTGCCTGCTCCTGACTGGCCAGAGTAACCAGCCCGGCACCACAGTAAAGCGCCGCATGCGCGCTGAGCCTGGCCGCACCGGTGGACACCATGGGCCCACTTCTCACTAGTACATGACCACGATCGAACTTGTGTCCATCGTTGGACAGCACCGGCAGCTCCGCCTCAAAGGCAGCCGGCTCGTTCAACTGGCAGACAGGCCAGGCAGGATCGAGTTGCGCATCACCCAGACCAATCTGTGCCAGCGTCTTGTCTCCACACAAGGCACGTCCCGGATACAGGAAGTGCGCGGGTTTGAAAAGGAAGAAGGTGACCGTTGCCGTCGCTTCGATGCAGGCGCCAGACACCTGATGGGAATTGCCGTCGAGACCACTCGGCACGTCCACTGCCAGCACCCTGGCAACCGACGCATTGACCAGAGCAACTACCTCGGCCAGTACGCCCTCCAGAGGACGCGACAAGCCAGCTCCGAACAGGGCATCCACGATGACATCAGCCCGCGCAATCAGCTCCGCAAGCGAAGGAGGCAGTTGCGACTCATCCAGACGACAGTGGTGCGTCTCTCCCTGCCAGTCGGCGAACGCGCGCTCGGCATCACTCGCTGCGTCACCCTGCGTGGCTGGTGACGGGTCCGAGCGAGACACGAATCGCCACAGGCAAACCCTGTGCCCCTGTTCATGCAGGGCTCTGGCAGCCACCGCACCGTCACCGCCGTTGTTGCCGGGCCCGGCCATGACCAGAACACGACCCGGTCGAGCAACCAGCAGATCGATGGTCGCAGCAGCAACCGCCTCGCCGGCAGCTGTCATCAACGCGAAGCTGTCGAGCCCCTGTGCCACTGCACGAGCATCGACGGCCTGCATCTGGGCGGCACTCAACAATCGCGTCGGTGACTCCTGCACATCCTCAGCACGGCAAGCGAGCCTTCGGTCAACGCTGTTCGGGCGAGTGCGATACATTTCACCGACCTCCTGATCGAGCTTCGGCTAGTTCCTGATCACACCGCCTTCGTGCAACAGGGCATGGATTCGGGCACGGGTCTGCGGGGTTTGAGCCAATCGGATGAAGGCGGCGCGTTCCCGGTCGTACATCTCCTGTTCCGTCGCCGTACCGGACTCGCCCTCTGCACGACAGATTACCGAGGCAATCTGCATGGCCACGCTCTTGTCGTGGGGCATGAAATCCCCCCGCTCGATACCGGCGTCCATGAAAGCCGTCATGCGCTCCAGAATGTCACCACCGGCCAATTCGAACTGTGGCTCGTCGGGTCTGTGATAATCGACACTCAGTTCCTCCAGCGCCTGCAGCGAACGACGGTACAGACGATCGCGATTCATGACCGAGAGATCTTCTCCAGGCTTGTAATATTGAAGTTTCCCGGCCAGCTTCGGCGATGATGCCGTGGCTCCGTAGCCCAGGTTCATCCAGGCTTTCCAGGCTGCCTCCTGCCAGTCACCCGTTTTCTGGTACCAGCGCCAATAGGTTTCCTTGACACCACCACCAGCGGGCAACAGCCCTACTCCGCTCTCGACCAGTCCCACTACGCTGTTGCTGTGCATCACGCGCTGATCGCAATGCAGCAACACCTCGAAGCCGCCGCCCAGCGCCAGACCGGAAGGCGCGCCGACCACGGGAACCGGCGCGTACTTGAGCGCTCGTACCGCCTGCTGAAATCGCGCCAGGAAGGCATCGATTCCGGTCCAGTCGGCCGCATCGATCATGGCCAGAAATGCATTCAGATCGACGCCTGCCGAGTAATGTTGAGCATCGTTGTGAATCAGTATGCCGCGCCCGGCATTCTCGGCGGCAAAGGCCACCATCTCCATCGATTCATCCGTCAGCGCATTGGCCTTGGAATGAAACTCGACCAGTCGGAAATCGTTCTCGATGGCGTACACACTGGCAGCGCGGTTCTGCTGCAGAACCGGTGTCACGCGGCGTTGCAGATGAAAGCGCACCACGCCTTCCGGCAGATCGACAGGCTGCATCTCGCCATCGGCATGCTGCACCATCAGACGACCTTCGTCTTCCGCATAGAAGGGCCTGGCACGCTGCAAGGCAGCAGGCACCGGTTGTCCACAGGCCTGCAACAAGGCAGCCACGCGATCCGCACCCAGTGCGTCGATCATTTCGAAAGGGCCACGAATCCAGTTGAAGCCGAGCTTCATTGCATCGTCGATGTCCTGCGCCGAGTCGCAGACATCGCCCAGCAGACTGGCGGCATACCCCAGCACCCGGCCCAGCACATTCTGGCAGAAGCGCGCATCGCGGTCCGACTCGCCTTCGTCCGAGGCAACCAGATCCAGCAGCGGTTCCTGCTGGTCGGCGATGGCAGTCGCCGCCTTGAGGGCGCGGGCCGGCAGCTCGTCACTGGCGGCACGATAATCGCCGGTGGCGAGATCTCTTGCCAGTCGCTGTCCGTCAGCGCCACGCCGGTAGAATCCCCCACCGCCCTTCTGTCCGGTCAGGCCTGCCTCGATCAGGGAGTTGATCAGCTCGCTCTCTGCACCCACCGCGTGGAAGGCATCGCCCTCCGGCAAGATGCTGCGCAGCGAGCGAACCACATCCCTCATCAGATCGATACCGATCAGATCGTACAGACCGAACACCCCCGTCTTGGGTATTCCCATCGGCCGGCCCATCAGGGCATCTGCACGCTCGATGGGCAGGTTCAGGGACACGGCTTCGTCAATGCCGACCTGCAGCGCGAATACGCCTACCCGATTGCCCAGAAACCCCGGCGTATCGTTGCAGCGCACCACGCCCTTGCCGAGCTCGCGATCGTTGAAGTCAGCCAGTTTCTGCATGACGGCGGCATCGGTTGCAGCGCCGCGTACCAGTTCCAGCAGCCGCATATAGCGCACCGGATTGAAATAATGCGTGATGGCAAAGCGCCGCTGAAAGCTCTCCGGCATGTTCTCGACCAGCAGGCTGATGGGAATCGTCGAGGTATTGGAGGTCACGATGCAGTCCTCGCTGATCAAGGCATCCAGCCGCTGGTACAGCTCCCGCTTGATGTCCAGGCGCTCCACCACCGCTTCGATGATCCAGTCGGCCTCGGCCAATTTGTCAAAATCATCGCGAGTATTGCCAACCGTGATCAGCGCTGCGGCATCGGGATGCATCAGCGCCGGCGGATCGGATTTCAGCAGACGGTTCAGCGCCGCCTGGCTGATACTGTTGGCATCCGACTCACCGGGCAGATCCAGCAACAGTACGCGATGACCAGCATTCGCAATCTGTCCTGCGATTCCCGAGCCCATGGTGCCTGAGCCAATGACTGCAATGTTCCTGAACATCGTTTATCCATTCCGCTGAGTGGGCGCAGCCTCGAGACTGCAGACACCGATTATAGCGCGGCCGCCGGCTCCCCATCGAGTCGCTCGGGCAGATGAACATCCACCTGCGGATAGGGAATGCCCACGCCCGCTTCGTCGAACCGCTGCTTGATCCGCTCATGCAGATCGAAATGCAATGGCCAGTAGTCGGCAGTGGCAACCCAGGGACGGACAGCAATGTTCACCGATGAGTCGGCCAGCGCCAGCACCCCGATCTGTACCGGTTTGTGGGCCTCGAGTACCCGTTCGTCACTCTCGACGATCTCGCGCAGCAGCCGCTTGACCTGCTGCAGATCACTGTCATAGCTGACGCCGATGACCAGATCCAGGCGCCGCGACGAAGATGTGGAATAGTTGGTGATGGGCCCGCCCATGATGCTCGAGTTCGGCACGGTGATGGTGCGCTGGTCAGGTGTCACCAGGGTCGTACTGAAGACGGTGATCTCCCTGACGGTGCCGGACACGCCGCCGGCTTCGATATAGTCTCCGACCTTGCAAGGACGAAACGACACCAGCAGCACGCCGGAGGCAAAATTCGACAAGGAGCCCTGCAGCGCCAGACCGATGGCCAGACCCGCCGCACCGATGACGGCAATGAACTGCGCGGTGGGAATGCCCAGCTGCGACAGCGCAGCGATGATGACCAGCATCAGCAACACCATGTACAGGATATTGCTCACGAAGCCGCCTACCGTGGGGTCGATGCCCCGCTGGCTCATGAGGCGGCTCCCCAGGTTGACCAGACGGCGAGCCATCCACTTGCCGACGAAGAAGATCAGCAGTGCGGCGATCAGATTCAACCCATATTCGCGCGCCAGTGTCGGCACTGCCTCAACGTAATTCACCCAATCCATCAATTACAGCCTGTCGTTGTCGCGAGTCCGGGTGGATTGTAGTAGGCCGCCACCCGGTTTGCGAAAACCGGTAAACGCTACAGGGTCTCGACCTCGACCGGCAGTGACTGCGGCGGCAGACTAATCGACCACGGTGGCCATGGCCACGAAGGACGAGGTGTGGGCGACATGTGGCAGAGCCGACAGCTTCTCTCCCAGAACCAGCCGGAAGGCGTTGATATCGGCAGTTCGAATCTTCACCAGGTAGTCGAAGGGTCCGGCGATCAGGTGCAGCTGCTCGATTTCCGGTATCTTGCGAGCCGCCTCGTTGAAGGCATCCAGGGCTGACAGTTTGGTGTCATTGAGCTTGACCTCCACGAAGGCCACATGCCCCAACCCCAGCTTTTCGCTGTCCACGATGGCCTTGAAGCCCAGGATGTAGCCTTCAGCCTCCAGTCGCTTGACTCTCGCCGCACATGGGGTCTTGGTCAGGCCGACACGCGACGCCAGCTCCGTCAGCGTTATTCGGCCCTCCGTCTGCAAGATGGAAATGATCACACGGTCGAATTGATCTAGCATGAGGGCCTCATCCGTTTACGACAGCACTTCAGAATACTCTTGTCGGTTACACTCATTCCACCCCGATCATCAAACAGCAGTTTAGTACCGCATGCACCTGCCTTCAGCATCACCGAACCGCCTGATGATTGTCGGAGCACTTCATGTAGACGACATTGCCACAACTTGCAGCCCACTGATAGCCCAGGCTTCCAACCCTGTGACCTGGGCGCACCATATAGGGGGTGTGGCAGCCAATGCGGCATTTTCCGCCAGAGAAATCGCCCACTCTGCCAGGCAGATCGGTTTCTGCGCAGCCACCGGCAACGATGCGGTGGCCAATCAACTGGAACAGGCCCTGATTACCGCCGGACTGGACGCCTGTCTGCAGCGGCTGCCGGACTACCCTACGGGTCGCTACACGGCCATCATGAACCATGACGGAGAACTGCACATCGGCCTGTCCGATGTTGCCCTGGCGGAGCGCCTCGAAGCCGACTGCGTTCCACTGGGTAGTGAAGCGGATCCCTGCCAGGCGCTGCTGATGGATGCCAATCTGTCCGCAGACTGCCTCGCCAGGCTCGCCCGGCGGGCCGCTGGCATGGGAATCGCCGTGGCGGCCATGAGCGTCTCACCAGTCAAGTCCCGACGACTGCTGCCTCTGGCATCACACATCGATCTGCTGTTCGTCAATCGCCGCGAGGCCATTGCCCTGATCGACCGCAATGTGTCGCTGGACCTGCCGATCGAGCAATTGGCTGACGGTTTGTCTGAACTCGGCTTCCGGCAGTTCATCCTGACCGATGCCACCGATCCCGTGCTGGTGCAAGACGGGAGCACACGACAATGCATCCCCGTCCCTGCCACGGAAGATCGGGTGTCGGTCAATGGTGCCGGTGATGCGTTGGCAGGTGCCTGCTTTGCTGCCTGGTGCGACGGCCTGACACTGGCTGATGCCGTGCGCACGGTGGGATTGAAGCAATCTGTCAGTGTGGTCAGCGGTGAACGTCGGCCGCCGACGGTCAACGGCTGACAGCATCCTCGTAAAGCTTCCAGTCTCTAGAGGCGATGGCGAGTGAACATCGCCTGCCGGAACCACTCGCTGATCCAGGCAATGACCTTGTCGCGATCCTCTTTCAGGATCAGCGTATGGTCTGCCTCCTGAATGTAGCGCTCCTGCAGGTGCGGATCGTCCCGCAAGTCCGGGAACATGGCACCCAGCTGCCCTTCGTAGGTGTAGGTGTCGTGTTCGCTGCCGGTATAGATGAACAGCAGATCGGTGTCAGCCTGGCACAGGCTCTGCAGAATCGCTGCCGTTTCTGCCTGAGGGGGTATGTGGCGATAATCGTTGTCAAGCTGCAGTAGTTCCAGGCGCTCCTGGTCTGTCAGCGTTTCCACATCGACTGACGCCGACGAGGTGCTCACCGCGGTAGCCGCGGGTTGTCGCGGCAGCAGGCGTCGCAACAATCGGCCAGCACCGTTTCGCAGTTTCTGCCAGACAAACAGCCGCGGCATATAGAATCTCAGAATCCGGTAGAACCGGAAACGACCGGCCGGATAGGCGTAACCGTTGAGCAATACAACGCCG
This sequence comes from Granulosicoccus sp. 3-233, assembly GCF_052681095.1. Taxonomy (NCBI): domain Bacteria; kingdom Pseudomonadati; phylum Pseudomonadota; class Gammaproteobacteria; order Chromatiales; family Granulosicoccaceae; genus Granulosicoccus; species Granulosicoccus sp. 3-233. Next base: position 348,792 of record NZ_JBQYLE010000005.1, read on the forward strand.
ACGACGCGAGGATCCTGCTGTGCCGTGGCCAAAGCATCGTCGGCTCCGGAACACAGCCCCAGCAGTACAAATCGCTGCTTGCCGTGATGTGCCTGCAGATAATCCATGGCCTGCGTGACTTCACGAACGGGACGTTGCCGGTAGTCCCCACCCAGGCTGCTGGGTTCGCTGTCACCGGCCCCCGAAAGATCGAATCGCAGCCCCGCGACACCCTGTGCAGCCAGACTTCGGGCAAGCTCCACATGCAGCCGTGTCGGCCCGATGTGGTGCAGCAGGCCTGCCGTCAGAAACAGCGCACAAGCTTGCTCATGGTGCTCGCCGGAGGCTTCAGTGAATACACCGGTCAACTGGCAATCCGTACCGAAGGTGCAGGCCGTTTCCCGAGCATGAACAGTCGTGTTTGCCATGGCTCTACCCTACCCGCCTATCCGCTTCAGGGGACGCCGGCACCCGGCGGATCAGTCGGTCACCCAGCACACGGGCACCGCGAGTGACGATCATGTCCAGGGTGGTCGCTCGAGGGTCCAGCCAGTCGTTGGTCTCATCCAGCACCTGCATATCGACACCCGCTGTGCGTAATGGCTGCAAGCGTTCATCTTGCGCGCAGTCGGATGCTACCAGCAACTGGGTATGCTCGGTGTCAGTGCCGCCGAGCAGGCTGGCTGCAAGACTCTGCGAAGCCAGGGCCTCATGCAGCTTCTCGTTCATGCGCAGACCCGCAAATTCGTGAATTCCGTTACCCTGCTTGCCGGGTCTCCGTGGAAACAGGAATCGGAAGGTATCCTTGCAGATGCCCTGCTGCAGAGTCTGCATCTGCGCCAGCCATTGCTCACCGGACAACACCGGGTCCCAGTAATAGCGGACATTGATCGGCCATTCATCCAGATTGGTTCCGGCGGCCAGCAGGGCTCCGGTGCGGAAGGCCACGATATCGATCGATGTCGCCTGGGTCGTCAGCAAACCGGCAGCATCGTGAATATCATCAAGCCAGGCTTGCAGATCGTCTAGCGACTCGGCATCAGCACTGGAATTGCCGGTACCCGTCCAGTCGAATCTCAGCAGGGTATAGCCCAGGCGAGAGAAATTCTGCATCAGGCTGCGCATCGGGCGCTGCGTGCGTCGCTGTTCATTGCCCAAAGGCGGAATCAGCAACAGGCCTCGCCCATTGTCCTTGTCGGGGGGTGGCTTCTGCAGCAAGGTATACAACTGCCGTCCACCACGATTGATGAAGGCAGGCGCAGGGGGTGGCACGCGGCGAGTCACCCCTTCTCCCTGAACAAGCCCGGCCAGCAAGGACACGGTATCCAGAAAGAAGAAGTCGCGGGTGGACACCCTGAACTTCAGCTGTTGCTGAATCTCGGCGATGGCACGCACTGCCAGCAGTGAATCACCACCCAGCGAGATGAAACTGTCATCCACACCGATTTCCGGCAGACCCAGCACCTTGCTCCAGATCTGACACAGGGCCCGTTCCACATCATTGCCCGGGGGCACATGACCGGCACTTCTGACGGCTTCCCCACAGGACGGATCAGGTAATGCCTGACGATCGATCTTGCCATTGATGGTCTTCGGAAACTGTGGCATGAAGCAGTAGCGTGAGGGCATCATCCAGACAGGCAACAAGGCCTGCAGATGAATGGCAACATCCACGGCCTGCAGCGCGCCATCGGCGCTTGAGACATAGGCGAACAGCTGCCGCTGTTCCTCCTGCTCGACCACGCAGACCAGCGATTCACTGACTCCCGGGCAGGCATTGATGGCGTTCTCGATCTCGCCTGGCTCGATACGATAGCTGCCCACCTTGATCTGATGGTCGATTCGACCGGCATAGGCGATATTGCCATCTTCCAGCCAGCGTGCCAGGTCCCCGGTTCGATAGAGTCTGGCACCCGTCTGACCGGAAAGAGTATCGGGAACAAAGGCTCTGGCGGTCTGCTCGGGACGATTGAGATAACCTTCGGCCAGCGCACTCCCGCCGATGTGCAATTCACCGGTTTCGCCGGGGGCAAGTTCCCTGCCCTGGGGGTCGAGGATATGGGCACTGTAGCCCGGCAGCGGCTTGCCAATGGGCAGGGCATCGCCCTGCCAACCGGCTGGCGGCACGAACACGGTAGCCGTCACGGTGGTTTCGGTAGGTCCGTAGGCATTGGCCCAGAGCACGTCCTGCCGTGTCAGCCCTTGTCAGCGCTGGTAGTGTTCCGGCGACACCTTCTCGCCGGTGACGACCATCAGGCGCAGACTGGCCGGCGAAGACACACCGCTTGCCACCATCAGATCCACCCATTCATGCCAGTAGCCGGTGGCCAGGTGCACCGCGCTGACTCGGTAGCGTTCGATGATGTCACTCAGTTCGATCTGGGCGTCACTGAGCGACGCAGGACGCAGTACCACGGTGCTCCCGATACTCAAGGGCGGGAAGATCTCCTCGATGCTGATGTCGAAACTCAGGGTGGCAAACTGCAGCGTGCGATCTTCCGGCTGCAACTTGTAGACCTGCACATCGGCGCTGCAATAGCACCGCAGTGCGCCGTGCGAGATCGGCACCCCCTTGGGTTGCCCGGTGGAGCCCGAGGTGTACATGATGTAGGCCCGATCCGTCTCGGCCAACGGTGGCCAGTCGCGATCCTCCCGACGGGCTTCGGCATTCTGCAGCAGTTCCTCGGCATGCAGCACTACCGGCCCTGCCGCTGCGGTGGGCTCGGTCTCAGGACAGCGCACGCGCGCCAGATCGGCCGTCGTGAGCACGATGACATCACGGCATGCCGCCAGATGATGCAGACGGCCAGCGGTGGCATCGTCTGTCACGATGCAGCGCACGGCGGCGTCCTGCAGCATGTATTCGATACGATCGTTGGGAAAGGCCGTGTCGATGGGAACGAACACGCAACCGGCCCGCAGCGTCGCCAGCATGGCGGCAATGGTTTCAATGGAGCGTGGGCACATCAACGCCACCGATTGCCCGGCGAGCAGGCCACGATCAGCCAGCCGGCCTGCCATGCGTCGGCTCAGCTGATCAAGCTGCGCATAACTCATCGCCCGCTCCTCGTGCACCAGCGCAACGGCCGCCGGTCGAAGCTGACACTGCTTGTCAAAATCCGTCAGGAAGCTATTCATTGCTTGCGCGCGGACAGGCTGTTTGCCATGCGGATGATGTCGACTTCATCGAGCTGCTGATGCAAAGGCAGGGCCAACAGTGATTGCTTGTACTGCCGGGCTACCGGAAATTCGGCCCAGTCTATCCGAGATGACAGATGCTGCCACCAGTTGAATGCCTCGATGTCATCGGCGGCAAGCCGCTTCACCCACTCACCGGGATTCGCCACGCTCACCAGAAAATACAGGGGGCAGGCCCCTTCCGGCAGTACCCGATGCACCGGCCTCAAGCCGTCCATCTGATCCACCAGCCGAAGCCAGTGGGCGTGATTGGCGCGTCGTCGCTGGCGAATATCCTTGCCGTCCGCCGTTTTCAGCAATCGTTGGCTGAAGGTCGAGATACCATACCCGTACACCGGCACCGCCGCGGCACCTTCCACATCCGGGGTCAACCACCGCTCTGCCGGTACGATGCCTGTGCGGCGCATCAGCTTGACCAAGACTGCCGGAATGCTCCAGCCGGCAATGCTCAGGTATCTGGCCACCGACCGGATACCCACTCGCCGACTGGCGCGAGCTCCCTGCTGGAAAGACCAGGCCAGGCGGCTCACCCAGGCCAGGAGCGACAAACCATTGGCCGGCTGGCGGCTCTCCGAGCGTAACGGGTGCTTGCTCAGCAAGGCACCGCCCTCGGTCAGTGGCAGACTCTTGCGCATGCTGAAGATGGCATAATCCCCCGCCTGCCCCACCGCCCTGCCCGCCTGCTCGGTGAACAGTGCATGGGCACAATCCTCGATCAGCGTGACACCCCGAGCCTGACACAGGGCTGCGATCGCCTCGACCTCCGGCTGTGCAAACCCCAGGTAATGCGTCAGCAGCATCACACGGATGTCCGGTTGCGCATTCAGAATGCGTTCGATCTCGTCATGACTGATACTGAAATCCGTACCGATGTCATAAAAGCGGAATTCACAGGCCAGCTGCTCGAAAGGCCCGAGTTCGGCACCGCAGCAATAGGCGGGCAATAGCACACAGGCCCCGCGTTCCAGTTGCCGATCGAGCAGGGCTGCATGAATGGCAGCACTGCCGTTGTACGTGTAGCGTCTGCGCGAATCAGGCCAATGAAGCAGGAAGGGTTCATCGCTCTGCTTCACTCTGTACAGATCAGAACAAGACAGTGTCGGCGTCATGCTCACATGACCGGCACGGAAATACTGTTGCAATCGTCTTATCAACTTATACTCGCAGGCTCAGCTTCGACTATCCGCATATCCGCCATGTCTCTACCCGTATTGACCATCAGTCCTGAAGTACAGACAGCCCTGAGCAGCAACCAGGGTATTGTCGCACTGGAGAGCACCATCATTACCCATGGCATGCCCTACCCTCAGAACAGGGATACGGCCATGGGTGTGGAGCAAGCGGTCAGAGACAGTGGTGCCATACCGGCGACCATTGCCATCCTTGATGGTCAGATCATGGTCGGCCTGGATGAAGAACAACTGGAAACCCTGGCCAGGTCCAGCAATGCCATGAAACTGTCCCGCGCCGACCTTGCCATGGCTCTCGCCCGCAAGGCCATGGGTTCCACCACCGTGGCCGCGACCATGATCATCGCACATCTGGCAGGAATCAAGGTGTTTGCCACTGGCGGCATCGGTGGTGTTCACCAGGGCGCCGAGCTGAGTTTTGATGTGTCCGCCGATCTGCAGGAACTGAGTCGAACGCCAGTCAGCGTCATCTGTGCCGGTGCCAAGGCCATTCTCGATATTCCCAAGACACTGGAAGTTCTGGAGACGCTCGGCGTCCCCGTCTTGGCTTATGGGCAGGATGAGGTGCCGGCATTCTGGTCACGCAGCAGCGGCCTGGCGGCACCTCTGCGTGCCGACAAGGTGTCTGAAATCGTGGACTTCCTGCAGGCTCGAGACTCCTTGCAGATCAGTGGCGGCGTTCTGGTCACCAACCCCGTCCCGGCCGAGGCCGAGATTCCGCAAGCCGAGATGCAGACCTTTATTGCGCAGGCAATCGAAGAGTCACAGGCTGCCGGCATCAGTGGCAAGGCGGTCACGCCGTGGCTGTTGGGCCGCATCGTCGAGATCACCGAAGGCCGAAGTCTGGTGACCAATCAGGCTCTGATCATCAACAATGCCAGACTGGCAGCCGAACTGGCGGTGGCTCTGAGCCAGCGCTGATTCGACAAGCGGCAGGCAACCTTCGGCCTTTGCCTGCCGAGCCATGAGCATCGCTGCTGACAGACAGGCGCCGGTTGTCAGGACTGCCCAAGGCCAGCCCGAAAACGACGCTCTGCCTCACCACTATCCAGCGCCTCGCGCATGAGTTCACCCGCCTCCGACAGAGTGCCGGCGAGTCCGCGGGCCTGCGCGATTACCGCGCCGGCGTAGATCAGGGAATCTCTGGCAGGTCCGGTTTCCCCCGCCAATGCCGCCAGACCAAGGCGGGCAGCCTCACTGGCAATTTCACGGGCGAATTCATTACCCGGCGCCTTGACCGAGCGAATGGAATCGTCCGTCAGATGTTCCGGCAGGGCAATGGCTCTCTCCTTCTGGTTGATGCCCAGATCGCCCGGCTCGATGTCCACCTGTTCAAGCGCCACACCATCCACGCTCGTGAAATATCGTGCTGACTGCGATAGCGACGGCACCACACCGCCTTCCACGCCTCTGACCAGAATGGAGCTGACAAAACCGCCAGCCTTCGCCAGCATGGCATAGATAGGGGGATAGGGCTTGTGCACGAACCCAGTCACCAGATGGCTGGCTGACAGGGGAACCAGACTTCTGACCGCCACCTCGATGGTGGTCAAGCAGGGACGTTTGACAATGCGCGTTCGCAGGTCGGTCAGCGCTGCCAGTTCAGGCGCCAGTTCCTGCTGGGACAGATAGGCCCAGCCACAACCCGGATCTTCCAGCCTGACAGCGGCGGCCTGCCGATCAATGCTCGTATCCATCCCCGCCTGGCGGAGAATCATGGCGTGCGAGGCGCCGAACTTGGGCCCCATGGCATCCACCCCGTGCGTCAGTGTCGGCAGCGAGCAGGCAGCCAGCAGCGCAGGCAGAAACGGCGCTACCGGCACGCCACGCAGGTAACCGTCATAGGGATCGACGATGGTCAGCAACTGATCCACCTTGACCGTCATAGGGGTGATTCCGTCGTGGATTGCCTCGAGAATTCCGGTAAGCTCCTCATCGGTTTCCCGCTTCATGCGCAAGGCAATCAGAAAGATGCCGGCCTGCACCTCGTCTGCCCGGTTCTCCAGCAGCAGTCGCATGGCGCGTCTGGCCTCGTCGGCTGACAGATCCTTGCTCAGCGTGGGACCGGTGGCTATGCGCTGCAATACCTCACGCATGATGTCGGCGTCGGTCATGGAATCGGTTTCTAAGGCTGGCATGATAGTGATCAAGTCTCTCGGATTACCAAAGGTCCGCAATGATGCAGCGGAAAAGTACACCTTGAAACCATGTTAACCGAGCCGAAGCAACATAAGAGTCAAAGACAGTGAATCAAATCGAGCAACAGGGTTCTCAGAATTTCCCCGCCTTTCTCGACATGGGCGGACGTCGTATCGTGCTGGTCGGCGGTGGCCCCAATGCCGAGCGAAAAGCCGTTCGGCTGATCGGTCATGGAGCGCACATCGATGTGATTGCACCGCAACTGTCCGAGAGCCTCATGGCTTCTGTCAAGGAACATCAGCTCAATCATGTCGAACGGACCTGGCAGGCCAGCGACTTCGAAGGAGCCTGTCTGGTGGTCGCGGCCAGCGATGACCGACAGAGCAATGTTGCCATAGCAGAAGCTGCCAGAACGGCCGGTTGCTGGGTCAATGCGGCCAATCAGCCCGAGATCAGCAATTTCCTGATTCCCTCACTGGTGGACCGTTCGCCCCTGCTGATAGCGGTGTCCAGCAGTGGCACATCGCCGGTACTGGCAAGATTGCTGACCGCTCGCATCGATGCCTTCCTGCCACATACCTACAGTGAGCTGGGCAAGCTTGCCGATCGCTACCGGGAACGGATCCGCGAATCGATCGGCAACTGGCGTCAGCGCAGACGTTTCTGGGAACGCCTGCTCAACGGTCGACTGGGTGAACTGATCCTGCAGGGGCGCCTGACAAATATCGACGAAGCGCTGGAACAGGCCATACGCGAACACGATGGCGAGCAGCTTGATGGCGAAGTCTACCTGGTGGGCGCAGGCCCCGGCGACCCCGACCTGCTGAGCTTTCGCGCCCTGCGACTGATGCAGCAGTGCGATGTCGTTCTGTACGACCGACTGGTATCAGAACCGATCATGGCCCTGGTCAACAGCGCGGCCGAGAAGGTGTATGTCGGCAAACAGAGAAGCAACCATGCGGTACCTCAGGAGTCCATCAATTCGCTGCTGGTCACTCATGCCCGGGCCGGCAAACGTGTTCTGCGTCTCAAGGGAGGCGACCCGTTCATTTTCGGTCGCGGCGGCGAAGAAATCGAAACACTGGCGGCAGAAGGTATTCCCTTTCAGGTGGTGCCCGGTGTGACGGCGGCGGCCGGTTGCGCCAGCTATGCTGGCATACCGCTGACTCACCGTGATCATGCGCAGTCCTGCCTGTTCGTCACCGGCCACCTGAAGGACGGCTCGGTGAATCTCGACTGGCCGGCACTGACCCGTGCACAACAAACGGTGGTGATCTACATGGGTCTGGAAGGCTTGCCGGTCATCTGCCAGCAACTGATCAGACACGGGCTGCCCGCGACTCATCCCATTGCCATCGTCTCACAGGGCACACTGAGCAATCAGCAGGTGATCACCGGGACGCTGGATTCCCTGCCGGATCTGGTGGCAGCCAGTGAATCCGTCAAGGCACCCACGCTGATCATCATCGGCAATGTGGTTTCCTTGCGTGAGAAGCTTGCCTGGTTCGAAACCCGTACCTGAGCCATACCGATCATCTACCCAACTCTGCAGACTCATGGCCACTGACGATCCAACGATAATGCCTGCTGGCGAACACCGCCTGATACCGCTGGCCGAACTGAAAGCCGGCATCCCCTGCCGCGTGGAGCACCAGGGCAAGGGCGTGTTGCTTTGCCTGGTGGACAATGTCGTACACGCCGTGCACGACACCTGCACACACGAAGACATTTCCCTGTCACTGGGCGTGCTGTGCGAACACCGCCTGCGCTGCCCCCTGCATGGCAGTGAATTCGACATCCGTACCGGCAAGGTGCTGGATGAGCCGGCGGAGATTGACCTGCCGGTCTACGAGGTTCAGGTAGTGGACGGCTGGGTGTGTCTGTGACAAATGAGTGATCGTGCGCCCCCTCACAACGGATTGCGGTTGCGCATGTGATCCGCAAAGGCGGCAAGCCTTGCCTCGACTTCTGTACGTAGTTCCTCGTCAGCCACATGCTCCTGCAAAGACTTGTGCATGCACAACATCCAGGCGTCGCGCTCGGCCGGACCGATCGGAATGTGCAGGTGCCGCCGCCGCATCATGGGCTCGCCGTACAGCTCTCGATACCTGTCCGGCCCATCGAAGAATCGGATGAGGAATGCGACCAGACGACTGCGAACGTCGTCAATTTCCATCTGATGCAGCGAGTGGATATGCGCCGCTTCCGACAGTTTCTCCATCCACTCGTACATGCTTGTGACAATGGCCTGAATGCCGCGCTCTTCGCCGAGTCTTTGATATAGCGTGGGGGAGTCAGTCATGTTGGCGCAAATCTTCGGGACGTGGGCATAGGGTACCCTTCTTCAGACCTTCTTCGTGGTCACGGAAGGTGAACAGGCATTCCTGCGTCACGCCATCCGGAGACGGATGGGCTGGCTTTGGATTGAAATCCGGCACACGAGCACGTGTCCAATCAATCAAGGCTTCTCGGGCGTAGTTCCAAGGGTGGGCTTCACTGTACGGGCTGTTTTCAAGGTAGTACTTCAGCGCTTCAAGTTCGGCTGGATGCAACTCGTACAACCCCAACAGCCTCAATGCCATTGGATATTTACTTCCTCTCAATGCCATCGTGAAAGCCGTTTGATGATTTCTGAATCTCTCACTCGCTTCCGGCACAAGGTCCACTGACGGATCAGCTCCATGATTCAGCAGATACTCGAAAGCCTCGAAATTCCACAGATATACAGCGCATGCAAGTGGCGTCCTGCGATCAGAGTGACCTACGTCCCAGAATGCATTCGTCGACGCACCATATTCAATCAACAGTTCGAGAAAACGACTACTGCGATCATCGATAGCGGTGCATACCGCATGATCGCCAAGATCACGGCCCAGAATGGCTTCCGGGTCAGCTCCATTCTCCAAAGCTTGTTTCGCAGCTGACAGATCCTTTGCTCTCAGACTTTCCAGCAATATTCGATCATTGGATTGGTCATTGCTTGTAGTTGTGGCACATCCTACGCTGGACAGCATGATCATCAGCAAAGCGCAGCACAGTTGCGATACAGACATTCTTACCTCTTATTTGATTCGTAAATTCAATTTCATGGCGAGCAATTGAACTCTTTCAGAGACTCCAACACATGAATCACTGCGTTCATTGAGTGCCAGATGAGTGGAAAAAAACCCTCGCCGAAACTCTCAGCTTGTGCATGGACATTATTGACCCATGGAATATCAGGATTGGGAATTTCTGTAAATCTTCCGGGTGCTGTCTGAAGATCATGAAATACACCCAGCTCATCTGCCCGCTCCTGCAAGACCGTTACAGGGTCATAATCGGTATGCAGGTGTCTGATGTAGGCGTCCGCTTCCCTGTACTCATCCTCCAAGCCATAAGCTGCGGCAGTTCCCGGCTGCAGAGCAGCGGTATTGAAAATGGTTGCCTGTCTTTGAGTTCCCAAAGCAGCAATCGACGCCAATCCGCCACCAAGGGAATGGCCTGAAAATTCAATTTGGCGGCCAGGTAGCTCTTTGACCACATCCCGGCCCAAATTCAATGCCAGATCATATTGCCTGGTTTTCTCCGACGCGGCTTGAGCGAAACTGTTAGGCCAGTCATCACCCACGTTATCCGTTCCACGAAAAACCAGAATATACCGGTCAGGATCAGCCGGGTCTTGATAGAGTTCCGCATTGAATCCCTCATCGTCAAATCGGTCATTACTCATGCCGACTTCGGCCGGCGACACCAATCGGAACGCCGGTTCACAACTCAGACCACCATAGGCGCAACGGGACAGTAGAGCCATGTCCAGATCATCTTCCAACTGTTCGCACGTCAACCCGGCAGGCAAACCGCAATAGCGTCTCATGTCATGCCAGAAAGGCAGAGTCGCCCCTTGTTGTTCTCCATCCGATGACTTCGAACGAATACCGTGCCGCTCCGTTTTCAGAGACTGCTTGACGCTGTGTTCGAACTGAACAACGACGGCGGGGTCGAGGTCGCAGGGTGAATCACCATGACCCAAGGCAGCTATCCGGTCGTGTGAGAAGCTGTCTGTATTATCCGGATAATCACCCGCGAAACATGGCTGCAGCTGACCGGCAAACTGACGCTCGATGATGTCGGCCAGAGTAGTCTTGCCGATCTTCAGATCGCGGACCTCACCCAGCCTGTCCGTACTCATCGAGATTGGTACATCACCTCTGGGATGCGGATAGATTCCCGTATAGCGGGTGCGCCCCGGTTCTGACTCTGGTTGATCGCTCGACAGTGTCATGCCGCGCAACAGCGATACGACGGCGTCGTCCATCGGCGTCAGGCCCGGGTCCGGGATATCCTGCGATGAATCGTGACTACCCTGCTCGGCTGCAGCCGACTCGACAAGGGATACCGATTCATCCTCTTTCGCAGGCTTGTCACCGGAACCATCAATCCACCAGGGTGACGAGGCGTCAGGCAAGCAGTTGTCGCAACTGATGAACGCCGTCCCGTTACCAGGCGCAGTCTCATCCGGCTTCCAGCGATACTCGGTCTTGCGCCCGTCAGCGTAAGTGACAGATGCCTGCCTGGTAGCTACCGCAGACTCTTCAGGCAGTGGGTCCTCAGGTACTTCTGCAGCTGGCACCGGGTGACGTTCTATCTCCAGCCCGTTGATTCCACCACCTTCCACCCACGCAATACCTCGCCCCTGATCATCGTATTGCCACTCACTGATGCGATCATCGGCCGTGGACTGGCGTCGCGTCATGTGGCTGGGCCAATCCACATCGGCGTAGACATAGCCGATGCTGTCCCCATCGGGATAGCGAACACCAATCAGATTGCCGTTCTCCCCGTGGTTGTACTGAATGATGTCGCCACCTGGCAGCTGCACCGCGGCAAGAGAACCGGCTGGCTGTGCAATCTGGCCATTGCCGTACTCGGGCAATGCTGGCACACCGGGCACATAACGGAAGCTCAGACTCTCTCCCTGTCGATCCGTGACCGTGTCAAGCTTGCCGTTCCGATACCGGAGAGTCAGCGCCCCTGTGCGCTCGCCAAGCTCCATTCGCACCAGATACGATCCCTGAAAGATCAGACGTCGTCCATCGGTGAGAGACCAGACACTGCGCTCTCCCACCTGCAGAAAACCATCGCTGGCCTGCTCGGCCACGAACAGGTCGGTTTGCGTGCCGGGTGCCCGGTGAAAACGGATCAGACGACCATCACTCTGCACGATATCCATCCGCTGCGCACCGACACGCGACAATACAACCTGATAACTGTGCCGCCAGCCCGCTCCGATACCGAGATCGTAATCGCTCAGCGAACTGTTGTAGTGACGGGCCAGCGCCAGCCCCGAGTTCGGTGACTGATAATCAAGCTCGTATTGGTACTTGTTGCCACTGACCACATCGATGGGGTTGCCGACCTGGTGCGGGACATCCGGTTCGTGGCGGGAACTGCCCGGAGCAGATTCGACGCCGCAGGAAGGCGCACCAGCATCCGGCAACAGACAGCTTGCCGGTGGTGCGGCACCTGCCGGCTCGTCACCGGGTCCGGCAATCGTGTGCACGGGTGCGCACAAGGCCACCGTCAACAGGACACGCAGACAGAGACGTGTCAGCAAACATCGAACAGCACCTGTCGCTATCCGCTCGTCGCCAGTTGTGGCTGGAGATCTGTCGTATGGCATTGACCATCCCTGTACTGTGCAACCTGGTCACCTTCCGTGTACCAGTAAAGATTCCGCCTTGCAGGCAGTGTCGATGAGATCTGTCGACCACCCTGCCGGTCTCCGGGAATTCACGAGAACGAGAGTGAGTCACCGCCTGAGCGAATGGCCCCGGCGGCCAGTCATGGTAGCCACATCGGCCCGGAGCTGTCTTTTACGCTCGTCTCACTTCTGACAATTCACTGCCTGCGAACCGCCATGATGCCAACGGAGGACTCAGCTGCCGGGCAGATTCTCATCCCGGAATGTCGCCTCGATCTTGTTGCCGTCGGGATCTCTCACGAAACAGCCATAGAAGGCCGCACCATATTCCGGCCTGGGTCCCGGTGCACCCTCTTCGGTTCCTCCAGCAGCCAATGCCTCTGCATGAAACAACTGCACCTCTTCTCGAGACGCGGCAATGAAGGCAATGTGCACGCCATTGCCAGCACTGGCCGGCTTCTCATCGCCCGGCAACGCGATCCAGAATTCCGGGAACTGTCTGCCGTAGCCGGCCGCAATACCGTCGAGCGTTTCCAGACGGACGATGCCCAGCGTCGCCAGAGTCGCGTCATAAAAACGCAGTGCCCTGTCCGGATCGTTGGTTCCAAGAGATACGTGAGACAGGATGCCTGGGTTCTGTTCGCTCATGCCGTGATTCCCTCTGTGTCAGTCCGGTAGCAGGCCCATGACTTTCAGTGCGAAGGCCTGCTCCAGAGCCGTATCGGCCAGCGACGCATACCGCCCCGCTTCCCCGAAATGACCGCCCTGCATCTGGGTCTTCAGCATCAGTTCCGTCGAATCGGAACGCAGCTGCCGATGCCTGGCTACCCATTTGGCCGGCTCCCAGTATGTCACGCGTGAGTCACTGATACCCGCAGTGACCAGCATCGGTGGATACGCCCGGGCCTGTACATTGAGATAAGGACAATACCGGCGGATGTCCTCGAAGGCATTCTCATCGAGCAATGGATTGCCCCACTGCGACCATTCACCGGGAGTCAGCGGCAGCGTGTCGTCCAGCAGAGTGTGCAGTACATCGACGAAGGGCACATCCGCCACCGCCGCGCCCCACAGTTCGCTTTCCTGATTGAGCGCAGCACCCACCAGCAAGCCGCCGGCTGAAGCTCCGGACAACACGATTTTCCCGACTGCGGTGTAATGCTGCGACACCAGATACCGGCCGACGCAAATCAGATCGTCGATACTGTGCTGCTTGCCGCCGAAGCGCGCTGCCTCATACCAGGCTCTGCCTTTTTCCTGACCGCCGCGTACGTGCGCCGTCGCATGGACAAAACCGCGGTCCACCAGCGACAGCATGTTGCCGGCAAACGAGGCAGGTATGGACGAACCATAGGCGCCATAGCCGCTCAGCCAGCACGGTGCAGATCCATCAATGCGGGTATCACGGTGGTACAGCACCGTCACGGGAATCAGCTCACCATCCAGCGAAGGTGCATTCAGACGCCTGACCACATACGCCGACGCATCATGACCGCCGGGTATTTTCTGTTCCTTCAGCAGGCAACGTTCGCCCGACGCCATATCGAACAACCAGGTCTGCTCGGGTGTCGATGGAGACTCGTAGCCGAAGCGAAAACGCTGTTCATCGAACTCCAGCAGCGGCTCCAGGCTCATCGAATAGGCCTCTTCCTCGAAAGCGATGCTGGCGATCCGGCAGGCACTCGAGTCGAGTTGCGTGACATCCTCACCTGACGCACTCGCCCCCGGACTGCGGGTGTAGCAGATACGTGGCAGAGCATCTTCGCGCTCGATCCACATGATCCAGTCCCGATAGGCGTAGACATCCAGCACCATGCAACCATCCCTGGCTGGCAGCCACTCCCGCCAATACTGCCGGGAGGGGGTTGCGCAGGGAGCCTGCATGACCTTGAAATCACTGGCTCCATCGGCGTTGGTGAGTATCAGAAAACGATCCGCCTGATGTTCGACACTGTATTCCAGGGATGCACTGCGTGCCTCAATGAGTACCGGGCTTGCAGTGATATCGGTACAGGGGACATACCAGACCTCACTCTGGTCATCCGTATCGGAAGAGATGAAGACATAGTCTCCCGACAGGCTGGTCCAGACGGAACAGGCAAAGCGCGGGTCCGGTTCTTCGTATACCAGTGCATCGTCCGATGAGTCGCTGCCCAGAACATGCCTGTATACCCGGTTGGCACGCAGATCCTCATCCATTCTCGTATAGAACAGATGCTGCGCATCACCCCAGCAGAGGGAGTCGACATCCGCAATGGTATCGCGATCCTCACCGTTGTTCAGATCGCGAACCCTTGCGACGTGGCGCTCGGCACCGCTTGTGTCCACCGTCCAGGCCAGCCAGGCATGATCCGGACTGTATTCCACCTCACCAGGCGAATAGTAGGCATGCCCCCGCGCCTCCACATTGAAGTCAAGCAGAAGATGCGGCTGCTCATCCGCCAGTCGCTTCTGCCGCCAGTAGCTCGCATGTTCGTCATCGCCCTGATAGCGCTCGAAATAGGACCATGGCCCTTCGGCATCCGGTAGTGAGTCATCATCGGCCTGAATGCGCCCACGCATCTCGGCCTGCAGAGTGGCCTGCAGCTGAGTTGTCTCTGCCATGCGCGTTTCACACCAGGCGTTTTCGCTGAGCAGATACTGTCTGATTTCCTCCGGCAGCAGCTCGGGGTCATTCACGCAGGCCTGCCAGTCTTGCGCGCGCAGCCAGTGGAAGTCATCGGTCCAGCGTACACCGTGCAGCTCGTGTTCGACCGGAACAGGCCTTGCCAATGGAGGACTCAAGACAGCACCAGGGCATCGCCTACCAGATGGTGAAGACTGGTCACCTCTACCTCACTCAGATCATGCAGGGGCAATACGCTGGTCAATTGCGTCTTGCAGATGGCACAGATGGCCGCCAGATGGGTCACCTTGTCCTTGTCGACCACCGCCCTGAGCGCCTGCGCCCTGGGCAAGGAGCCGGCGATTCGTACGTCCATCATTTCATCGGTGAGCAGGCCACCGCCTCCGCCGCAACAGAAGGTCTTCTGGCGAACGGTGTCACGACTCATTTCCACCAGGCTCGGCACACTGGCCGCCAGCAACTCCCGGGGAATGGTGAACTGCCCGTCCGGCTTATCTCCCATACCTGCCCCACGCGCCACATTGCACGAATCGTGAAAGGTCACGACCTTGCCCGCATTGCGCTGCGGGTCCAGCTGGATGACACCACTGCGCCAGAGCTGATGAGTAAGCTCGCAGACATGTTCGACGCGCGCGTGCTGCGGGTCGAGAAAGTCCATTGGTCCCACCAGGGTATCCAGAAAGCTGTAGGCAACTCGCCAGGCGTGACCGCATTCCCCGATGACGATGCGCGAGACTCCCAGATCAATGGCTGCCCGCCGAACACGTATCGCGATATCGCGCATGTGCTCGTGGTGTCCGGTAAACAGGCCGAAGTTCGCAGCCTCCGACGCCTCGGAGCTGAACGTCCAGCGAATGCCGGCCTGATGCAGCACCTTGGCATAACCGATCAGACCGTCGACATGAGGCTCGGCAAAGAAGTCGGCCGATGGCGTGACGACCAGCATATCGGCACTGGCATCATCGAGCGGCAATCGTATTGCAACCCCGGTATCATCGAGAATATCCTCTTCCAGACTTTCCAGCACATCGGCCAGCGCCGGCGCCTTCATGCCCAGATTGTTGCCGACGCGCTTGACCTTGCCGATGATCTCCTGCGAATACTGCTGACCCAGGCCGATACTTGCCAGAATCTCGCGTCCGGCCATGGTCACTTCACTGGTATCGATGCCCTTGGGGCAGAACACCGTGCAGCGGCGACATTCCGAGCACTGATGAAAGTAGGTATACCAGTCATCGAGCATGGACTTGTCAAGGTCACGGGCGCCCACCAACCAGGGAAAATGGCGGCCGGCGAACGTGAAGTAGCGCCGATACACCGAACGCAGCAGATCCTGTCTTGCCACCGGCATGTTTTTCGGGTCATGGGAACCCAGAAAATACTGGCATTTGTCCGTACAGGCACCGCACCGAGTACAGCTGTCCAGAAACACCCGCAGGCCACGGCGCGACGCCACCAGCTCTCCGAGCCGTTCGATGGCACGGTTCTGCCAGTCAGGCACCAGAGTACCGGGCAGATCAAGCGCCTCCTGCACGTCCGGCCGTGCCACGGTGCCACGCTGCTCCGCCATCGCCCCTTCCTGAATCAGGGGGATGACCCGATAGCGTCCGACCACCGGAGGTTCCGTACTTGCGTTGCGCGTCTCTGCCGTATTCATGCCCGCGGATCGCGCTGATTGAAGCTGGGGCTGAACAGCACACCAGCGCCATGCAGCAATTTGCTGATCGGAAAGATCAGGATCAACAGCAGTGCCAGTCCCAGGTGCAGCCACAGACCGGCCTGAACGGGCAAGCCTTCCGTGTTGAAGGTCAGAGCACCGCGCAGGAACACACCAACGGCATGCAGATCGCTGGGCCAGAGCCGTTTCAGTGCAGCGCCCGACAAGGCGATGCACAACAGCAGCACGAGGTGCAGATAGTCACTGGGTGCCGAAATGTAGCGCAACCGGTCGACCCGGAAACGGCGCAGCAGCAGAACGCTCAATCCGATCACCATGGCCAGAGTCGCCCAGCCACTGATGCGAATGAAGGGCAGCAGCCACAGTGGCAATTGCTCGAACAGCAATCGCAGGTGCACCATCAGCACCAGCAACAAGCCGTAGTGAAAGGCCATGCTGGCCAGCCAGGTAGTCGGGTTGGCTCGAGCCAGTGATCTGAACAGCAGGAATTCGAGAAGCAGGCGCCCCGCCACCGCCAGACGCGTACGTGGCGCAGGAGCCAGAGGAATGGGCAAAGGGGATGGCGTCCGGGCCCACTGCAGCAGGCGCCAGCTTGTCGCCAGCAGCAACCACAGGAATGCGGCGCTGAACAACCAGGATGGCAGGACGTCAGACACAACCGGTGGGCTTGGGCAGACCCGCATACCGGCAAGCCTGCTTGGCCGGACCCCGTGGAAACAGCTCGTACAGATACTTGCTGTTCCCCTTTTCACGTCCATAGCGCTTGCCGATCTGCTTGGTCAGAATCCGGATAGCCGGCGCAATGTCGTAGTTCTCGTAGTATTCCTGCAGAAAGTGGAGGACTTCCCAGTGAGCCTCGGTCAACTGGATATCATCAGCGGCAGCCAGCTCGTTCGCCAGCTCCGGCGTCCAGTCGCTGCGGCGTCGCAGATAACCTTCGTGATCGGTCTCCAGAGTGTCTATCAGTGCGCTCATGTGTCTAATGGTCAAGGGTATTCGCTAGTCGGGCCCGGCAAGTGTTGCGCAAGAGGCGCAAGCGTGCCACGGGGTCAACTGGCCAGCTTCAGCAGCACGTCCACCAGCTCGTCCGATGTTCCCAGATAATTGGTGATGCGAATGTCCATGTCCGGGTACTGCGCCTGCTTGATCGCCACCTGCTCGGGAATGTCATCGACGACATGGGTGCCTCGGGCCAGAAAATACGGTACTACCTGGACACTGGTGGCGCCACTGGCAATACACAACTCGATACCGTCCGGAATCAGCGGATCGGCCAGTTCCAGAAAGGCATGCTGTACCAGCCCGAAGTCGTCTCCGGCTCTGGCAGCCACACGCATTGCCAGCTGTGCGATTTCCTCATTGGACTCGGCTCGGCGGCTGCCGTGGGCCACCAGAAGTAATGCTTTCATGACTCTCGCCCCTTGTATCTCTTGAATGAAAACCGATCCGTCGCAACTACCGGGCAAACGCTCGGTACCAGCTCGACAGTGCGGATCGTCCTTGATACGTAAACGGGCACCATTCGGTCGTCACCCTTTCTGCCGAGCCTCGTCACGCAATGCAGAAACGGCATTGGCGTGACCATCAAACCCTTCATAGCTGGCAAAACGGTGCGTATGGGGTGCCATTTCCGCATAACCACCGGCTGTCATATGGCCCACCGAACAGGTCTTGATGAAATCATGGACGCCCAATGGGGAATGCGTCCGCGCAGCACCCGATGTGGGCAGCACGCAGTTGGGCCCCATCATGTAGTTGGCAATGGAGCCGGCGGCGTGTTCACCGAGCAGGATTTCACTGGCATTGCGGATATGCGCCAGATGCTCGTAGGGGTTCTTCGACAGCACCTGACAGTGCTCGGGGGCGTAGTCGTTGATGAATTCGTAGGCTTGCTCCCGGGAGCTGGCCAACACGATGCCGCCGCGTTCACCACTGAGAACCGTGGACGAATAAGCAGCCAGGGTGTCATTCTGACTATCCCAGTAGCCGGGCACGGCAGCGCGAATGGCCTGTGCCAGCTCTGCATCCCAGGTGACGAGAAAGGCGCTGCTGTCGGGTCCGTGCTCGGATTCGATGGTCATGTCCAGTGCGGCAATCAGCGGATTGGCCGTCTCATCAGCCAGCAGAATGGTCTCGCTGGGGCCGGCCGGCAGGCCGGGATCGATACGGCCGGCCAGCACACGTTTGGCGGCAACCAGCCAGGGACTGCCGGGTCCGACGATCTTGAAGCAACGCGGAATGGTGGCCGTGCCGAATGCCGCAGCAGCAACCGCTTGCGCACCACCAGCCTTGTACACCTGTTCCACCCCTGCCAGACGTGCAGCAACCAGCGTGGCTGGATCCACACGGCCATCCGCACCGGGCGGCGTCAGAATGATGGGGTTCGGTACACCGGCCACCGCCGCCGGCACCGCCGTCATCAGCGTTACTGACGGAAAGGAGCCCTTGCCACGCGGGGAGTAACAGGCCACGGAATCGATGGGTGTGGCGCGCTCACCCACCAGCACACCGGGACGAATCTCCTTCATCCACATTTCCGGGGGACGCTGCGCTTCGTGGAAACGCCGAATGTTGTCTGCCGAGTATTCCAGCGTCTCGATCATGGCCCGGTCGACCTCGTCGAAGGCCCGGTCGATATCGGCCGTGGTGGCAGCAATGGCATCGACTGCCAGCGACTCGGCACCGTCGAATTCACGTCCGAACCGTGCCAGGGCTTCATCCCCTTCGACCCTGACGGCTTCGATGATGGGTCCGACGCCCTCGATGAAACGATCCAGATCGTCTTCGGCGCGACTCAGCAGTCGGTCGCGATCATCGCGGGACAGGGAGTCCAGTTCGTGCAGGGCAACAGCAGGATAGTTTCGGGCAGACATGACTCGGTATATGACATCTGGCAGGGCAGCCCGAAGTATACCTTGTCAGGCACGCCGGCTTGCGTTCACTGCGCTTGGCGAACCATGAACCTGCGCCTCATTCAGCCAGTCTGTGGACAACAGCAGTTCACGCCAGGCAGGATTGAAGTACACCAGCCCTTCGACAATACCAGCGGCGTAGTTGCCATTGAGTGCCTGCCCATCAGCCAGAGCCAGACCGCCCTCGGCCTGATAACTGTTATCCAGGGTACCGTTGGTCTCAGCCAGCTTGCGCACGGCTTCGCGCGTGGGCTGGTCGGCATTCTTTACCGTGACCGACGGCAGCTGGCTGGCCAGGGCCGTCACGTCATTGCCGCTGTCACCACTGAAGAGGCAGGCTTCATTGGCAAGGCCCTGCATCTGCCGGACATGTTCGATGGCTTCTCGCTTGGTGGCATGCACAGGCAGGATATCCAGCAGTTGCACGTTCTTCTCCGGGTCGTCGCTGAACACCAGTGAAGCCCGTACCCCCAGCCCCTGCAGATGCGATTCCAGCTGTTGACCCAGCGCTGACGCATCCAGGTCTCGCGGCAGATAGTAGCTGCGCTTGTAGCGTGTCTGCCGATCGGCCTCCTGTGCTTCCATCTGCGTGAAGCTGCCGAGTGATTCGCCAATGCCGGGGCTGTCATAGCCATTCCAGTCCCGGCCGATCAGGTCATGCCAGCCGTCATGCAACTGCCAGCCCCTTTCCCCTGATACGTAAATGCTGGTTCCGACATCGGCAACGATGACATCGGGAATCTGCAGATCGTGCTCTTCGATGGCCTGCAGCACACGATCAAGATCACGACCGGACACATAGGCCAGTATCATGTCGTGGCTGCGCAACAGATGCCACAGCACCGGCCGCGCCAGCGCCGACTCGGGCTGCTCGCCATTGGGTACCAGGGTGCGATCCAGATCCGTACACAGCAGTTTCATCAGGCAGGCTCCGCAGCGCGCTCAGGTGCCTTGCACTCCCCCAGAAAATCGTAGAACTCGATGGCTTCCAGAATGCCGGCGGCGTAGGGCTTGTCCGTAAAGTGAATGCTGGCGCCTTCGGTCAGCTGCGACAACTCCTCGTGCGCGCGATTGCCGACAATGGCCGCCAGGGTATTGCCCCGCATCATGTCCTCATCGGCCCCGGATCCGCCGATGGCGAGGACGCGCTCCAGCGGTATGTTGAACTTCGCCACGACATGCCGCAGCGCCAGCCCTTTCGAGGCACGAATGGGCACGATGTTCAGAAAGTTACCGTGCGAGAAGATGATGTTGACGGCCTGATCTTCCTGAAACAGACGGGCACTGATGTCGTCAACGGAAGGCGCCTTCTCGGCATCGTACAGATAGCTGATCTTGAAATCGCTTTGCTGATCGGCGTCGCGCAAGCCGATGCCGGGCACATCACTCAGTACCCGTCGAACCTGCTGTGGCGTCCACTGCTTTTCGATATGACGTGTCCAGCCGGTGTCCTCGGTCAGCTTCGGAGCAAAGGTGATTTCCGTACCGGCACTGGTGATCAGCACATCCGGCTCGGGGATACCGTGCTTCTTCAGCAGACGCAAGGCCGCATCCAGTCGCAGACCGGTATTGATGCCGAACTTCATGCGCTTGCGATTCTGCCGCACCAGCCGGATCAGTGTCTGCAGGGACTCTTCATCGCCCAGCAGACTGCGATTGAGATCGGTGAACAGGGCCCTGTCGGTGTAGCTCGCACTATAGGATTGGCTGTTATCGATCGCTTCGACGCTGGATTCCTTGCCGGTTATGGAGGACACCATCTTCAGGTATTCCTCGGCATGGGCCGGCCAGCTGTAGTGATGCCGAACCCCCTGCAGACCGGACACCGAACGCGTCTGCCACATCTCCCAGTCACCGATGACATCCTTGATGGCCTGCGCGATGCCTTCCTGCTCCAGAGGGTCGATCAGCAGTCCATTCTCGCAATTGCCGACGATGTCTCGCGGCCCTCCGTCCTCGGTAGCGACAATCGGCAGACCACTGGCTGCGGCTTCGATCAGGGTCAGACCGAAGGGCTCGGTCAGAGCCGGGTTGACGAAGACACCACCTGACAAGGTAGCGAGTCGATACAGGATCGGCACATCATCCGAGCGATGCTGCTTGGGATACGCCACTCGTCCGTAGAGGTCATAACGGTCGATCAGCTGCAACAATTCGGTCAGCACATCCCGTGCACCGACTTCCAGATCATTGAGATCTTCCCGGTTGCCCATGACCACCACCAGATTGGCGCGTTCCTGCAAGGCCTCATCGTTGCCATAGGCATGCAACAGAGCCGCGATGTTCTTGCGGGCATCCGCGCGCGAGACCGCCAGGATCATCGGCTTGTCGGGCTCTTTCAGGAAACGATGAACCTCCTGTGCGATTTCCGACTCGTGCTCCTTGCCCTGTGGTGGCTGGAAACGCGACAGATTGGTGCCCGGTGGAATGACGTGCATGGCCTCCGGGCGGTAGAAGTCATACAGCTCATACTGTTCTTCAATTTCCTGATGCGTACTGGTGATGACCCGCTCGGCCGATGCCAGGGTGGTCTCCTCGGCCGTGATCCGCCGGGCCATGTTGTAGCGCTCATCAATGGTCTGGCTGTCCAGACCACTGGCCAGCAGCCGGTGCCGTTTAACCCGGCCCAGCGAATGCCCCGTGTGGATCAGGGGCAAGCCCATGAGGTACGACACACGACTGCCGATATAGCCGGCATCGGCATAGTGGCTGTGTATCAGATCCGGCGTGACACCCTCTTCGCGGTAATGATCGATCAGATTGTCGACGAAGGAATCCAGATGATCCCAGAGTTGCTCCTTGGCGAGATAATTCAGGCCACCGGCCTCGATGCGCAATATATTGGCATTCTCTGCCAACGCCTCCCTTTCCTGTCCATAGTCATCGGCCAGATGGTCATCGCGAATGAGGCGCGTGACCAGATCTACCCGAGCGACGCCCTCGGCCTCGGCCAGCGCCCGGGCCAGCTCCACCACGTACAACACCTGACCGCCGGTGTCCGCATCGCGCCCCAGTTCCAGTTCATCCGCCCGAATCAGCCCGTGCACACTGATCAGGCAGATATGCAATCCTTTATGTGTTTTCATTCAGCCCTTTTTTTCCGTACCTGTAACCGATGCGATTGGTGCGATGGAAACACCCTCTTGTTGCCTGCCGCCGACGCGTGATTGACCGGCGTGTGCACTATCGTTGTCAACGCAGGGCCCGACGGACTCTCAGCACCATAACATTATGGCTGCAAAGCCCCTGTGGACACCGGCAGGAAAAAATTACAGCGCAGCCAGCAGGCGGACGATACGCTGCCCTGCATCAGTGCATCCCCTCCAGACCCTGTGTACATCAGACATATGGCGCAAGCCCTTGATCAGGAGTATAAGACGCTTCATGAACGCAACAACCACCATGACACCTTCGCACCCCACCGGACCCGGTATCAGACTGGGCATTCTGCAGGCAGGACGCTCCCCCGAGGAACTGCTGGAACATCATCAGGACTACAACCTCATGTTCGAGGACCTGCTGGGAAAGGATGCTTTCGACTATCGGCACTGGCCGGTACTGGACGGCAGATTCCCGGACAGCGTTGATGACGCCGATGCCTGGCTGATCACCGGTTCGCGCTTCGGTGCCTATGAGGATCACGCCTGGATCCCGCCGTTGGAAGAACTGATCAGGGGCATCTACGCGTCCGGCAAACCCATGGTCGGTATCTGCTTCGGACACCAGATCATCGCCCAGGCACTGGGCGGCAAGGTCGAGAAATATTCCGGAGGCTGGTCGGTCGGTCGGGTCGAGTATAAGCTCGACGAGGACGTGTTCGGCACTGGCAACGTTGCCGACGCCAGCTCCCCCGCCCTGCTGGCCTTCCATCAGGACCAGGTGGTAGAGCTACCCAGTGACGCCAGAAACGTGGGCAGCAGCAGTTTCTGCAAACACGCCGCCCTGATTTACGACAACCGGATTCTGACTCTGCAACCTCATCCGGAGTTCGACCGTGACTTCATCGAAGGCCTGTTGCAGACACGAGGAGCAATCCTGCCCGAGGCGATCAGGACACGCGCCGAGCAATCTCTGGACGAACCGATCGATCGCGAACCCGTTGCCTTGATCCTGCGTCGCTTCCTGTCCCGCAACCACGCTTGACCATTCACTTCGAAACAACCACACCCTCCGACTACTCGACACCGCATACCCCACCCTTATGAACACGAATGATTCGTGGATGGATCAACTGCCCGATGCCTTTCATCGCTGGCTCGATGGGCGTAATGTCGACGATGTGGAGTGCGTGATTGCCGATATTGCCGGTACCTCTCGCGGCAAGGCCATGCCCGCCCGGAAGTTTGCGCGTGCCGATGCCATGTACCTGCCAACATCCATTTTCTATCAGACCATCACCGGGGAGTATGTCGACCTGACGGACATGCCTGATCAGTGGACGGAATCGGATCTGGTTCTGACACCTGATTTTTCGGCTGCCACGGCCGTTCCCTGGTCGGCCGACGTGACCCTGCAGGTGGTACACGACGTCTCCTATCAGGATGGCACGCCGGTAGGCATGTCCCCACGCAATGTTCTCAAGCGCGTGGTGAATGCCTATGCGGAAAAAGGCTGGCAGCCGGTGGTGGCTCCAGAGCTGGAGTTCTACCTGACCAAACCGAACATCGACCCGGATCTGCCGATCGAACCTCCCATCGGCAGAACCGGTCGCCAGGGCATAGCCCGCCAGGCCTATTCCATGAGTGCGGTGGAAGAGTACGGACCGGTCATCGATGATATCTACGATTTTGCCGAAGCCCAGGGCTTCGAGATCGACACCATCATCCAGGAAGGCGGTGCCGGACAGATCGAGATCAATCTGCAACACGGTGATCCGGTGCAACTGGCCGATCAGGTGTTCTTCTACAAGCGCCTGATACGCGAGGCGGCTCTGCGCAACAACTGCTTTGCCACCTTCATGGCCAAACCCATGGAAGAGCAACCGGGCAGCGCCATGCACATCCATCAAAGTGTCATCGACACGCGCGATGGCAGCAATCTGTTCAACGATGAACATGACCAGCCATCGAGTCATTTCTACGGATTTCTGGGTGGCCAGCAGGCTCTGATACCGGATGTGCTGTGCATGTTTGCCCCCTATGTGAATTCCTACCGTCGCTTCCGGCGTGATGATTCGGCACCCATCAATCTTGAATGGGGCACCGACAACCGCACCACCGGTATTCGTGTACCGGTATCCAGCCCCGGCAGTCGACGTGTCGAGAATCGGGTGGTGGGCATGGACTGCAACCCCTACCTGGCCATTGCCGCCAGCCTCGCCTGCGGGCTCATCGGCATGACCCGCAACCTGCAGCCACGCGATGCCGTCAAGGGCGATGCCTATTCACTGCCACACGACATCCCGCGCGATCTGCTGCGTGCGCTGGAACTGTTCAGCGCCAATCCGGAGGTGGAAGCACTGCTCGGCAAGGACTTCTGCATGCTGTACCGGGCCATCAAGCATCAGGAGTCGGAGGCCTTTCTGCAGGTCATCAGCCCCTGGGAACGCGAACACCTGCTACTGAACGTCTAGATCATCGCTTGCCATGAAGCTCCTGCATGCGAACGATCGTCGCGGCGAGCATGCGCCCTCCTGGTATCAGGCGAGCTGCAGCACCCGCAGAAGACCCGCTCTCGAACAGAATGTGATTGCCGATGTCTGTGTTGTCGGCGCCGGGTATACCGGCCTGGCGGCCGCGCTGGAACTGGCGGCCAGCGGACATCGAACCGTGGTGCTCGATGCACATCGCATCGGCTGGGGTGCGTCCGGTCGCAACGGCGGGCAGCTGGGCAGCGGCTTCAACAAGGATCAGCTGGCACTGCAGCAACTGGTCGGCCAGTCGGCCGCCCGGGCACTGTGGCAGATAGCCGAAGACGCCAAGCAGCATATTCGGCAGCTGTGCAGGCAGCATTCCATCGACATCGATTACACGCCCGGTATTGTCTATGCACAGCACCGACAGCGGCAGGTCAGTGCTGCCCACGATTACTGCAAGTTGCTGGCACGCGAGTACGGATACGATCGAATGGAGCCGCTGTCGCGTGAACGCGTGCGCGAGCTTGTCGCCAGTGACAACTATCACGGTGGGGTACTGGATCATGGCGCCGCGCATGTCCACCCTCTGAAACTGGCGCACGGACTGGCCAGCGCCGCGGAAGAACATGGCGCTGTCATTCACGAATCGAGTGAGGTTTTGCGGATCACCCCGGCGCGTGCCGGATCGGCCCGACACGTGGTCACGGCAACAGGCAGCGTGCTTTGCGAGAAAGTGGTGCTGGCGGCCAACGGCTATCTGGATGAGCTGCAGCCATCGCTGAACAAGTGGTCCATGCCCATCAACAATTTCATTGTGGTCACGGAAAAACTCGGCGATGCCGGTCGACAGCTGCTGCCACTCGATCATGCCGTGGCGGACTCGCGCTTCGTGGTCAACTACTACCGCCGGGTCGACGATGACCGTCTTCTGTTTGGCGGTGGGGAAAACTATTCCTATCGCTTTCCCGATGACATCGCACGTTCCGTCCGGCGTGCCATGCTGAAGGTCTTTCCCCAACTCGAAACAGCGGCCATCGACCATGCCTGGGGAGGAACCCTGGCCATCACCCGCAATCGTCTGCCGTTTCTGCGGCAGCTGGACCCCAATACCTATGCCGCTGGCGGGTATTCGGGGCATGGCCTGGCCCTGGCCCCCATGTATGGCACAGCCATCGCGGAGCATATCAATGGGGAAGCGGAGCGATTCCGGCAATTGTCGGCACTTCCAGCCGCCGCCTTTCCTGGTGGTACCGCCAGTCGTCCTGCCCTGCTGGCGCTGGCCATGAGCGCCTATTCCTGGCTTGATCGACTGTGATCGACAACGCGTGCCAGAGTCCGGTCCGCCTTGCGACGCCATAACCAACATGCGAAACCTGCCGACAGACTGCATTATCACGCATATCTGACCGGGTTTTCGCTCTCCTGTACCTGTTTCCTGCTTGCCAACAGCGGATAGTCTGTGTAAATGCGTGTCTAACGCGAAGCATGACAACCTTCACAGGATTCAAGTCGTTATCATGTGATGTTGCAGGACTACATTGGGAGCGAGAATCGGTGATAGCAAAATCCGACCTGGTCATTCTGGCCATTTCTGGCACATTGCTGGCCACCAGTATCTATCGCTGGCAAGGCACCTTGCAACCGGCAACACGATCGCCAGTCGCTGTCACGGCCCCGGTCCCGGTCCGGCAGAGCAACAGCAATCCACCGGTCACCAGCAGCTCGCCGTCAACAAGCAGCTCGTCCGCCACCACGGCCGCCGATTCCGTCAGCCGTCAGACCGATACCGCGACCACGGCCCCCACAGCAGACACCAGCGTCAGCGCACCGTCGGAACCGCAGCAACCGGTACCGGATGCTGTGGCCAGTGATGTCACAACAGGCGCAGATGCTGCCGAGCGCAACGCTGAGCTGTACGGTACCTACATCGTACAGCCGGGTGACAATCTGACCTACATCGCCAACCTGCACGGGACCAGTGTGGAAACCCTGCGCAGCATCAACGCTATCGACGGTTCCCTGATCTATGTCGATCAGGAGCTTCTCTACCCTCTGCCGGCCAACTAGACACCATGACCCACCCCTTGTTCGGTTCTCTCTTCGACGGTCGAACCGTCGTGATCACCGGTGCCGGTCGCGGCATAGGTCGAGCGGTGCTACTGGACTTTCACGCCGCCGGTGCCAGCATCATCGCCCATCTTGGCCGCCAGGCAGAGCACGCCGCAGGCCTTCCGGAGGACATCGACTGGTTCTGCAGCGATTTCACCACGCCCGAGGGACAGCAGGCCTTCATCGATCATGTGCAGCAGAATTCCCGGCGTGTCGATGTTCTGATCAACAACGCCGGCACCATGTTCGGGCGTTTCCCCGCGGACACGCTCACCGATGAGCAATACCAGATGATCATCGAGCTGAACCAGAATGCCGTGGTTCGCATCACTCGCGCCATGTTGCCGCTGCTCAAGGCGGCCGACAAGGCATCGATCATCAATACCGTATCCATTTCCGCCTCCACTGGCGGCAGCCCGGGTTCGTCGATCTACTCGGCCAGCAAGGCCTTCGTCAGCACCTACTCGCGTGGGCTTGCCCGGGAACTCGCCCCGTTCGGCATTCGGGTCAATGCGGTTTCGCCCGGTGTCATCGACACCGACTTCCATGGACGCTATTCCAGCAAGGAAAAGCTGGAAACAACCCGTCAACAGATACCGTTGCAGCGCCTGGGCACCAGTGAGGATTGCGCACCGGCCTTCCTGTTCTTCGCCGCCGAGGAACTATCAGGTTACATCACGGGACAGGTGCTGGAGATCAACGGCGGACAGCGCTGATCCCCAGCCCCGCTTGACCGTGATCAACAAGATCGTGGCAAGCAACAGGTGCATACAGTGTAGTCGATAGGTACAATCTCTACCTTATCACTGGCGAGTTGACGTGAACTGAGCCGTCGACGTGAGTTTCCGCAGCAGGTACCAAAGAGGTAATGTCACTGAATTCAATGCATTCTGCCCGAGCACAGGTCGAACAACCGCCTCTCGCTGACGAGTTGCTGGTACTGGCCATTGAAGATGACTCGCTCGACTTCACCATTCTGGAACGTCAGCTGCGTGGCCTGGACATGTTCAAGCTGGTGTGGGCGCAATCGATGCGCAAGGGTCTGAGCGAACTTGCACGGCACGATTTCGACGTCATCCTGCTCGACCTGACCCTGCCCGACAGTCAGGGGCTGTCCACTGTCGAGGCGTTCACCGAACAGACCAGACTTCCCGTGGTGGTTGTCTCGGGCCTGGACGATGAAGAGACCGCACTGAAGGCTGTCCAGCATGGCGCGCAGGACTATCTGGTGAAGGGGCAATACAGCACTGCCCTGATCTGCAAGACGCTGCGCTACGCTGTCGAGCGCTATCGGCTGCTGGAAGAACTCGAGCAGACTCGTGAAGTCATTCAGCGTGAACGTGAAATCCGACGCCTGAAATCTGACGCTGCACAACTGCCTTCTGCCTTGTCCACGGACGCTCACTCGAACAAGCCACTGATTGACAAACATCCTGCGGTACACCGGTATGCAGTAGAGGAATATTCCAGAATGCTGGACAAGGCGATGGAAAGACTCGGCTACAAGACGACATTCAATGCTTCACAGCAGATCCGGGAACTGGCCATCACTCTGGGTGGCTACCAGGCCACACCACGGGATATCGTGAACATCCACACCCTGGCGGTAGACATCAGGTCCAGGGTCATGAACACTGAAAAGCAGCGGCTGCACAACGAGGAAGCCCGTTATCTGCTGACCGGGATGCTCGGGCATTTGTGCTCATTCTATCTGTCGCAATGCAAGCAGATACCGGCAACCCCGCCCTTGGCTGCAGCGGACGAGACCACGCCCGCTTCCGGTCACGATCAGTAACTGCGCAGTGAGCAAACTGATCATGAAGCTGTTCATTGCCGGACGTTCGCCGCGCTCGGACTCGGCTGTCGAAAATCTGCAACAGATGCTGGCCGATAATGTCGATTTCGAGCTGACGGTGATCGATGTACTGGCCGATCCGCAACTGGCAGAGGACGACTTCGTTCTGGCCACCCCCACACTGATCAAGGTAGCACCGGCGCCGAGCCGTCGAATCATCGGAGACCTGTCGGACAGAAAGTCCCTGCTCCGAGGGCTTGATATTCGAGAGTCATCGCTGCCTGGAGACCCCAAGACAACATGACGGTTCATTCCCAGAGTCCCATACTCAAACTGAAAACGGGCATTACCGGTTTTGACGCGATATCCAATGGCGGTATCCCCAAAGGCAGAACGACCCTGCTGGCCGGCACGGCCGGCAGTTCGAAGACGGTGTTTGCGGTGCAGTTTCTGGCCTGTGGAATCCGTCTGAACGACGAAAGCTGTGTATTCGTGACCTTCGAGGAAACGCCCGATGATATTCGGCAGAACATGCTCAGCTTCGGTTGGGACATCGCTGCCTGGGAAGCTGCCGGTAAATGGGCGTTTGTCGATGCATCACCGAAGCCTGAAGATCCGGTGCTGCTCAGCGGCGACTATGATCTTGCCGCCCTGCTGGCTCGCATAGAACACGCCGTGAACCGAACCGGCGCGTCACGGATCTCCATCGATTCACTGGGCGCCATTTTCAGCAAGTTCGACGACCACCATGTGGTACGCAGCGAATTGCTGCGCATCGCGGTTGCGATGAAAAAGATGGAGGTCACCTCGCTGATGACCGTGGAAAGAAATCAGGAATACGGCAACATTGCCCGTCATGGCATCGAAGAATTCGTGGCTGACAATGTCATCATCCTGCGCAACGTTCTCGAGGCCGAGAGTCGGCGCCGTACCATGGAAATACTGAAGTTTCGTGGCACCGACCATCGCAAGGGAGAGCATCCTTTCAGCATCGTTGCCGATGGCGGCATCGTGGGTGTCCCGCTTTCCACCGTCAAACTGAATCACCGCTCGTCGCATGTTCGTATCAGTTCGGGGACCGACAAGCTCGATACCATGTGCGGTGGCGGATTCTTCCGCGACTCCATCGTACTTATCTCGGGCGCCACCGGCACCGGCAAGACCCTGATGGCCACCAGCTTCATCGGAGGTGCAGGCAAGGACGAGCGCAGCCTGTTCTTTGCCTTTGAAGAGAGCCGCGATCAATTGTTCCGCAATGCCGAAGGCTGGGGAGTCGACTTCCAGCAGATGGAAAATGAAGAGCGACTCCAGGTCATCTGCACCTATCCCGAGACGACCGGACTTGAAGAACATCTGATCGAGATGAAGAAAGCGATCCTGGAATTCAAGCCCACACGCATTGCCGTCGACAGCCTCTCGGCACTGGAACGCGGTGCAACTCCCAAGAGCTTCCGGGAATTCGTCATCGGCCTGACGTCCTTCATCAAACAGCAGGAAATCGTCGGGGTATTCACATCCGTGACGCCTACCCTCATGGGCGGCACCTCGATCACCGAAGCGCATATCTCGACGGTAACCGACACCATCATCCTGTTACGCTATGTCGAACTGTTCGGCGAGATCAGCCGCGGCATTGCCGTCCTGAAGATGCGCGGCTCTCGTCATGAAAAGGAAATCCGGGAATTCAGTATCGACGAGTCGGGCATGCACGTCGGCAAGCCATTCCGCAATATCACCGGCATTCTGACAGGCAATCCGCAGTTCCATCAGACGCCGGAATCGGAACGCCTGCAGGAAATGTTCGAAGACGTCTGATCCGGCAAGTCATCCGCAGGCTGTATCATCGGACCAGACCGACCCTTCGGTTGGACAACTCGCAGGGCATCATGCGCATGGAAGACGACATCGATACAACTGCGCTGCAGAAAAGACTGGCAGCATCCGAAGCCCGTTTCGACAACGTGGTTCGCAGCTCACCGGATGGCATCGTCGTCATCGATCACGAAGGCATCATCCAGTATGTGAATCCGGCGGCGGTGTCGCTGTTCGGACATGCCGCCGAGCGTCTGACCGGGGAATCCTTCGGTTACCCCATCCTCATCGGTGAAAAGACGGAAATAGAAATCCTGAAAGCGGATCAGAAGCCCCTCCTTGCCGAGATGCGTATCGTCGACATCGAGTGGGATGAGCAGCCTGCCTATCTCGCAACGCTGAGGGATATATCCGAACGAAGTGTCCTGCTGGGTGAACTGCAACGCTCCACCCGTGATCTGGAACAGTTTGCCTCCATCGTTTCACACGACGTGCGCTCCCCTCTGCGCAATCTGTATCTGCTGACGGGCTGGTTGCTGGATGACCATGCGGCCGAACTCAACGCCGATGCCATGGAAGATATCCAGCTGATACGCCAGACCACGACACGCATGCAGCGCCTTCTGGAAGACTTGCTGCATTACAGCCGCGTGGATCGCGTCAAGCGCATTGCCAGCAACATCAGCCTGGATGATGTTCTGGATGACGCACTGGACAATCTGGCTGATGAGATCTTTCGGACCGGACTGCAACTGACTCGCGAAAAGCTGCCTGCAATCGACTGTAACGTACAGCAGATGGTTACATTTTTTCAGCACATCATTGGTAACGCCATCATCCACAACGAGCAAAAACCGGAGGTCCACATCAGCTGTGAAACCGGGCCTCGGTCATGTCATATCCGCATCGCGGACAACGGGGTGGGCATATCGGAGGCCAACCTCTCGAATATCTTCATTCCTTTCAATCACTTGCATTCCAGGGACACGCACGATGGATCCGGCGTCGGATTGGCGACCAGCAAGAAGATCATCGAAGCACACGGTGGCAAGATCTGGATCGAGTCCGAAATCGGCACTGGCAGTGTCGTTCATGCGGAAATTCCCAAGCGTTCTTCTCGAGCAAGCGGCTTAACTAAACCTGCAAAATAGCCTAGTATGCGGTGGCTGAAAGTACAGGTGATTTGCAAGAATTCCGGGCAAAGGGATACGACCATTCGACAATGATTGCAATACTATGTGCCAGTGAAGCGAAAACCCCCTTCGATCAGGGCATGCTGAAGGAGCTCTATGACGAGTACGTCAAGAGAAATCGCGAACTGGGGCTGACGGGCTACCTCAGCTGGAAGAACAATCGTTTTTTCCAGTACCTGGAAGGGCCCGAAAATGCCATTGATGAAGCAATCGCATCGATCGACAACGATCAGCGACAGAATATTCTGCGCACGTTGAGACTCGGACCTATCGAGCAGCGCCGCTTTTCACGCTGGGACATGCTCAACATCTCTGGCGCGGGAATTCCCGATATACGGATTCAGGACCTGATCGAAGACGTGATGAAGTCCACCGTTGGTAATGCGTTTGCCGAAACGGAATCACGCCGGCTGATTCTGGAAATGCTCGATCAGATGTCCAAGTCGCAAAAGACTGGCAACAGAGAGCTGCTGCAACCGGATTCCAAGGACACTGACATCGGCATCAAACCACCCTTTGTCGTGGTCATGGGGGCATCGGCAGGTGGCCTGCACCCGCTGCAGTCGATCATACGAAGCCTGAAACCGGAGCTGAATGCAGCCTTCGTCGTCATTCAGCACTTCGCTCCTGAAACCGAAACGATGATGGACATGATCCTGCAGCGACTCACCACGATGAAGGTGTGTACCGCCGCCGAGAACATGCGTATCGAGGCCCGCAAGATCTATGTCATTCCACCGGGTGAAAACCTGGAAGTGGCCAACGGCTGCTTCGTACTCAGCAGACAACACAGGCTGAGCCGGGGCCCTCAGTTCCCGATCGACATCTGCTTTCGCTCGGTTGCTCGAGAATACGGCGATCGCGCGATAGCCGTGATCCTGTCCGGTACCGGCAGTGATGGCTCGCGAGGTGCCAAGGTACTCAACGAAGCCGGTGGGGTCGTGCTTGCACAAAGTCCCGACACGGCCGAGTTCAATGGCATGCCGACTGCGAGCATCGATACCGGCATGGTTCACCAGATTCTCGCACCTGCCGATATCGCGGAATTCGTCAACAATCTCAGCAACGATCACATACACAACTCGCTGGTACTCTGGCCGGCCAGACGCGCCGAATACGTCAGCGAAGTGGTATCCCTGCTGGAAGACAACGACGTCGATTTTGCTCAATACAAGAGCGAGACGCTGTTTCGTCGCATCGAACGCCGACGTGTACTGGCCAGCGTGGCCACCAGCGAAGAATACATCGATTTCGTTCGCAACTCTCCGGCTGAACGAGATGAGCTGCGTGAAGACATCCTGATCACGGTGACGAGCTTTTTCCGTGATACCGAGGCCTGGGAAAAACTCAAGGATTCCATACTGCCGCTGATCAACTCGGAGATCATGCCGGGAGAGACCTTTCGAGTCTGGGTGACTGCCTGCTCCACCGGCGAAGAGGCCTATACCATCGGCATCATTCTGACTGAACTGCTGGAGACCCTGGACAAGCAGATCAACTTCAAGATCTACGCAACCGATATCGAACGCAGGGCACTGGAACACGCAAGCACCGGCATCTACAGCGAGCGCTCGCTGGAGCATGTCAGCGAAGAGAGACGGACACGATTCTTCAGCCGCAAGGCTGGTGGTTACCTCATTTCGCGCAAGATACGCGAAAACGTGATCTTCGCGCCGCACAACTTCATCAAGAATGCCCCGTTCACCCGCATGCATCTGGTCACGTGCCGTAACGTACTGATCTACATGCAGCCGGACCTGCAGCAGATTGCCATCAAGATGCTGCACTTTGCGCTGAACGTACACGGCATTCTGTTTCTGGGTCCGTCCGAGACACTGGGCAATCTGCAGAGCGAGTTCTATCCCGTGCAGCGCGAATGGAATCAGTACAAGAAACTGCGCAATCTGCGACTGCCCCTGCATCTGTCCGTGGAACGTTTTCGCGACGTCACGCGTGAACCTTCCCACAGAATCCAGGCCCTGCAGGTCAAGAACAACGATTCACCAGGCAACGACCTGCTGAGACTGTCACTGGATGCCTTGTCCCAGTACACCGGCAGCACCAATCTGTTGGTGGATGGATCCCGAACCGTCATGATGGTCATATCGGACCCCGCCGGCATTCTGCAGGTACATCGCGGCGAACCCACACTGGACATCACCAAGATGATTCCGGAGAGCCTGCGCCCGTCGATGACCTTCGCCATTTCCCGCGCCTTCAAGGAGTTCAAGTCGGTAAGCCACAAGCAACTGCGGTGCAAGCCGGTTGGTCAGGGTGAACGCATGGTCGATATCGAGGTCATCCCGCACATGCCCTTGGGTGAAAGTAGCGCACAGTATGCGCTGGTGGTCATCGGTCCCGCCACCAGCGCCTCGCCAACGATCGTCAACTCGGACATCGATAGTACGGCAAGCAGCAGCAGTGAGGTCGATCAGCTGCGGCTCGAACTGGAAGAGACCAAGAAGGCACTGCAGGCAGCCATCAATGATCTCGAATCATCCAATGACGAACAGCGCTCGGTGAACGAGCAGCTCTCGGCAGCCAATGAAGAACTGCAGAGCACCAACGAGGAGCTGCAGTCGGTCAATGAGGAGCTGTACACCGTCAACTTCGAATACCAGACGAAAATTCATGAACTGTCCGATCTCAATCACGATCTGGACAATCTGCTCGACAGTACCAATCTCGGCGTGATCTTTCTCGATTCGGAACTGTGCATTCGTCGCTTTACCGACGTGGCAACACAGACGGTCAATCTGCTGCCGTCCGATATCGGCAGGCCATTTGTCGATCTTGCACACAAGCTGCAATACAAGGAGCTGATGAGCGACATGCGGCGAGTGCTTTCCATCGGCAAATCGATCAGCCGGGAGATCAGCAGAAACAACGTCGATCAGCTGCAGGTGGGTATCCACCCCTATCGAGCCGGAAGCGGTCTTGCTCAGGGGGTGCTGATCATGTTCCGGGATCTCAAGACTAGATCCGAGTCAGTCCAAGCCTCGGAAGATCTGGACAAAGTTCACTGATTTTCTCGTTGTCCAGTTTCAGCAGGCGCGAGATGTCGCTGGGCAGCTCGGCTCGCGACATCATGAAACCCTGCACCGCATCGCACTGGTTGGCGGACAGGAATTCCAGCTGACTGGCCTGCTCGACACCTTCTGACACGACACGCATGTCCAGGCGATGAGCCATGGTGATGATCGATGAAATCACCGAGCGCATCTGTTCGGACTGATCCAGATCCTTGATGAACATGCGGTCTATCTTCAGCCTGGACACGGGCAGATGTACCAGCCGGGCCAATGAGGAGTGACCCGTTCCGAAATCATCGATGGTGACGATATGCCCGGCATTCTGCAATTGCCTGAGCGTATCCCGGGAACGCTGATGATCGATCATGATGGCCGATTCCGTGATTTCGATTTCCAGCGCCTGACTGGGCAGCTGGTAGAAATCGAGTGCTCTTTGCACTTGGGATGCGAAATCCGGCTCGAGCAATTGGCGAGTCGATACATTGATGGCAATCGGCTTGGCATATCCCTGTTTTCGCCATTCGTTCGCCTGCCAGCAGGCCGTTTCCAGCACCCATCTGCCAATCTCGACAATGCGGTCGGACTTTTCGGCCAGCGGGATGAATTCGTTGGGTGAAATGATACCCAGATCCGGATGATCCCAGCGTATCAGCGCTTCGATGGATTCGACGGTCAAAGACACCGTGTTGTAGATCGGTTGATAGTGCAACTCCAGTTGCTCATCGAGCACCGCACGCGGCAGGCAGGTTTCCAGTTTCGACAGACGGCTGAACGAGTCCACCGACTCCCTGCTGAACAGGCGCACCTGATCACGCCCTGCCTGCTTGGCCTGATACATGGCAGCATCAGCGCCCTTGATCAGATCGTCGATTCTCAAGGCATGATCAGGATACAGACTGATGCCCATGCTGCTGGTCACACTCAATTCACTGTCGGCCAGTTGCATCGGCATGCTGATGACACGAGCAATTCTCTGCGCCACGGCGACAGCTGCCGACTCATTAACCGGGTTACTCAGAATGATGGTGAACTCATCGCCGCCCATTCTCGCGATCGTATCGTTGCTGCCAAGGTACTGACGAACACGATCAGCCACCTGACACAGTACCTGATCACCGATGTGGTGACCCAGCGTATCATTGATCGGCTTGAACCCATCCAGGTCGAAATAGATGATGCCGACCTTGCCGTTTTCCATGGCACGCTGCGCCACCAGAGACTGCAGACGATCGGTGAACATGGTGCGGTTGGGCAGATTGGTCAATGGATCGTGGTGGGCCAGCTTTTCCAGATAGTCGTTGGCATTACGCAGCAGCTTTTCGGTATTCAACTGCTGCGTGATGTCAACGATCATGATCTGGTACTTCAATCTCGATGCCTGCCTGGCCCGGATACAGCTGGATACCAGCATGACGCGTTGCGACAGACCGTTGCGCAGGCGCAGGTTCACCTGCCATTTCAGGGAAAGATGTGTTTCGGCAACCGACGACAGATGCTCATTCAGATGCGAGTGATCGCCTTCCCCCAGGAAATTGGAAAATGGCGTATCGATCAACTGCACGCTGGGTTGTCGCAGCAGACAGGTTGCCGCCAGATTCACCTGCTCGATATAGCCGTTTTCATCAACGGCCAGATAGGCCACCGGTGCCAGATCGAACAACTGACGGTATCGACTCTCGGTGCTTTTCTGCTCGTTGATCAGATTCATCAGCTCGGCACTGCGCCCTTTCAGTTCAGCCAGAGCAACGCGATGACTGGCAAGCTGATCGTGCAGTTCCTGCTCTCTCATCTCGAGTTCGGTGTTCTGATTCTCGAGGACGCGCAAACGAGCCTGCATGACATGCAAGTCATCACTGTTTGCCGTTGCCGATTCCACTGAGCTGTGCAGATCGTCGACAGCTTTTCTGATAGTTGTAATCATTCTGGCCTGCAGTAAACGAGCGTGCGTTCTTCCCGAACCCGAGT
The DNA here is from genome assembly GCF_052681095.1 of Granulosicoccus sp. 3-233. Classification (NCBI taxonomy): domain Bacteria; kingdom Pseudomonadati; phylum Pseudomonadota; class Gammaproteobacteria; order Chromatiales; family Granulosicoccaceae; genus Granulosicoccus; species Granulosicoccus sp. 3-233. Next base: position 385,678 of record NZ_JBQYLE010000005.1, read on the forward strand.
GAAGCAAAGTTTATGCGAGTCACAAGGCCGGTTTGTCGGCGCGCCCCCGTAAATGGCCCTTGCAGCAGGTTACTTCATGTTACTTGAGACTCAAGTTCAGGCAGCTGCTGCCGCCCGGCTCGGAAACAACGCCAGATTCCTGTTCGTCGAGTCGACCCCGCGAGCCCCATGTCGGATTCCTGTCACATCCGGCGACGTCGAAATGACGGATCAGCGATATCGACGCATCAGGATCAAGCCTGTCACCGACACCACAGACGACAGACTGAGCAGAACGAACAACCAGATGTCGGCCGATGGCAGAAGATAGCCGATGGCCACTGACAGGATGACGCCGAAGGCGGTCTGCACGCTACCCGACAATCCCGATGCCGATGCCGCCAGTTCCGGCCGATAACTCATGGCCAGCGTGACCATGCTGGGCAGCGACATGCCATTGCTGAAGGCGATGATCATCATGGGCAGAAACAGCGCCACGGGATGCTGAATCGGCAACAACGCCCAGAACAGTACAATCCCGGTGATGAAGGGCATGAAGCCCAGCAGCAGCATCTTCTCGACACCCACCCTTTCCGAGAACCTGCCGGCAACGAGATTGCCACTGAGATAACCGATCGCCACCATGGCAAACCAGGCACCGTAGGAAGAGGCACTCATGCCGCGGCTCTCCATGGCGATATAGGGCGCTCCGGACAGAAAGCCGTAATAGACACCCACGGCACCTGCCAGCATGCAGGTACAGGCCACAAACCCCTTGTGCCGCAACAATGTCAGGGAAGAGGATAAGAAGCTGCTCTGTGGCGTTCCATGACCACCGGCCGAATGATTGTCCAGCGTTTCCGGCTGGTACCGCCAGCAAGCCAGTATCAGCAGACTGGCCAGACCAGCCAGACCGGCATACATCCATCGCCAGCTGGTGTTGTCCGTGATCCAGCCACCCACGGCAGGTCCGAACAGCGGAGCCACCATCATGGCAGTCGTCATGTAGCCGATCATGCTGGCCGCCTTGCCCTGTGAGTAGATGTCCCGCACGATGGTACGTGGCAGAAAGACACAGACCGCCCCACCCACGCCCTGCACGAAGCGACCCAGGAGCAGCATCTCGATGGACGTGGCAGAGGCGCAAAGCAGACTGCCCAGAATGAAGATCAGCAGACTGAACAACATGACCGGGCGTCTGCCATGACGATCAGCCGCCGGCCCCAGTACCAGTTGAGACAGCAGATTGGCAGCCAGAAAGACCGTCAGCACCAGCTGAGCCATTTCATAGCGTGTCGCCAGATCGGCCATGATGGCACTGGTTGCCGGCAGAACGCCATTGAGGGTCAGGGGACCGATGGCCGACACGGCAATCAGGATGAATACAAGCGGCTTTCCCAGCTTCTGCATGAGGTTTTTTTGCTCAGCCTCGCCCGGCCAGACGTTCGGACCGTGCCAGCAGCTGCAGCGCCATGTCCAGGTGCAGCCGTTCCACCATCTTTCCTCGAACCTGCACGACACCCGCCTCGGCATTGTGTGGATCGCGGAAGGCATCAACGATGGCTTGCGCCTCGTCCAGGGCCTCATCAGACGGGGCAAACAGCTTGTTGCAGGTGACAATCTGCGATGGATGAATCAGGGTCTTGCCATCCATCCCCATGGCCACACCCTGCCGACACTCTCTCTCCAGGCCTGCATTATCCGAGAAATCATTGAAGACACCATCCAGTATCTGCAGGCCATATGCCCTGGCTGCGGCCACCAGAGTCATCAACCACGGCACCAGCAGAGTCCTGTCCTGCCCCATCGGCATGCCGGCCTCACGCACCAGATCGTTACTGCCAACGATCAGCATGGACAGGCGTGGGTACTCCCCGGCACTCTGCGCTATGGTCTGCGCATTGAGTATCGCCAGTGGCGACTCCATCATTGCCCACACGGCAATATCCGCGGTGTCAGGCAATGCATCCAGTGCCTGACTCAGACGACGTATATCGTCCACGCTTTCCACCTTGGGCAGCACCACGGCGTCGGGTCGACTGCGTGCCACCGCTGCCACATCCTCCTGATGCCAGGCGGTATCAGCCGCGTTGATTCGCAAGCCGCGCAGCCGATATCCATAGTCGTATTGTGTCAATGCCGTGACGGCCTGCTCACGCGCCCTGCCCTTGGATTCCGGCGCGACCGCATCCTCCAGATCCAGTATGACCGCATCGGCTGCACACACAGGCCCCTTGGCCAGCACCTTCTCCACCGATGCCGGCATATACAAGGCCGATCGGCAATCCACCTGACTCATGCTTTTCTCCCCTTCTGATAATCGACCAACAGGTACATCAATGCTCCGACCAACAAGCCCCAGAAAGCGCCACCCACACCCATGAATGCAAGCCCCGACCCGGCAAACAGAAAGGTGATGGCCGATGCCTCCCGCTGCCGGGTATCCGCCAGAGCCGCTGCCAGTGCCGCGGAGAACGAGCCCAGCAATGCCAGACCGGCAATGGCCTCTACCAGTACTGCTGGCACCAGAACAATGAACAGCCCCATGACACCGGTGATCATTCCCCATCCCAGATACGAGATGCCTGCAAACACGGCGGCCCAGTAGCGCCTTTCCGGGTTTTCATGCGCATCCTCGCTGCAGAGCATCGCTGCGGTCAATGCCGCGAGATTGATACCCAGAGCACCGAAAGGTGCGCTCAGCAGGGAAAAGAAGCCCGTGTTGAGAATCAGCGGGCCTGCCTTGGGTTTGTAGCCATGGGCTCTGAGTATCGCCACACCCGGAACGTTCTGCGATGCCATGGTCACCACGAATAACGGAATACCGATGCTGATCAGTGCCTGAGGGTCGAATACCGGCCTGATGAATTCGACATGCGGTATCAGGCTGGCGCGCAGTTGCGTGATCAAGTCATCCGGCAAGCCCAGACGCCAGGCCACCAATGGCAGCAGAACCAGCAATGCAGCAGGCACAGCGAAGAATCGATTGACGCGGCCTACCAACCACCAGGTCAGCAACAGCGGCATGGCCAGCCAGGCATCGTAGGCCAGCGCATGAACCGGTGCCAGACAGATGGGCAACAGGACACCTGCCAGCATGGCATTGGCCAGACTGGCAGGAATGGCCTCTATCAGTCGGCCCAGAGGTCTGACCCAGCCTGCAATCATGAGCAGAACCGCGCTGAACAGATAGGTGCCTATGGCCTCGTTGACACTGCCCAGGGTATCGCCCGATGCGATCAACAGTGCAGCACCCGGTGTCGACCAGGCCACACTTACCGGCATGCGGAAGCGAAATGCCAGCACGATGCCGGATATGCCCATACCGATGGACAGAGCAACCAGTCCGGAGATGGCCTGCGCTTCCGTGGCCCCCGCCGAGCGGAGCCCCTGCAGCACGATGGCAAAAGAGCAGGTATAACCGACGATGGAACCGAGCACACCGGTGCCAAAGGCTTTCCAGGACGCATCGTCCAGACGCTTGCCGGCAGGTTGTTCGCCACCGGCAGATAAAGTGAGTTCAGTCATCAGGGATATCGTGAAAAAGGCGAATCGTCTGCGATAGCCTCTTGCGTTCAGGCGCTGGACTGCCAGTGCTCGATCGACGCGCTGCCATGCCCTGTCTGCAAGGGGCAACGAGCTGATCTGTGCACACGCCCGGCAGTCCGGACATGACAATTCGGCATTTCATCTTTCTTCCAAGCTAGAATAACGCTTTTGAGTTCTCAACTGGCCATGCATATTCTTTTGATCGGTAGTGGTGGGCGCGAACATGCGATGGCATGGAAACTCGCGCAATCTCATGAGGTGTCGCGTATCAGTGTGGCGCCAGGCAACCCCGGCATGTTGCACGACGCCAAGATCACCCAGGTACCACTGGAGGTGTCGGACATCGACGGACTGCGCAATTTCGCTCTCACCCAGGATGTCCACCTGACCGTGGTCGGCCCGGAGGCCCCGCTGGTGGCCGGTATTGTCGATGATTTCAGCGCTCACGATCTGCGCATATTCGGCCCGCACAAGGCAGCGGCCCGGCTGGAAGGCAGCAAGGCCTTCGCCAAGGATTTCATGGCACGCAACAACATCCCGACGGCAGCCTACGACACCTTCACGGAGCTCGATGCTGCACAGGCATTCATCGAAAAGCACGGTGCCCCCATCGTCATCAAGGCGGACGGTCTGGCTGCCGGCAAGGGTGTTGTCGTGGCGCAGGACAAGCAGGAAGCCCTGACAGCGGTTGAATCCATGCTGGGCGGCCAGTTCGGCGAAGCCAGTGCACAACTTGTCATCGAAGAGTTTCTGGCCGGCGAGGAAGCGAGCTTCATTGCCGTCGTCTCCGGTCGCGACTGCCTGGCACTGGCCAGCAGCCAGGACCACAAGGCACGTGATGAAGGTGACACGGGCCCCAATACCGGCGGCATGGGAGCCTACTCGCCGGCACCCGTCGTGACCGATGCGGTGCATACCCATGTCATGAAGGACATCGTTCAACCGACCATCAATGCACTGGCCGATGAAGGCATGCCGTTTACCGGCTTCCTGTATGTCGGCCTGATGATTGACAAGCAGGGACAGGCAAGGGTTGTCGAATACAACGTAAGACTCGGCGATCCGGAAACACAACCGCTGATGATGCGACTGCAGAGCGATCTCCTGCCACTGCTGGACCACGCGGTAGATGGCTCATTGCCCGAAGCCTCCATCGAATGGCGTGAAGGCAGTGCCATCGGCATCGTCATGGCAGCTGGCGAATACCCTGCCGGCAGCAGTCACGGCAAACCCATCAGTGGCATCGAGGATGCCGAATCCGGACAATGCAAGGTCTTTCACGCAGGCACTCGACTGGTAGATCAGCAGCTGGTGACAGCCGGTGGTCGAGTTCTGTGTGTGACAGCGACCGGTGATTCCCTGGCGCAGGCCAAGCAACGCGCCGAACTCGGTGCAGCCTGTATTTTCTGGGAAGGGTGTCGCTATCGTCGCGACATTGGTCACCGGGCATTGTAGAACCGGTGAGGTTGCACTCATCCGGCCAGACGCCGGTCGGATGAGTCTGACCGATCGCCTCGAGTCGCCTGCCCGGCAACTCGGCGATCAGCCTGCAGCGCGGTTCAGCGCTTCATCGAGTCGAAGAATTCGTTATTGGTCTTGGTCTGTTGCAAGCGACCGAGCAGGAATTCAACGGCTTCGATCTCATCCATGGAATGGATGAACTTGCGCAGAATCCAGGTCTTCTGCAGCTCTTCGGGATCCATCATCAGTTCTTCACGACGTGTGCCGGAACGATTGATGTTGATGGCCGGGAAAACACGCTTTTCGGCAATGCGTCTGTCGAGGTGCAGTTCCATGTTGCCCGTTCCCTTGAATTCCTCGTAGATGACTTCGTCCATCTTGGAACCGGTATCGACCAGTGCCGTGGCAATGATCGTCAGACTGCCGCCCTCTTCGATGTTGCGTGCCGCACCGAAGAATCGCTTGGGACGGTGCAAGGCATTGGCATCGACACCACCGGTGAGTACCTTGCCCGATGACGGTACGACCGTGTTGTAGGCTCGCGCCAGACGGGTAATGGAATCGAGCAGGATTACCACATCCTTCTTGTGCTCAACCAGTCGCTTGGCTTTCTCGATGACCATCTCGGCGACCTGCACATGCCGTGCTGCCGGTTCGTCGAACGTACTGGATATGACTTCACCCTGCACCATGCGTTGCATTTCGGTGACCTCTTCCGGTCGTTCGTCGATCAGCAGCACGATGAGGTAGGAGTCGGGAGAATTTGCGGCAATACTCTGCGCGATGTTCTGCAACATGAGGGTCTTGCCCGCCTTCGGAGGCGATACGATCAGACCACGTTGCCCCTTGCCGATGGGCGCTGCGAAATCGATGATGCGAGCGGTGATGTCCTCGGTGCTGCCATTGCCTCGCTCCATGGTGAAACGTTCATTGGCATGCAGCGGTGTCAGGTTCTCGAACAGGACCTTGTTCTTCGCCTGCTCTGGCGGGCTGAAATTGATTTCATCAACCTTCAGCAGCGCGAAATAGCGCTCACCTTCCTTCGGGGGTCTGATCTTGCCGAAGACCGTGTCCCCTGTGCGCAGCGCAAACCGGCGAATCTGGCTGGGTGAGACGTAGATGTCATCGGGTCCGGCCAGGTAGGAGCTGTCTGCCGAACGCAGAAAGCCGAACCCGTCCTGCAGGATTTCCAGAACACCGTTGGCGAAGATATCCTCACCCTTGCGCGACTGTGCCTTCAGGATCGAGAAGATCATGTCCTGCTTGCGCTGACGCGCAACACTCTCGACACCAATGGTCTGTGCAAGCTCAATGAGCTCGGTCGGATTTTTTTTCTTGAGATCGGTCAGGTTCATACACGGAATGCGCGGGAAAGCCTAGAAAGGCCGAATAAGGGGATGGCCACAGGGGGTGGCAGATCAGTCTCGGATGAGGCGTATTTCAGAATACTGGTTACGTGGCGCGCGCCTGGAGATGGCGGGCAGCAAGACGTCCTGTGGGTAACTTAGCACGATTTCTGTCGATGAGTCCAGCGATTGCCGGCAAACCGGCTTCTGGCGTGGATTTTCCGAGGATACGGAGCGGGATTCTCGTTTTCCCGATAAAACCGATGGAATAACTGGAACCGTCTTGATCCGATTATTCCGGGCGTTGAATGATCGACAAGCGAAAATCAAGCCAGACACCCCGTTCGAGCACTCCTTGCAGAGGCTCGAATGGGGAAACTTCAAGGGATATCAGGCGTTTTCGTCGAGGAACTGTGTCAGCTGAGCCTTGTTCAGCCCACCGATCTTCGTGTTTTCGACTGCACCATTCTTGAACAGCATCAGCGTGGGAATGCTGCGAATGCCATACTTGGGTGGTGTATTGGGATTCTCGTCTATATTCATCTTGACGATTTTCACTTTTCCGGCGTAGCCAGGAGCCACGTCTTCCAGAACCGGTGTAATGGCCTTGCACGGCCCACACCATTCTGCCCAGTAATCAACGAGAACCGGAGTATCGGATTTCAACACTTCTTCTTCGAAGGTCGCATCAGTAATGGGAGTAATATGGTCGCTCATTTGCACCTCTGCTTGAAACATGTATGGCGCCAGCCACGCAACAGTGGCGCGACTGGCCTGGAAAATTCGACAGACTCCGGATACCTACAAGCCCGGGTCGAGAATGTTTATAGTGAGTTGTCCGAGGTGTCCCTGCTGAACGAGGACACTCAGCCGTGCCACCGCGCGTCTGTGCAAGGTCGACAATCAGCCCCACGACGGGTTTCAATTTTATCAGATCGCATCGCACACATCGCATGACAACCACAATTGCAGACTCACCATCTAACACTCCGGAGAACACCGGCATCAGCACCTTCCGCGAACTCGGCCTGCCCGAGCAACTGCTGCAGGCAACCGACGAGCTCGGTTTCGAGTCCTGTACCGAAATACAGGGTCTATCACTACCGGTCATCGCTTCAGGTCAGGACATCGCCGCTCAGGCGCAGACAGGTACCGGCAAGACCGCCGCCTTTCTGCTCGGCAGCTTTGCCCGACTGCTGACACAGGATGGAGGCGAGAGACGTAAAGATCAACCTCGCATGCTGGTCATTGCACCCACCCGGGAACTGGCCATGCAGATCAAGAAAGATGCCGATTCGCTCGGCGCACATACCGGTCTCAAATCCGCAGTGGTCTATGGTGGCATCGATTACGACAAGCAGAGAAAGGAACTGGCTGGCGGTGTCGATGTGCTTATCGGCACGCCGGGTCGCCTGATTGACTACTTCAAGCAGAAGATCTTCGATCTGAAGAAACTGGAAATCATCGTGCTCGATGAAGCCGACAGGATGTTCGATCTGGGATTCATCGCCGACATTCGATTCCTGCTGCGACGCATGCCGCCTCCCGGTGAGCGTTTGAGCATGTTGTTTTCGGCCACCCTGTCGCATCGGGTCATGGAGCTGGCCTATGAACACATGGACAACCCCGAGGCCATCAAGACAGAGACCACCGGTGTCACAGCGGACGGTGTGAAGCAGTCGCTCTACCAGCCGGCAACCGATGAAAAGATTCCTCTGCTGCTGGGACTTCTGGACACGCTGAAACCGGCCCGCGCCATCGTGTTCGTCAACACCAAGCGTGCTGCCGAGAAGATAGAAAGCTATCTGTTGGGCAATGACATCGCCTGTGGCACGCTCTCCGGCGACGTGCGGCAGAGCAAGCGTCAGAAGATCCTGGCCGATTTCACCTCCGGCCAGCTGCCGCTGCTGATTGCCACCGACGTTGCCGCACGCGGTCTGCACATCGACGATGTCAGCCATGTCTTCAACTACGACCTGCCACAACAGGCGGAAGATTATGTGCATCGCATCGGTCGCACGGCGCGAGCAGGCACCCAGGGAATTGCGGTCAGCTTCGCCTGTGAGAACTATTCCTTTTCCCTGCCTGAAATCCAGGAGTACATCGGCCAGAGCATTCCCCTGGAAATGATCACCGACGAGCTACTGATAGAACCCAGACCACCCAAACGCATCGAGCGGGATCGGGTCGGCAGTTCGCAGGGCGGCAGAAACGGCAAGGGTGGCAAGTCCGGACAGAACAGCCGTGGCAAGGGCGGTCGCAGCAACAGCAGCCGCAAACGCAGCGGCTCCAGCGACACCCGCTCCGAACGGTCGGAGAAAACCGCCGCGCCAGGCAAGGACAAGGCTCCAGCGGCCACGGTGAGTACAGACTCTGCCGCGGGGGCGCAGGATGCCGGCGCTGCAGAGAATCGCAAGCCTCGCCGTCGTCGCAGACGACGCAAACCGGCAGCGGCCTCGGAATCCGCAACATCCTCCACGACCAGTCCCGCCGACTCGGCAGGCAAGGCCGGCGACAAGGATTAGAACGCCTGTACGAACATCGGCGAGACGTCAAAAAAGGTGGCTCCCGTCACCAAAAGCAGTAGACTGAACCGGGACAGTCGGTATCGATCCGGATTGCCAGCCGCCGCACAGCTGCACCGCCACGGGCAATTGTGCAGACAGGTACCTGTCTGTCTCCATCGACAACACGAGAGGCAAGGACATGGCGACAGGTACAGTCAAATGGTTCAACGAGTCCAAGGGATTCGGGTTTCTGACACAGGATGACGGCGGCGATGATGTCTTCGTCCATTTTTCAGCCATCGAAGGCGAAGGCTTCAAGACGCTGAGCGAGGGCCAGAAAGTGACCTTCGAGGTCGAAGCCGGCGCCAAGGGCCCCCAGGCGACGAGCGTCATCGCACAGTAGGTCGTATTCCTCCCCTCATTCATGAATACCGCTCACGAATGACGGACAGAGCAAGCTTGTTACAGCATGGTACGACTGGAGCGGCTGCTTGCCCTATAATTCGACCCGGATGGCGCTTTGCTGGATGATTTCGCGAGCGCTTCGGATTCAATCTCAGACTACCTGGCACTCCAATGGATCTACAGCAAGCCCGCAGCAACATGATCGAACAGCAGGTACGCCCCTGGGACGTACTCGATCAACGTGTTCTCGATGTTCTATCACAGATCCCTCGCGAGAATTTTGTCGACCCGTCCCATACCGGCGTTGCCTACAGCGATTTCCAGCTGCCGATCGGACACGGCCAATCCCTGTTCAAGCCGACCGTCGACGGCCGTCTGCTGCAATCCTTGCTACTGCAGGTCACGGACACCGTTCTGGAGATAGGTACCGGTAGTGGCTATCTGACCGCCTGCCTGGCGCGGCTTGCCAGCCAGGTAGACAGCATCGAGATCATCCCGGAACTGGCACAGGGTGCCACTGCCCGGCTGCAGGCCCTGGGCATCAGCAATGTCGCCGTGCTGCAGCAGGATGCCACGGCGCCCTGGGATGCCCGCGACAGTTATGACGCCATCGTCCTCGGCGGAGCTGTCCCTTCCATCCCGGATCTCTACCGCAGGAAGCTCGCTATCGGTGGACGCCTGTTTGCCATCATCGGCGAGCAATCGAGTCCGGCCATGGAAGCCATTCTGCTGACTCGCGTGCGCGACACGGAATGGAGCCAGGAGAGCCTGTTCGAAACCCGCGTAGACCCGCTGGTCAATTTCGCCTCCGAATCTCCCCGCTTTGTCTTCTGAATGATTCCTGTGAAAACACTGATTGATCCGAGCACGACACGCCCCCGAGTTGCCGCCTGTCTGGCCTGTTCCGCCCTGCTGGCACTGCCCCTGCTGTGGAGCAGTGCAGCCAGTGCGACTGATCTGGAAGACGTCTACGAGCAGGCTCGCCAGTACGACGCCGAGTATTCCGCAGCCCGTTACGATCTGGAAGCTGCGCGTCAACTGATACCGACGGCCCGATCCTCTTTCCTGCCGCAGCTGGCCTTTGGCGCCGAGGCCGGTTTGACGACCCTGGCCGATGACGGAGAAGGCCCTTATGAGGATACCGCGCTGTCACTGTCGCTGAGTCAGACCCTGTTCAACCGCGCTTTCGGCAAGACGCTGGACCAGGCGGAGATCACCGTCCTGCAGGCCGAGGCACAATACGCTGCACTGGGGCAGGCGTTGATACTGCGAGTGGCCACGGCCTATTTCGAAGTCCTGCGCTCTCAGGCCATCGTCGAGTTCAGCCAGTCCGAACTGGAAGCCATCAGTCGTCAGCTGGAGCAGGCTGAACGACGCTACGATGTCGGACTGGTGCCGATCACCGATGTTCGCTCGGCCCAGGCACAGCATGACCTGGCCGTCGCTCAGGAAATCGCTGCCTCCAACCAGCTGTCCACAGCGCGCGAGGCACTGGTGCTGATCAGTGGTGTGAATACCGAATCCCTGGCGCAACTGGCCGACGACCTGCCATTGCTGCCACCGGAACCTGCCGATATCGATGCCTGGGTAGACCAGGCCCTGGAGCAGAACCTGGAACTGCTGATCGCCCGTTACGCCGAGGAGAGCAGCACCACTCAGGTCGCCATCGAGCGCGCCAGTCGTTACCCGACTCTGGATCTGGTTGGTACTGCCGCGTCCAACACGACCGATCAGACACTGCGCAGCGATTCCGATGTGGCAGAAATCAAGTTGCAGCTGAGCGTTCCCATCCTGACCGGCGGACGCATCAACGCACAGGTTGCCCAGGCGCGCGCCGAGGCGCTGTCAGCGGGCGAACAGCTACTGGCTCAGGAGCGTGCCACCACCCAGCAGACCCGGGATGGCTACCGCGGTGTGCAGGCGTCGATCAGTCGTGTCAAGGCATTACGCCAGGCTCTGGAATCGACCCGCAAGTCTGCCGAGGCCACCGAAGCCGGTTTCCGCGCCGGCACGCGCACCTCCGTGGAGGTGCTGCAGGCATTGCGTGACACCTTCAGCGCTCGGTCGGATTATGCCGGTGCCCGCTACGACTACATCATCAACACTCTCAACCTGAAGGCGGCATCAGGCACGCTGTCCGAGAGCGATCTACTGTCGGTCAACCGCTTTCTGGCCGAGCCCGAGTCCGACTAGGGTCCGGGCGCTTGTCATTCAAAGCGCGAGACTACCTCGCGCCGCGTCACTGGCCGACGTGGCTGGGATTCGCTCTTTTCTGGTTGCTGACTCGGCTACCCTACCCGGCTGTGATGCGCATCGGCCGCGGTCTCGGCCGAGTGATGTACCGTGGCTTTGCCAGTCGCCGGCGAGTCACCATGATCAATCTGCAGCTGGCCTTCCCGGAATTGTCCGACAGCGAGCGTGAGACCATGGCCCGCGCTGCCTTTGCACATCTGGGCATGGCTATCGGCGAGACCGCCTGGACCTGGTATCGCTCCGTTCGGCACATCAGTCCGGTAGAGATCACCGGCAAGCATCATGTCGATGCCGCACTGGCCCGAGGCAAGGGAGTCATCCTGTTGCAGGCGCACTTCACCCTGCTGGAAATGTGCGCGGCCGTTGTCGGCTCACACTGGCCGATACGCGCTGTCTATGACAGCCCGAAGAATCCGCTGTTCGCCGCCAATCTGCTGAAACACCGGTCGCGCCACCTGGAAGGCATGATCGACAACAAGGGGATCCGCGAGATGGTCAGGCGGCTCAAGCACGGAGAGATCGTCTGGTACTCTCCCGATCAGAGTGTGGCCGCCTCCCACGGTGGCATCGAGACCCGCTACTTCAATCAGCCGGTACTGACGACCGGTGGCACTGCGCGCATCCTGCGCATGACCGATGCCACCATCATTCCCTTCATCCCCGAACGCAAGCCGGATGGCAGCGGCTATGTCTTCGCCTTCCAGCCGCCACTGGCGCTCGACGCCAGCGACCTGACCCAAGCCACCCAGCAGGTCAACGATCACCTGGAGGCTCAGGTTCGCACGCAACCGGAACAGTATCTGTGGGCCCACAAGCGATTCAAGCCGCCAACTCCTGACCACCCCAACCCCTACAAGCGATGACACCGCCGTGGCGCTATCGGCTGCTGGTACGCGGACTGAGTCCTCTGTTGCTCGCCTATACCGCCTGGCGTGCGGCCAGGGACGGTGGCTGGCGTTACTGGTGGCAGCGGCTCGGCGTCTACCGGCAAGAAGTCGGCTCTTCTGCCACCCGCGACACTGAAGAGACTCTCTGGGTCCATGCCGCCTCGGTGGGCGAGATCATGACGGTGCTGCCTCTGATCAGGGCCTGGAAGACGCAATGTCCCGACACGGTCTTTCTGGTCACCACGGGCACGCCCACCGGGGCTGCCGTGCTGCAGAAACAGGCCATTCCCGACCTGCGGCATCAGTACCTACCCGTTGATTTCCCAGGCGCAGGCAGACGCTTCGTGGCCCAGTTGCGAGCGCGTCGTGGCTGGATCGTCGAGACCGAGATCTGGCCCTGGCTCTATGCACATTGTGCGCATGACAATATCGAGCTCACCCTTGTCAATGGGCGATTGTCGGATCGCACCAGTACACAATCGACAGGCCTGCTGGCCAGCAGTTATCGACAGGCTCTGTCCGGTGTGCAGGTGCTGGCCCGCTCGCAGAACGATGCCGAACGCTTCGTGGCTCTGGGCGCGAAGGCCACTCGGGTACAGGTAGCGGGCAACCTGAAGTACGCCGATTCGCCGATTCCCGACAGTGCCGATCGGCTGCTGCAACGCGACTACGTACTGGCAGCCTCCACCCACGATGATGAAGAGCGGCAACTGGCCGAGGCCTGGCTGGCACAGGCCGACGACGAACAGCTTCTGGTCATCGCGCCACGCCATCCGGAAAGAGGCCGTGCCATTCAGCGCGATCTGCAAACCCTGGGTATTCGGGTATCACTGCGTTCTGCCGGTGAGCAGCCTCGCCAGGACGAGAGAATCCATCTGGCAGATACCCTGGGAGAAATGCAAGCCTGGTATCAACATGCAGACTCCACTTTCGTCGGCGGCTCGCTGATCGAGCGAGGCGGACACAATATGCTCGAACCTGCGCGTCACGCCTGCCCTACCGTTGTCGGTCCGCATACCGGCAATTTCGATGACGTCATGCAATTGATGCGTGAGTCCGATGCCATTCACGTCGTCGACACGGCCGATCAGGTCATTCGCTTTCTGCTCGACGCCGCTGATCCACAATCGAGCTACCGCGCCATGGGACAACGCGCCCTGGCACTGTCCGAAGACAGCCGGCGGGTACTGCAACGCTACCTGCAGCTGCTGAACTGAGCAGCAGGCCTCGAATCGGACTTTCTCCGGCGTATTACCTGAATTTAACGTACCGACTGACGATATACGTTGAATATCATTTGTATATACACTAAGATTCGTTCTCCCATCAATCAGACAAGAGAAATCGTCATGTCAAAAGTATCCAACAAGAAAGCCAAGTCCATCGCCAAGAAGCTGGCTCGCAAGGCAGTCAAGAGCGTTGGCGTGAAGTCCAAGAAGAGCAAGGTCGTCAAGAAAGCCACCAAGGCTGCTCTGAAGCCCGTCAAGAAAGGCAAGAACGGCAAGGCACGCAAGGCTGCTCGCAAAGTTGCCAAGAAAGCGAAATAAGCCGTCGGTTTGCTTGAACCGTGATCAGGTTGACCAATGACCTGATCCTCCGCCATCCGGCCTGCTGGCCGGATGGAAGGTTCGTTTCATAAACCGGCACAGTCGTGATAACGTCACCGCTGGCGTGACGCCAACATCAGCCAGGCGATCCCGGAATGCCCAAAGAAAACGGTACCAAGAAGGCCAAGAGCAACAAGGAAGCACAGCTGGTCATTCGACTGGACAAGGAACTGCGTGATCAGTTCGTGGCCGCCTGCAAGGATGTGGACACATCCGCATCACGTGAAATCCGGCGCTTCATGAAAAACTATCTGCTGCGTTACGAACGCGGGGAAATCGACTGACGCAGGGTCTCTCGCCATTGCTGTTCCAGCATGGCAAATCCGCTGGCAGAATCCACACCATCAGCCGCCACCTTCAGGATCGATCGGCGCAGGCGGTCGATATTGGCCTGGCACCAGCCGCTGGCCGGGTCACCGGCAGGCAGCGGGCGATGCCGCGCCCGATCAAAGTCGATCAGTGATACCCGAGCCGCATCATCAAACAGGATGTTGTGCGCATTGAGGTCCGCGTGCAGCACACCGGCAGCATGCATTCGGGCAATCACGTCGCCCGCATTCTTCCACGTCAGTGCTTGTGGCTCCCGATGTCCAGCCTTGCCGGACAGTGACTCGGCAAGAGTCTGACCGTCTATGCGATGGGTCACGAGACTCGCCTGATAGAAGGCGCCACGCCGCACCACCCTGCAGGCATGGGGTCGAGACACCGCTAATGACAACTGGCAAAGCTCCACCAGAACGGCAAACTCGCGCATCGCCCGGGTCCGCTCCAGCCCGGTGTACAGATAGTGCTGCCTGCTCAATTTCTGCGCCAGACCACCGCGGCGATAGTGGCGCAACACCAATGGCTCGTCATTCAGGGTGAAGAAGAAGGTATTGCCCCGGCCGGCGCCCGCCTGTCCTGTCAGCAACTGTCGCTGGGCCAGTTGCACCTCATCGAAGACGATCGGGTCGAACGGCAGAGGCGAATCCGCACAATGGCGCCAGACGACGCCGGGAAATCGTGCAGGGTACTCCGTGACGATGGAATCGCTCAAGCGTCAGGTGCTGATTCCGCACGCTCGGCACTGCCGTCATCCCCGGCAAGCCTTGCGGCTGTGACGGACTTTTCGGTAACCAGTCGATAGACCGTGCCACAGTAGGCGCAGGAGGCTTCCGGAGAATCGTCCAGGGGTATGTACACGCGCGGATGACTGTTCCACAGCGAGCTGTCAGGTGTGGGGCAATGAATCGGCAATTCGTCTCGGGTGACTTCAACGAATGTCTGGGCGTTGGGCTGTTGCATGAACCTGTAGACCTGTGAAAAGCATTCAGGGCGCTAGTCTACTGCATAGACGCTGGCGCCGGTCCGAGCACGCGCGTCTTCAACTCGATGACATCGTCTCGCAGCCGGATCAGCACATCGTCCAGTGGCACTGTCGACGACGCTTCCTGCAGTGCCTGCCGGTGCAGGCGATCGCGCAGCTCCAGATAGCTGTCTCGCATCAGCCGAACATCGGCTTCGTCCATCAACTGCAGCCCTTCCACAACGTCCAGTACGCGAATGTTGTCAGTGTAGCTGAGCAGTTCCGGGAACTTGGCGGAATACGCCAGTACCAGATACTGCACGATGAATTCGATATCGGCCACCCCACCAGCATCCTGCTTCAGATGCATGACGTCGCTCTGGTTGGTGCCCAGAGAAACCCGCATGCGTTCGCGCATGCTGGCCACCGCTTCGCGCAGTTCCGATTCGGAGCGGGGCTGCGCCAGGACTCCCAGACGTATCTGCTCGAACTGCTGGCGCAGGGACTGGCTGCCCAGCACCACGCGCGCGCGCATCAGGGCCTGATGCTCCCAGGTCCAGGCATCGCCGCGCTGGTAGTTGCCGAAAGCCTCCACGCCAGTGACCAGCACCCCTGAACTGCCATTGGGGCGCAAGCGCAGATCAATGTCGTACAACACGCCGGCGGGCGTTGTGGTGCTCATGAAGTGCACGAATTTCTGCGCCAGACGCGCATAGAACACCGAGTTGTCGATGCTCTTCTCACCCGCCGTCTGCTGCGAACCGCCACAGCTGTCATGCAGGAACACCAGATCCAGATCGGACCCGAAGCCCAGCTCCAGGCCACCCAGCTTGCCATAGGCGATGATGCCCAGGCTGGTATCGCGCCGACCAGCCCCGTCATCTTCGTGTGGACAGCACTGCGGTGCGCCGTGCCGGGCAAGCAATGGTGCCTTGACCAGCTCCAGCACCACCTCTATCAGCGCCTCGGCCAGCCAGCTGAGCTGGTCACTGACCTGCATGAGGGTCAGCGTGCCATCGAGCCTGGCACAGGCAAGTCGCATCTCGCGGCTCTGCCTGTAGTGGCGCAGGCTGTCCATCTGCACCTCCAGATCGGCATCCCGCAGGCGTTCCAGCTGTTCCAGTACATTCGTGCGCACCGCCTCGCTGTCCGGGTACAGCACGGCGCCGGGGCCGATCAGCAGCTCGTCGATGACCATGGGCTGGCGCAGCACGAAATTCGCCAGCCAGCGGCTCTCCGAGAACAGCTTGACGAGTCGTGCCAAGGCCGCTGGCTGGTCACCCAGCACCTGCAGATAACCACTTCGACCGGCGACGGTTCTGACCAGAGCCAGACAACGCACCAGAGTCGCTGACGGGGCCGCCGTATCCAGCGAATGCAGCATGATCATCGGCACCACGCGCTCCACCCGCTCCTTGCTTTCCGCTGTCAGACGCTGATAGAAACCGCCACGGCTGATGCCCGACACCGCACTCAGCATTTCCTCATCGGGCTCGAAGCCGCACTGGCGCAAGGCGGTGCCGCGTTCCTCATCGTCGACATCCGCCGTACTGATGAATCTCCAGGTCTCTTCCACACGTGCCTGGCGCACCTCGAAGGACGCCTGTCCCGAGTTCTGTTCCGAGGCCGCCGCGTCCGATGAGCTGTCACCGGGTTCTGGCGTGCTGCTGCCGACAGCCTCTTCCACTTCGAACAGACCGGTGAAACTCTCCGAGACACATTGCTGATGCACTGCCAGCGTCTGCTGGAAGGTCTGCCAGTCCGGCGCATCCATGATGGCGATCAGACGCTGTCGGTCTTCATCGTCGTCCGGCAGGCTGTGCACCTGTTCGTCGCGCATCATCTGTACCGCATTTTCCACGCGCCGCAGGTAGGCATAGGCGGCCAGCAGGCCATCCACTTCCTCCTGTTCCAGCAGTTTCTGATGAGCCAGTTGTTGGAGCACTGCCACGATGGAGCGGCTGCGCAGTCGCGTATCTCGACCACCGCGTACCAGCTGGAAGGCCTGACCGATGAACTCGACCTCACGAATACCGCCGGCTCCCAGCTTGATATTGTCCTTCAGTCCTTTCTGCCGTACCGACAGGGCAATCTTGCGCTTCAGATCTCGCAGGGCGTCGAAAGCGTTGTAGTCCAGATAACGGCGGTACACGAATGGTGTGACCAGTGCCTGGTAATCCTCGATGTCTTTCGGCAGACCGGTGATTGCACGCGCCTTGATCATGGCGTAGCGCTCCCAGTCACGCGCCTGCGTCAGGTAGTAATTCTCCAGCCCATCGAGATTCATCACCAGCGGCCCGCTCTCGCCAAACGGCCGGAGTCGGGTATCGACGCGGTACACGAAGCCATCGACGGTCGTATTGTTGAGCAGACGGGTCAGTCTCTGCCCGAGTCGGCGGAAGAATTCCGAGTTGTCGATCACACCCTTGCCGCCTTCACGCCCTGTGGTTTCACCGGAATCGGCAAACAGGTAGATCAGATCGATGTCGGACGAGACATTGAGTTCGTAACCGCCCAGCTTGCCCATGCCGAGAACGATCAGGCGCTGCGGCCGACCATCGGCACCAAGTGGCTCGCCGAAGCGCTCGACCAGTTCCTCATGCGACCACTGCTCAGCGGTGATGACGCAGGCATCGGCCAGTATGGACAGATCTTCCAGTGTCCGGAACAGCTCCGCCACGCCGGTGAGATCGTTCCACAGGATGCGAAACAGCTGGCGATGCCGAAACTGCCGCAGCACCTGCAGCTGGGCGGTTTCCCGTTGCTTGCTGTCCGGCGTCACGGCAGATTTCTCCAGCACACTCTGCCAGTCGGTCTGGACTTCGCTGCGCAGCTCTTCCAGCGTGGGCGACGGCGCATCAGGCAGCAGGACACCCTGCTGCAACAATCGCTGCACGGCTGCCGGGTATTGCAGAGCCACCCGCAGCAGATAGGGGCTGGCCGCGCAGACCAGCAGCAGCCAGCGCTGCAGCAGGTCCCGTTGGGCATCGTCCGGTTCAAGGGATTGCAGAACCTGCTCAACCTGCTCCTTGACGGCAGGAGTCACCCATTGTGTCGAATAGTCGCTGCGCACGGTCTGACGATGCCTCTTCCTGGTCTTCAAAGGTGAATGGTTCGGGTATCATGCCGGCATGGCAAACCAGCTGGCACTAGAACACATTTGCGTCGACATCGATGGTACTCGCATCATCGACGATGTGTCATTTTCACTCGAACCCGGCGATATCGGCTGCCTGCTGGGCCCCAGTGGCTGTGGCAAGACAACCCTGCTGCGTACGATAGGCGGATTTCAGGCCCCCTCGGCCGGGTCCCTGTCGATAGCGGGCGAGGCGGTAGCCAGTGCCGAACGGCAGGCCTCTCCCGAGGAACGCCGGGTCGGCATGGTCTTCCAGGATCTCGCCCTGTTTCCCCACATGAGCGTGCGCCGCAATGTCGCCTTCGGAATCAGTACCCAGCCACGCAAGACCATCGATGCCCGTGTCAATGAGCTGCTGGAACTGGTGGGCATGCAGAACTTTGCCGATGCCTACCCGCACCAGCTCTCCGGTGGTCAGCAGCAACGAGTGGCGCTGATCAGGGCCATGGCGCCGCGGCCGCCCGTGCTGTTGCTCGATGAGCCCTTCAGCAGCCAGGATACGGAAAGACGGGTGCAACTGGCCCATGAGGTGCGCGAGATTCTCAAACGCGACGGCATTACTGCGGTACTGGTCACCCACGACCAGTACGAAGCCTTTGCCATCGCCGACCATATCGGCGTCGTCTCGCAGGGCCGGCTGCGCCAGTGGGACGATGCCTACAGTCTGTATCACACCCCGGCAGACCGCTTTGTGGCGGATTTCATCGGCGAAGGGGTGTTTCTGTGTGGCAATACCCTCGATGACAATGTCATCCAGACCGAACTGGGCACCATTCACGGCGAGCTGAGCGAGGATGTGCCCCCGGGGCGTTTGATCGAGCTGCTGGTACGACCCGATGACATCATCCATGACGACAACAGTCCCAACAAGGCCACTGTCGTCGCCCGTGACTTCCGCGGCGCGGATCATCTGTACACCCTGCGCATGCCCGGAAATACCCGTCTGCTGTGTCTGGCACCCTCGCATCACAACCATCCGGTGGGTGAACAGTTCGGCATTCGCCTGCAGCTGGATCACCTGGTGATCTTCGACCGCCAGGAAGATGTTGCCTGAGGCTCAGGCCTCCAGCAGCTGTCCAACCTCTCGGGCAATGGCCAGACTGGCGGTCAGACCCGGGGATTCGATCCCGAACAGATGAATGAGCCCCGGCATGCCATGCTGGTGCTGCGTGTGAATCAGAAAATCCGGATACAGCTCTCCATCGACACGGATCTTCGGACGAATGCCGGCGTAGTCCGATGCCAGGGCATCATCCTGCAGACCCGGCCAGTACTGACGCACGGCTGCGTAGAAACCCGCTGAACGCGCCGGGTCGACCACATAGTCCTCGCTATCGATCGGTTCGACATCCGGCCCGAAGCGTGCCTGGCCACCCAGGTCGATAGTGATATGAACCCCGAGCCCACCCGGTTCGGGCACCGGATAGATCAGGCGGCTGAACGGCGCTCTGCCGGAGAGCCGAAAATAGTTGCCCTTGCTCAGTACCGGAGTCACCTGTGCTGCAGCGCCATTGCCTGGCAGTTTCGCGGCGAGCTCACAGGCACCATGGCCAGCGGCATTGATCAGATAGCGCGTGGTCAGCGACATGGCATTCTCGCCTCCGACTTCCACCCGAAACTGCCCCTTGTCGCTCTCATGCTCCAGCCCGACCACCGGTGAATGCGTTGCCAGCACGGCTCCGTGCCGTTCGGCATCACCCAGCAGCGAGAGCATCAGGCCGTGACTGTCGACAATACCGGTGGAAGGTGAATGCAGGGCTGCCAGACAATGCAGCTGTGGCTCCATGGCGATAGCCTCGGCAGCGCTCAGTTGCCGGATGTCAGTGACACCGTTGGCCATGGCGCGGGACTTGATGGATGCCAGTTGCGCTACCTGTACCTCGCTGCTTGCCACGATCAGCTTGCCACAGCGGGCATGATCGACATGATGCTCACGGCAATACTGGTACAGGGCTTCGCGACCGGCCAGACAGAAGCGCGCCTTGAGACTGTCAGCGGCATAGTAGATGCCGGCGTGAATGACCTCGGAATTCCGGGCACTGGTCACGGTTCCAAATGCCGATTCGCGCTCCAGAACCAGGACATCGCGTCCGGCAGCCGCCAGTTCTGCCGCAATGGCAAGCCCCACCACTCCGGCACCCATGACGATGCATTCGCAATCTGTACTCACTGACTCTGCATTCCCTGATGAACAGCCAGCCACTGTATCAGACTACGGGAAGCGGACTCGCGCACGGCGCTCGCAGCAAGCGCCTCGACAACGTGTCGTGTCGTGCCGTGCCGTGCCGTGCCGTGCCGTGCCGTGCCGTGCCGTGCCGTGCCGTGCCGTGCCGTGCCGTGCCGTGCCGTGCCTCAGAGAGGCTGAACCAGAAACGGGAAATTGGCTGTTGCAACCCCACCCTGTTCATCACTGGCCCAGGCATAAAGCCGATAGTGCCCGGGGTCTACCGGTGCAAGCAGGGTGACGCCATGCCGATCATCGGCACGGCTATGGTCACTGAATTGCGTTGCCACGCTGTCAGGCCTCGCTTCAAAGTGTCCACCATGACTGCGCAGCTCGACTTCCTTGCGCACCTGCCAGCGAACCGTCAAGTCATCGCTGTCCGGATCGCTGACCTGCAGGCTGGCTGTCAGCCGGGACGCGGGAAGCACCGAGACACTGGCGCCAGCGACCTCCCCGTTCAGCGTCAGCCCCCATGCCGATGGTGCCCGATGGCGTGGGTACTGCCCGGTCCAGAGTCGGCTCAGTTCGTCCACGGCCGCCGTGCGCCCTCCCTCTTCGGTGAACAGACCATACCAGGTGGGCGTGCGTTCCTGTTTATGCCCCCACAGGAAGGCAAACCCTCCCAGTAGTTGCCCCTGCGGATCATGCAGTCCGGCCTGCTGCATGCGTTCGACCAGACCGACAGCCTTTGCTCCACTGGGTTCCTCGATCTCACGACCCCACTGCGTGGCTGGCATCTCCCAATGCCCCAGCGGACCGAACTCGGTCACCATGTAGGGTAGATTCACCGCCAGACCCTGAACCAGGTCGGGCACCACCGGTAATGCGCCATAGGCCTGGAATGAGAGAAAATCGAGTGCCGGCATGGCTTGCAGTGCCAGGGCGACATCCTCGGCCAGTGTCGCCGTGAAGGCAAAGGCCACGGTGGCAGGATGATCGGGGTCCTGCTCGTGAATGTAATCGAGAACATCGGCCATGGCCTCATACACGGCCGGGTCAGGCTGTACTGCTGCACCGTCGGCACCGATCATCAGATTGGGTTCGTTGGCAATGATCCAGCCCAACAGGCCTGGATGAGAGCGGTAGCGATCGATGCTGGCTTGCAGAGCCTTCAACTGACGGGCAACGGCCTCCTCATCCTGATAATCGAAGCCCTGCAACTGCTTCTGCATGTCCAGGCCAACCAGCACCTTGAGGCCGTGGCGTTGCGCGGCGGCCAGTTGCACATCCAGATGCTGCGTACCCCAGGTTCGAAAGGCATTGCCTCCTGCCTCGGCAAGCCGGGCAATACCGGCCTCATCCGTATAGCCCATGCCGGCACCGTGCACGACAAAGGGCTTGCCGTCCACCTGGAGTGTCCAGTCCTTGCCCGACTGCAGCAATTCCACCTTCGAGCCGGCACTGGCTACCGTCATTGTCTGCGCAGGATTGCCCTGACCACCACCCTGCAGGGCGTCGTTCGCGGCAGCAGGGGCGCCGCTTGTCGCCGCCGGGCCAGCTTGAGCAGGCGATGCGGATACCCACAGGGACATGACAAGGAACAAACGTCTGGAGAGTTTCAAGGACATCCATCGATCAGTGGCAAGTTGGCCTCATTCTACAAGCCGCCGCGCTGACTGCCTGGCAACAGCCAATGACAGCATGGCAATCGCCTTCAATGACTCAAACTGGCCTGCTCGGATCGACCTGCTCGCGTTCGCCTGCTCGCGTTCGCCTGCTCGCGTTGGCCTGCTCGCTTTGGCCTGCTCGAATCAAGCTACTCGCGTCTGCCTGACTGCAACACCATCTTCTCGCGCCACTGACGTATGAAGATCTCGCGTTTCATCTGATCCAGCCCGACCAGCAGTGTCGGAGACAGGCTGATTGGCCTCAATACAGGTACGGCCCCTTCAAGAGAAGGAAAATCCGCCATGTCATTGTCATCGAAGGTGGCAATCAGATGCGATTTCTGCAGAATGGTACGCCCCTGATCGGATAACAGAAAATCGAGAAAGGCTCGCGCCGTATCCTCCTGCGGTGCACCTTGCGGAATCAGGGCACCGCGTGACAATGTCAGCGTATAGTCCTGCGGACTGACAATACCGATACGCGGATCCAGCTCCGCCTGCGCCAGTGCATACGAGCCGAGAACGTTGTAGGCTACCAGAAAACGTCCTTCAGCCACGGCATCGATAAGCTCGGCCGAGCAACAGGTGGCAACTGCCCCGGTTCTCCCGAAGGCCTCGAGCAAGGCACCAAACGTTGTCGCCTGTTGCGAATCGGCAAAGGCGAACAGATAGCCCAGACCGGAAAGTTCGATATCGTAGGTGGCCACACGTCCGGCGAAACGGCTGTCATGGGGTCGCAGCCTGTCCAGCAGATCGAAACGGCTGAGCGGTATCTCCTCCTCGCGCAACTCGTCCCGGTTGTACACCATCACCGCGGGCTCGAGGGTAATGCCGAACAACTCGTCTCTCCAGATGGCGTGAGCAGGCAGGCGTCGCGTATAGACCGAACGATGAGCGATGGCGCACCCATCGTTGACCAGCTTGACCTGCTGATCAACCGCAGAACTGATCAACACGTCCGCGCTGCTTGATGACTGCTGACATTCCTTGCTGGAGCGAAGATACAGCGCGTTCGAACCCCATTGTTCATAGCGAATGCGAGTATCGATGCTCCTGTCCAGGAATGCCCGCATGACCGGAGCAAACAATTCGATATCGGTGCTGCCCCTCACCACCAGGGTGCGAATGGCATCGTCAGGTCCAAACTCACCCACCTCTTCCTGCGCCGGCAGAGGCGCAGGCAGGCACAAGGTCAGCATGGCAAGGCAATGACAAAGCAGGTTTCTGCAACTATGCATCACTTCCCTTCCAGTCAGCCGGAAATACCATCGACACCCTGAATCCGCGGCTGTCATCCGAGGAAAAACGCAATTTCCCATCATGAGCCCTGAGCACCTCCTGCACGATCGCCAGACCAATGCCGGTACCAGGCCTGGTTGTTGCCACGTCTGCCTGCACGAACCGCTCTCCGGCCCGCAACTCGGTCTGTATCGGTATGCCTTTCCCCTGGTCCTGTATGGCCAGAACCACTTGGTCACCAACGGCCTCGACCGTCAGAGTGACCGGCGCTTGACCATGCACAAACGCGTTGTTCACCAGATTCTTGCAGGCTTCTCGCAGCGACAGGGCATCCCCTCGCACCCACACCGCGAACTCCGGCAGCTGCAGCCGCAATTCACGTGCGCGTCCCTGACTGTCGATATCGAATTCGTCGGCTGTTTCCATGGCCACGGTGCGCAGATCGACTCGAGTACGCACAACGGAATCGTTGCGGTGGATGATCAGGGCGCGATTGAGCAGTTGATCGGTCAGGCGACTGAGACTGCGACTGCGTGCATGAATACGCTGCAGAGACAGCGACAGGGCAGCCGGATCGGACTCTTCGGTGGCCAACTCTGTCTGTGCTCGCAGGGCGGCAATCGGCGTGCGCAGTTGATGTGCAGAGTCGGCAATGAGATTGTTGGTTGTCTCCATCTGCCGCTCCAGACGTGACATGAATCGATTGATGGCATTGACCACAGGTGTCAGCTCACTGGGCACCGCCACATGCAGGGGAGTCAGATCACGAGGGTCCCGGGATGAGAAACTGCGCTCGATGCGATAGAGCGGGCGCAGTGCCGAGTAGACGGCAACGATGGCCAGTATGGCCATACTGAGTCCCACCACGGCAACCACCAGGACGGCATTGCCGACCAGCTCCTGCGCCAGGGCGTTGCGTGCCCGCATCGTCTGGCCGATCAATACCTGAATTGTGCCGCTGAATGCACGCTCGGCAAACCGTTTCGACAAGGCGATCACGCGAATCGGCTCATCGTTGTATTCCAGATTGTAGTAGGCCAGCTCCTGCGCCGCGTCATCGGGAATGACCAGTGAATCGTAGCCGGTCAGTGTCTGGCCATCATGTCCGATGATTCTGTAGACCACGCGGTCCTCCGGCGCCAGAGCCAGCAGCTCGAACGCCGAAACCGGAATATCGACCATGACCCGCCCATCGATCACACTGGTACTGGCCACTACCTGCCTGGCTGACCCGAGCAGCAATCGATCATACGCAGTCTGAGCCGCCTGCCTGCCGTAGGCCAGTGCGGCCAGACTGACCAGAGCCCCACCGGCAATCAGCAACAGCGAGATCGACAGCGCCAGGCGTCTTGTCAGCGAGGTACGCTGATCAGGCTTCATCGACAAGCTGATATCCCAGTCCTCGCAAGGTGCGAATGGACACACCGCTGCCACTCAGCTTGCGCCGCAGGCGTGACACATACAACTCTATCGCATTGGTCCCGACATCGGCCTCATCGAAGGAGAACATGCGATTGAGAATATGTTCCTTGGAGGCCACACGACCACGCCGATCCAGCAGCGCTTCCAGCAGACTGAACTCTCGCCGTGTCAGGGTGAGCTCCTGACCGTTGCAGACCAGAGTCTTGCCGGCAACGTCGATGACCAGTGAACCGAACTCGACGACGGTATCCCGCACCGTTGGCGAACGCCGGTGCAAGGCGCGTACACGCGCCTGCAATTCACGCAGATCGAACGGTTTGGTCAGATAGTCATCGGCACCACCATCGAGCGATGCAACGCGCTCCTCGATGCCGAGTCTTGCGGTGAGCATCAATACCGGGGTGGTATTGCGTTCACGTCGCAGTTCTCTCAACAGATCCTTGCCACTGCCATCGGGCAGATTGATGTCGAGAATCAGTACATCGTATTGCTGCAGCGAAAGACTGCTGCGTGCCTGTTTGAGGTCGAAGGCGCAATCCAGCGTATCGCCTGCCCGGGCGAAACTCAGTGCGATCGCCTCGGCCACATCTGCAGTGTCTTCAACCAGTAACAGTCGCATGTGATCAGGGCTCCGAACGGCTTCGAGAGTGCGGTTGTCGCCAGCAATGCGGCAAGGATTGTCTCTGCGGTGACAGGCTCATGACAGGTTCAAAGTATAAAACATACGACAAGCCGTCACAGCTGAATTGCTGGGATGGCTGAACTGACTCACCAAAGGAAATCTGGAATGACTATCACTCGGAACAAGAACAGACTGCTGCTGGCGTCTCTGGCCCTGCTGGCCAGTACATCCCTGCATGCCTACGAACCCGAAAACACCGAATGCATCGCCCCTGCCGATCCGGGCGGTGGTTGGGACTTCACCTGCCGTCAGGTGGGCAAGACGATGCAGGATATCAAAGCCATACCGGGCACTTTGCAAGTCACCAACATGTCTGGTGGCGGTGGCGGAGTCGCATTTGCTGCGGTCGTCAACAAGCGCAGTGACGACAACGACCTGATCGTCGCTGCCTCCTCGGCAACAGCCACCCGTCTGGCTCAGGGAGCCTACCCCGGCAACGACATGAGTCAGGTACGCTGGCTGGGTTCCGTTGGCGCCGACTACGGCATCATCGCCGTGGCCAAGGACAGCCCCGTACAGTCCTTGAACGAGCTGCTCGACCAGATCAAGGCCGATCCGCGCTCGGTTGCCATTGGCGGAGGTTCGGCAGTGGGTGGCTGGGATCACCTGAAAGCCCTGCTGGTTGCCACCGAGGCGGGTATCGAAGATGTTCGCACTGTCAAATACGTTGCCTTCGACGGGGGTGGTGAGGCGATCACACAGGTACTCGGTGGTTCGCTGCAGGCCTACACCGGTGATGCCTCCGAGGCCAAGGGTTTTGTGGATTCAGGAGATATTCGCATCATTGCCGTACTTGCCCCTGAACGTCTCGAAGGCGATTTCGCCTCATTCCCGACAGCGCGAGAACAGGGCATCGACGTGGTCGGTGCCAACTGGCGCGGCTTCTATGCCCCCGGCAACATGAGTGACGAGGCTTATGACTACTGGGTGGAGACAATCGGCAAGGTCTACGCGTCTGACGAGTGGAAGCAATCCATGGCAGACAGTGGTCTGGCCCCACTGGATCTGCAAGGTGCCGAATTCGAAGCCTTCGTGGCCGATTCGGTTGCCTCGATCACCGAGTTGTCCCGGCAGATAGGTCTCATCAAGTAGCTGACCCGGAGCATCTCACGCTCCTGCCCTGGTCGGCATGCCTCGCCCCGTCCTTTCTCGGGCGTGGCGTGTCGACCTCTCGCCACAAATCACCCACGTTCCATCGGAGGAATACATCATGAGCGACCGAATCTTCGGTGGCATCGGACTCCTGTTCGCACTACTGTTCATCTGGGCGGCCTTCCATATCGAGCTGAGCTTCATCTCTGACCCGGTCGGACCAAGAACCTTTCCCATCATTCTCGCCGTGGTCATGGCAGTGGCCAGCCTGGTCATCATCATCAAACCCGATGTGAGACCGCAATGGCCCCGAGCATCGCGTCTGCTGGAGATTGCAATCGCCGCCGGTGTCATGGTGGCCTACGCACTGGCATTGCCGGAGGTCGGATTTCTCATCGCCACCGCCGTGGCATCGGCATTTCTGACATGGCGTCTGGGCACGCAGCCATTGTGGTCTCTGGTATCCGGCACGCTGACCTCCATCGGCATCTACACCGTATTTCATCTGATTCTCGGACTGTCGCTGGCGCGCGGTCCCTTCGGATTCTAGGGAGCACCATTTCTGATGGAATCACTCAATTCTCTGCTCCATGGCTTCGCCGTGGCTCTGACGTGGCAACATGTCTTTCTGGCCTTGATGGGCTGCTTTCTGGGCACCATCATCGGCGCCCTGCCCGGTCTGGGCCCATCCAATGGCGTGGCCATCCTGATCCCTCTGGCCTTCACTCTCGGCCTGCCCCCGACCGCTGCCATGATCCTGCTGACCTCGGTGTATTACGGTGCCATGTACGGCGGGCGCATCTCCTCGATACTGCTCAATATCCCGGGCGATGAGCCTGCATTGATGACCACGCTCGATGGCTATCCGATGGCACAGCAGGGGCGCGCCGGAGAGGCCCTGTCACTGTCCGGAGTGGCTTCGTTCGTCGGTGCCTTTCTTGCTACCTGGGGGCTGGTATTTCTCGCCCCGCAACTGGTCAAGGTAGCCTTGCTGTTCGGACCTGCCGAGTACTTTGCCCTGTTCACACTGGCCTTTGCCACCCTCGGTGGCATCACGTCGAAGAACCAGGCCAAGGCCGCGTTTGCCGCCGCTCTGGGCATCATGATCGCCATGGTGGGAGTCGATGGGCAAACCGGTGTGCCACGTTTTGCCTTCGGCGGAGTCCATCTGTATGACGGCATCGATTTCCTGGTCGCCATTGTCGGACTCTTTGCCCTGTCAGAGGTATTCCTGTTTCTGGAACACCGTGGCGACGGCACGGGTGAAGGTAAATCGTCCAGTGTCGGCATCGGCCGCATCACGCCGTCCTGGAAGTTGCTGAAGAGCTGTACGCCCACCATGTTGCGCACCTCATTCATCGGTTTCATCGCGGGTGTCCTGCCGGGCGCCGGCGCCTCCCTGGGTTCCTTCATCTCCTATTCGATCGAAAAGAAACTGGTCGACAAGGAAGGCACCTTCGGTACCGGCGACCCCCGCGGCGTGGCAGCGCCTGAAGCGGGTAACAACGCCGCGGCCGGTGGCGCACTGGTGCCCATGCTGGCCCTGGGTGTACCCGGGTCAGGTACCACGGCGGTCTTGCTGGCCATGCTGCTGGCGCTGAACATCACACCGGGTCCATTGCTGTTCATCTCCAATCCGGATGTGGTCTGGGGTCTGATTGCCGCGCTGTTCCTGGGCAACTTCATGCTGCTGGCCATGAACATTCCCATGGTGGGACTGTTTGTCCGGGTTCTTCTGATCCCACCACGCATACTGATGCCCATCGTCGCCATGATCTCTTTCGTGGGAATCTACGGCATCTCGGGCTCGACCTTCGACCTGATGGTCATGATTGTCTTCGGTCTGATGGGCTGGGTACTGCGTAAACTGGATGTGCCTCTGGTACCGGTGATTCTCGGCATACTGCTGGGCAACAACATGGAAGACAATCTGCGTCGCGCCATGACCATCTCCGATGGCGACTGGAGCATCCTGCTGGGCTCACCGCTGGCAATCGGTCTGTGGCTGGTGTCCATCATCGGTTTCATCCTGCCCATCCTGCTCGGCGGACTGATTCGTCGCCGCATGAGAATGCGCCGCGATGAGGTTGGTGCAGTGCAGGACTGATCCATCGTCAACCCGTCTGACGATCAGACGGCAGGATGCCCCTGCGTGATGCAAGGCCCAGGCTTCACGGGGCAGGGACGCCCCGGAAGACTTGCTTGTGGAACCAACTCCAGCAGGTACGCCCCGGAGGACTTGTGTGCAAGGTCACCTGACAAACTCAGCGTTGATCGCCGTGCTCAGGCATAGGAAGGCATCGCCTCCACTTCCCTGAACAGCCACTCCTTGAACAGCAGCACCCGGTCATCATCAGTGGTGTTCTCCAGGCTGATGACGTGATAGGCGTGCTGCAACCTTACCCGGTGCTCGAACGGCACGACCAGTCGCCCCATTTCCAGATCACTGGCTGCCAGTTGCTCCAGACTGAGCACGACCCCCTGCGCCTCGACAGCCGCAGCCAGCGCCAGGGATACCCGGTTGAATCGCATTCCACGGGTACCGTCCACCTGCTGTGCCCCCACGGCCTCGAGCCAGCTGGACCAGTCAGGCCTGCCCTCATACGGTGTTTCATCATGCAACAGCGTATGGTGCGCCAGATCGTCCGGTGTGCGCAGGGGGCGTTGCTGATCCTCGAGCAATGCGGGACTGCACATCGGCAAGGATGTGACACTCATCAGCTTTTCCACCCGACATCCGGGGTAATTGCCGCTACCGAAGCGAATCGCGACATCGATGTCATGCTTTCGCAGTATTTCCTCGCTCAGTGACGGCGCCGAGACATTGGTATCGACCAGGTCTCCACTGGCCGACACTCGCAGATCGATGGACGGATGCGCTTCGACAAAGCGGTGCATGCGTGGCATCAACCACTTGGAGGCGAAGGACGGTGCCATCCAGACATCCAGACTGTCGGCAGAGGGTTCTGCCCGAATCTGCTGCACAGCTTCATTGACGCTCTGGAAACCATGTTGCAGTTTCTGCAAGCCTGACTTGCCGGCGCCGGTAAGCGCCAGGCCGCGGTTCAGGCGGTGAAACAACTGCACCCCGAGTAACTCTTCGAGCATGCGAATCTGCTGACTGACTGCCGCCGGAGTCACGTTCAGTTCTTCTGCTGCCTTGCTGAAACTTTCGTGTCTGGCTGCAACTTCGAATGCATTCAATGCATTGAGTGGAAGTGGTCCTGCCATATGTCATTCACTGAGTAAGTTGTACTAACTACCACCGAAAGAAAATGTCGTTTGTCACTCTCGGCAACGATGCCTAAATTGAACACAAGCCATATACGGCTAGCAGTTGGCTTGCTCAACGAAGTCTGAGAGCAGAAACAGCCCGGATTGATGAATCAGTTTTCATGCAGCTTATCAGGAGAAACACATGTTCAAGGTATTCGGAAAAATAGCGAGCAGTTATGAGCGTTACATGACCTATCGTGGTCGCGATATTGCCCGTGAATATCTGCTGCGATGCGATGATCGCATGCTGGCGGACAACGGCTTTTCACGTGAACTGTTGACACAGGGTGTCGATGCCTGGCCATGGCGCACCATGGAAGAGCAGGAGCACATTCTCAGGGCAACCATCGACCAGGCGTCGAAACGGCAGGCCATGAAGGACCTGAACAGCATGAGCGATGCAGAGTTGCATGACCTGGGTATTACTCGCGGCAGCATCGAACGAACCGTCATGTCAGGCCAACCGGGTGTGGAACACGACAAGGATCTGAAAGTTGCCTGACGACAGCCAGCTTGCCGGGTGACATGATTGTCATATCAGTACGGTGACACCACCGTTACCGACACGACAATCATGTCGCCACGGCATCATGAACCGAACTGAGTACCACTCCCCGTTCCTGCAGGACATCCAGCATGGCCTGTGTGTCGAGAACCTTGTCTCGACGACTCACGAAAATGGCATCGGTGCTGCCATCGATCGAATGCTCGGCATCGGTCAGCGGAACCATTCGAGGTGCGTTACGCCGAGGCAGGCCCAGCACCCCTCGGCTCGACTCCTGCCAGGCTTGCCACAGGGCCAGTTGATCATGAAACCAGGCCACTTCATTGCCAGGCTTGCGTTTTGTCGTACCGCTGGTCTGCTGTGTCAGCTGGGCATATCGATCCAGCAAGCTGGCCGCTCTGTCAGTGCGCATGAAACACAACACTGCCACGGCGAAGCGCGCATGAGCTCGCTTGCGGGAACGGTAGGTCACTGCAAAGTCCCCGGTCTCGGCCACTCGCGCAAGTAACGGTTTCATCGGTTTCAACAGCAGCGTATCGGCATCGACCCAGGTAACCGGGTCATTGCTCGAATGGTAGCTCTCGTGAAGCAGCCGCACCTTCAGTTTCAGGATGGCAGCACTGCGCGGCACCGGCCCCTTCATTTCCATGGGTTCACCATCGTGCAGATCGGTATGCGCATGGAAGCTTGCATTCGGGTACAGCTGTCTGGCGGCCTGCAGATACTCATCCGGCCAGCCAATGGCATGAACCGCCAGCGGGATATCCGGATTGCTGGCGCGATGCGATGCCAGCAACAGGCACAGCATGTCCAGATAGTTGAAGGTCGCGCAGGTAACGAGCATCTATTTGTGCCGCAAGGCGAAATTACCTGCCTTTTCGTACTTCTTGAATCGGCTGTTCAGCGGGTAGCCATACATGATACGTGACGGCTCGAACAGATCGTAGACACACTTGTTGAAGATGGCCATGTTCAGATTGGCAATCTCGCCACGCTCGGTCAGCCCGTCGAAGACATCGATCATGGTATCCATGAGTTGCATGACAGGCTTGCGGTTTCCGCCGCAGATGCCGGCATTGAGTTTGATCTGATCCTCGTAGTACGCCTGGCCGAACGCGGCGACCATCTTGTTGCGGTTGAGCTTGTCGTTGTACTCGCCGGCATCCCCGCCGCAATAGATGTCGAAGGTCTCGTCATCCATCAGATCGAAGGGGTTGCTGAAGAATTCGATGTCGAACAGATCGAGCATGAAGACACGTTCGATATCCGGATGGGCCAGCAGGTATTCCTGATAGCACTGGTAGCGCTCGTCATTGACCGACCGCGGCGTCTTCAGGGTATAGCGTTCGAACTTCACCTCTGGACGCGTCCATTTGTCGACGAAGGGCTGACTCAGACGATCGTGGAAGATGACGGCCTCGCAGCCCACCTTCAACAGGCTTTCGTACCAGACCTCGATGCGTTCGTATTCGTCCTCCCGAGCAATGCCGGGCAGTTCTGCGCGAGCGCCACCGCGGCGACTGCGCGCCCAGGTCTTGAAGTGCTTGAACCAGTTGCTCTTCTTCTTGGCACCGGACTGCGGATCGGGTTTACCCGTGAAATACGTGGTGAAGATGACATCCCTGCCCACTGTGTCAGACTCCCTTGGCACCAGCGTGGCGATAATGACGATGTTCGCCGGAACCACGCACATTGTTCCAGGCCAGCTCATAACCGCGCGCCAGCATCCAGTCCTGAATCGTCGAACCGTCCGGCATCAGATCGCCGTCTCCCTTGGGGTGTACTTCCAGAAAGACATCGGTGGGTGGAGAGTCCTGCAGCAAACCCTCCATTCCGGCCAGCACCTGCCCTTCTGCACCTTCAACATCGATCTTGATGATATCCGGCTGCACTTTCTCTCTGGCACAGAAAATGGCCATGGTGGTCAGCTCCACGGAGATGGCACCGGTGGCACCCTTGCTGGTTGCTATGGAATGACGCCCTTCCCCTTCACTGCCACGAATATGCAGCTCGACCTGCCCCTCGGCGGCACCCAGCGCCAACTGGTGCGGGTGTACGCGCTCCAGGAGATCGTTGAGACCGATATTGTTGCTCAACTGCCGGAAATTGCGTGGCTCGGGCTCGAAGGAATGGATCTGCGAGCGAGTCCCCTTCTCCCCGCTGGCCAACAGGATACTGATCAGACCGATATTGGCACCGATATCGAAGATCGTGTCGCCCTCGCGCAGAACCTCACGCATGTGATCCACAAGCTCGGACTCTATCTCGATTTCACGTGCCCGACGAATCTCGCGCGGCGCGGCGATTCCCAGTGTGACCGACTGCCCCAGCAGCCTGAAATCGAAGATCGATGGCTTGCCAGTGAGCTTGTTCAGATAAAACCGGAAGAGATTCATGCGTTTGTGACACGTTGGAGTGGCGTGAAATAGCCCGTGAATGATAAACCACGCACCTTGTCAAAGTACAGGCAAGCCGACATCGGCCCTCAGGCGCCGCTCCTGTCCGTTGCCTGTCGAATCCGCCCGCGCAAACGTCCCCAGCGCGATCCGCTGGCATAACGCCCCTTTTCCGCATGGCGAATGCGATACAGGTTCTCTACCTCGATGGGCACCCCCTCATACTCGATGACACGCCGGAACACCGTGTCCTCGAAGGTCTTGCGCCAGACATCGGTCGGCTTCTGGTACAAGGCAATCGAACCACAATAGCCCACGGACCTGGCCACATCGCCATGCACGATCTGAAAGGCCCCCTTGGGCTTGCTGATGGGATTGTGACGAAACAGCGAAGTGTCGATATCGACCGTGCCTTCCGCACCCAGCTGCTGGTTGAGCATGGGATGATCCGCCGGCAACAGGTCCGTAATGCCTTCATGGTCGGGGTAACACAAGCCGGTACGCTGCGTGGCCACCGCTCTGGCCACCGAGTCCAGACACCCCTGATGAAAGATCAGATCGCAATCCGCGAACCAGATCCAGTGCGCCTTGCTGGCCAGAGAGGCACGGTGACGTCCGATGGCACGGCGAAACAGCTCGGCCTTGGGCAATACCTGCCAATCCCAGCTCACATTGGGTACATCGATCTTGTCGAATCGATCTATCAGCCGACGCATACCAGTATCTTCAGCGGCATGAAACAGGGTGTAAGTCAGATCGCACTCACGCGGTGGATGATTGACCACGGAACTGAGCTGAAACTGCGACAGGTGTGCATATTGCCAGGAGTGGCTGACAACCTGCAGCGACAGCCGCCCCTCGGGCATCGACAGCTCCTCGGGGCGTGGGGCACGCGGAGCAAACCAGGACAAGGGCAGCACCGACCCCATGACACGGTTGTAGAACTGGTTCTGCAACCAGATGAAGCCGTCCGAACTCATGCTTCCAGTGCCTTGATGACGCGCTTGCGAAACACGCTGATCTCCTTGGCCGTCTGCTTGTCACCATTGGCTTCGGCCACCTTCTCCCCCTGGTCAAAAGCATCTCGCGCCGCCTGCAGTTGCCCATCCCCGGCCAGCGCACGGCCCAGCACTCGCCACGCTGCCGAGTAATCCGGCTTGAGTTCCACAGCCTTGCGCAGATGCTCGATGGCCTTGCCGAAGTCCTGCTCGGCGAAGTAGGCATTGCCCAGGGTATAACGCAGCATCTCGTTATCCTGACCTCGTGCCAGCATGGCTTCAAAATTGTCTATCTGATTCATGGTGGCGTTACCTTGTCTTCAGATGCAGACCGGTCTGATCAGGATCGGCGCGCAACCAGTTGCGCTTCTGCCTTGCCGGACGCATCCGGTTCGGGTTCATGGTACTCAAGAATGCTCAGCGTATCGAACAGATCCAGCAATTCATTGGATTCGAGCAGGTAGTCGGGATTGGACAGACCGTGGGTGAAGGTCTGATAGAACAGCACGCCACCCGGCTTCAGTGCTCTGGCGATGGCCGGACACAGGTCGCGATCCAGAAACCGCGCCACCACGATGATGTCGAAACTCTCCGCAGCCGGTGGCTGTGCGCTGACATCACGCGCTTCGCACTGCGCGATGATGGCGGGACGACGCTGCCGGATCTGCTCGATGACACGTTCACTGATATCCCAGGCCGTTACCCGGTAGCCACGCTCCGCCAGCCACTGGCCGTTTCCGGCGCGACCGCAGGCCAGGTCCAGTGCCTGCAGTGTCTCGCCCGAAGTGCTCTCCGGCAACCAGCTAGCACCGTACTGCAACACCCTGGCAGGTGGCGGGACCACATCATCGCCATCGCCATAGCGCGCATTCCAGCGATCGGAGGTGTCACTCATCACTGCCGCCAGAATGCCGGGGTAAACAGGACCAGCAAGGTGAAGATCTCCAGCCGGCCGAACAACATGGCAACACTGAGCACATACAGGGAGAAATCACCCAGGCTCGAATAGTTGGCGGCAACCGTACCCAGCCCCGGACCCAGGTTGTTCAGACAGGCCACCACCGCCGAGAAGGCACTTTCCTGATCCAGGCCAGCCGCCATCAGCAACAGCAGCATGATGGCCAGCAATGCCACATAACTGGCAAAGAACCCCCAGACCACATCGATCATGCGGTTCGACATGGTCTGCCGACCCACCTTGACCATGATCTTGGCATGCGGGTGGACCAGTCTTGCCATTTCACGTTGTCCCTGCTTGAACAGCAGCAGTACGCGCATGACCTTCATGCCTCCGGCAGTCGAACCGGTACAGCCTCCCGAGAAGCTGGCAAACAGGAGCAGTACCGGCAGAAAGCCCGGCCAGTTGAAATACTCCTCGGAGGTGAAGCCGGTAGTGGTACCAATCGATACCACATGAAACAGGGCATTGCGCAAGGAGATCTTCCAGTCCGAAGTCTCGGTCAGAAACAGATAGCAGGCCGTGATGATGGTCAGTACCAGGGCAATGCGGATGTAGGTACGGAATTCCTCGTCGCGCCAGTAGTGCATGAGACTGTACTGTCGGGCGGCGGTGAAATGCAGCGCGAAGTTCACCCCGGAGATCAGCATGAACACCACGGCAATCAACTCGATGGCGGTGCTGTCGAAATAGCCGATGCTGGCATCGTGTGTCGAGAAGCCACCGATGGCCACGGTCGAGAAACTGTGACTGATGGCATCGAAGACACTCATGCCAGCGGCAAAATAGGCCACGGCGCAGGTCACGGTCAGCCCCAGATAGATGTACCACAAGGCCTTGGCGGTTCCGGCGATGCGCGGGGTGAACTTGCCCTTGCTGATACCGGGTGTTTCTGCCTTGAACAGCTGTTGTCCCCCGACGCCCAGCATCGGCAACACCGCGATGGCCAGCACGATGATCCCCATGCCACCCAGCCACTGCATCTGTTGCCGGTAGAACAGGATGGAGCGTGGCAACAGGTCCAGGCCGACAATGACGGTCGCCCCGGTGGTGGTGAGCCCGGACATCGACTCGAAGATGGCCGCCCCCAGACTCAGATCCAGCGGACTGTACAGATAGAACGGCAGACAACCGAAGGTTCCCAGAACCGCCCAGAACAGGACCACCACCAGAAACCCGTCGCGTGGCCGCAAGGTACCCACATGTCGCCTGACCGGCAAGGCCAGCAGCAGCCCCACCCCCATGGTGGCAGCAAAGGCTTCGAAAAACGGCACGATGGAATTGAAAGGGTCATCGTGCAGCCAACCCACCAGAACCGGTGTGATCAACGTGATACTGAACAGCGACAGCAGGATACCGACGACGCGCTGTACAACCTTTACCTGAATGGGAATGCCTGACACAGTGCCGGTCTCCCTCTACACGAACGTCACGCCGACCTGGAAAAGTCTTTCCACATCGGCAATCTGCTGTTTGTTGGTGATGAGCACGATCAGATGATCCTCGGGTTCGATGACCAGGTCATGATGCGCGACCAATACTTCATCGCCGCGCACGACCACACCGATGCTGGCGCTCTTCGGCAAGGGCAACTCGGCGATGGTGCGCCCGACCAGCACCGATGTGTCGCGATCGCCATGTGCCACACCTTCCAGCGCTTCGGCCTCGCCACGACGCAAGGAATGCACCGCAACCACATCGCCACGTCGGATCAGGGTCAACAGGGCACCTATGGTGATCTGCTGCGGTGAGATGGCGACATCGATGATGTCCCTTTCAACCAGCTCGACATAGGCAGGCCGGTTGATCAGGGACATGATCTTCTTCGCCCCCATGCGCTTGGCCAGCATCGCGGACAGGATGTTGGCCTCATCATCATTGGTCA
Organism: Granulosicoccus sp. 3-233; assembly: GCF_052681095.1. Lineage (NCBI taxonomy): Bacteria > Pseudomonadati > Pseudomonadota > Gammaproteobacteria > Chromatiales > Granulosicoccaceae > Granulosicoccus > Granulosicoccus sp. 3-233. The sequence goes on from NZ_JBQYLE010000005.1 coordinate 422,377, forward strand.
GTGCACAGAAGACATCCATATCCTGGATGTGCTCATTGATCAGCATTTCCTGATTCGCAGCATCGCCATGCAGGACCATGGCGCTGTTCAGGGTCGAGGCCAGAAACTCGGCGCGCTCTTCCCGTGCCTCGATGATCTTGACGCGGTAAAGTCGCTCCAGCGTCTTGGCCAGCAACAGGCCGATGTTACCGCCACCGGCGATCATCACGCGCTTGCAGGGCACATCGACGTGATGGAACTGGGCCATGACCCGCGAGGTGTCCTTGCGCTTGCCCATGAAGAAGACGATATCTTCCTTGCGAATGACGGTATCACCCTTGGGGATGATGACCTCATCGCCGCGGTAGACGGCAACCACACGAGTCTCGATATCGTCCAGCAGATGAGTCAGTTCGCCGATGACCCGCCCGGCCATCGGGGCGCCTTCCTGCACTTCGATGCCGACCAGACGGACCTTGCCATGGGCAAAATCGACGACCTGCACCGCTCCTGGATGCTCGATGATGCGCTGTACGTACTCGGTGACCAGCTGCTCCGGGCTGATGATGACGTCGATCGGAATGTTGTCGTTGTCAAACAGATGTTTTTCCCGCATGTACTCGGCAGACCGGATTCGGGCAATCTTGTACGGTGTCCGGTACATCGTGTACGCGATCTGGACAGCCACGATATTGGTCTCGTCCGAATCGGTCGCGGCGATGATCATGTCGGCATCTTCCGCGCCGGCCGAGCGCAGAACCTCCGGGTAGGACGCAGGCCCCAGCACGGTGGCCAGATCGGAGGTGGCCTCGAGTTCCTCGAGTATGGCGGCATTGGTATCCACAACCGTCACTTCGTTATCTTCGAGAACCAGATTACGAGCCACCGTCAGGCCAACCTGACCGACACCCAATACGATTATTTTCATGAAGTATTCCGTGCTGGCAGCTTATTCGCGGACCTTGTCCAGGTCGATATCCAGACTGCGCAGTTTTCGGTACAGGTGCGTGCGCTCCATGCCCACATGCTTGGCCAGGTCACCGATATTACCCTGAGTTTCCGCCAGACAGCGCAGCAGATACTGTCTCTCGAAGTCCGCCCTTGCCTCGCGCAACGGCAGATCATGCCGTAGTGCCAGCGTCGTGTCACTGTTGATGACGACGCCCAGCACGCGATTGATCTCGGGCACCTCGATTTCAGCCGTCCCGCCCAGCAACAGGATGCGCTGTACCAGATTCTTCAGTTCCAGCAGATTGCCCGGCCAGTCCAGGTTACGCAGCCGATTCTGGGCCGCCACCGTGAAATGCCGATACATGAGCCCCTCTTCGGCGACATGCCAGTCCACCAGACCTTCGAGCAAGGCCGGAATGTCCTCGGGATGCTCCCGCAAGGGTTTGAGATACAGGGTTTCACTGGCAAGCAGTCGTGCCAATGCCGCGTCGAGTGTGCCCTGACGCACCGCCAGTGACAGCTCGGTGCGACTGGAAGACACCAGCCGAGCCCGGAATGGCACGCGCATCGAGCCGCCCACTCGGGTGAAGCCCTGCTGTTCGATCGCCTGTCGCAGATAGTGCTGGGCGCTGGACGGCAGCAGTTCCACATCGGTCAGAAACAGTGTGCCTGCGGCCGCGGATTCCAGAAATCCCATGCTGACGGCACCGGAGCCTTCATCGCCATACAGTTCCCGATGAGCATTGGCCGAGGACAGCGTATCGCAGCGCAGCTGGGTGAAACGACCGGTGGTATTCGGGTCGTGGTCGTGAACATGCTGTGCAAACAATGCCCGGCCACTGCCCGCCTCGCCGATCAGCAGCAGGGAATCACTGCGGCGGGCCTGCGCCTCGATCTGCTCGCGCATCTGCTTGACATAGTCACTGACCCCCAGCAACAGCGGCAAACGCCGTGGTGCGACCTGTTCCACCGGATTACTGCCAACCTGCGGCACCTGATCCGCCTCCGCCAGCGCCTTCTCGACCGTCAGCAGCAACTTGGCCAGCGACAGGGGTTTTTCGATGAAATCCACCGCCCCGTGGCGGGTTGCCTCCACGGCGGTTTCCACCGTGCCGTGGCCGGATATCATGATGACCGGGAAATCCAGCGCGCCGCTGCGTTTCCAGTCCTTCAGCAGGGAAACGCCATCCATGTCGGGCATCCAGATATCCAGCAGCACCAGATCCGGCCGGGATTCCTCGACACAGGCCTGGGCCGCGGCAGCCGTATCGGCCGTCGAAACGGCATAACCCTCGTCCTCGAGTATCTCTTGCAGCAGACTGCGAATATCCGGCTCGTCGTCAACGACAAGCACAGCACACTCATTCATACGCCGACTCCGGCAGGTTGCAGGTTGGATGGATACGGCAAACTGATGATAATGGCAGCACCTCGTTCCGGGCGATTCTCAGCACGTATTCTGCCATTGTGCTCCTCAACAATCTTCTTGACGATAGCCAGGCCCAGACCCGTCCCCTTGGGCTTGGACGACACATAGGGCTCGAACAGACGATCCATGATTTCGATCGGGAAGCCCGGACCATCATCTTCAGCCACGATCTCCAGCACATTCTGCAACTTCTGCTGTCGATAGCGGGTGGACAGACGCACGGTCTTGCGTGACTGCGACTGCTGGGCTTCCAGCGCATTCTTGATCAGATTATGGGTCAGCTGACGCATGCGTGGCTGATCCAGCTGGATATCCGGCACAGTCTCTTCCAGACTCAGATCGATGCTGACCAGCCCCTCGGCATCTCGATACAGGTCGGCGATCTCCGCCAGCAACGCATTCACGCTGGTCAGAGCCAGCGCCAGATTTGGGGCGGAGGCATACTCGGCGAAGGCATTGACCATGGATTTGAGTGCATCGACCTGATTCTCGATGGTGCGGGTCAGGCGCTCCAGCAGGTCGAGGTCGCGCCCTTCCAGTTTTTCATGAAACTTGTGCCGCAAGCGTTCGGCCGACAACTGTATCGGTGTCAGCGGGTTCTTGATCTCGTGCGCCAGACGCCGTGCCACTTCGCTCCAGGCTGCATCCCGCTGGGCACTGATGATGGTGGTCATGTCATCGATGACAATGACCCTGCCTGTCAGCTGACCGCCCGCATCGAGCAGCACCGTACCGCGACAGAACAGAAATCGTCGCCCGCCCTGGTCATACACCTCGATCTCGCAGGACCATTCATGATCGCCGGCCTGCTGCAGAGGTTTGCCGACCTGCTCGCTGAACTGCGAGGCAACGCTGTTGTCGCTGACGTCGTGTTCCAGCGGCTGTCCGCGCATCTGCAGCAGCTCCCCGCCGAGAATGGTCACGGCCGCCGGATTGCTCGTGCGGATGCAATTTTCCGCATCCAGCGTGATGACGCCCGACGAGATCTGTCCCAGCACCGCCTGCAGTCGAGCCCGCTGCCGTTCCACCTGTCGCTGGCTCTGCTCGGCATTCTTGCGGCTTTGCTCCAGTTGCAGTGTCATGTAATTGAATGACTGCACCAGAAAACCCAGTTCGTCATTCTTGCTTCGCTTGTAGATGCGCGTGGCGTAATTGCCCTCGGCAACCGCCCGGGTGCCTTCCACCAGATCGTGAATCGGCATCATCATGCGTCGGGCTGCATACAGTGCGAACCAGACGGCCATCATCACGGACAGCAGCAAGGCCAGCGACAACGTCAGCATGGAACTGAGCATCAGCGGTCGCCGCAGGAATACCAGCTGCCGATACTGCTGGTAACTGGACTGCACGCTCTCTGCCAGATCGGAGGAACGCTGGGCAATGGGGTACAGTGCCTGCAATACAGAATTCTCCATGATCGGGTCTTCGGACAGCACCGGGGTCACCACGCGGATATACAATTCCCCGCCTCTGACCGGATCCACCCCGACATAGGACAGACCCTGCTGGGCTCGATCGATCAGGTCGTTCTCCGGTCGATTCGGCTGTACGCTGATGCTGTCAAGCAGGCCGGTTGATGCCACGATACGATTATCGGGACCGATCAGCGTCATCTCACTGGCTTCGGTCTCGGCCGTCAGCGTGTTCAGCGCCACGACAGCCACCGATTCGCTGACGCCCACCAGTTGTTGCGCCACATTGACCGTATCGCGTTGCAAGGTACGCATCTGCAACCCCAGAGATTCACGACTGAGTTCCAGCGCATCATCCAGCGCCTGCTCGATTTCCAGATCGAAGTAGCTGTTGATATTGGCGCGCAGAAAACGGATGGAAAAACCGTACACCAGTGTGACCGGCACCAGCGCCAGCATGACCGAGACGATGACCAGTTTGACGGTCAGCCGAGAACCCGCAATGCGCTGCCGGAACTCGCGCACCAGCCGCCAGCCGTTCATGATGATCAGCACGGCGATGAAGCTCAATGCAAGACCGTTACCCAGTAGCAGCCAGTGATAATACTGACCAAAGCGGTCCAGCTGCAGGGCAATGGTACCCAGCACATACAACGACGCGATCAGCACGACGAACAGCAGCGCCATCAGCACGGCACTGGTCAGGGTGCGTCGTCGCAGTCGGCTCAGTTGACCTGCCACTGATACTCCTCGCTGGCCAGTCGCCAGCTTGATGCAATCAGAGGTTGCAATGGCAGTGGCAGTGACTTGGAGTCGAGCCTGAAATCCAGAGCCGCCAGCACGATGGCCCCCTCCTTCGCCAGAGCGTCGCTGACGGCGAACGCTTGCTCATCGGCAGGATCGGTGACAACCGGCAAGCGATCGAATTCACCCAGACCAGTCAGCGCCGCATTCAGGCTTCGAAAATTGCGACTGTCATCGGTTTCCACCGCATGCACCCGATAGTGACGCGTCAGCTCATAGTACGTCAGGCGATAATGGTGACGGTAACTGGCCAGTGACTGATCCAGCCAGTAATGGCGCAGATGCCGGAATTCCAGGTCCAGTATGAAATCCAGTGGCACACCGCTGTCCAGACCTGCCTTGATGGGTTCCGGCAGGTTGATCTCGGCATCAGCCGACAGATACCACTGGCCCGATTCTGCCTGACGCAAGGACACATCTTCCAGCTGTATGCTCCCGGTTGCCAGGCCGCGCGGGGACAGACCGCGCGTCGAGATGCTCACCACCAGGATGAAGACCAGCAATGTCGCTGACGGTACCAGCAGTACTGCCAACGCCCAGCGACGTTTCTCCGGATCAGTGGCCATCCGGAAAGCTCATCCGGCCCGCTTGCGCAGGGGCGCATAGAAAAAGCCATCCATGCCTGACTCACCCGGCAGAATCTGCCGGCTCGGTTCGAGCAGCTCTGCGTCCGCGGTGCGTTCGACGAAGGCGGCAATCTGCTGTTCATTCTCGCGCTTGAGAATGGAACAGGTGGCATACAGCATCAGACCACCGGGCCTGAGTGTCTGCCACAGACTGTCCAGCAGGCCGGCTTGCAGAACTGCCAGCGCGTCGATATCGGTATCACGCCGCAGCAGCTTGATGTCGGGGTGACGGCGAATGACGCCGGTGCCCGAACAGGGCGCATCCAGCAGGACGGCGTCAAACGGCACCTGGTCCCACCATTGCGCGATCTCGGCCGCATCCACGGCCTGCAGCTGGCAGGCATCGGCAAGGCCCAGGCGTTGCAACGTGTCCGCCACCCGCTCCAGACGCAGGGCATCCTGATCCAGGGCCAGCACGTCGGCAAAGAGGCCACTTTCGAGCGCATGCGCAGTCTTGCCGCCCGGGGCTGAACAGGCATCCAGCAAGCGCCCTCCTGTCGGGGCGTGGCGTGCCAGATAAGCCGCTGCCAACTGGGCAGCGGCATCCTGCACACTGACATCGCCGGCATCGAATCCGGGCAGCTGTGACACCGGTACCGGGTTGTCGAGACACAAGGCCGCAGGCAATTCCGGCAGGGTTCGGGACGAGATGCCAGCCGTCAGCAGGCGTTGCCGGTATTGCTCGAGGGTGCCATGCCGCAAATTGACCCTCAGTGTCATGGGCCCCTGCGTATTGTTCTGTTCGCAGATCCCCTGCCAATGCTCTGGCCAGTCGGCTTGCAGTTGCGACAACAGCCACTGCGGGTGGCTCAGACGCTGCACCTCGGTCAGGGCCGCTTCGAGCTCGTCCGCCCGCCGCTGGTAATTGCGCAGCACGGCGTTGATCAGACCGCGCGCCCAGGGTTTCTTGAGTTGCTTGACAACCTTGACCGTCTCATCGACGGCGGCATGCGCCGATATCGGCGTATGCCGCAACTGGAAGACACCCAGCTGCATCAGCAGGTATACGTCCTGATCCTTCTTCTTGAGTGGCTTGTCCAGCAGCTGGTCGACGATGCCTGTCAATTCGCCGGAGTAGCGAGCAAAGCCGTAGGCCCAGGCCTGCAACTGCGCCTGTTCGCGCTCGGCCACCCGTGCCTGGGCTTCCGGTAACAGGCGAGTCAGGGAACCACTACTGCCCAGCAACTGCTGCATCAACTGCACGCAGGCCAGCCGAAGCCCGATGGTGCCGCCCCTGCGCGCGGGAGCATTCATGAGGCGATGAAGGCCTCGCCCTGCAGCTCGCGACCCTGACAGAACACGGCTGCATCCTGCATTTTCTTGCCTGGCCACTGCAATTGCAGAAGATCGATCAGACCATCTCCGGTGCGTACACGCACGGCATCGGGCAGGACTGCGACGATGGTACCGGGGCCTGACTGTGCCAGCACCGATGCGGAAAGCTCTGTTGCCGGCACCCGACGGCTCTTCCAGATCCTGACGCGCTCGCCGCGCAAACTGGCCTCAGCCACCGGCCAGGGATTGAAGGCACGAATGCGGCGATGCAGCTCGTCCGTCTGCGAGGAGAAGTCCAGTCGTGCTTCGGCCTTGCTCAGCTTCTCGGCATAGCTGACCCCTTCCGCAGGCTGTGTGACCGCCTGCAACTCGCCTCGACAATGGGCCGCAAGACTCTCCATCAGTGCCGTTGCTCCCAGTTCTGCCAGGCGATCGTGCAGCTGTGCCGCCGTTTCGTCCTCACCGATATCCAGTTGCCGCTCCAGCAGCACATCCCCGGTATCCAGTCCGGCATCCATCTGCATGATGCAGATACCCGTGCGTGCATCGCCCGCCAGAATGGCGCGATGAATGGGCGCAGCTCCGCGCCAGCGCGGCAGCAGGGAGCCGTGAATATTCAGGCATCCCATGGGCGGCATGTCGAGCACGGCCTGCGGCAGAATCAGCCCATAGGCAGCCACCACCAGCACATCGGCCCCACAGGCTGCCAGTTCGGCCTGCGCAGTCTCGTCTCGCAGGCTCACCGGCTGCTGTACCGCGATACCCGCCGCCACAGCGCGCTGCTTGACGGCGCTGGGGGCCAGCTTGCGGCCACGACCGGCCGGCCTGTCCGGTTGGGTCAGAACCACCACCACCTCGTGTTCACTGGCAATCAGCGCATCCAGTGCCACCGCGGCAAACTCGGGGGTACCGGCAAACGCCACTTTCAGACGATCACAGTTCATACCGGTGGACACCGTGCTCATGGACGCTCGGGGATATCGTCAAGGTTTGCGCCGTCACGAATCCATTTTTCCATGCGCTTGCGGATGCGGTTGCGCTTCAGCGGCGACAGGTAATCCACGAACAGCTTGCCATCGAGATGGTCGATCTCATGCTGGATGCACACAGCCAGCAAGCCGTCGGCGTCCATTTCGAAGGGGTTGCCCTCGCGATCGATGGCCGCGATCCGCACCTCGGCCGGACGCTTGACGGTTTCATACACCCCGGGGATGGACAGGCAGCCTTCCTGCATTTCCTCCTCGCCTTCCGATGTCAGGATCTCGGGATTGATCAGAACCAGCGGCGTGTTGTTCTCCTCGGAGACATCGATGACGACGAGCCGCTCATGCACATTGATCTGGGTTGCAGCCAGGCCGATGCCCGGCGCGGCGTACATGGTTTCCAGCATGCGATCGGCCAGCGTCGCGATCTTGCCGTCCACATTGGTGATCGCACTCGCCGTACGGCGCAGCTGGGCATCGGGGTAATAAAGAATATCTAGCAGTGACACGTGAAATTCCGAAACATTGTCCAAACCGGAATTCTAACAGGGACGGGAGAGGCATCTCCCTTGCATATCAAGGTTTCTGTGCGTCCGCCGATGCAACGATAGACCACGATCAAACAACGAGGGAGAGTTCCCGCACATGGCACTACAACTGACTGCACCGACTGCTCGACTTGCCATGGCAGTCTGTCTGTCCACGCTGCTTGCCGCCTGCGCATCCGATCAGGGGCCCACGGTGGTCGTGGTGGAAGCGCCGCCTGCGCAGATCAATGATCGATTCAGTGAAGAAGGCCTCACGAAGCCCGTCACAGCGGCCACAGAGCCGCAGAGCACCATTCGCGCCGATCAGCTGGAACCGGACGCCCCGTCCTCGTATACCGTTGTGAAAGGCGACACTCTGTGGGATATCTCCGATCGCTTTCTGAAAGAACCCTGGCTGTGGCCCGAGATCTGGAGTTACAACCCGCAGATAGAAAATCCGCATCTCATCTACCCGGGTGATCTGTTGGCGCTGGAGTACGTCAATGGTCGCCCCACGCTGACCCTGTCCCGAAATGGTCAGTCACTGGGATCGACCGGCAATGTGTTACTCGATGCCGACGGCAATACCCTGTCCGGAGATCGGATTCGCCTGTCTCCACGTATCCGCACCGAATCACTGGATGATGCCATACCGACCATTGCCGGCGACTCCATCCAGCAGTTTCTTGTTCACCCGCGTGTAGTGGATGCCAGAACACTGGAAAACGCCCCTTATATCGTCGGCAACTACGACAACCGACTGATCAGCGCCGTCGGACACCGGGTCTTCGTGCGCGGAGAACTGAACCGGGACCAGACAGCCTACGGCATCTTTCGCCGCAACAAGGAATTGCGCGACCCGACCACCGGGGCACTGCTGGGCCATGAAGTGACCCATGTGGCGGATGCCAGATTGCTCAGTATCGGCGACCCATCGGCACTGGCCATCACCCTCAACAAGATGGAAACCATGGCAGGAGATATCCTGCTGCCCAGTCACGAAGGCTCCATCACCCATACCTACACGCCGCGTTTGCCGGCCCTGACAGGGGAAGGACGCATCGTGTCACTGGTGAATGCCATCTCGCAAACCGGCCGGGATCAGGTCGTGGTGCTGAACATCGGCTCCGAGTCGAAGATTCAGGAAGGCGACATGCTGGCCATCGAGTCTCGTGGCAACACCATTGTCGACAGCCGCGGCAAGGACGGCAACGAACGCATCACATTACCGAACCAGCGAACCGGCGTCATGATGGTCTTCAGGACATATGACAAGGTAAGCTATGCCCTGGTCATGGAATCGACCCGCCCGGTAATGATCAACGATATCGTCACCGGAATCTAACCTGCCTGACGCCATGACAGTGGCTGCGGGCGCAACCCGCGGTTACTCGTCATGGATGATGCAACACCTCTCGTACCCCCAGTCCCCACCGACACCTGGCTCCGCTTCGCCCTGGCCTTCAGCGACAGCACCCGACTGTGCCGGCACCTGCGCAAAAGCTGCCCGGAACCTGCTGCAACCGGAGATCGGATTCACCGCTACCTGAACCATCGCGATAGCGATCTGCCCGAGCTGCTGCAGGGTCTCATCGACGAGCAGCAGCTGGCTGCGCTGTTCAGCGATGCCACCAGTCAGCGCTGCGAGCAAGCGCTCGCCTGGCAGGCACAAAGCCCGCGGAATCACCTGCTGGGCCTGGATCATCCTGCCTACCCCACACTATTGCAGAATACCGATGATGCCCCGCCCCTGTTGTACGCGCGGGGTTCATTGAGCGCGCTCGACTACCCGTTGCTGGCGGTCGTGGGGTCTCGCAAGGCCAGTCACGCGGCGCTGATGCACACACGACGCCTGTGTCATGAACTGGCCAGCATGGGTATCGGCATCGTCAGTGGATTGGCGATGGGAGTGGACGCAGCCGCCCATCAAAGCGCATTGCAGGCCAGAGAGCAAGCAGGCAACGCGGGTCCGACCGTGGCCATTGCAGCCACCCCGGCAAACCGGGTCTATCCTGGCAGACATACCGAACTGGATGCGCGCATCGTCGATTCCGGCGGCCTGGTACTGACCGAATATCCACTCGGATCACCCACCCGCCCCTGGCATTTTCCGCGTCGCAACCGGCTCATCAGCGGCATCAGCCTGGGCGTACTGGTCGCCGAGGCTGGTCTGCCCAGCGGGACTCTGACCACAGCCACCCACGCCATGAACCAGGGCCGGGAAGTCATGGCCGTGCCCGGTTCCATCAGCAATCTGCAGGCACGAGGTTGCCATTTCCTCATCAAGCAGGGAGCCGCCCTGATCGAGGAGACCCGTGATGTCATCGAGGTTCTCGGTCCCTCGATGAGCCAGGTACAGGCGGCACTGACCAGCGGGACCGAACGCGTGAGCGACGATGCACGACAGCACGAACTGGCGCTCGATCAGGTGCTGATCAGCCCGGAAGAGCAGGCTCTGCTGGACACACTGAAAGCCGGCAGCGCGACGCTCGACGAATTGATGGTGCACGCCACTCTGAGCACGTCACGACTGGCATCTGTTCTGGGACTACTTGAAACGAAAGGCTTGATCACCACTACTGCAGGTGGACGTTATGCCTGCTGCTAGTGCCTTGCGGGTGGGCCGCCAGCGGTCCGCGAGCAGTCCGCGAGCAGTCCGCGAGCGATCCGCGAGCGGTTTCCGGGCGTTCCGCGAACGGTTTGCGCATGGTTTGCAATCGGTTTGCAAACCGTTTGCCCGGAAGATAAATTACACGGCCTCGTTGACAAAGTACGATCAAGCGACGACGCTAGTGCCCAAAGCAGCTGAGCCCGCCAGTCGGCGCCGGCACAGCTGCCTTCACAATCAATCTGGTATTCATGAGCAAAAATCTGGTCATCGTAGAGTCTCCTGCCAAAGGAAAGACCATCGAAAAGTACCTTGGCAAGGACTTCAAAGTGCTGGCCTCGTACGGTCACGTGCGCGATCTGCTACCCAAGGAAGGCGCTGTCGACCCCGATCATGACTTCGCCATGAAGTATCAGATGATCGAGCGCAATGAAAAACACGTCAATGCCATCAAGAAGGCATTGAAGAAGGCCGACAACCTACTGCTCGCCACTGACCCGGATCGCGAGGGAGAGGCCATCAGCTGGCACCTGGTCGAGCATCTGAAGGAGTCCGGCGACCTGGAAGGCAAGCATGTTGCCCGGGTGGTGTTCCACGAAATCACCAAGAAGGCCGTACAGGATGCCGTGGACAACCCGCGCGAACTTGGCCAGGACCTGATCAATGCCCAGCAGGCGCGGCGCGCACTGGATTACCTGGTGGGCTTCAATCTTTCGCCGCTGCTGTGGCGCAAGATTCGTCGCGGCCTGTCGGCAGGCCGGGTGCAGTCCCCTGCGCTGCGCATGATCTGCGAGCGTGAAGACGAGATCGAGGCCTTCGTCCCCAAGGAATACTGGAGCATCATGGCGGAACTGGAAAAGGATACCCAGCCCTTCACGGCCCGTCTGTTACTACTCGAAGGCGAGAAAGTCAAGCAGTTCACCGTCACCAATGGTGACCAGGCCAACAGCACCCGCGACATGCTGATGAGCAATGCCAACGGTGCGCTGACCGCTGTCAAGGTGGAAAAGAAGCAGCGCAAGCGGAATCCGACAGCGCCATTCACCACCTCGACGCTGCAGCAGGAGGCCTCCAGAAAACTCGGCTTCGGGGCTCAGCGCACCATGCGAACCGCCCAGAAGCTGTACGAGGGTATCAACATCGGCGAAGAAGGCCCAACCGGTCTGATCACCTATATGCGTACCGACTCCATCACCCTCTCCCAGGAATGCCTGGACGAATTGCGCGAACTGATTCCCCAGCGCTTCGGCAAGAACTACCTGCCGGAACAGATCAACGTCTACAAGAACAAGTCCAAGAACGCGCAGGAAGCGCATGAAGCCATTCGCCCCTCCTCCGTGATGCGCGCGCCGGAGGACATGAAGAAGTTTCTCGAGGAAGACCAGTACAAGCTCTACAACCTGATCTGGAAGCGAACCGTTGCCAGCCAGATGATCTTCGCCACCATCGATCAGGTAGCCGTGGATTTTGCCTGTGGTGAAGGCAATCTGTTTCGTGCCACCGGCTCCACCATCCGCTTCCCCGGCTTCATGACGGTATACAAGGAAGACGAGGACGACAAGAAAAAGTCCGATGATGACGAAAAGGTACTGCCGGAGATGAAGGAAGGCGATCAGGTACCACTGCAGGACATCAAGCTCACCCAGCATTTCACCGAACCACCGCCGCGTTTCTCTGAAGCCAGCCTGGTCAAGACGCTGGAAGAATACGGTATCGGTCGCCCGTCCACCTATGCCTCGATCATCTCGACACTGCAATCACGCGAGTATGTCGAGATTGAAAGTCGACGCTTTTTCCCCACCGATACCGGTCGTGTAGTGGCCACCTTTCTGGCCAAGCACTTTGACCAGTACGTGGACTACGACTTCACCGCCAACCTGGAAGACGAGCTCGATGCAGTCTCCCGCGGCGAGAAGGAATGGGTACCGCTTCTGGGCGAATTCTGGAAACCCTTCAAGGATCGTGTGGAAGACAAACTGGAAAACGTCTCCAAGGATGAGGCCATTCAGGCCCGCGAACTGGGTATCGACGAAGAAAGTGGCAAGCCGATTACCGTGCGCATTGGCCAGTACGGCGCATTCGTCCAGATCGGCACCCGGGAAGACGAAGACAAACCGAAGTTTGCCGGCCTGCGCCCCGGCCAGCGCATGAATACCATCACGCTGGAGGAAGCCATCCAACTGTTCGACCTGCCGCGAGAGCTGGGCGAATCCCCCGAAGGTGAAAAGATCACTGCCAACATCGGACGCTTCGGCCCTTACATCAAGTATGACTCCAAGTTCGTGTCTCTCAAGGAAGATGATCCTTACACTGTCACGCTGGAGCGTGCGCTGGAGATCGTGGCCGAGAAGAAGATCGCCGATGCCAACAAGCTGGTCAAGGCATTCGAGGGCACCGACATCCAGATTCTCAACGGTCGCTGGGGCGCCTACATCACCGATGGCAACAAGAACGCCAAGATTCCCAAGGAACTGAAGGAAACACCGGCAGCCATCGATCTGGAGACCTGCGAAAAACTCCTGGCAGAGGCGCCGGAACGTCGTGGACGTGGCAAGAAGAAAGCCGCTGCCAAGGTGGAGTCCAAGAAAAAGGCAGCCACCAAGAAAAAGACCAAGAAGAAGAGCGCTGCAAAGAAGAAGAGCAGTGCCAGCAAGAAAAAGAGTGCGGCGAGCAAGAAGAAAGCAGCCTCCAGCAAGAAGGTCGCCTCGACCAGTTCGACGGTTACCGCCAAGACAGAGTGAAGGAAGACAATCTGCGCGAGGCGATCGCCGCCCTGCGCGCCGGCGGCGTGATCAGTTATCCCACCGAGGCAGTCTTCGGGCTTGGCTGCGATCCTCACGACGAGCCCGCCCTGTCCCGCATCATCAGCATCAAGGGGCGAGCTGCGCACAAGGGCTTCATCCTGATCGCCGGCTCACTGGATCAGCTGCTGCCCTTTCTCGCTCCTCTGCAAGCGGCGTGGCAGGCACAGTTCGATTCCGTGTGGCCTGGCCCCGTTACCATGGTCGTACCCTGCACCTCCGGCAACAGCGAGTTGCTGACGGGTGGGCGTCAGACGCTGGCAGTTCGTGTCAGCGACCATCCGGTGGTGCAAGCGCTCTGCGAGCGATTCGGAGGTCCCATCGTCTCGACCAGTGCCAATCGATCCGGGCAGGAGCCCTGTCGCGATACAGCAAGTGCGACACAGCTGTTCGGCACGGAAGTGGATGTCACGGTCGATGGCAAGGTGGGAACACTGAGCGAGCCGACCCGGATCATCGACGTTCGCACCGGACAACGCTTGCGCTGACAAGCGGCCCTGCGACCAGTGCCGGCAGGGCTTGCCCCTGACGATGGGCATCCCATCGTGTTCACCTGCAATCTCGCCTGTGGCCTGGCTTGACAGCCCATTGGGCGGCAAGCACTATTGACGGTGATTACAATGGTCAAGCTGCCCACATGCAACTGTATACGCCTTCTGCCGGTGGTTCCTTTCTGGGCCCTGCCCGCTACCCGGGGCTGTCGCATCCGGGGACACGAGTTGTAGAGATTCGCGGCAACGAATTGCGTTCCATGCGCCTGCAACAGGGCGAGCTTCTCAACATCATCGATCTAGAGGGAGGTGGCCCGGTACTGCTCAATGCCACCGATGAGGCTGACCGATCGGCAATCGGCTCGCTGGGCCTGAATCGAACTGCGGCAGACGTGGCTGCAAGCGCTCCGCAACACTGGCAGGACTGGCACGAATGGCTGCAGCAACGCCGAGTCCCGGCCAAGACCGTTCCCTGGGTCCAACTGTTCAGCGAGTCCGCATCAGGGCCAGAGACACTGACCCTGCAATGTTCGGCAGACTGTACCCTGTGGCTGGGAAACGCAGCTCCCCTGGCGCTGACGGGTCTCAGTGGCGGCACCTTGCGGGTGGAGATCCACGGTGGCAACAGCGACCGTACCACGCTTCCCGACCCGGTCGGGCACGTGATCGATGAGTTCCGCATCGACAGGGCAACGGCGGGTGCCTATCAGGTCAAGGCCGGTGATTACCTGGAGATCATCGACGTCGAAGGACGGCAGTGCTCGGATTTTCTCGCGTTTCGCCAGGATGCTCTGGAGCGGGGGGTGGAGCGCTTCATCGACTCCACGGTCACTCGCAGCATGGTCGGGCGTGCCTACCCGGCTCCCGGCCTGTCCGATAAATACTTCGACCAGGACATGCGGCCTCTGGTGTCGGTGGTGCGAGACACCGTGGGGCGGCACGATACCTTTGCACTGGCCTGTACTGCCCGCGGTTATGAAGAGCGCGGCTTTCCCGGTCATGTGAATTGTTCGGACAACATATCCCATGCCATGAACCCTTTCGGGGTGGAAGCACGCGCTGCCTGGCCTGCCATCAACCTGTTCTTCAATTCATGGATCCTGCCTTCGGACAACAGGCTTTCGTCGGATGAAGCCTGGTCCCGCCCCGGGGATCACGTGATCATGAAAGCCCTGACCGACCTGGTCTGTGTCAGCACGGCCTGCCCTGACGACATCGATCCGATCAACGGCTGGAATCCGACGGACATCCATGTTCGCATCTATTCGGCCAAACGCCCGATTTCCCATGCGATAGCCCACCGCCCCCTTCCCCACAACGAACCGGTCATGACTGAACAAAGCGCGTTTCATGAGGCAACTTCCAGACTGACAAGCAATTACCAGGTCGCTCGAGATGTCTGGCTTCCTGTCAACTACGATGCATCACGCACACTCGGCGAATACTGGGCCTGCCGTGAAGCCGTGACGGTGCAGGACATGTCCTCGCTGCGCAAATATGATATTGCAGGCCCGGATGCCGAGCGTTTCCTGCAACGAGTCATGAGTCGCGATGTCAGTCGCCTGGCTGCCAACCGCTGTCAATACGCTCTGATATTGTCGGACGATGGCTCGGTACTCGACGACGGCACCCTCTATCGCGTGGCACCCGGGGTGTTTCGCTGGTGCTGCGGATCCGAGCACAGTGCCGAACACATGAAGGAAATGGCCTCGCAATGGCAGATGAAGGTCTGGGTCCGTTCGCTATGGTCAACCATGCCGAGCCTGGCAATACAGGGCCCGAAGAGTCGCGAGCTGTTGAAGGAACTGGTATTCACCCAGCCTCATCAGCCGGCTCTGGACAATCTGAAATGGTTCGGATTCACCGTGGCGAGATTGCATGACAGGGACGGTCCTGCATTTCTGCTGTCGCGCACAGGGTTTACCGGCGAACTGGGATATGAACTGTTCTGCGACCGGGCCGATGCCATGAGCATCTGGGATGCCGTCATGGAAAACGCAGAGGCATTCGGTTTGACCCCCATGGGCAGCGAGGCCCTGGAATTGCTGCGTGTGGAGGCCGGACTGATGAGTGCCGGCCACGAGTTCGGCCCACAGATCGATGCATTCGAATCCGGCCTAGATTTTGCCGTCGACATGAAAAAGGATGACTTCATCGGCAAGGCTGCACTGCAGAGAAACCTTGCGGCCACGCGTCAGACACTGGTCGGACTGATATTCGAAGGCGACGAGGTCCCTGCCCATGGCGATCCGGTTTTCCAACAGCTGCGGCAGATTGGCGTGATAACCAGTGCCATTCATTCTCCGCAGAGACAGTGCGCCATTGCCATGGCGCGTGTAGCCGTGGAACATGCCAGTGAAGGAACGCGTCTGGAATGCGGTCGCCTGGATGGACAGATGAAACGCCTGCCAGCCGTAGTGACCGGCATCCCGTTCTTCGACCCGACACGATCACGGGCCCGCGCCTGACACAACCGAGTCTTTCGCACACCGGGAAAAGGCAGCGCCGATGACTCTGCGTGCACGTTCATGCTGCACGAAGCCGCGAGCTGCGCAGGCTGCCTTGCTCCCTGACCTTGACGATGAGGCCTGCTCCACAGTTCTCGTCTTGATAGTCTGATACCTTGCCAGCCGATATTCTGGATACCAACAAGGATAGTGAGGTATACATGACTTCCGCCAAAGGATGGCTGCGTCTTCTCGTCGTACTGACTTCCGCCTGCCTGCTCTGTTCCTGCGTCGGGCTCGGGGTCATGCTTCCGCATACCAGCGATCAAACGATTCCGGACCGCGAATCGAATCTGTCATGGATGCGTACCCGTGCAGGTATTCTCGAACACCACGGCGAATCCGCCCTGTTGCAAGCGGGCGCAGCAGGCGAACATGAGCAAGTGCTGGTCGACACGGGGCACACAAACTGTGGGGTGCTGCTGCTGGTATTGCCACTCCTCCCGAAAATCTGTCGCACTCAGACCAGCTATGAGCTTGATGAAGATGCGGTCGTTTCCATTTATCAACGCAGCACGAGATTTTACGGCCTGGTATGCACCTTCATATTTCCCGTCCTCGGAAAGAACAGCTTCTGTGTTCTGTTCCCGACCGAGTGAAGGCTACCGCCGCTCACCTTCCATCGCAGTCAGTACGTCGTCCAGGTTTCTGACCGCACCGGTCTGCAGGTACTCCATGGCCTTCAGCGCACCATCGTGGGCCTCCTGACTGGACCCTGCCACACAGTCTTCAATGACACGACAGAAGTAATCGCCCTGATGGCCATCAACAAAGGTGTAGTGCACACAGACATCCGTCAGGCCACCGCACAGAATCAGGGTGTCCGCCTTCAGCCCCTTCAGCAGGATCTCCAGATCCGTTCCGTAGAACGCCGAGTATCGACGCTTCTGAATCACATAGTCATTCGGCTGGAAACCCATCTGCTCCTTGGCCAGTTCCGTGTTGGGGTTGCTGTCCAGACAATGGATGTCTTCATCGCCATCGAGCTCACGGCCGAAATCGATCAGGTTGGCTCGATGAATTTCCTGAATGAATATCACGGGGATCTCGCACTCGCGCGCCTTGTCGATCGCCTTTCTGGCCAGCGCCATACGGCCTGCGTAATTGTCCATGTGATCGATGGCCCTCACCGGATTCTGATCAGCGAACGCGCTCGCCTGTATGTCGATGACGACAAGGGCCGCTTGTCCTTCGATGAGTTTGCGTTCTGTTCGATTCTTGTTTGCCATGCTTGCTGCTTGCCTTTTCAGTTGAGACAGAGAGGTTTGACACACCGCATCTGCGGCGAAAATGGTTCAGTGGCTTGTCGTCATTGGAAGAAGCTCATCGTGCTCTCTGGGTCGCAGATGTCCCAGATACCTTCTTTCGGCCAGACGAAACAGTCGGGTAATACCGAACACGATGATCATGTAGAAGACCATGGCTGTCAGATAGCCCTCATAAGCCAGGTAGTAGCGCCCATTGAGCCAGCGCCCCACACCCAGCAGATCCTGCAAGGTCACGACACTGGCAATGACAGAACCGTGCAGGGTGAAGATGACTTCATTGGAGTAGGCCGGCAAGGCACGTCGAAACGCGCCGGGCAGAACGATGAGGCGCAATCGTGTCCACCAGGACATACCGCACGCCCTTGCCGCTTCGATCTCGCCATTGGGTACCGAGAGAATCGCACCGCGCAGAAACTCGGTGGTATACGCGGTAGTATTGAGTGTGAAGGCTATCAGGACACACCACCAGGGACTACTGAGGATCGGATCCCACAGGAAGCTCTCCCGAACAACCGCAAACTGCCCCAACCCGTAGTAGATCAGATAGGTCTGGACCAGCAAGGGGGTCCCCCGAAAGAGGTAGGTGAATCCCCAGATGGCAGGATTCAGGCAGGGGGTTCTGGCCGCCCTCGCCACGGCCAGAGGCACTGCGAACAGCCCGCCGAAGAACAGGGCCAGAAAGGTCAATTGCAGGGTGACCAGTGCACCGGCAAGAAATCGATCGAGGTTATCGGCAATGAGGTAGAAATCGACGGGCGACACATTCTCACTGATGTGCTGCAGATATTGCAGGAAGCTGCGCTCATCATCCATCACATCACCTCCGTTCCACACCGGCAGAAAATCGTCTGTCCAGCTTTCTCAGACACAGATCCGATACCGCCGTGATGCACAGATAGATGATCAGAACGGCACTCAGAAAGGAAAACAGCTGCTGCGTGGAGCGGCCGGCAGAGACCGCGTTCCAGACCAGGTCATGCAACCCGATGACTGACACCAGCGCCGTCGACTTGACCAGCACCAGCCAGTTGTTGGAAAAACCGGGCAAGGCATGCCTTACCATCTGCGGCCAGGTGACGAGACGAAACACCTGGAAGCGGTTCATACCGCAAGCCACGGCAGCCTCATGCTGACCGGCTGGAATTGCCAGTATGGCCCCTCTGAAGGTTTCCGCCATATAGGCACCGAAAATGAACCCGAGCGTCAACACACCTGCAATGAACTGATTCAGATCCACATAGTCCCACCAACCGGTAAGCCCGCCCAGATGATTGACCAGTGCCTGCCCTCCGTAGAAAATCAGCATCATCAGCACCAGGTCCGGCACACTGCGCACAAGCGTGACATAGATATTGCCGATACGCCTTGCCATCAGGGATGAGGACAGCTTCAGAGACGCCGCGAGCAGGCCGAGCAATACCGAGAGAAGCAGAGACAGTACGGCCAGCGACACCGTCACCAGTGTGCCCTGCATCAGTATCGACTTGTATTCCAGTACCGTATCCACCGCGCCCCCCCTGACTTAGTCATTGCTGATCGAAATCACCGGCGACCATGCATCTAGTTACCGTAGATATCAATGGCAAAGTACTTGTCATTCACGGCCTGATAGGCACCGTTCTCGCGAATGGCCTTGATGGCGGCACTGAATTCGTCAGCCAATGCCCTATCGTTCTTGCGCACGGCAATGCCGATGCCTTCACCCAGACAGGCTTCGTCATCCAGATCATCTCCAATGAACGCGAAATCCTTTCCGGCCTCGGTGTTCAGCAAACCATCCATGGCCTGAATGGAGTTGGAAACTTGCGCATCCAGTCGCCCTGTCACCAGATCGGCGTAGACATCTTCCTGAGTGTTGTAGAGCATGATGTCCGCATCCGGAAAGTGCTTTTCGACGAAGCACTGATAGGTCGTACCACGGAGCAGACCGATTTTCTTCCCTTCCAGCCCGCTGACAGTCAACTCCAGATCCGACCCTTTCCTGGCGATGAAGCGCGTGGGAGTCGCATAGTATTTCTCACTGAAGCCAACCTTCTTCCTGCGATCATCCGTGATCGACATGGACGCGATGATGGCGTCGAACTTGCGGGCAATCAGCGCGGGTATCATACCGTCCCATTCCTGCTCTACCAGAGAGCACTTGCGACCCATCTGCTTGCACAAGGCTTCGGCGATTTCGATATCGAAGCCGGATAGACTGCCATCGGCCTCTTTCCTGGAAAAGGGAGGATAAGCTCCTTCCACACCGATGCGCAGCGGCTCCGCGGCGAAGATGTGTGCACCGCTAAAGGCCAGCGTGCCTGCGATACAGAGGGTTACCAGTTTTCTGATGATCATTGTCGTTCTCCGTTGCATTATTGAGAGGGATGACTCTGTGGATGTCTCACTACGGCCGGGCTTCGCGGCAGTCACTGTCTGACGTTCGACAGAAACTGTCTGAAACGCTCGGATTCGGGATGAGTGAATATTTCATGCGGGTCCCCCTGCTCATCGATTCGTCCTTGATGCAGGAAGACCACCTCGGAGGACACATCACGGGCGAAGGCCATTTCATGCGTGACCAACAGCATCGTGCGACCTTCCTCCGCCAGCGAACAGATGACCTGTAGCACCTCACCGACCAGTTCGGGGTCCAGTGCCGAGGTTGGCTCATCGAACAGCATCAACTGCGGATCCATGGCCAGCGCTCTGGCGATGGCCGCACGCTGCTGCTGACCGCCCGATATATGTGCGGGGTAGAAGTGTCTGCGCTCATACAGACCGACTCTTTGCAGAATGGACTCGGCACGCTCGATGGCGTCGCTGCGTGAACGTTTCAGCACACTGATTGGTGCCGCAATGACGTTTTCGAGAACCGTCATGTGGCTCCAGAGATTGAAGCCCTGAAACACCATGCCAAGACGTGCACGGATGTTTTCTACTTGACGTGGATCTGCGGGCTCTTGCCCACCCTCCCGGTTTCTTGTCATCCGGATCAGCTCGCCGTTGACCCTGACTTCACCGGCATCCGGCATTTCCAGCAGATTGATGCAACGAAGAAAGGTGCTCTTGCCAGAGCCCGAGGAACCGATCAGGGAAATCACATCTCCCTCGCAGGCCGACAATCCGACCCCTTTCAGAACCTCCAGCGATCCGAAACTCTTGTGCAGGTCCTGCACGACCAGCGCCGGCGCCGAGGTTGCGTGCCCGTGTACCAATTCGTACTCCTGCCGTTCGAGAACAGCGCTGACCCCTGATGCGAAAAAGTATATGCAGCACTTCCCACGAGGCGTGAGCGCAAAGTTATTGCTCTCAGCGAAGCTTTTAACTACACTGAATTCCATGCCGCGCAACATGAAACACCTCAACGCACTTCGCGCCTTCGAGGCCGCGGCAAGACATGAAAGCTTCTCGAAAGCCGCTGCCGAACTGCATGTCAGCCATACCGTGGTGGGCCAGCATGTGCGCAATCTGGAGGAGTGGTTGTGCGCGCCGTTGTTCGTTCGTCACAAGAACTGGATCGAACTGACAGACGAAGGCCGCATGCTGGCCCCGCGAATCAGCCAGGGCTTGCAGATTCTCTCGGACGCCTGCGATGCCTTTCACCATTCCTCGTCGCGCAATATCATCGAGGTGGTTGCCGAACCGGCAATCTCCAGCCGCTGGCTACGGCGCCTGATCGCTGACTATCAGAAGGAGCAGCCCCACATCCAGATCAATCTGCGATCTGCCTGGAGTCCACCTGCCCGCACCTCAACGGACTGGGATCTGTTGGTGCATTTCGAGCAACGCCTGTCCGGCTCGGAACGCGTCATGAACCGGCTCTTTCCCATCGATGGATTTCCCGCCTGCTCACCCGCCTTGTTCGACAGACTGGACGATCCCGAATGCTGGTTGCACGAAGAGTCACTACCGCTGATTCACGACCACGGCACCAATATCTGGCGACAATGGTTTGCCCGATTCGAACCGGATTCCACCGCCTGGGAAGATGGGCAGATTCATTCCGATCTGGCGCTTGCCATCGACGCCGCGGTCGACGGCGAAGGCGTGATTCTCGCCGATCACATCATCTGCAAACGGGAAATGGCATCCGGTGCGCTGGTGCAGCTGGACGAGCGCACCTTGCGTTGCGCCTGGTATTGCTCGCTCACCAGCATGCATCGCATTACCAGCCCGGCTCAGAAACAGTTTCATACCTGGTTGATGACGCGTGCCGCCGAATCTCTCGATTCTTCCGATTGACCAGATCGTGCCCATGAGCCCTGCCTGAACAACGATTTCGCAGAAAGCGCTCAAGACTGGCGAAGTCCCTGCATGGAGGCGGCATCAGAGACCCCGCGCGCAGACACACGCAGCCAGACCTTACCGCGCTCGCAGCTTGCATGGTCGCGGGCTCAGTGCGTACCGACAATCAGGATGAGACTCGGACTGCCGGGCCCACTGAGCCAGCTCACCGACCCCGAACTGACCTCACCATGGTCATCGCGCGTCCTGCCTCGGTTCCGCCCGTGCTGTCCATTCCACCCAATCCACCTGTTCCACCCACGCTGCCCTACTGCCGCTGCCGCCTGCCTTTCTGTCTGTCCTGCGTGTTCCCGAACTGTTCCATGCAAAAAGTTTTTGCATTTCATGCAAATTTGCGTATAGTTGCAACCATTCGCATTAACTGGGATGATGATCTTGGCCCGTGAACAGGCAGAACGGAGTAACTCGAGCATGCTGAACGCTTTGATCCAGCTACCGGAACGTAGTGTCGACGTGCACCTTGACAAGAACTCCAAAGCACTGCTGAACAAGGTTTGTCAGTCCGTTGACACCTTTCCGGCAAGCGCTGATGACAGCACACTCCTCGACTCGGCCAATGTATTGATCACTGGCTGGGGCTCTGATTTGTACGATATCAATGAGGTGCAAAAAATCCCGAATCTTGCATTGATTGCACATCTGGGCGGTTCCGTGAAATCAGTCGTCACGCGCGATGTCATTGCCAGTGGCGTCCGCGTCACTCAGGCAGCCTCTGTCAATGCACGTCCCGTAGCGGAATTCACGCTTGCCAGCATACTGTTGCACTGCAAGCAGGTGCGCGGTTGGGAAGCGCTGTACCGGGAACAGCGTTCATCGATCAACAATCGTACCGCCGCGCTCAGTGCCCAGGTAGGCATTCGCAGCAAGGTCATCGGCATTGTCGGCGCTTCACGCATCGGACGCCGCGTCATTGATCTTCTGGCACCGCACGGTGTACAGATTCTCCTGCACGATCCCTTCGTCAATGCGGAAGAAGCCACGCAGATGGGCGTTGAAACAGCATCCCTTGACGAGCTGATGGCTCGCAGCGATGTGATCTCGCTGCACCAGCCATTACTGCCGAGCACGGTGAAGTCCATCGGCAGGGAACAGTTCAGCCTGATGCGTGACGATGCCCTGCTGATCAACACGGCACGCGGTCGTCTGGTGGATCACGATGCCTTGATCGAAACCCTTTCCAATCGCCCCATACACGCGATTCTGGACGTCACCGACCCTGAACCGCTACCGGACAACTCGCCATTGTGGGATCTGCCCAATGTGCAATTGACCCCGCACATTGCGGGTTCGATGGGAGAGGAAGTTGCCGAAATGACAGCCCTGGTGATCGAAGAGATTGACAGGTTCGGTCGCGGTGAGCCCTTGCAACACGAAGTGACACTGGAAGACTGGGACATGCTCGCATGAACAATGAAAGTCCTGTCATTCCGGCCCTTTGCTCTGTCACTTTCCGCTCACTGGCCCCGGAGGAACTCATTCCTCTGGCATCGCAGAACGGTGTCAGGGCCATCGAATGGGGTGCGGACGTGCATGTCCCGCTCGGCGATCTCTCTCGGGCAGAACAGGTAGCCGAACTGTGCCGCCAACACGAAATCGATGCCGATTCCTATGGCAGCTATGTGCGCGCAGGCGATGCGGAAACCAGCGAAGAGTTCGCCCAGGCTCTGGCCAGCGCAAAATCCCTGGGCGCCAACAATATTCGCGTCTGGGCGGGCCGCAACACACCCGACAAGCTTGACGACACCCAGCGACAGAAAATCGTGACCGACCTGGCTGCCATGGCCGAAGAGGCCGCCTCGCAAGACATTACCGTGAGTATCGAGTTTCATCGCAATACGATGACAGAACGACTGGCAGACACGGTGCAGCTACTTGAAAACGCGGATCATGTGAACCTGTTTACCTACTGGCAACCGGTCCCCGGAAGAGCACAGGAAGAGCTGCTTGCAGAAATCACCACTCTGGCCCCCTGGCTCGGACATGTCCATGTCTTTCACTGGTTACCAGCAGAAGGTGCTGATGAACGTCGACCACTGATGGAAGGCAGGGATTCGTGGAGCTCACTCATGAGCAACTGGAAAACCAGCCCCCGCTGGTCGAAGCCGCGACTGGCCATGCTCGAGTTTGTCGCCAACAACGATGAAGAGCAGTTCAAACAGGACATGCGCGTATTGCGCCAGTTGTGTACGGCTTGTTGATACCACCCATCATGCTACAAGGAGAGAAAGACACCGCCATGAAACACCTGAACCCTCACACTCAATCTCGACATCGCTTGTCGATGGCTGCGCTGAGTGCCACCCTGCTTGCCGTGCCCGGCGCATCAGTGCTTGCTGCGGATTATCAGGAGGCTCCGCAACTCGCCGAGCAAGTCAAGGCCGGCACCCTGCCTCCCGTGGAAGAGCGCCTGCCGGAAACACCCTTTGTACTGGAACCGATCGAGAGTGTCGGTCAATACGGCGGCGTCTGGCGTTCGGCCCTCAAGGGCACCTACGACAACGGTTGGATTCGTCGAACGGTCGCCTATCAGCCACTGGTAGCCTTCAATCTTGACTGGTCCGAGGTCGTTCCCAATGTGGCCGAGAGCTTCGAAGTGAATGATGAAGCAACAGAGTTCACCTTTCATCTGCGCAAAGGCCACAAATGGTCAGACGGCGAACCCTTCACTGCGGCCGATATCGATTTCGCCCTGAACGGCATTGCCAAGAACCCGGACTACAAGGGTGAAAGAGCACCCAATTTCGATTGGGACAACATGACCGGTGAAGTCATTGATGAGACCACCTACCGAATCACCCTGGAACGACCGGACGGTCTTCTCATACAACGCCTTGCCAGCGTCGACGGCCCGTTTCTGACCTTTGCCCCGAAGCACTATTGTGGACAGCTGGTACCCAGCGTGAACCCCGATGCTGACAAGCTGGCGGCCGAACGCGGTTTCGATTCCTGGTCACAAGCTCTCGAGAAAACCTGCTTCACCTATTTCACTGATGAAAAGCGGCCGTCACTCAATGCCTGGCAACAGACTACCGCCTACGATGGCCTGAACCAGATCATAGAATTCGAAAGAAACCCCTACTTCTACAAGGTTGACACCGCTGGGAATCAACTGCCTTACATCGACAAGGCGACCATGCTGCAAAGCGAGAACGTCGAAGACATTCTG
Organism: Granulosicoccus sp. 3-233; assembly: GCF_052681095.1. Lineage (NCBI taxonomy): Bacteria > Pseudomonadati > Pseudomonadota > Gammaproteobacteria > Chromatiales > Granulosicoccaceae > Granulosicoccus > Granulosicoccus sp. 3-233. The sequence goes on from NZ_JBQYLE010000005.1 coordinate 447,491, forward strand.
CTGAAGGTCATCAATGGTGAAGTGGATTTCTCCAACCGGCATTTTGCGACCGTAACCAACAAGCCGGTCATCTATGACAGTCAGGAATCGGGCAACTACCGTCTGACGTCCACAGTCGACGCTCGCATGAACCACGCGATCCTGCAGCTCAACCTGAACAACGAAGACCCGGTCAAACGCGCCTTGTACAACGAACGGGACTTCAGGGTTGCCTTGTCTCTGGCCACAGACCGGGAAGAGATCGTGGACGTCATCTTTGCCGGACAGGGCAAGCCCTTCCAAGCCGCTCCACGCCCCGAATCGCCGTATTATCACGAAGAGCTGGCGACTCAATACACCGAGTACGATCCCGACAAGGCCAACGAACTGCTGGATGGTCTGGGTCTGACCGAGCGCAACGACGACGGTATTCGGCTCAACAGTGCCGGAGACCCCATCACCATTCAGTTGTACACGCCATCGGACCAGATCGAGTTCAATGACATGGCGCAGCTGATCGTCAACCAATGGGCTGAAATCGGTATTCAGCTCGACCAACGCAATGTGGAACGCAGCTTCGTCTACGAGCGTCTCCACGGCAACCAGCATGACATGCATATCTGGTGGGGAGATGGTGGTCTGGGGGATGCCTTGCTCGATGCGCGCTACTACTTTCCGTTCAATCGGGAGTCAGCCTTTGCCCTGCAGTGGGCCCAATGGTTCAACAACCCTGACAGCGAAGGTGGTAATGAGCCTTCAGAGCCTGCCAAGAAGCAGATGGAACTCTACAGGGATTTGAAGGCATCTGGCGATCCTGCGCAGCAGGCAGAGATCTTCAAGCAGATTCTGGATATCTCGGCCGAGCAGTTCTGGGTGATCGGTACCGTACTGCCCGCAGAAGGATATGTGGTAGTCAACAAGGATCTGGGCAATGTGCCTGCCAGTCAGCCTTATGCATGGCTCTATCCGCAACCTGCGCCGATGGGCACCGCACAGCTCTATTACAAGAACTGAGGTAGCTCCTTGCTCACTGGCAGCCGGCCCACGGTCTGTCAGTGAGCGTCCTCGCACCTGCCTGGAAGAACTGACATGACAATATATCTGGCCCGTCGACTGGTCACGATGCTGCTGACACTGCTGGCGCTGTCGGTAGTGGTATTCGTGGTAATACAACTGCCGCCTGGAGACTTCATCACCTCCTATATCGCGCGCCTGTCCGGCAGTGGCGAGACCATTGATCAGGCGGTCATCGATACCCTGCGCGAACGCTATCAGATGGATGCCCCTATTCTGACGCAGTACTGGGCCTGGCTGAAAGGCATGCTGCACGGCGAGTTCGGCTACAGTTTCGAGATGAAGTTGCCCGTAGCGCAGATCTTCTCCGAACGCATCGGCATATCCCTGGCAGTCGAGTTGCTGGCCGTGGTTGTCATGTGGGCCGTAGCCATCCCGATCGGCATCTACTCGGCCGTCAGGCAGTATTCCCTGGGGGATTACTTCGCCACCGTCATCGGCTTTTTCGGTCTGGCTGTGCCCAATTTCCTGTTCGCCCTTGTTCTGATGTACATCTGCTATGTGTGGTTCGGTGTCACCATTACCGGCCTGTTCTCCCCCGAATACATGAATGCCAAGTGGAGCCTGGACAGGTTCCTCGACTTCGTGCAGCACGTCTGGGCTCCCGTTCTGGTCATTGCAACGGCTGGCACGGCACAACTGGTCAGGGTGCTGCGGGCCAATCTGCTCGATGAATTGAACAAGCCCTATGTGCTGACTGCTCGTGCCAAGGGCCTGGAAAAGCGCAAGGTGATCATGCGCTACCCGGTCAGGGTTGCCATGAACCCTCTGGTGTCCACCATTGGCTGGGTACTGCCAACGGTCATCTCTTCCAGCTTCGTGACAGCGATCGTGCTGAACCTGCCGACACTATCGCCAATACTGCTACGCGCCCTGCTCTCGCAGGACATGTACCTGGCCGGTGCCCTGATCCTGTTCATGGGTGTGTTGACGATGATCGGTACATTGATCTCCGACTTGCTGCTTGCCTGGATTGATCCGCGCATTCGGCTCGGTATGGTAGGAGCCAACTGATGAACAGCACGACAATGACAGAACCTGCCACCGATCTTCCGGAAGAAAGCAGCACAGTTCGAGGCACACTGGCTGGCACTGAAAGTCAGTGGCAGTTGATCCGCCGCCGCTTCCGACAACACAGGATGGCGCGCGTATCGCTCTACATACTCATGCTGTTTGCCATCTGTGCCGTGTTTGCCAATTTTCTGGCCCCCAAGGATCCTCTGAAGGTACAGGCTCGCTACACCTATGCCCCTCCGCAAGGCTTGCATTTCATCGATCATGACGAGAACGGTGACTGGTCCTTCAAACCGCATGTCTATGGCTACAAGGTGGAAGTGGAGCCTGAAGCACTGCGACGCGTGTTCGTCATCGACCCCTCGAAGAAGATATACCTGGACTGGTTCGTGGAAGGCCATGAGTACAAGTTGCTGGGCCTGTTCCCGAGCAATATCCATCTGTTCGGACCAGAACGCAAGCGCGACCCTCTGTACTTGCTCGGTAGCGACAGATTGGGGCGGGACATGCTCAGCCGCCTGCTGCTGGGTACAAGAATCTCGCTCTCCGTTGGAATTGTCGGTGTCGTGCTGTCACTGTTCTTCGGTGTTCTCATAGGAGGGCTTGCCGGCTTCTACGGTGGCTGGTTCGATGCAATCACCCAGCGCACCATCGAATTCCTGCGCTCCCTGCCCACCATCCCCCTGTGGATGGCAATGGCATCGGCCATGCCCAGCGACTGGTCGCCGCTGCGTGTCTACTTCGTGATCACTCTCATTCTGTCCTTGCTGGGTTGGACAGAACTGGCAAGAGTGGTTCGCGGACGCTTTCTCGCCTTGAAGGATGAGGATTATGTGGCCGCCGCTCTGTACGACGGTGCCAGCCATATACGCGTGGTGATGCGGCACATGGTGCCAGCATTTACCAGCCACATCATCACGGCAGCCAGTCTTGCCATTCCCGGGATGATTCTGGCTGAAACGGCCCTGTCCTTTCTCGGCCTGGGTCTGCAATCTCCGGTGGTTTCCTGGGGTGTACTGCTGCAGGAGGCCCAGAACATCCGTGTGCTGGCCACCGCCCCCTGGCTGCTGGCCCCGGGCCTGGCCATCGTGATCGCGGTACTGGCCATGAACTTCGTTGGCGACGGTCTGCGTGACGCGGCAGACCCCTATGCACGATAAGGACAGCATCATGAACACATCACCACAACAGCCGGTTCTCCAGGTTCGCGACCTGTCAGTCGACTTCCCGCACAAGGACGGCGCCTTTCATGCCATCGAATCATTGAACTTCGACCTGCTACCCGGAAAGACCACCTGTTTCGTCGGTGAATCCGGCTCCGGCAAGAGCGTGACGGCGCGAGCGATCATGAATATCGTCGACCCCGCCATCATTACCCGAGGCTCGGTCACGATCTTCGACAGTGAGAGTCACGCGCCTTTGGAGCTGACGTCTCTGGATACCGACAGTGAAGAGATCCGTGCCGTGCGCGGTGCGCGCATTGCCATGATCTTTCAGGAGCCCATGTCATCGCTGTCACCGGTGCATACCATCGGACAGCAGATCATAGAGGCCATTCTGTTGCATCAGGATGTGAACGAGGCGGAAGCTCGCAAGCGCGCGATCGAGGCACTGAAAGCCGTGCATATTCATTCACCGGAACGTGCCGTTGATCGCTACCCCTTCGAGTACTCCGGCGGCATGCGTCAACGCGCCATGATCGCCATGGCCATCGCCTGTGAACCCGATATACTGATCGCCGATGAACCCACGACCGCTCTGGATGTCACGACTCAGGCCGAGATTCTGCTGCTGATTCGCGAACTGCAGCGCAAGAAGGGCATGTCGGTGATGTTCATCACGCATGACATGGGTGTCGTGGCGGAGATTGCCGACGATGTTGCCGTCATGCTCAATGGCCGCATTGTCGAACACGGCGAGGTAGACCAGATCTTCCATGCACCGGCCCACCCCTACACGCGCAAGCTGATCGATGCCTCTCTGGGGTTGGAACAGGCAGAAGCACGCCCCATACCGACACGACCTGACACGCCGCTCATACAGATCAACGATATTCGTCTGCAGTTCGGTGGACACAAGAGCTGGTTCAGCAAGACGGTACATGGCGCCGTGGTCGCTCTGGAATCAGTCAGCCTGTCTCTCTGGCCGGGTGAAATTCTGGGTATTGTCGGTGAATCGGGTTCCGGAAAGACAAGTCTGGGACGCGTCCTGATGGGACGCTACAAGCCCGTGTCTGGCAGTGTCATCTATTCGGACCGGCAAGGCCGAGAACGTGATCTGACCCAGGCGGCCAGCTTTCGGGACAAACAGGTCTATCGCGAGATCCGCATGATCTTCCAGGATCCCTATTCCTCATTGAACCCACGCATGACGGTTGAACAGATCATTGCCGAACCGCTGCGGATCAACGGACTGGCCAGCGGCAACGAATTGCGAGGGCGGGTTGCCAGTCTGCTGGAACGCGTCGGCCTGTCGGCCAGCATGATGGAACGTTACCCACATGCATTCTCTGGCGGTCAGCGCCAGCGCATCGGTATCGCCCGTGCGATCGCACTGGAACCCAGAGTCATCATTGCCGATGAGTCCACTTCGGCGCTGGATGGCTCGGTACGAGCCCAGATTCTCGACCTGCTACTGGACTTGCGCGACGAACTCGGACTCTCCATCATTTTCATTGCCCACGATATCGGGGTAGTGCGCTATCTGTGCGATCGTGTAGCCGTCATGCACCGAGGACGTGTGGTGGAAACCGGCCTGGCCCATCAGGTCTGCGATGCTCCTGTCGACAGCTATACCCAGCGATTGATCTCGGCAGTGCCGAGGCCGGACCCGCGTCAGCGTGGTCTGCGGGCTGTTTGAGGCTGTCGGACTCCAGCCATGATGCCCAGCCCATGCACTGATTTGCATTTGTTGCATTCGAAGTTGCAGTTGCGTACCTTTCGAGGCCTTCAGTCTCCCGATCCACAATCACTTGAGGCATATCAGGGCGCATGAACGACGCTGCATCTCCAAAACCGGATAGCTCTGCTGCCGAAACATCCCGAACACGTGTCAGTCAAGCCGATATTGCGCAGGCTGTCGGGGTATCCGTTTCCACGGTATCAAGAGTGCTCTCCGGTGCGGCCGGGATAAGCGAACGAGTACGCGGCGAGGTGCTGCGCGCCGCTCGTGAGCTCGGGCATCGCGGCATGACGGGGTTGCAACATACGGGTGTGGAGCTCAAATCGGCGTTTCTGTTGTTCAATGAAAACAGCCACCAGCCGCAGATCAGTTCCATCTACGGACTGATCCTTGAAGGACTCAGAGCCGCTGCCGAGGATAGCGGAATCGCACTGCACTTTCTGCTACGCAACAACGATGAGGAAATCCCCGAAGCAGTGTTTACCCGCAGTGATGCCGGTGTATTGTTTGTCGGTATCGACCCGACACCTGATGCACTGGCCCGTCTGTCGAACAGTGGGGTACCCACCGTCCTGGTCAATGGGCTGGATCCGGATCTGCGAGTCCACGCAGTCTCACCAGCCAACTATTTCGGGGGGCGGCTGGTTGCACGCTTTCTGGTGGAACGAGGCCATCGACGCATTCTTCACCTGAGCAGTCGCCAGCGCTGGACACTGAGACGACGCACAGAAGGCTTTCTGCAAGGCGTCGAGGATTACAGCAACGGCAACGCCATCGTGGACACACGATACTTCGAACGGCTCGAAGCCAGCTACATTGCCGATGCCTTGACTGATGCCTTTCGTGAGGATGTCGTTCCACCAAGCGCCATTTTCTGCTCCAACGACCTTCAGGCCCTGGCCACGGTGCAGACCCTGCAGGCCCGCGGCATCTCCGTACCGGGCGATGTCTCGGTCATGGGCTTCGATGACCTGCCCATTGCCGATCTCTGCGACCCCGGTCTGAGCACCATTCGGGTCGACTGGTTGGGCATGGGACAGGAAGCCTTTCGTTTATTGAATCTTGGCCTGGTCTCTGACAAGTATCCCGCACGGCAAGTGCAAACCGGCGTTGCTCTGGTTGCGCGCGCCAGTGTCAGCCAGGCTCCTCCTTTCTGATCGCCACCCGAGAACCCAGTCAGTGCTGAATCCGATAGCCGATAATCCTTTCAATGATCGCAATGATGCCGTGCGCGCTGCCATCGACCTGATGACACCGCTCACACCCTGGTTTTCCGAAGGCCGAGGTCGCTTGCGACTTGGCGTTGCCGGTGCGCATTTTCACGAAGCTGCGGCGGATCTGGAAGGCCTGGCTCGGCCGCTCTGGGGGCTGGCGCCACTGATCGCCGGCGGCTCGACATTCGACGCGACCGAGCTGTATGTTGAAGGCTTGGCCAATGGTTCCAATCCGGACCACAACGATTACTGGGGACCAACGGCCAACCGCGATCAACGAATCGTTGAAAGCGCAGCCATCGGCTTTGCGTTGGCTCTGGCACCCGAGACATTCTGGGACGGCTTGCCGGGCAAGGGCCGGGATCACCTGGGCAAGTGGCTGACGGATTCTCTCGAGAACACCCCTGCTCCCAATAACTGGCACTTCTTTCATGTACTGGTCTCGCTGGGCCTGGACCGTGTTGGCGTGCCCTACGATCGCTCGATCATCGAGTCCGATCTGGATTTTCTGGAAACCTGTCGGTTGCAGGAAGGCTGGTTTCGAGATGGACAGCGCCGCCGTGCCGAACATTACATCCCGTTTGCCATGCACTTCTACGGCTTGATCTATGCGGCACTGGGCGGCGGACATGGCAAGGCGAATGACGATCGACGTGATCGTTTTCTGGAAGACGCCATGGCGTTTGCCCCCACCATCAAACACTGGTTTGCCAGCGACGGAGCCGCCCTGCCCTTCGGCCGATCGCTGACCTACCGTTTTGCCCATGCCGGCATCTGGGGAGCGCTGGCGCTCGCTGATGTGGAAGCCTTGCCCTGGGGAGAAACGCGCGGTTACTGGGCCAGAAATCTGCGCTACTGGTCAAAACAACCCATGAGCGATCGTGACGGCATCATGCCCGTCGGATACGCCTACCCCAACCTGCTGATGAGTGAGGCCTACAATTCTCCAGGCTCACCCTACTGGGCGATGAAAGCCTTCCTGCCACTGGCACTGGCCGAGGATCACCCGTTCTGGCAGGCCGATGAGGCAGCGCCAGAAGTGGATGCAAGTGTAGTGACGTTGACACAACCCGGAATGATCAAGTGGGAAGAGCCGGGCAATCTGACGGTACTCAGTGGCGGCCAGCAAGCCGTCGAATTCCGACAGGGAGCCGAGAAGTACAGCAAGTTTGCCTATTCCACACGCTACGGATTTTCAGTCGAGAATGATCCACGCAGTTTCCGCACAGGCCCGTTCGACAACATGCTGGCCTGCTCGGATGATGGTGTGCACTACCGAGTACGCCTGAGTGAAACAGATGCACGAATCGGCGAGGGCGTGCTGTATTCCTGTTGGTCACCGATGAAGGGCGTCGAGATAGAAACCTGGCTGTTGCCACGCGCCCCCTGGCATATCCGAATCCACAAGGTGGTCAATTCGGTGGCTATCGATACCCGCGAAGGTGGTTTCGCGGTTGCACGAAACGACCAGCCACCTCTGGAAGCATTTGCGGAAAACGGCGTTGCCAGAGTGGTGACTGATACCGATGTATCGTCCATGGTCGACCTCTACGACAATCCGCGCGACCCGCGAATCAACCGAGCTGACCCGAATACCAATGTTCTGTATCCAAGAAGCTGGGTACCGCAATTATCTGCTCATCTGGAACCCGGCACCCATTGGCTCGGCTGCGCCGTACTGGCACAGGCTGTAAGCGATTCTCCATTACCTGATATGCCAGAGCGTCCAACTGCCGAGGAATTACAGCAGTTGAGAGACAAAGCCAGCCCGATTCCAGTATGGTCAGTTCCTGACGATTACTAGCTCTTTGTAGTCCGGGAGAAATCTCACGTTCCTCGCTTCTCGAAAGTCAGGCGGCATTCTTGCCGTCTGCACTCTGCTGGCCATCATACCGCTCGAATACAGTGGCGCCCCCTGGGCCTCACTGCTGTCGGGTGCCTGCGTCTGTGCGCTGGTCCTGGTCTTGTTTGCCCATGTCCGTTGGTCGCGCCGCGCCTTCGTACTGATCGGTATCGCCATGATGGCGCTGGCCATGATAACCCTGCCTGACTGGCAGAACACCTTGCGCGACGGCCTGCAACGGGCCGCATTCATAGCCGCCTTCTTCACGGCCACCGCCTCCATCAGAAGTGCTGCCAGCGGCTCGGCATCCATCACCGAATGCGGAAATTTTCTGGCAAACCAGCCTCCGGGGCGACGCTATCTGGCCTTGACGCTCGGCGGGCATCTGTTTGGTTTGATCCTCTCTTATGGAGCCATCTCGCTTCTCAGTACGCTGGCTACGAACAGCACCTCATCCGAGCCTGACCCGGAGATTCGTCGGCACCGTACCCGGCGCATGCTGGTGGCCATTCAGCGCGGTTTCATTTCAGCGCTGCCATGGACGCCACTGGGCTTCGCCATGGCCATTTCGACCATCCTGGTGCCAGGCGCTCGCTGGATCGACGCGCTACTGCCCTGTCTGGTCAGTGCCTTCATCATGGTGATCAGTGGTTGGGCCCTGGATACCATCTTCAAACCGAAGCTCAGCACACCACCGCCACGGCGCGACAAGATCGACAATAACTGGTTGCAGCAATTGCGACCATTGCTGATCCTGCTCTCGTTGCTGGTCGTCCTGTCCACGGCTTTACATGCACTGACCGGTGTTCGTACTGTCGGGATCATGATGTCCGTAGTCCCGGCCATTGCATTGGTCTGGGCAGCCATTCAGGCCACAGACCTGTCTCTCGGCGAACGCGCTCTGCACAGCGCTCAACGTGCCACGACCTTTGCCACAGTCGAACTGCCCGCGCTACGCTCGGAGCTGGTGCTGTTGACCATGGCGGGATTCATCGGAGCTGTTGGCGCCGACCTGTTCGCGCCGGTTGTCAGCGCCTCAGGTATTGATCTGAGCCAGGCTCCGGCAATCATTGTCCTGCTGTCGGTCTTCTGGTTGATACCCATAGCCGGCCAGTTGGGCATGAACCCGATCCTGGCCGTATCTCTGTTTGCACCCTTGCTGCCCACACCGATAGAGCTCGGCATCAGTCCTACCGCGATGATCGTGACGATCACCGGCGGCTGGGCTGTGGCAGGAGCCACATCACCTTTCACCGCCTCGACTCTTTTAATGGCGAATTTCGGGGGGGTAAGTGGGCGGTATGCCGGATTGGTGTGGAATGGGGGGTATGCGGTGGTTAGTGGGGGCTTGTTGTCGGGGTGGATTTGGGTGGTTAGTGTTTGGGGGTAAGTAAGGCTAAATCATCAGCCAATACCGACAATCATCCAAGCGCCATCAACACATATACACTTTACTGTTCCAGCAATTGGATTGAAATACCGAGTCAATATCTTTTCAGGCATCATGCAGCGGCCATTTCTAAGGAAGGATATTTACCTTTCACGCCACTGCATTCAATGTACTAATACTGATATCAATTCCTTTATTACCTAAACAGTCTACGGCTGCCTTCTCCCGGTCCCCCTACGTCAGCATAGTTGCTCCCCAAACCCGGAATCACCCGGGGGCGATGTTGGAGCAACGAAATGCCACGCTATTCTCATGAACGCAAGAACGCCGTACTGAAGAAATTACTGCCACCGAACAACCAATCCGTGCCAGAGGTCGCTCAGGCAGAAGGTATCAGTGAGGGGACTCTGTACAATTGGTTGTCACAAGTCCGAGACGGAGGATCCGCTGTGCCGGGTAGTCGAGCCAGCAATGCTGAACAGTGGAGCGGCGAAGCCAAATTCGCTGTCGTACTGGAAACACAGCCCATGAATGAGGCAGAAAAGACGGAGTATTGCCGGGAAAAGGGCCTCTACCCTGAACAGATCGAGCGGTGGCGCGCTGCCTGTATCGCCGGTGCCTCCAACAAGGAGCCCACCAACGAACCGCTGAAAGAGGCGCGTAATGAGATCAAGCGTCTCAAGCGCAAGGTGGATCGCAAAGACAAGGCCCTGGCGGAGAGCGCAGCTCTGTTGGTGCTGTCAAAAAAGTTCCAGGCGCTGTGGGAGGACGAGGATCGATGAGTACCCTTGCACAGCGCAACGAAATACTGGAACTGGTTGACGAGGCCGTAAGTAGCGGAGCAAGGCACACGGAGGCCTGCAAGGTCATTGGCATTGCCGCCAGTACGCTGCGACGATGGCGCCCCGCTGGAAGCGCCGTACAAGCCGATTGTCGTCCGACGGCAGACAGGCCGGTACCGTTCGGGCGTTTCAGCGATGAGGAGCGACAGCGCATCGTGGACACCTGCAACCGTCCGGAGTACGCCAGTCTGCCGCCGAGCCAGATAGTGCCTGCCCTGGCGGACCAAGGGCAGTACATCGGCTCTGAATCCACGATATACAGAGAGCTCAAGCGGATCGGCCAGCTCGCCCCTAGAGGACGAGCCAAAGTGCGTCAGAAACGCAAACCACCGACCACTCACTTGGCGACGGCAATCAACCAGGTTTGGATGCTTGATGTCACCTGGCTCCCGAGCCGGGTCAAAGGACAGTTCTTTTATCTGTATATGGTCGAGGATCTGTTCAGTCGCTATGGCGTGCATTGGGAAGTTTTTGACGAGGAAAACAGTGATCACACCTGTCAGATCATCGAGCAATCGGTATGGCGAGAGAAGTGCGCGTTACACCCGCCGATACTGCACCGGGACAATGGGAGCGTATTGAAATCGCAAACCGTCATGCAGAAACTGCGGGATAAGTACAGCCCGCGCTGGCCATCCGAAGGCTTCGAGAGCCTCGACGCTGCTCGCCAATGGGCCAACGAGTTCATGCACTGGTACAACCACGAGCACAAGCACAGTGCCTTGAAATTTGTCACCCCCGCTCAGCGTCACCGTGGTGAAGACATTGAAATACTGGCCAAACGTGAGGAAGTCTACCAACAAGCCAAAGCGGCCAACCCTGAGCGTTGGAGTGGAAACACACGGAACTGGGGTCACCAGCCGGTCATGGCGCTGAACCCCGAGAAAAAGGTGCAAGCTGTATCCTGATTTAACGCGGTGAGTCAGCCGAGGGAACTTCCCCCTCAGCTGCTCTCAGAACCCGGCGTGAACCTCTCGATTCACCGGGCTCCCA